>CAYTIL010000022.1:0-15994 GCA_964437985.1 uncultured Acidobacteriaceae bacterium
CGCCTCCGACTCCTTCAGGATGGCGATGATCTGTTCTTCGCTGAATCGACTCTTGCGCACGACTCCTCCTTCGCCCCTGGCGGGGCATCGTAAATGGAGAAGTCACATTGCCAATGGACTAGTTTTGGGGGGGCAGGTCAGCACATCACACATCACACTTCATACATTCCTCATCCCCACCGCTCCCATCATTCTCCCGGTCACTCCTTTTTCGGCGCGGTGCGAGAACAGCAAGTCCGTCCGGCACGAGGTGCACCAGGGTGACGCCCAAAGGTTGCCCTTGGGCAGGCCGGCGTCGAGCAACTGGCGGCGGTTGGCGGCCACCAGATCCAGGTGCAGCTTGGGTCCGAAGTCGCTGTGTCCGGGCGCGCGCGCCGTTAAGAAGAGCAGCGGATACTTCTCACGCACCGGGTCGGACTCGATGACTTTACGGAAGAGCCCTTCCGCGTAACCGAACTGTGAGGCGAACTTGTCCCGCACCTCTTCTCCGACGGCGTAGCAGCAGGTGTGAATCCCCGGGCCGATGGCGGCCAGCAATCGCCGAGGCTCTGAGCCGAAGTGCAGACGCATGGCCGCCACACCTTTTTCCGCAATGCGCGCCAGCGTGCCGCGCCACCCGGCGTGAAAGATTCCCACCGCGCGCTGCTTCGGATCCACCAGCAGCAGGGGCAGGCAGTCGGCGGTTTGCACGGCCAGCAGCAGTCCGGGATTGCGGGTGATGAGCCCGTCGCCCACCAGCGGTTGCTTGGGCAGGTTCTCGACCAGGTGGATGGTGTCGCTGTGCACCTGCTTCAGCGTGACCAGCGTGGCGCCGCGCTTTCGACCCTGTGCGACGGCGCGCAAGAAGCGCGTGCGGTTGGCCTCGACCGCCTTGCGGGTGTCGGCGTCCGTGAAGCCCAGGTTGAGCGCGTTGCCGCCGTAGGGCTTCGATACTCCGCCCGCACGCGTGCTGAATCCGTGAAGCAGCCAGGGAAGGGAAACGAGGTTGTCGGCGCGAATGACTTCGATTTTCGCTGGCGGCTTTCGTGTGGGGCGTGTCCGGCGGGAGGTTCTTTCCATTCTGCCCATTCTATCTGGCACGCCCTTTCAGCTTACTGCCCCCTGGCGGGCCGGTTTCTGTAGGGGTCCCTCGCTGCGCTCGGGATGTCACCTCCCGCAAATTGGCAGCGGGTTCACCGCTTCCGTTATATTCTTGCGCTATGTACGCCGACTTCCGCGCCTTGGACCGCTGGACTCGGGAAGAACTGCACTGCGCGTTTCAGGCGCTGGTGGTGGCCGTGGCCACGCGCCACGCCGACGCCGTGGACATCAAGTTTCTGGTCAACGGGCGCCCGGTTTGGATCGCGCTGCCCCATCCGGCCTGGGGCGAATACCACCGGCGGACGGGAGAGGTGCTCACCGATCCGCTGGCGGTCGAGGCGGCCGGACATTATCTGAAGGCGGCCATCGAGTCGGGCCTGGAGGGCGGCCGCGACATGTACATGCTCAGCGTCGAGGAAACGCTCGAGCATCTCGAGGAGGCGCTGGCCGAAATGGCTGCGGCCAAGGCTTCGGCATAGAGCGGGCCAGTCGCCCGCTTCCGCACAAGCAGATGGATTCTGGCGTACAATTTCAGGCACAATTGCACTCCTTTTCTCCAGCCGGAGGCCGTGCTGATGGCCGCTACCACTGAAGTCAGCCCGCTGGACGGGCTTTTTCACCGCGAGCGCGTGCACTGGAACCTGCGCACCGGGCCGTTGGTGGAGCACGCCCTCCGCCGGGGCGAGGGCCGTTTGGCCTCGAACGGCGCGCTGGTGGCCGAAACCGGCGCCCGCACCGGCCGCTCTCCCAAGGACAAGTTCACGGTCAAGGACGAAGTCACCGCCCAGAAAGTCGCCTGGGGCGCAGTCAACCAGCCTTTCGAGCCGGCGAAGTTTGACGCGCTGCTCGACCGCGTGCTCGAGTATCTGGAAGAGCGCGAGCTGTTCATTCAGGACCTGTACGCCGGCGCCGACGCCCAGTACCGCTTGCCCATCCGGGTGTTGAACGAACTGGCCTGGCACAACGTGTTCGTGCGCCAGTTGTTCGTGCGCCCGCGGGCGGAAGACCTGAAGTCGCACCAGCCGCAGTTCACGGTGATTGCCGCACCCGGCTTCCGCGCCGATCCCCAGCGCGACGGCACCGCTTCCGAAGCCTTCATCCTGGGAAACTTTCAGCGCGGGCTGGTGCTCATCGGCGGGACGCACTACGCGGGCGAGATGAAGAAGTCCATCTTCGGAGTGATGAACTTCCTGCTGCCCGGACGCGGCGTTTTCCCCATGCACTGTTCGGCCAACGTCGGCAAAGACGGCGTCACCGCGCTCTTCTTCGGCCTTTCAGGCACGGGCAAGACCACGCTCTCCGCCGATCCGGAGCGCCGCCTGATCGGCGACGACGAGCACGGCTGGAGCCCCAGCGGCGTCTTCAACTTCGAGGGGGGATGCTACGCCAAGTGCATCCGGCTGTCGCGCGAGAACGAGCCCCAGATCTGGAACGCGCTGCGCTTTGGAGCGGTGCTGGAGAACGTGGTGCTCGATCCTGAAACCCGCGAGCCCGACTACGCCGACGAAAGCATTACCGAGAACACCCGCGCCGCCTACCCGGTGGACTTCATCGAGGGCGCGGTGATCCCCGGCATCGGCGGGCATCCCAAGCACGTGGTGTTCCTGACCGCGGACGCCTTCGGAGTGCTGCCGCCGATTTCCCGGCTCACCCCCGACCAGGCCATGTATCACTTCCTCTCCGGCTACACCGCCAAGGTGGCGGGAACGGAAGCGGGCGTGGGCTCGGAGCCCCAGGCCACCTTCTCCACCTGCTTTGGCTCGCCCTTCCTGCCGCTTGCGCCCAAGGTCTACGCCGAAATGCTGGGCGCCCGCCTGCGGGAACACAAAGCCCAGTGCTGGCTGGTCAACACCGGATGGTTCGGCGGCCGGTTCGGCGTGGGCAAGCGCATGAATTTGCCCTACACGCGAGCCATGGTGCGCGCCGCCGTGGACGGCCGGCTGGACCAAGCCGAATTCGCCACCGAGCCTGCCTTTGGACTGAGCATACCCAGAACATGTCCGGAAGTGCCGTCGGATCTGCTGGCGCCCAGCAACTCCTGGGCCGACAAGGCCGCCTATGAGCAGCAGGCCGCCCACCTGGCCGAGCTCTTCGTCAAGAATTTCGAGAAGTTCGAAGCGCCGGAACCGGTGCGGGCGGCAGGGCCGAGGAAGACAGTGGTCAGTGGCTAGTGGTTAGTGGCCAGTGGGCCGGGAAAGCAGTCGCAAGTTGTCAGTAGTCAGTTTTCGGGGAGAGCGGATTTCCGGGTGTTCCTTCGCTAGTCTTTCGGTGGGAGAGCGGGCCTTTAGGCCCGCGTCCAATGTCGCCCAGGCAGGCGGCTTTAGCCCCGGAGGCCAAGAACCAAACGCAAACCACTAACCACTAGCCACTGACCACTGTTCCCATGTTTTCTCGAACCCTCCGTATCGAATACGAAGCCGATGGCCAGCGCCAGCCCTGCCCGCTGAAGTGGCTGGACAGCTTCGCCATGCGTAACTTCACCAACGCTCCCGCTTTCGACGACACCCTGCCCGTCGCCGACGGGCAGATGGAGATCGGTTCCCGCGTGCCCCTGCCCGAACTCGCCACCGCCATGGAGGATTGGTTCCGCCGCAAGAGCTACCTGACGAAGGATGCGAAGCTGGTGGTTGAGGAAATGGCTTAGCCGGAAAATTGAATCATTGAATCAATGAGTCATTGGATCATTGAGTCATCAAAACATTCTCTCAATGCTCGACGTATTTCAAATGATTCAATGACTCAATCCCTCAATGATTCAATCGGTGGTCCACAACTCCGGCCAGCGTAGAATAAAGGTTCCGTGGCAGCGTCGTTCCAACTCGTCCAGATTGATCTGGCCCCGCCGCGGCCGCTGCCCAAGCCGGCTTGGCTGAAGTCGCGCGCCCCCATGGGCGAGAACTATCACCAGCTCAAGATGCTGGCGCGCTCGCTGGGGCTGCACACAGTGTGCGAGTCGGCGCAGTGTCCCAACATCGGCGAGTGCTGGAACCATTGCACCGCCACCTTCATGCTGCTGGGCAACCTGTGCACCCGGCATTGCGGGTTCTGCGCTGTGCCCAAGGGGCATCCGCAACCGATTGACTGGGACGAGCCTCGGCGCGTGGCCGAAGCAGTGGCCACGCTCGGCCTGAAGCACGCCGTGGTCACCAGCGTGAACCGCGACGACGACAACCTGGGCGGCGCACGCGTCTTCGCCCAGACCATCGAAGCAATCCGCAAGGCCGCGCCCGGCTGCCGGGTCGAGGTGCTCATCCCCGACTTCCAGGGCAGCGACGAAGCTTTGCGCACCGTGCTCGCGGCGCGCCCTGACGTCCTCAACCACAACACCGAAACCGTGCCCCGGCTTTACCGTCCGGTGCGCTCGGGCGCGCGTTACGAGCGCACGCTGCGCCTGCTGGGGAGCGTGAAAGAGTTCGCGCCGGGGATGGTGTCGAAGTCGGGCGTGATGGTGGGGCTGGGCGAAGCCATGGACGAGTTGCTGGACGTCTTTCGCGACCTGGCCGCCCGGCGCGTAGACATCCTTACCGTCGGCCAGTATCTGCGCCCTTCGCGCGACCACCTGCCCATCGCCCGTTACTACCCTCCTGAAGAATTCCTGTTCATGAAGCAGGAAGCCCTGGCCATGGGTTTCCGGCACGTGGAGTCGGGCCCGCTGGTGCGCTCCAGCTACCACGCCCACGAGCAGTCGGAAACGGCGCTCACCGCGCCGGTGTAGCCCGGCCCGTGTGGAAGCGGGCGACCTCGCCCGCGCTTTTGGCGCCGGCTGCTGCAATCAGCCCGGCCCGTAGCCCGGCCTCTTCCACCGGTGTGTTACTTTTACTCCGCGTCGGTTGCATCCCAACGCAGACATGATCGTCGGGACAGGAGTGGACATCGTCGAAGTGCCGCGGGTGGCGGCGGCCATCGAGCGTTTCGGAAAGCGCTTCCTGGAGCGCATCTTTACCGACGCCGAGATCCGCTACTGCCAGTCGCGGCGCAACCGCGCCGAGCGCTTCGCCGCGCGCTTTGCCGCCAAGGAAGCGGGGCTCAAGGCGCTGGGCACGGGATGGGGAAGGGGCGTGGCCTGGAAGGAAGTGGAAGTGCGGCGCGAACCCGGCGGCCGCCCCACGGTGCACTTCAGCGGGCGCGCGGCCGAGTTTGCCGCGCGTTTAGGAATGAAGCAGGCCTCGCTCTCGCTTTCGCACACTGCAGAGCAGGCGATTGCGCAGGTGATCCTGGAAGGATAGGGCTTATCCCGTAAATGCCACATCGCAAGAATCGGTGGAAGAGCGGGCCTTCAGGCCCGCGTAAACAAAGGCTTCGGAGACGGGCTTTAGCTCCGGCGGATGCGCAACATTTATGAGATGAGTTGGCTCTGTTGACACTCGGAAAAGCAACCCAAGATCCCTCGGCACGCCCTCCCTTTTCCCCTGCGTCCGCCGCGGCGGACGCAGGGCCAGTCGGGCGGCTCGGGATGACAAACGAAAGAAGGGCTGTGAACGCCGGGCTGAAGCCCGGCTCTCCCACCGGGGGAGGATGTCAACAGAGCCAGATGAGTTGGAGACGATGCTGCTGTCATGAGTGAAATCACCGCGCTCCCGGTGCTATTCGGCGCCGACGCCGCCGGCCCCGTCCCCCGCCGCCTGCTGGCAGGAGTCGGGCTGGTCACTTTCGGGACGCTCTTGCTGGAGCTGGCCTGCACCCGCCTGTTCTCGGTGGTCCTTTTCTATCACTTCGCATTTCTCGCCATTGGAGTCGCGCTGCTGGGACTGGGCGCGGGCGGAGTGTTTGCCTACCTGAAGCGCGAATGGCTGGCGCGCTGGAGCACCAACAGGGTGGCAGCGCGCATCTGCACGCTGAACGTGGTGGCCATCATGGTGGCGTTGTCCGTCATCTTACGGGCCCCCGTTTCTCCGGAACTCAGCCTGAGGAACTTCGGCAATTTGACCGCGGTTTATCTGGCGACGGGTGTGCCCTTCTTCTTCACCGGTCTGCTGCTTTCGGTGGTGTTCGCGCGCGAGAGCGGACGCATCACCCAGCTCTACGGCGCCGACCTGACGGGAGGAGCGCTGGCCTGCCTGGCGGTGGTGCCGGCGCTGAACCTGGTGGGGGCCATCAACGCCATCTTTCTCGCTGCACTGGTGATGGCGGCCGCGGCCGCGGTGTGGAGCGAAAGCCGGGCCGGCCGCAACGTCGGAATCCGCATGGCGCTGGTGATGCTGGTGCTGGTGGCGCTGAACCGCAACGGCGATCTGGCGGAGATCAAGTTTGTGCGTTCCGTGGACCACGAACAGCCCCGCCAACTGTTCTTCCAATGGAACGCCATCTCCCGCGTCGAGGTCCGGGAGATCGGCGGCGGCCTCTACATGGTGATTGACGCCGACGCTTCCACCGCCATCATGAACCAGGATGTGGAAGAGATGCGCAAGCCGGAGTGGCGCAGCCGCGTGCTGGAAGCGTCGTCGGCCACGGCCAACGTACTGCGACCGCAGGGCGCGTTCGCCATCATCGGGCCGGGCGGCGGCGTGGACGTGCTGCGCGCGCTGGCCACGGGCAGCCCGAGCGTCACCGGCATCGAGATCAACGACATCATCGTTAACACCATCATGCGCGAGCGCTATGCGGAGTACTCCAAGCGCCTGTACTTCCGGCCGGAAGTGCAGATCCACGTGAACGACGGCCGCTCGTTCATCCGCCACAGCACCGAGCGCTACGACGTAGTGCAGATGACCCTGGTGGACACCTGGGCCGCCACCTCGGCCGGCGCCTTCGCCCTCAGCGAGAACAACCTCTACACCGTGGAAGCCTTTCGCGAATATTTCGAGCACCTCAAGCCCGACGGGTTGATCGCCGTCACTCGCTGGGAGTTTAGGCAACCCCGGGAGGCCCTGCGCGTGGTCTCGCAGGCTATGGCGGCGCTCGGGCGCCTGGACGTGAGTGATTCCACCGGACACTTCCTGATCGTCGCCGAAGCGCCCCTGAACGAGGACGGAGTTCCCGTCACCGTCATGGCTAAGCGTTCCCCCTTTACCGCCGAGGAAGAAGCCGCCGTGCGCCAGCACCTGGCCGCTTACCCGCGCATGGCGGTGTTGTATTCACCCAGCGGCGCGGAGAAGAATGCGTTCGCGGATCTGATCCGGAGCGGCGACCCCGCGGGCTTTGCCCGCCACTACCCCTTCAACGTCGCGCCCGTCACCGACAACGATCCCTTCTTCTTTTTCACGCTGAAGACCAGCGACGTGGTCCGACGGATGGCGGGGAAGCAGGCCGGGATCGACTGGAAAATTAACCTGGGAGTGGCGGTGTTGGTGATGCTGCTCGGGATCTCCGCGGTGGCGGTGCTGCTCTTCCTGATCGTGCCCCTGGCGCTGCACCGCGGCGCGCGCCGGCCCAGCGCCTGGCGCCTGCTTTACTTCGTGGCCATCGGCCTGGGCTACATCCTGGTGGAGATCGCATTCGTGCAGCGCTTCGTGCTCTTCCTCGGGCATCCCACGTACGCGCTTACCGTGGTCGTGTTTCTGATGCTGCTGGGCAGCGGCGCGGGCAGCGTAGTGGCGCGCCGCTGGCTGGCGGAGCCGCTGCGCGTGCGCCGGGCGCTGGCCATCGTGGTGGGCGCCACCTTGCTCTACGTCTGGCTGCTGCCTCGCATGCTCACCGCGCTGGTGGGATTGCCGTTTCCGGTCAAGCTGTTGCTGGCGGCGGCCGTGCTGCTGCCGCTCGGTTTCGTGATGGGGATGCCGTTTCCCACCGGGCTGCGGGCGCTGGCGGGCAGCGGCGAGCGCACCATCGAGTGGGCCTTCGCCATGAATGCCGCGGCCAGCGTCCTGGGCTCGGTGCTGGCGGTCACGGTGGCCATCCATTACGGACTGGGCGTCACCCTGGCGGCGGGAGCCGCGGCTTACCTGGTGGCTGCGATGGCCACGGCGTCCTGGCGCCCGGCCACGGGCTGACTCACCGGGCGCCATCTGATATGATGCGGCGCTTTGCGTGACCTCGCCCGGTTCGCTTCCTTTGGCGGCCGGCGGCGGGTGCGGGAGGAAGAAGTGCCGAGCCGCCAGCAAGTATCGTGGGCCCAGCTAAAAGTCGGCATCACCGTGCTGGTGGCCAGCGTGATTCTGTTCGTCTCCATCTTTCTGATTACCGGCACCGGCTTCTTCAGCCCTTCCATCCGCCTCAAGGCGTATTTCGACAACGCCGAAGGGCTGCGCCCGGGTTCGCCCGTGCGCCTGCAGGGAGTGGACATCGGAAACGTTACCCACATCGAGATCGTGCGCGACCGGCCCAAGGACCCGGTGGAGATCATCATGAAGGTTTCCACCCTGTACAAGTTCAACCTGCGCAAGGACTCGGTGGCCAGCCTGACCACCGCGGGCGCGCTGGGCGAGACCTACGTGGACATTTTCAGCGGAGTAGCCAAGGGCGCGGAAGTGGCCGACGGCGACGTGCTCCCTTCCGAAGACCGGCCCGCCCTGCAGGAAGTGGTGCGCGCCAGCCAGACCACGCTGCAAAACCTGGACACCGTGCTCCGGCGCTTCGACCGCATCGTAGCCGCCGTCGAGAAGGGCGAGGGCTCGGTGGGCAAGTTTATCTACGATCCCACGGTATTCAACAAGGTCAACGCCACGCTCACCGAAGTCCAGACCATGGTGCGCGAGATGCGCCAGGGCAAGGGCACGATTGGCAAGTTCATCCAGGACGACTCACTCTATCGCCGCGCGGAAGCCGCGGTGGACAAACTCAACAAGATCATCGACGGCCTGGAGAAGGGCGAGGGCACGGTGGGCAAGCTGCTCAAGGATCCCAGCCTCTATCAGAAGGCAGAGCAGACCATGTCGCGCGCCAGCAAAGTGATGGAAGACGTGAGCGCGGGCAAGGGCACCATCGGCAAGCTGGCCAGCGATGAGGAATTTGCCCGCAAAGTGGACAACACCATTACCCGGCTCTCGGCCATTGCCGACCGCCTGGAAGCCGGCGAAGGTACCGCCGGGAAGCTGCTGCGCGACCCCTCCATCTACACCAACGCCGATCAGATGCTGGTGGAAACGCGCAACCTGGTCAAGGCCGTCCGCGAGGACCCCAAGAAGTACCTCACCATACGCTTCAAGATTTTCTAGGGAGATGGATCACCAACCAAAAGCCGGCACGGTCTAACCGTCAGTCTTGATGCCAACCTTCCTGAGAGGATATTGCGATGCGAGTCATGCGAACCTTGCTGTGCCTGTGGGCGCTGGCGGCTGTGGCCCTTGCCCAGGGCGGAACCTCGGCCACACCCCGAGCCATTCCCAGCTTTGACCTCGAGGCCATGGATCCCGCCGTGGACCCGTGCACCGATTTCTTTCAGTACGCTTGCGGCAAATGGACTGCCTCGAATCCCATCCCGCCCGACAAGACGCGCTGGGGACGTTTTGATGAGCTGCGCGAGCGGAATCGCTACCTGCTGCGCGACATCTTGGAGAAAACCACGAACACCCTGGCCCGGCGCGGCGCCATCGAGCAGAAAATCGGCGATTACTACGGCGCCTGCATGAACGAAGCCGCCATCGAGAAGGCGGACCTGAAGCCGCTGGGCAAGTACCTGAAGCGGATCGACGGCATGAAGAGCCACGCCGACCTGACGGGCGTGATCACCGAGCTGCACGACGTAAACGTGAACGCGCTGTTCGGTTTCGGCTCCGTGCCGCAGCTCAAGAACTCCAAGATGACCGGCGGATGGGCCGACCAGGCCGGCCTGGGGCTCCCCAACAAGACCTACTACACCAAGGACGACCCCAAGTCGGTGGAGATCCGCGCCAAGTACGTGGAGCATATCGCCAACATGCTGGGACTGCTGGGCCTGCCCGCGGGCCAGGCCAAGACCGACGCCCAGGCGGTCATGGATCTGGAGATGGCGCTGGCCAAGGTCTCACAGGACCCTGTAACCCGCCGCGACATTCGTAACCGGGACCACTGGATGAAGCGGGAAGAGTTTGCCGCGCTCACGCCCTCCCTCAACTGGACGCTGTACTTCGACAGCGTCGGAACTCCACCCATGACCGAGCTGAACGTGGCCAATCCCGAGTTCTACAAGGGACTGGAAGCAGCCCTGAAGGCCACGCCCCTGCCTGTGGTGAAGACCTACCTGCGCTGGAGTACGGTCACCCTGGCCGCTCCCTTCCTTCCCAAGCGCATCCGTCAGGAAAACTTCAACTTCTTTCAGAAGACCCTGCAGGGCGCCAAGGAGATGGAGGACCGCTGGAAAACCTGTACCAACGCCGTGGATGCCGACCTGGGCGAGGCCCTGGGACAGAAATACGTGGAGCTCACCTTCGGAGCGCAAGGCAAAGAGCGCACGCTGAAGCTGGTGCACGCCCTGGAGAAAGCTTTGGAGCGCGACATCCAGGAAATCGACTGGATGGGCGCGGAAACCAAGAAGAACGCGCTGGAAAAGCTGCACGCCATCATGAACATGATTGGGTTTGCCGACCAGTGGCGCGACTACACCAAGCTGGCCATTGCCAACGATGCGCTGGGCAATTCGCTGCGCGCCAATGTGTTCGAAAACCGGAGGCAACTGGCCAAGATCGGCCAGCCCGTGGACCAGAAGGAGTGGCCCTTTACGCCGCCCACGGTCAACGCCGGCTACTCGCCGCTGCAAAACCGCATCAGCTTTCCCGCCGGCATCCTGCAGCCGCCCTTCTACGACAACAACATTGATGACGCGGTGAACTTCGGCGCCATCGGCATGGTGATCGGCCACGAGCTGACCCACGGTTTCGACGACTCCGGCCGCCGCTTCGATCCTCAGGGCAACCTGCGTGACTGGTGGACCGCCGACGACGGCAAGAAGTTCGAGGAGCGCGCCGCCTGCATCATCGACCAGTACAACAACTACACCGCGGTGGACGATGTGAAGCTGGACGGCAAGCTGACCACGGGAGAAAACGTGGCCGATCACGGCGGCATCCGCATCGCCCTGATGGCCCTGCTCGATACCCTCGGCGGCCAGGACCCGGGCAAAAAGGACGGCTACACGGCCGAGCAGCGCTTCTTCATCGGCTACGGGCAGATCTGGTGCTCGAACGTCACCCCGGAGCGGGCCCGCACCGATGCCCAGGGCGACACCCACTCGCCAGGCAGGTACCGCGTCAACGGGGTGCTCTCCAACACACCCGAATTCCACCAAGCGTTCTCTTGCAAGAAGGGTGCGGCCATGGTGCGGGAGAAGCAGTGCCGCGTGTGGTAGAGCCCTAACCACGAAGGACACGAAGGATCACGAAGAAGGAACTGGGGCGCCGCCAGGCGCCCCAGTTCCTTTGTGAGGGAAGTACGTCCTGGTGAACTGGAGTAGCGCCGGCGTCTCGCCGGCTGGGATCGTGTGGAAGCGGGCGACTCGCCCGCGCTTGCCTCCTGTCTGCGACCGCACCGCCGAGTTTTTCAGTTCCTTCTGAAGGCTGCGAATGGTGCAGATAAACAAACCAACAAATAGTCTGCCGAACCTGCTCCCCATGGTTTCGACATGTCATCCTCTAGATAGAGGCCAGAAAGGAGTCCACATGAGCACCACATCGAATACATCCGCCGGTCACGGCCGGGGTTCCCCCGCGCCTTTTGGATGGTTGGGATGGGATTGGGTGCAACTGGTTGCCGTACCCGGATTTCTGGCCATCTACTTTCTGGTAGAACGCGACCGGTCGCTGGCGCCACTCTCGGTGCTGACCCTGCTGGTCTGCGTGCTGGCCCGGTTCGACGACGACAAACGCAGGTTGGCGGCCATTCCCATCAGCCTGGCAGCGCTGATGCTGGCCGGACGAGTCGGTGCCCTGGGAGTGTCGAAGGCAGCCAGATGGTGGAATCACTCCAACCAGGTGGCCGAACCCGGTGTAGGCTGGCTGCCGCTGTTTTTTGCCGCCTGCATCTTCCTCGCGCCCGACCTGAGGAACTACACTGGCAGGCTCATGATGAGCATGGCGGTGCTGTTGCTTGCCTCCGGCCTGCTACCCGGTGACGGCTTCGAGGCCATCTTCATTACCTGCCAGTACTTCCTGTTTCTGGCGATCGTGGTCGGACTGGGCATCGACTTCACCCGCTACCTGGCCGCAGCCGGCGACTCGATGGGAAAGACCACGTGAGCGAAGCCAATCCGTCTGCCGGCAACGGCGCCCGCTGGAATGTGGTGTTCATCATCCTGGCGGTGTCGTTTGCCTCTGTGCTCTACCGCGTCGTTGTTTCCAGGAAAATGGAGCAGACCGCGCTGCTGTTCATCGGCATCCCCACGGCGCTGGCCGTGCTGGTGGCGGCGACGCCCAAGGCCAAGACGGTCACCGGCGCCATCCTCAAGGCCATGACCATCGCCCTGCTGATGGCTGCACCCCTGCTGGGCGAGGGCTTCATCTGCATCATCATGGCGTCGCCGCTGTTTTTTGTGGTGGGCATCATGATCGGCAAGCTCATTGACCTCAGCCGGCGGGAGAGCAAGGGCACCACCGTCAGCATTTTGCTGCTGGCCTTCTTGCCCATGAGCTTTGAAGGCGTCAGCGAGCGCTTCTCTTTCCCGCGCGAGGAAGTGGTGGCCGTGGAGCGCGTGGTGGCGGCGCCCGCGGCTGAAGTGGAGCGCGCCCTGGGCCAGCAGTTGCGTCTCGATCCGTCGCTGCCGGCGTTTCTGCGTATGGGCTTCCCGCGCCCGGTCGGCGCTGAGGGCTCGGGACTGCAGGTGGGCGACCGCCGCACCATCCATTTCGCCGGCGGCGAAGGTCATCCCGGAGACCTGGTGCTGGAAGTGGCCGAGGCGGGACCAGGGTTCGTCCGCTTCCGCATCGTCTCCGACCACAGCAAGATCGCGCACTGGCTCGCCTGGCGCTCGTCGGAGGTGCGCTGGTCGTCCGTGGATGCGGCCAACACGCGCGTCACCTGGACGCTCAGCTACCGTCGCGACCTCGACCCTGCCTGGTACTTCGGCCCCTGGGAACGCTACGCCGTGGGCCTGGCGGCGGAACACCTGATTCAGGCGAGCGCAACACCCCACTAAATGGATCGTACGCTCCTCATTCGCGCCGCCTGCCTTTATGTGCCCCTGATGCTGCTGGCGCTGCTGATGGCGCGGCGCTATCCCACGCGCAGGCAAGCGGCGGGCATGCTCACCGGCGTGATGTGGAGTTTGCCCGCACTGCTGGTCCTGCAGTTGCTCAACCTGGAGTTCGGCTGGTGGAAGTTTCATGCCCACGGAGGCCTGCTGCGCGGCATGCCCGCCGACCTGTTCCTCGGCTGGGTGCTGCTGTGGGGCGCGCTGCCCACGCTGCTGTTTCCCCGGCTGAACCTCGGCCTGGTGATCGCCATCATGTTGGGAGCGGATCTGGTAGCCATGCCGGCGTGTGCACCCGTGGTCGAACTGTCGGACCGGTGGCTGATTGGCGAAGCCGTCGCGCTGCTCGTGGTGCTGCTTCCCGCGCAACTCTTTTCCCGCTGGACGGTGGAGGATACGCATCTCTCCGCGCGCGCGTTTCTGCACGTCGTGTGCTCAGGTGCGATTTTCCTGTTCCTGGTGCCGGAGAGCATCTTCGCCATGACCGGCAGTGGAAGCTGGGCCGCGCTGGCTGAAGCGCCGGGCTGGCGCGTTGGCCTGGAGTTGCAACTCATCGCGCTGATCGCGCTGTTGGGCGTTTCCGCAACCCAGGAGTTCGCGCAGCGCGGCGGCGGAACGCCCATCCCGCAGGATCCGCCCCAGCGCCTGGTGGCCAGCGGCATGTATCGCTACCTGGGCAATCCCATGCAGCTTTCCTGCGCGCTGGTGCTGACGGCGTGGGGCGCGGTGCTGGAGCATCCCTGGGTAGTGGTAGCCGGACTCGTGGCCGTCGTGTACGGAATCGGCCTGGCAAACTGGGACGAGGAAGAAGACCTGGGTGAGCGTTTCGGCGACGCCTGGCGCGCGTACCGCAAGCAGGTGCCGCACTGGCGAGTGCTCTGGCGTCCGTTTCACGATCCCGCTGCTCCGTCAGCGCGGCTGTATGTCGCGGAAAGCTGCGGCCCGTGTGTCGAGGTGCGGCGCTGGTTCGCCGCCCGCCATGCCACCGGTCTCGATATCGTTGCCGCCGAAGATCATCCCGCGCGCGACCTGGAGCGCATCACCTACGATCCCGCCGACGGCAGCCCCGAAGAAGAAGGCCTCGTGGCGTTCGCGCGCGGCCTCGAGCACCTGCACTTCGGCTGGGCGTACGTAGGCGCGCTGGCCCGGCTCCCGGTGATCCGGCCCGCGGTGCAAACCATTCTCGATACCACCGGCCTGGGCCCGCGGCCGGTTCAGCGGCGCGGGGCGCAGTGCGCGCCTTGGTAACAAGAGCGGATTGTCGGCCCGATTGCTCCAGAAGCCGCTGAGCACGTCTTTCAAATTACCCAATTACCAAATTACGAAATTACCAATTATCTAACTCCCCGATTAGAATAGCGCGCCACTATCCGGAGCCGGTGTTGCCGAAACCCCGGTCTTGCCGAAACTATGATTGTCGGAGTTCCCAAAGAAACGGTGTCAGGCGAGCGGCGCGTGGCGCTGGTGCCCGACCTCGTCCCCAAGCTGGCCAAGGCGGGACTGGAAGTCGTGGTGGAGCCCGGCGCGGGCACCGCGGCCGGATTTCTCGACCCGGCGTTTTCCGCCAAGGGCGCGCGTCTCGAGCCCGACGCTTTCGCGCACGCGGACGTTTTGCTGAAGGTCCAGCCTCCCACGCCGGAAGAAATCGGACGCATGAAAATGGGCGCGGTGCTCATCAGCTTCCTGCGGCCCTACGACAACGGCGCTGCGATTCAGGCACTGGCGGCGCGCAACGTCACCGCGTTTTCCATGGAGCTGATGCCGCGCATCACTCGCGCGCAGCCCATGGACACGCTCAGCGCCATGAGCACCATCGCCGGCTACAAAGCGGTGCTCATCGCCGCCGGCCATCTGCCGAAATTTTTCCCGCTGCTGATGACCGCCGCCGGCACCATGACCCCGGCGCGGGTGTTCATCATCGGCGCAGGCGTGGCCGGGTTGCAGGCCATCGGCACGGCACGACGCCTGGGCGCGGTGGTCGAGGCCTACGACACGCGGCCCGCGGTCAAGGAGCAGGTGGAAAGCCTGGGCGGCAAGTTTGCCGAACTCGCGCTCGAAACCAAAGACGCCGAAGACAAGACCGGCTACGCCAAGGCGCAGTCCGAGGACTTCTACCGCAAACAGCAGGAGCTGATGGGCCGCTACGTGATGGCGGCCGACGTCGTCATCCCCACGGCGCTGGTTCCGGGACAGCGCGCGCCCGTGCTCATCACCGAAGAGATGGTGCGCGGCATGCGTCCGGGTTCGGTGATCGTGGACCTGGCCGCCGAGCAGGGCGGCAACTGCGCGCTTACTGAGCCAGGGCAGCAAGTGGTGAAGCACGGCGTGCTCATTGCGGGGCCTCTGAATCTGCCCAGCTCCATGGCCTATCACGCCAGCGAGATGTACTCGCGCACGGTGTTCAATTACCTGTCGCATCTGGTGAAAGACGGCAAGGTGCAGCTCGATCTGAGCGACCAACTGACCAGCGGTCCGCTGGTGACCCATGAAGGACAAGTGGTCCACGAGGTAGTGAAGGCAAGGATGTAGCGCCGGCGTCTCGCCGGCTTGGCTGGACACGCAATGACTTCTGAACTCGAAATCGGGCTTTACATCTTCATGCTGGCCGGCTTTCTCGGCTACCACGTGATCTCGCGCGTGCCTCCGCTGCTGCACACGCCGCTCATGTCGGCCACCAACGCCATGTCGGGGATTTCGCTGGTGGGTTCGCTGGTGGTGGCGGGCAGCGACCACGGCACGCTGAGCACGGCCTTCGGGTTCGTGGCTGTGGCCTGCTCCAGCACCAACGTGGTGGGCGGGTTCCTCATCACCGACCGCATGCTCAAGATGTTCAAGACCGGCGAGCAGGCCGCCGCCGATTCCGGCGGGGCGAAGTTC
>CAYTIL010000023.1:0-3736 GCA_964437985.1 uncultured Acidobacteriaceae bacterium
CACGGCGGGGAAGGCGGGCGTGCACGTCCCCTGGCTGGGGGTGGCGGAGACGAACGTGGCCGCCGCGCCCGTGAAGTTATCGGTCAGGGCGACCATGGTGGCCGGGGTGACGGTACCGCTGTTGGTGACCGTGACCACGTAGGTGATGTTGCCTCCGCCCACCGCGATGGGATCGGGCGAGTCGGTCTTGGTGACTGCCAGGTTGATGCCGTTGACCACCGTGGTTTGCACGGCAGTGTTGTTGGCAGGAGTGGGATCGGCGGTGGCGGTGGTGACGACGGCCGTGTTGGTCACCGTGCCCAGCGCCGCGGTGTTCAGGTCCACGGTCACGATCACGCTGGTCATGGCCGGGATGTCCCCCAGGTTGCAGACGATGGGCAAGTCAGCGTTGCAGGTGCCCTGAGCGGGCGTAGCCGCGAAGAACGTGGTCGCCGCCCCGGTCGGGGTGTCGGTCAGCACTACACCGCCGGCAACGGCCATGGCGTCGTTGTTGGTTACGGTGATGATGTAGCTGACGAAGGCCGCGTGGGTGACCGGATCGAAGGCATCAATCTTAGTCACGGAGACATCCGCTGAACCTACGCCGGTGACGACTTGCGCCGTGTTGTTGGCCAGGTTGGGATCGTTGGTGACTGAGACGGCGTCCACATTGTTAGTGATCGAACCTCCGGCCGTGGACATCACCTGGAAGGTGATGGTGGCGACGGCCGCGGGGGCCAGGGCCCCCAAATCGCAGGTGATGGTGGGGGCGCCGGCGTCGTTACACGAGCCCTGGCTGAAGGTGACGCTGGCGGCTACATAGGTGCCCACCCCGCTGAAGGTGTCGGTCAACTGCACGGCGCTGGCGAAGCCGGGGCCGCTGTTGGTCACGGTGATGGTGTAGGTGACGAGGCCGTTGAGCGCAGCCACAGTGGGCACGCCGACTTTGGTGACCGCAATGTCCGCGTCCACCGGCGCGATAGCGATGGCGTCCAGGCCGGTCTGCGTCAGCCCACCTCCCGCGACTTCCGTGACCGCACCGCTCGCCTGGTTAATCGTGGCCAGGCGGTTTTCCCCGCCGCCGAACGCATCGTTGAAAGCGGCAACCAGGATGCCGGTCGAGGGGTCGGGATCCATGGCGTTGGGACGCGGGGTATTACCTAGGTTGGGAGCGCCGGTGAAGTCCAGAGCGGCGACAAAGGTTTCCGCACCGTTGGTCTGATCCAAGGTGTTGAGGTCCTGCGAGTTGCCGCTGAAGAGAGTGTCGTTGAAGTCAAAGGACAGGCCGAATCCGCCCAAGCCGGCCAGGGTCGTGGAGCCCACCAGCGTAGCCGCGCCGCTCCCGGTGTTGAGCGTGACCAGGTCGAGGCTGTTTCCGCCGCTGTCCACGGTGAAGCCAAACAGGGTGCCGTCCGAGTTCCGGAAGGTGATATCGGAGAGGGCTTGAGCTCCGGTTCCGAGGCCTGCGATGTTCGTGGCTCCGACCTGGGTGCCGGTTCCGGTTGCTGGATCCACCGTGATCAGGACGTGGGTATCGTTTCCATCCATAGTCTCGCCGGTGGCAAATAGGTTGCCACTGGCGTCGAAGTCCATGCCTCCCACCCGCTCAAAGCCGATGGGGCCGATCATGCTCGCGGTCCCGCTGGCCTGGGCGATGCTGTAGAGAACCGAGGGGCCATCATTGCCGAGGTGGGCCGCGCCGCAGATATTCCCGGCGGCGGTGCAGGCGGGGGGCGTGCCGGTGATGGCGAGACCACCTGGAATGTGGTCCAGGGTACTCATGAACCTGACGGTTCCGGTGGTGGAAATCGCGTACAGTTCGCCATCGATGTTATGGGTGAGGAAAAGACCAGCGCCCCAGAACGCCATGCCACCCACTTCCTCGACGGGGGTGACATTGAAGGGCACGTTGGCGACGGCAAAGGCGTTGGCTGGATCAATGGTTTCCAGGATCTGCCCGGCGACAGGATCGTTGACTGTGCCCCGTCCGGAGATGTGGAAAATGAGTCCGGTATTTGGATCTGCGCCGATGGCTTCGCCGTCATCCCCGTTGCCCAGGGTGGCGACATTGGTGGCCACCACGCCGGCGCCGCTGAAATCCAGAGTGAATAGCGTCTCGGGTGTGATGGCGCCGGCGACGGTGCCGTCCCCGGTCACGCCGTAAAGGGTGCCGCCGGGGGCAAAGGCGATATCCGCAAAGACGTCGGCGAAGGCGCCTTCGTCTGTGGCCACGCCGGTGCCCGGGTTAATAGTCGCCAAATGGCGGGTCACCACCATCGCACCATCGGTCACGCGCAGGATGGCAAACAAGGTTCCGGTACCCGGCTGGACGGCGAGGCCCAGGCCGCGGGTTACGGTGAAGCCCGCCAAGGTGACGGCTACCGGCGCGCCGACCGTCGCTCCGGTTACCGGGTCCACAACCCGCAGCAGGTTGTCGTTGACACCAGCACCGCCGCCGATGGTGCGAACCGTGAGCTGCGCCTGGGCCGTTGGCGTCGAAATCAGGGCCAGCACCACAACCAGCGCGGCGCAGAGAGATTTCAGAACTCGGGATGTGGAAGTCGAACAAGAAGCTGTGTGAGAGAAGCGCGGCATCGTAAGCCTCCGTAATCGTTTGGGCGCCTCGCAAGGCGCATGAACTGACCAGGGTCAAACTGCATGGAAACTGGAACTAAGACTGCCTTTGAAAGGCACACAGCATGACCCCCAGAGGTTGCTTTGTCAAGCCGGAAGCGCCGAGAAATTTCCTGTCTGGTTTTGGTCTGGCGCTATTGGCTGCCTGGGGTATAATGCCCGCCTCAAGGGCCGGGGTCTGGTTCGACCTCACGCGTTCAGTTTCGGTTTCCCGGGAGTTCAGGGTTCTGGTTTCACCATTTTTCGTGGAAGCTCGGAGGATGACGTCATGCAAAGCCACACAAGGATTTTTTTCTGGCGCTCGGTGGGTGCAGCCATGGTGTTGGCGCTTGGACTGGCGTCACCCCTGGCCTGGGCGCAGGACGATGAAGTTCCCAAGTGGGACATCTTTGCCGGCTACGCCTGGAGCGAACCGGGCGGCAACATTGCCGGAACCAAGATTGATGAGCTGCGCTTCGGCTGGGGAGCCACGGCCACCTACAACGTGGACAAGCATTGGGGCATCTCCCTGGACGTGGGCGGGAACTTCGGCGACAACGCCGACGTGGGCACCATCATGGCCGGCCCGCGCTTCAGTGTCCGCCCCGACGACGGCAAAATCACGCCCTACGCGCACGCCCTGTTCGGGTACCACCGGCTGTCGCCCATCGGGCTGAGGCCCGACGGCGGCTTCGGCATCGCCATAGGCGGCGGGCTGGACCTGAAGATCAACAAGCGCTTCTCCTGGAAGATCATCGAGGCGGACTACATGTGGGCGCACCACAACTTCGCTCCCATCGACCGCCCCAACCTCGCCGGAGCCCGCATCCGCACCGGCCTGGTCATACATTTCTAAATGTTTGATGTTGGATGGGCGATGTGTGCTGAATGTGCGATGTTTGATGTTTGATGTAACATCGCACATCAAACATCGAACATCACACATTCCTTTCTCATGTCCAACGGGTCCCATTCGCGCACCTTTCTCTGGGTCATCGTGGGCGTGACCTGCCCCCCCAAAACTAGTCCATTGGCAATGTGACTTCTCCATTTACGATGCCCCGCCAGGGGCGAAGGAGGAGTCGTGCGCAAGAGTCGATTCAGCGAAGAACAGATCATCGCCATCCTGAAGGAGTCGGAGGCG
>CAYTIL010000024.1:0-115970 GCA_964437985.1 uncultured Acidobacteriaceae bacterium
TGTTGTCCGGAACAGCGCGTACCGGTCACGTGTGACTACCTCCACCTCGCCAAAGCCCCTAACGGTGGTCTCGAGTTTCCGGTAGAGATCGGTGAGTGCCGGTGGCCTACTTTTGAGTAAGGTCGCGGCGCTGCCGACCCCACACGCGTGACGTTGATTCACTTGACGAAAGGTCCGATCACACCGCGGACATGCCCAACTCATAAAGTTTTAATTCAATGATCCGATGGTTCAATGATTCACTTTGGACTCCATCTCCGCGACTAACGACTGAAACACCTTCAGCCCGTCCGACGATCCCAACTCAACCTCGCTCGACCGGTCGGGGTGGGGCATCATGCCGCAGACGTTCCGGCCTTCGTTGCAGATGCCGGCAATGTTGTCCAGCGAGCCGTTGGGGTTGCCCTCCGGGGTGGCCTCGCCGGCGGGCGTCACGTAGCGGAAGAGTACGCGGTCCTCGCGGCGCAGGGTCTCCAGAGTCTCCGCATCGCAAAAGTAGTTGCCCTCCATGTGTCCGATGGGAATCTTCAGCACTTCGCCCGTGCGCAAGGCGCCGGTGAAGGGTGCGTTCACGCTCTCCACGCGCACGTGCACCTGGCGGCAGATGTACTTCAGCCCGACGTTGCGCATGAGCGCGCCCGGGAGCAGGCCGGCCTCGCACAGAATCTGGAAGCCGTTGCAGATGCCCAGCACCAGCCCGCCGCTGCCGGCAAAGCGGGCCACCGACTCCATAACGGGAGAGAAGCGGGCGATGGCGCCGGTGCGCAGGTAGTCGCCGAAGGCAAAACCCCCAGGAATAACGATGGCGTCGCAGTTTTCCAGGTCCGCGGACTCGTGCCAAAGGTAAGTGACCGGCTGGCGGGCCACGGCCCCCAGGGCGTACCAGGCGTCGTGGTCGCAGTTGGAACCGGGAAAAACGATTACGCCGAATTTCATGGCCGCTCGCTCACCATGACGATGTCCACAGATCAGTCTAGCATCGCAAGCCAAACAGAGTGGGGTAAGGCGGTGAGAAGTGCTGCTTAGCCAAACAGACTGTCGTGGCTTGGCTAGCTGCCCTGGATCAGTTGAGAGTCACCTGTTGGGTGGTTGACTAGCGGGTAGTCAGGGCCTAGCATTCTTCGAGCGACTCACGGATATCTGCATGATTGGCCAAACCCTGGGCCACCACCGGATTCTCGAGAAAATCGGTGCGGGTGGGATGGGGGAAGTCTACCGTGCGCGCGACCAACAACTGGAGCGCGACGTTGCTGTCAAGGTCCTGCCTGCCGGCAGCGGAACCGACCCTGCCGCCCAAGCGCGTCTGTTGCGCGAAGCGCGCACCGCTTCTAAGCTAAATCATCCGCACGTCTGCACCATCCACGAAGTCGGTCAGGCCGACGGCCTGGCGTACATCGTCATGGAGTACGTCCAGGGACGGCCGCTGAGTCAGATCATCAGAATCCAGCCCCTGCCGCTCGAGCAAGCGCTGCGCTACGGAAGCCAAATCGCTGATGCGCTGGCGCACGCCCATGAGTACGGAATAATCCATCGCGACCTAAAGAGCTCCAACATCGTGATCACTCCCGACGGGCGCGCCAAGCTGCTCGATTTCGGCCTGGCAGCACCGCTGCGGCGTGCGGAACTGGACCAGTCCACGCGTTCACAGCTCTTGCCCTTGGAAAGCGGCACGGTTTCCGGCACGCTGGTCTACATGGCACCGGAAGTGTTGCGGGGCGACGAGGGTGACGAGCGCAGCGACCTCTGGGCGCTGGGGGTCGTCCTCTTCGAGATGGCCACGGGTGAGTTGCCCTTCACAGGGAAGACCGCCTTCGAGTTGAGTGCGGCCATTCTCTATGAACCACCGGGTCTGCTGCCTGCCCGGGTGCCGGCGGGCTTGCGGATGCTCATTCGGCGCTGCCTGGAGAAGGACCCGGGACAACGCTATCAGCAGGCGGCGGAAGTGCGCGCAGCGCTCGAGGTCCTGCAGCCCGGCGCGGCCCCGATTCCCACGGCCCCACGGGCTCGTCCGTCGCGGAGAATGCTTTACAAAACGCGCACCACGCTACGCGGCAATTGGAAACTTCTTGCTGCGCTTACGATTCCGACGACCATTGTCTCGGCTGTTATTAATCTTGGTTCGAGCAGTCCAGTGGCATGGGGCGCGTTGGGGAAAGCTGTTGCAATCACATTCGTAGTGTCCACGGCTGTTCTCATCTGGTTTCTGACGAAGTGGTCTTTTCTTGTTTATCCTGATCGGCTCCGCCTGCAGAGAAGGTGGCGCGTGATTGAAATCCCGTTCGAAAATATCGAAACCTTGGAGTTGATCGCCTGGAAGGCATGGGCGTGGGCTGACTGGTGGCAACCGCTCGCCCTGGTGCTACAGCCGGGGTATGCGAAGCTCGGAGAGATACAGACTCTGAAGCTCCGAGGTTTACGTCAGGTGGTCAGAGTTCGATGCGTTGGGCTGGGGCGACGGAAGGGATACTATCTCGATATGGATCATCCCGAGCGGTTCCTCCACGCCCTGAATCGCGCACTTACAAGCTACCGCGGACCACGAGTGCCCAACCCACCGCATTAACGCTGTCAATGCAAGTGACCTTATACCTCTCCCTTGTGGAAGCGGTACGGGCGCTGCCCGCTGGCAACGTCTCGGAAAGGCGGGGCGTTCCCGAGACGCAGCAAGCTGCGTCTCTACGGGCCGCTTCGCCCAGCCGAGGGCGGCCGCGCTACCGGCGCGGGCTACATGCGGTCTCCGGGTTTCGGCGTCGTAGGCGGAGTCCCCGGCGTTGCCGGCTGCGCAGGCTGTGCCGGGTGAGCGGGATGAGGCGACCGACCCGGCGCCATCGCCGGATGTCCACCCCAGCGGTGTTCCCGCTCCTGCTTGATCGCTTCCAGCTTCTTCCACTGCTCCACGCTCAAGGAGCGGCGCAGCGCCAGCATCATCATGGTGTGATGTTTTTCCAGCCGGCCGCGGGCGGCGAGCACCAGGTCAATTTGAGCGCTCACCTTGGCCTCGTCCACCTGGTCAGCCTCCATCAGGGGCTGCAGCCGGGTTTCTTCGCGCTCCAGGTCGGCACGCAGGTCAATCAGCTTGAGCCGGTGGTCAAAAAAGCTCTGTTCGATCTGGTTGATCTGCGCCGGCGTGAGCTTGAGCTCGGCAGCGATCTTGGAGTCCTTCCACCACTTGCCCAGTTCGGGGCCGGGATGCCGCGACCTGAAAAAGACGCGCTCTCCGGCCTCGCCCTGCCAGCCAAATCCCGGTGGCGCTGGCGCGGGCGCCTGAGCGCCGGCGAACATGATCCCGTCGGGCGCTGCCACCTCGAAGTTGAAGAGGCCGTCGCCCGGGGGCGGAATCGGAGCACTGAAAAATTCAAAGCCCGGGTCGGCTGGTTCCTCGGCCGCAATAAAGATTCCGGTTTCGGGGGCGGGCATGACGTCCTGGGCGAGGGCCGGGAGCCCCAGCAAGATACAGGCTGCAATCAAAAGTGCCATTCGCTTCATGTTTCGTCTCCTTTGTTGTTCTACTGAGGATTGCCTTCGTTCTCGGCTGTGGCCGAGCTTTCAATCTCCTGCGCCAGCAAGCGGGCAGGCTCCAGGGCTTGCGGCACGGGACGGCGGACGGCGCGCTCAACGCCCACCAGCAGGTCGTGGTCGGGATCGTAGGCGGCGACAGATGCCATAGGAGTGGGCGCCTGCATCAACAGGCTGGTGGCGATGACCACCAGCGCCAGCGACGCCGCCCATGCCAGCCGCAACGAGGCCCCGCGCTCCGAGCCCTGGATGCGCCCGGCTATCGCGGCCCGCTGCGCCAGCCAGAAGCTGGCGGGCCGCTCCGCTTCTGTCCGAACCGCCTCGGCGAACGCCGCCAAGTCTGGGTCCTCTGGTGCTGTGTTCGGATCAACGTCCAGATCGAAGTTCGGTTCCCCTGCATTCGTTTTCATGTCACTTCTCCGAGCGTATGGTCTGTCGCACCGCGGTGACCGCCCGCGACAGGTGCGACTTCACCGTTCCGGTTTCCAGTTCGGTCGCCTGCGCGATTTCCTCCAGCGACATCTCTTCCACAAAGCGCAGCAAGAAGACCTCGCGCTGCCGCGCAGGAAGCCGGTCCACCGCGCGGGCCACCGCGCGCGTCTCCTCGCGAGCCAGCAAGGCCCGCTCGGGAGAGGCCCGCAGATCGGGAACCTCTGCCGCGGCCGCCTCACTAGCATCGCCGGGGGACGCCATGAGCCGCCGCCAGAACGACTGCCGCCGGTTCTTCTGGTGGTCGCGCGCCAGATTGATGGCAATCCGCACCAGCCAGGTGCCGGCCGACGCCGCGCCGCGGAAGCTCTTCCGCTTCTGATACGCGCGCAGGAAGCATTCCTGGGTGAGGGTGTCGGCGGCGTCGGCATCGCGCAGCACGGCCAGCAACACGCGATAGATGCGCTGCTGATGCAGGCGCACTAGGCGGTCGAAGTCGTCAGCCGTGATCTCGCGCGCCAGCGTCCTCGAGGGGGCCGCTCCGGTCAGCGTGTGCTCCACAGTGCGATGCCCTGTCCCTGTACCATTAGACGAAAATTCGCGGCCCGGGTTTACCTGGCCGGAGAATCTCTTTAATCGTACCGGATGCCGGCCGCGAAGGCAGGCGTTGCCGCAGCCGCCCCGGACGCGTTAATGTCTGCTGGCAGGAACGTTTCATGGATCTCGGTCAGCATGTCCGCACTACCGGAGGCGCGCTCTGGCGCTGGTTCATCGCCCAGACCCAGGACGCGCTCGCCGTGGGCCTCTTGTGGCTGCTGGGGCTGATGCTGCTGGAGGTACGCTGGGCGCCGCTGTGGGCGCTGCTGGCTGCCCTGTTGCAGTACATTCCTCACCTCGGCCCGGTGCTCGGGCTGCTGGGACCGGCGCTGACTGCGGGGCTGACCGGCGGCTGGGAGAAGCTGCTCCACGTCCTGATTCTCTACGCAGTGATCGTGGCGGTGGACGGACTGTTGCTTCAGCCCTATCTGATGCGCCGCACCGCGCGCGTCCCTATCTGGGCGTCGATCCTGGCGCCCATCGTCCTGGGGTTGTTTTCTCTGTGGGGAGTGCTGCTGGCGCCGCCTCTGCTGGCGATCTTCTACGCCTATCGGGCGCGCCGACCGCTACAGACGCCGCCGGCGACAGCAGCGTCAGCGCCAGCAGCGGCGCTGCCACCCTCCGCGGCCGAGAACGACCGCGCCACACCATCGGAGGTTTCTCCATCGCCAGCGCTTCCCGCCTCCCCGGAAAAACCTCCCGAATCCCCTTCGTGAGCCTTCGTGTCCTTCGTGGTGGCTTTCTGTTCCTCTGCGGCCCAGTGCTATAATCCAGTCTGCCTTTATGCGAACGACCGCATCAGAAGCGGTCTTCCCCCAGCGCTGACGACAAACTCATCGAGTTTTATTTTGAGGTATCGCCATGTCCGGCCATTCAAAATGGGCGACCATCAAGCATAAGAAGGGCGCGCTGGACGCCAAGCGCGGCAAGACTTTCACCCGCCTGATCCGGGAAATCGCCATGGCCGCCAAAGGGGGCGGCGGCGATCCCAACGGCAATCCCCGCCTGCGCACCGCCATCGCCGCGGCCAAGGCGGAGAACATGCCTGCCGACAACATCAAGCGCGCCATCCAGCGGGGCACGGGCGAGTTGCCGGGGGCCGTTTACGAGGAGTTCAGCCTGGAAGGTTACGGGCCGGGCGGGGTGGCCATCCTGGTGGAGATTTCCTCCGACAACCGTAACCGCACGGTGAGCGAAATCCGGCACATGTTCCAGAAGCACGGCGGCAACATGGCCGAGGCCGGAGCCGTCGCCTATATGTTCCACAAGAAGGGCTACATCATCGTGCCCAAGTCGGCGGCCGGAGAAGACGCCCTGATGGGTGTGGTGCTGGACGCCGGCGGCGAAGACCTGCGCGACGACGGCGAGAACTGGGAAGTGCTCACCGACCCCGGCGCCTATGAAGGCGTGCTGGCGGCCATCCAGCAAGCCGGCATCGCCCCCACCCTGAACGAGGTTTCCATGGTGCCGCAGAACTACATCAAGCTGGAGGGCCAGTCGGCCACCGCCATGATCCGCCTGATCGAGGCCATGGAAGAGCACGACGACACCCAGCACGTCTACTCCAACTTCGACGTGGACCAGAAACACCTGGAGCAGGTGGCCAGCTAGGAGCGGCTACTCCGGCAGGAAACTGCTGGGTTCCTTCGCTTCGCATCAGGATTTCGCCTGCGGGATCCCGCTCGTCCCTCAACGCGGGACTCGCTCACGCCCGCAAGACGGCTCAAGTTGAGCTTCTTCCCTTCAGGCTGTAATATTCTCCGCTCTGCGGAGGTCCCTGATGAAGCACCTGCTCTGGATTGTTCTGTTCAGCCTTACCGCCATAGCCCAGAACCTGCCTTCCAGCTCACTCACCAAGGGCACGTGGGAGATCGGCGTGTGGGGCGCGGGCGGGCCGGCCTTCAAGGGCTTTACCTCCGACACGCGCGTGGCCAACTTCGGCTTCCGCGTGGGCCGGGTTCTCACCGGCGAGCACCTCAGCGGATGGAAGCGCGGCAACCTGGAACTGGCCGCCGACATCATGCCGGTGTACCTGGTCTTCCAGGACACCACCGTGTACGGAGGGGGCGTCACCACGCCCATCTTCCGCTGGAACTTCACCAGCGGCCAGAAGATCGCGCCCTACTTCGAAAGCGGCGGAGGTCTGCTCTATACCGCGTCCAGTGTTCCCCCGGGCACCAGTCGCATCAACTTCACTCCCCAGGCCGCGATGGGGGTGAACATCTTCACCCGCGAGCGGCACTCAGTCAGCTTCGAGACCCGCTACGTACACATCTCCAGCGCCGGGCTGGGCTCTCCCAATCCCGGTATCGACACCCTGCAGTTCCGCATCGGCTTCAACTGGTTCCGCTAGACCCAAGACTGCGCGCCGCACCGGGGAGAACGGAGGACCGCTGCCAGGCCCCGGCGCACAGTTCTGGTGATATTCTTCTCTTCCTATGCTCTCTCTGGTGGAGTGCGTCCCCAACTTTTCCGAAGGTCGCGACCGGGGAAAGGTGGAGGAGATCATCGCCGCCATGCGGGTGGAGGGCGTGTATCTGCTCGACAAGGAGATGGACGCTGACCACAACCGCTCGGTGATTACACTGGCCGGGCGGCGCGATGCCATTGCGGAAGCGGCCATCCGCGGCGTGGGCAAGGCGGCACAGCTCATTGACCTGAACCAGCACCACGGCGCTCATCCCCGCATGGGCGCCACCGACGTTGTCCCCTTCATCCCCATCGAGGGCGTTACGCTGGAGGACTGCGTAGCCCTGGCCCGCTACGTGGGCAAGGAAATCTGGGAGCGCTACCGCATCCCCGTCTACCTCTACGAGGCCGCCGCTCAAGTCCCCGAGCGCCAAAATCTTGAGAACATCCGTCGCGGGCAGTTCGAAGGCATACGCGCCGAGATTGCCACCGACCCCGAGCGCCGTCCCGACTTCGGTGATCCCCGCGTCCACGAAAGCGCCGGGGTGGTGGCCGTGGGCGCGCGCAAGTTCCTCATCGCCTACAACGTCTACCTGAACACCACCGACGTGGAGATCGCGCGCAAGGTGGCCAAAGCCGTCCGCTTTTCCAACGGCGGCCTGCGCTTCGTCAAGGGCATGGGAGTGGCGGCCAAGGGGCTGGCCCAGGTGTCCATGAACCTCACCGACTTCGAGCAGACGCCCATCGCCACCGCGTACGAGTTCGTCAAGCGCGAAGCGGCACGCTACGGGGTGATGCCGGTAAGCACCGAGATTGTGGGCCTGGTGCCCAAGAAGGCGCTGGAAGACGCCGCCGGCTGGTTTCTGCAGATGGAAAAATTCGACAACTCGCTGGTGCTGGAGAACCGGCTGACTGCGGTGATGGAAGGCCGCGCCACGGTGGGAGGCCTGCGCGCCGGCGTGGAGCCCTTCGTCGAGCAACTGGCTGCACCCACTCCGGTGCCCGGCGGAGGCTCGGCGTCCGCCGCTGCCGCCGCCATGGCCGCCGGCCTCGCCCAGATGGTGGCCTCGCTTTCCCGCGGGAAAAAGAACTACGTGCAGTTCGAAAGCCAGTTGAGTGACGCCATCGCCCGCCTCGACCTTCTGCGGGAAGAGCTGAAGGTGGCGATTGACGCCGATGCCGAGTCCTACAAGGCGGTCCTGGCCGCCTATAAGTATGAGAAGACTTCGCCCGACGGCGGCGCCATCGTCGGCACCGCCTTGCAAAACGCCACCAGCGTTCCCTTACGCGTCGCCGAGCAGGCGCGGGAGGTGCGCGACCTGGCGGAGTCGCTCGGCCCCATCACCAATCCCAACATGGCCTCCGACCTCACCGTGGCCCGCGCCCTGGCCGCCGCCGCCATCACCGGCGCCCTGGCCAACGTGGACATCAACCTGAAAGATCTGAAGAACGAGCCGTTTGTGGCCGACGTGAGGAAGCGGGCGGAAGTGGTGAAGGCCTAGTCTCTCTCACCACGGAGGCACGGAGGCACAGAGAAGTACTTCACTTGCAGGCTGGATCTGCCAGAGATCCAGATACTCGCAATCTTTCCCCACCTGGAATTAGCAGCGGCGAAACTAGGCCGTCCTCTTTCTCTCTCGGTGTCTCAGTGTCTCCGTGGTGAAACTCTGCTACGTAGGCAGCTTCAGGATCAAATACCCGCCGCACAACGCAAACAGCAGATCCGGCGACCACGCCGCCAGCAGCGGGGGCAACTGGTTCACGTTGCCCATGGCCTCGAACAGTCCGTTGGTCACCCAGTAGAGAATGGCAATGCCCAGGGCCACGGCCACGCCCGCGAGCGCCCCCCGCCGGCCCGCGGAGAGCGAGAAGGGAATTGCCAGCACCGCCATCACGAAGGTAATGATGGGGAAGGCGAACTTTTTGTGCCACTGCACCCGCAGGCGCACCACCTCGAAACCGCTCTGCTCCAGGTCATTGATGTAGGCGCTGAGCTCCTGGTAGTTCATCTCCGACGACTGCTTGACCTGCTTGCGGAAATAACTGGGCGGCTCGCTGAGCGGCTCGAAGGTGGCCACCTCAAACTTGCGATATTCCTCGATGGCAGCGCCGCGGAAGCTGCGCGTCCATCCCCGCTGAAAAACCCACTTGCCCAGGCCCGGCTCCCAGTCGGCGCGCGCGGCGTAGATGCGCTGGGTTACCTGGAAGGTCTGCGGGTCGAACAGGAACACCGAAATGCCGCCGAACTGGAAGCGGTCCGGGTCGTAGACCTCGTAGTAATAAATGCTGGAGCGCTGGCCGAAGATCCACTTGCGGTCGGGCCGCAGGTAGGTTTGCGCCGGGCGTCCCTTGATGGTGTTCCACAGCTCGTCCTGGCGGGTGAAGGCTTCGGGCAGATAGTAGTGGTCGAAGAAGAACAGGCCCACCGAGAGCACTCCCGCCAGCACGAACACGGGAAGCACCACCCGGTAGATGCTCACCCCGCTGGCCTTCATGGCGGTGACTTCGCGGTGCTTCTCCAGCAGCCCGAAGGTGACCAGCGCCGCGATCAGCACGCTCAGGGGCGTGAACTGATAAATCATGGTGGGCAGGAAGTTGATGAGGAACTCGCCCACCGTGATCAGGGCCACGCGGTTGCGGATAATGTCGCCCAGCATCTCGAAGAAAGTGAACACCAGGCTGAGCATCAGGAACGCCCCCAGCACCAGCACGAAGTAAGTGGCGAAGTCGCGCAAGATGTAGTCGTCGAAAATCTGCGGAAAGTTGGCGCTGAAGACGCGGCGCCGCGAGACCGCGCGCTCAAACGCTCCGCCCGGGCCCTCCGCCCGCCGGCGCGAGAAGCGCTTGAACCCGGAGAGCAGGTTGCGCAGCATGGGAATTTGCAGCGGCATCCGGTCCACACGCCACAGCAGCGCCGCGCCGCCCGCCAGGAACACCAGGTTGGCCAGCCATACTCCCAGCGCCGGCGAAAGCTTGCCCTGCCGCGCCAGCGAAACGCCCGCCAGCGAGGCGAAGTAATACAGGAACACCAGCACGATGGTCAGTACGAATCCGGTGGACTTGCCGCCCTTGTGGGCGGAAAGTCCCAGCGGGATTCCCACCAGCGCCAATGCCAGGCAGGCCGTGGGCAACGCCAGGCGGCGATGGAACTCGATGAGCAGGGCGCGCTGCCGGGGCTCGGATTCGCTGGCGGCTTGCGCCAGCAGCTCTTCGCTGCCGAGCTGGGCCAGGCGCGCCGCTTCCCGGGGCTGGGCAGCTTCCCGCTGCGGAAGCTGGATGGGCAGGTCGGTTTGCCCGAAGGTGCTGATGGAGTACTGCTCCGGAGTGCGCGGCGCGGTGTCGTGCTGCGAACCGTTTTTCAGCAGCAGGCGCAGTCCGCCCGGGCCCTCGCTGAACACCGCGCCTTCCTCCGCCAGCGTGATGCGCGGGGCCGAGGGCGTGCTCAGGTCGGCCAGGAAGATGTGGTGCCACACGCTCTGGTCAGCGGAGGTGTTCTGCACATAGAGCACGTAGTTGCGAAACTGCTCATAGAAGACGCGCGGCTGCACTTCATAGGGCACCTGCGACGACTTCAGGCTTTCCTGCAGACGCAGCAGCGCAACCGCCGATCGCGGCGCCAGCCACACCGTGTTTCCCAGGGCCAGCATCCACGCGCTCAGCGCAAAAATGCCCACCACACGCACAAACGTCCCTGCGCCCAATCCGGCCGCGCGCATGGCCGTGACTTCGCTGTCGGCCGCCATCCGCCCCAGTCCGATCAGGATGCCCACCAGTACTCCCATGGGGATAGTGAAGGTGAAAGCCGTGGGCAGGGTCAGGAAAAAGACCTCGGCCACGCTGGGCAGCGGCGCGCTGTTGCGCACCACCAGCTCCAGGATGCGGCCCACATCCCGCATGAACAGGACGAAGGTGAATACCACCACCCCCAGCAGGCTGTGGGCCAGCACTTCGCGCAGGATGTAGCGGGTGAGAATGCTCACGCATGACAATTCTACAAGCGATGGGTTAGCTTGTTACACCCATGCCCGTCATCCGCGTGGTTTTCCTGTGGCACATGCACCAGCCCTTTTACAAGGATCTGGTGTCGGGCGAGTACCGCCTGCCCTGGGTGCGGCTGCACGCGCTCAAGGACTACTACGGCATGGTCAAGCTGCTGGACGAATTCCCCTCCGTCCACCAGACCTTCAATCTGGTTCCCTCGCTGGTCCAGCAGATTCAGGATTACGTGGACGGGCGGGCGCGCGACCCTTTCCTCGACGTCGCCTCCAAGCCACCGGGTGAACTCTCCCCCACCGAGAAGCGCTTCTGCCTGCACTACCTGTTCCAGGCCAACCCCACGCACCTGATCGGGCGCTATCCGCGCTATCGCCAGCTCTACGACCAGTTCCGCGCACACGGTGCCAGCCCGGAAAAAGCGGCCGGCAGTTTTTCCTCGCGCGACTTTGCCGACCTGCAGGTGCTCAGCCAGATTGCCTGGTTCGACGAGTTCTTCCTCGACGACCCGGACATCGCCGGCCTGATTCGCAAGGGCAAAGACTTCTCCTCCGACGACCAGAAGCTGGTCTTGGACAAACAGCGCGAATGTCTTGCCCGAGTGCTGCCCGCGTATCGCGAAGCGGCGCAGAAGGGAAGCGTGGAGCTCTCCACCTCGCCCTACTACCACCCCATCCTGCCGCTGCTGTGCGACACCAACAACGGAGCGGCGTCGTCGCCCGGCCTGTCGCTTCCGCAAACCCGCTTCCAGCATCCCGAGGACGCGCTGGAGCAGTTGCAGCGCGGCATCGCGATGCATGAGCAAGTATTCGGAGTGCGGCCCCGGGGTGCTTGGCCGTCGGAGGGCAGCATTTCAGAAGAAGTCATGCCCCTGGGCCAGCAGGCGGGGCTCGACTGGATGGCCAGCGACGAGGAAGTGCTGGGCCGCACCCAGGGCCGGCGCTTCACGCGCGACGGCACCCGCTTGCTGGAGGACGGCGCTGAGCGGCTGTACAAGGTCTATCGCTACGAAAAAGACGGCGCCCGCATGCACCTGCTGTTTCGCGACCACGCGCTCTCCGACTTGATCGGGTTCGTGTACGCCGGCATGGCGCCCCAGGCCGCGGCCGAAGAGTTCCTCCGGCGGATCAAGGAATCGGCGGCACCGGTGATCAACTCCGGCCGCGATGCCGTGGTTTCCATCATCCTCGACGGCGAAAACGCCTGGGAGTATTACCCGGCGTCGGGAAGGGAATTCCTGCGCCGGGTCTACGGCGGGATCGCCGCCGATCCGTCGCTGGAAGCGGCAACCGTCTCGGAGGCCATCGCGCGCCAGCGCGATTTCGGCAACCTCTCGGGCCTGGTGCCGGGCTCGTGGATCCACGCCAACTTCAACGTCTGGATCGGCGCGCCTGAGGACAACCAGGCTTGGGATTACCTCTCGGCAGCGCGCGACTTCTACGCCCGGCGGGCTCCCTCCGCACCCGAAGACAAGCGCAAGCTGGCCTGGGAGGAGATCCTGATCGCCGAGGGCAGCGACTGGAACTGGTGGTACGGGCCGCAGCACCATTCCGCCAACGACCGCGATTTCGACGAGCTCTACCGCAAGCATCTCTCCAACGTCTATCAGTTGCTGGACGCCACTCCCCCCGAGTATCTCGGCCAGACCATCGGCAAGGTGGATGTACGCCCGCAGTTCACGCCGCAGACCGCCTACATCCGCCCGCGCATTGACGGAGCCACCGTGGGCTACTTCGAATGGCTGGGAGCCGCCTCCTACACCGCCGACCGCCGTGGCTCGGCCATGCACGGCAAGCAGTTCGTGCTGGACGCGGTCTATGCCGGCATTGACTCCGCCCATCTCTACGTGCGGCTGGATTTTGCCGGAGGCGTCCCCCGCGGGCGGCTGGACGTGGTGGTGAAACTGGAGTCGCTGGCCGCCGCCACCGGCAAACCCCTGCGCCAACTGCGCGGCGAAGTGGCGCTCGAAAACCGCGCCATTGTGGGTTGGAAGATGGAACGCGAAGAGGAAGCCGGTGCGCCGCCCCAGGGCAGCAGCCCGCAGGCGGGATTCTTCGAGCCGCGGATGTCGAAAATCCTGGAGTTCCAAGTGCCGCTCGCCGAACTGGGAGCGGTGCCGGGATCGCGCGTCCGCCTGCGCCTCAGCGTCTGGCGCGATCGCCTGCCGGTGGACGCCCTCCCCGCCGAAGGCTGGCTGGAACTGGACGTGGTCAGCGAAGATGAACTCGCGGCAAGAGCCTAGAGGCAGGTGCCCCACGTTCGCGCCGTGCAGTTCGGCGCTAACGTGGGAACACCCGTCGCCCATAGTGAGGCGTTCTATTTCCCTGCGGTTTCCGCCGACATTTCCACCGGGCGGTCGAGTTCCATCACAATCTCCGAGCCCGCAGGCAGCTCGGCGCTCTTGCGCTTGGTGAGCCAGCGGGTGACGGTGGCTCCGGCGCCGATGGCTGCTCCCACCAGCGCGCCCTTGCCGCCGCCGGCCATCGCGCCCACGGTGAGTCCGGCGCCCGCGCCGACGCCGATTTCCATTTTGTCGCGCTTGTTCATGCCTTCGCCCTTGATCGCGCCTTCCTCGTTGACCTGGGTCTTGGTGGAAGGATCGGTATCCACCACCACGGCGTGGATGTGGTAGCGGTTACCGTCGGGCATGACGATCAGGTTCGGCCGCAGTTCGATGGTGGGGAGTCCCTTGATGCGCCGGGGTTCGGAAACGCGTACTACGTTCCCTTCCACCGACGAACCCACGGGGATCACCGTTTTGCCTTCGTGTAGCACCGACTGGGTTACGCGCCCGTAGAAGGCGTCGCCGGGCTTGCTGGTGGAAGTGGAGATGGGAGTTTCCAGCTTCAGGCGCACCGACGTGCCCGCAGGCAGCCGTAGCGCAGGAGTTTCTGTTACTTCCGCGGGGGTTTCCTGAGCAGGCGCCCATACCGCCAGCGCGCCCAGGCAGAGCAACAGGGCCAGCATTTTTTTCATCGCGTCTCTCCTGAGGGTTGTCTTACGAGTCTTAGCTCGCGGGCCGCAGCTTGCGGACCGCCTCCAGCACATCGGCCATGGGTGCGCGGTCTTCCTGGCTCCCGCCGACATGCATGAATCGGATGATGCCGTTGCGCTCGATGGCGAACGTGGCCGGACGCGCGATGTTCAGCGCGTCCCGGCCCACCATGTGATAGACGCCGTAAGCCCGCGTGACCCTGCGGTCCTCGTCCAGCAGGAAGGGAAAGGAAACGGGATGATCGGCGAGAAACTTCTCGGGCTTGAACAGGCCGCGCCGCTTTTCCGCGGCGATGTAGGCCAGCGAGGCCCCGGCTTGCGCAATTTCGTCCTTCAGGGGCTCCAACTGAGCCATGCGGGCGCGGCAGCTGGGTCACCAGGTGCCTCGCAGAAACTCCAGGACCACGGTGCCCCCGGCCAGCCGTTCCGCCAGGACAAAACTCCCGGGACGATTGGCCGCTGCCAGGAAGAAGTCCGGCGCGCGGTCACCCACTTTCAGGGTCTCGGAGGAGATCGACATCTACCGCGACTGTAAGACACCTCCGAGACTCGCACAACATCCTAAGGGGCGGGTGAACCAGCGCAGGCAACAGGGTATTGACGATTGCCGATTGCTGATTGACGATTGAAACCCCGCCCGCGCCCACCCATCGCCACCGCCTGCTCGCCCCACCAGCGCGTTTACGAGACCACGCAGTCGCACATGGACTTCAAAACCTGTGCGACCTCGCCGGATGCCGGGCGGTCGTGGGCGGTTTCCGAGTCGCCCTTGAATACATAGACCTCCCAGCGGAATCCGGTGGGATCGGCTACCCATATCTTGTCCTGCGCGGCGTAGCAGCAGGTGGTGTTCATCTCTTCCAGAGTCTTGACGCCGCCCTGCGCCAGCCGCTGCTTGAAGGCCAGGACTTCCTCGGTGGAGTTCACGCGGATGCCCATGTGGCTCAAGCCTTGCAGGCAACAGTGCCGTGACTCGTTCAAGGTGAGGTTGATGGCGGGCTCGGCCACGTCGAACTTGGCGTAGCCGGGCTTGAGCTTGGTGGGGGCCATGCCGAAGAGCGTGGAATAAAAGCGGGCCGACTCTTCGATGTTGTTGACGTCGAGGGAAACGTGCACTTTGCTGGTCATGGTGTTGCCTCCTGTAGATTGATTAGCATCTATATTGAAGCCGACAAAAAAAGGGTTACAGCTCGCCTTCCAGCGCCTCCCGGAACTGCTTCAGCGCCTTTTCGCTGCGCCGGTACCACACCCACTGCCCGTGCTTTTCCTTCTCCACCAGTCCGGCCCGGGTGAGCACCGACATGTGGTGGGAGATGGTGGGTTGGGAGAGCGGGAGCCGCTGCTCGATGTCGCAGGCGCACAGGCCCAGGGGCTTGGCGATGGAGCAGCAGCCCTTCTGCTTCAGCATCTGCAGAATTTGCCGCCGCTTGGGATCGGCTACCGCCCGCAGGGCCCGGCGAAAGTCAAACTGTGCCATATCGATTCCCATCACAACGTATAGATGCCTGTCAATATAATAAGATTCACGATTTACGGGGGCGCAGCCCGGAGGCGGAAGGATGGAAGCGAAACAGCCGGCAAGAAGAAGCCCGGTCCCGCTCTGCGGCCGGGCTGTTGTAAATCGCAAACCACGAGTCGGCTACTTCTTCAGAATCGGTTTGTATCCGTCGCGCGCCAGTCGCGAGCGCATCTTCTCAGCGTCCGTGATGTCGGAGAAGGGGCCCACCTGCACGCGATAGAAGCGGTCGGTGGGCGAGGTGTTCACCAGGAACACGGGATACTTTTTCCGGCGCAGCACGCTGACCAGCGCATCGGCATCGTTGGGCTGGGTGAGCGCGGCAATCTGCACCACGTATCCGGCAGGGACGGAGGAGCGAATCGCGGTGGTGGGGGGGCGGGGCGCAGGCACCACCCGTCCCGGGGTGAGCACCGCTTCCGGCTGCTTGCTTTCCAGCGATTTCGGGAATGTGAATTCCTGCGGCGGAGCGGTGTCCGGCTCCGACGACCCGACCGGCGACGGCTTCTCGACCGATGCGGTCCTCGGTGTCGGGCTGGCGATTTCCGGCGCGGCGGCCTTCACTTCCGCGGTCACCGCGTTCCGCCCCAGGGTGAAGCCGAAGGCGAAGAACACGGCGCAAACCACCACCATGCCGAAAAACATGCCCAGCACCTTGCTGGTGCCGGTCGAAGCCTCGCTGGTTTCCGGGACTTCAGGTTCCTGAGCGTCGTAGTTGAGCGTGTCGGTATCCATAAACGCATCCTATCCCGAAACGCCCCAATTTGTTCCCGGGAGGAACCTCGGCGGTTACGTCTTATCGCCGGCCTTCTGCACCAGTTTGCCCAGGCCGCTGAGGATGTCCACCGGAAGCGGGAAGACGATGGTGGTGTTTTTCTCCACCCCGATCTCGGTGAGCGTCTGTAGATAGCGCAGTTGCATCGTGATCGGCTCGGTGGCCAGCACGTGGGCGGCATCCGCCAGGCGCTGGGCGGCGGAGAACTCGCCCTCGGCATGGATGATCTTGGAGCGCTTCTCGCGCTCGGCTTCGGCCTGCTTGGCCATGGCGCGCAGCATGGTCTCGGGCAGGTCCACCTGTTTCACCTCGACGTTCAACACCTTCACGCCCCAGGGCGCGGTGTGCTGGTCGAGGATGCTCTGGATCCGCAGGTTCAGCTTTTCGCGGTTGGCCAGGAGCTCGTCCAGCTCCACTTCGCCCAGCACCGAACGCAGGGTGGTCTGCGCGAACTGCGAGGTCTGGTAGAGATAGTTGGACACCTGCAGCACAGCATTGTTGGCGTTGACCACTTTCAGGAACACCACCGCGTTGACCTTCAGGGTCACATTGTCGCGGGTGATGATGTCCTGCGGAGGCACGTCGAAGGCCTCCTGGCGCAGGGAGATGCGCACCATCTGATCGATGGGCCAAAACACGAAGATCAGCCCGGCGGTCTTGGGCTCGGCCAGGCACTTGCCCAGGCGGAAGATCACGCCGCGCTCGTAGTCGCGCAGGATCTTGATGCAGGTCAGCAGATACAGGATGAAAATGACGCTTGCAAAACCGATCGCTGGGCCCATGGTAGTCCTCCAATTTTGTAGGCGGGATAGTATGGCAGAAGCGAAGCCCGGCGGCTACGAAGAAGCCCCGGCACTCCCCGCGCTGCGGGCCGGAGCAGGAGCAGGTTCCACATCGAGCACTAGACCCTCCACCCGGCGCACCCGCACCTCCGCGCCGCTGTCCACCGATGCGGTGGAGACCGCGTCCCACAGCTCACCCTGGATGAAGACTTTTCCTTTGGGGCTGAGCGGCGTGCGGGCCACGCCCACCACGCCCACCATGGTTTCCGAGCCGACTTGAACCTTGTTCATCTGCGCGCGGATGGCCAGCGTCATCAGCATAACGGCGATCACCCCGAAAGGTACGGCCACGGCCAGCGCCGTCCACAACCGGATGCGCATTTCCGGGATGGGCGCGTCCACCAGCATCAACGCCCCCAGCACCATGCACAGCACGCCGCCCGCGCCCAGCACGCCGTAGCTGGTGAACTTGGCTTCCAGCGCAAACAGCACAAACGCGGCCACGATCAAAGCCAGGGCCGCAAAACGCGTGGGCAGGATGTTGAAGGCGAACAGCGCCAGCAGGATGCAGATCAGTCCAACTACTCCGGGGAAGATCGCTCCCGGCGTCTTGAACTCGCCCCACAGCGCCAGCATGCCGATGGAAAACAGCAGGAAGGAGACGTTGGGATCCATCAGGTAGGCCAGGATGCGCTGCTTGAGGGTCATAATGAACGGGCGCACCGGCTTGCCCACCAGGTCGAGCGTGACCGTGGAACCGTCAAAACGCTTCACCGGCTTGCCGCGCATCTGCTCGAAGAGATGTTGTTCGCTGGTGGCCACGTAATCAATCAGGTTGAGCTTGAGCGCTTCCTGCTCGGTGAAGGACTTGGACTGGCGCACGCCGCTCTCCGCGGCTTCGACGTTGCGCGCGCGCCTGGCCACAAAGGACCGCATGAAGGCAGCCGCGTCGTTTTCCATCTTTTCCTTCATCGTCGGATCTATGTCCTTGCCGCCGAGCAGGACGGGATGGGCCGCCCCGGTATTGGTGCCGGGGGCCATGGCGGCGACGTCGGCGGCCTCCAGCAGGAAGAATCCGGCGGAAGCGGCGCGGCTGCCGCTGGGCGCGACGTAAATGATCACCGGCACCGGCGAGGCCAGCAGCTTCTCGATGATGGAGCGCGTGGAGTCCACCAGGCCGCCGGGTGTGCGCAGCTCGATGAGCAGGGCTTCGGCTTTGGTGGCCTTGGCCTCCTCCAGCGCGCGCCCGATGTACTCGTCGGTGATGGGGTGGATCATGTCGTCCACCACGATCTTCACCACGTCGGCAGACATCAAGGCCGGCGCGAACAACATTGAGAGAACCAGCAGTACGGGAGCTCGAGTGCGGGATTTCATGGCTGTGGCAGCCGCGGCGCTTTCTCCGCCAGTTTGGCTGCAACCGTCCGCTTGAGCGCTTGCGCGGCGGTGTGCGCCGGCTCCAGGGCCAGGGCACGCTCGACGCTTTGCGCGGCGGACTCCAGGCTATTGTCGCTCAAATCCAGTCGCGCGAGCACCAGAAATGCGTCCGCCGAAGGCGAAAGCCGCAGCGCCGCCCGGGCCTCGGCGCGGGCGCCGGCGGGGTCGCCGGTACGCTCCAGCACCTGCGCCAGTCCAGCATGTGCGGGAGCGGATGCGGGGTCGAGCACGATGGCTTCCCGGAACTCGCGTTCGGCATCGAGCACGAAGCCGCGCTCCAGCGCGTCGTGGCCCTGTTCGCTGTGCACGCGCGCGTGCTCGCGCGCGCTCAGATCCACCAGGCGCCGCTCGCGTTCCTTCTGAATGGCCAGCGCCACCTGGCGGTAATAGGACTCGTCATAGTTGCTCTTGATTCGTTCCAGCGGCAGCTTGAATCCCGCCGGCGGGCCCCCGGAGCCCTCCGCCGCCGTGTTGGACGCGATTTGCAGAAAGCCGGAGGCCTCCGCATCCAGCGGCCGCAAGGTAAGCAGCGAGCGCAAGTGGGCGGCCGCTTCGGCCGGCTGCGCTTCGCGATAAAGCGCCACCGCCAGGTTGAAGTGGTAGTCGGTGTCCACCGGATCGGTGGCCGACGCTTTCTGAAAATACTCCAGCGCCGCACTCTTCCCCTGCTGTCCGAGCGCCACTCCCAGATTGTTGTAAACCTCAGTCAGGGGCAGCCGCGAAGCCACGAAGCGGAAGGCAGCCTCGGCGCGCGGAAAGTCACCCAGGAAGTAATGGTCGAGGCCGAGATAAAAGTTGGCTTCGAGCGCCAGGGCATGCTTGCGCGGGACGCGGGCCAGCCACGCCGCCGAAGGCTGAAAATCGCGGGCCTCGTAGAGGGTGCGGCCCAGGGCCAGCACCGCGGGCCAGTGCTCGGGCTGCCGCCGCACCGCTTCCCGGAAGTAGCGCAGGCGGTCCTGCCGGCGGCTGGAAAGCACTCCGCGCATGTAGTTCTCCAGAGCATCCAGGCGCACGGGCGGCGCCGCCGCCACAAAATCGTTGCGCGAGAGCGTGAGGCCGGAGTCCACCTGCCGCAGTACGTCCCAGGCGAGCGCGTTCTCAATCTCCAGCAGCTTGACCAGGGGCCCGGCCTGGCTCACCTCTTCGCCCAGGCGCAGGGGCTTCATTTCCATGAGCTGCGCGCTGGCGGTGAAGTCGCTGCCATCGAAGTTGTAGCGGCCAAACACCACGTAATCCACGTCCATTTCCGCGGCGATGCGGTACAGGGTGGCGCGCGACAAAGGCACCTGGCTGGGCAGTCCCAGCCGGTCGAACGCGTACATCCTCTCGTCGCGCCCCACCACGTGGAGCGCGTCCGAGGCCAGGCGCTGACCGAGGATTTCGGGAAACGACTCCGCGATCCATTCCAGTCCCGGCGATTGCGAAGCATTCTCGAAAGGGAGAACCACAAGCGTTTGCGGCGCCCCTCCAGTTTCCTGAGCGGGAGCAGGCGCAGCGGCAACGAGCAGGAGCACGAGGCCAGCGAGTTGTGAGGCGCGGAGCAAGTTACCGCGATTATAGCGGCTGGAGCAGGCCGCCATCGGTAAGCTGCGATTCGGGGGTCGGGGAACTGCGCGGCCTCGCGCTAGAGCTCACTTCCAAGTTACAATCGGGCGTGGATGCCGCAGATTTGTTGTTTGAAGTCACGACCCCCCTCGGATTTCGAGTTCGCGTCAGTAAGCCTCGCTGGACATTGATCGTCAATGAAAAGCATCCCTCGATGGAAGGACGCGAGCCGGACGTCAAGTCAGCGCTTGAGAGCCCTGACGAAGTACGCCAGAGCAACCGATGCCTCGGTCCTGCTTTTCTACAAGTCGGAGGGTGTGAAACGGTGGGTCTGCGCGGTCGCCAAACGGGCAGATGACGAAAGTTTTCTCATCACCGCTTACCCGACTGACTCCATCAAGGAAGGAACAAGGATATGGCCGAAGTGAAAGTGTTTTATGACAAAGCCGGTAACACTCTCACCGTCTGGTTCTCCGATCCACATCTGGAGCACGTTGCGGAAGAAACGGGCGACGAGGTGGTTCTCATGAAGGACAGCGCGGGCAGAGTCATCGGTTTTGAAAAGCTCAACTTCACTGTCCTCAAACCCGATCTGCTTCGCCTTTCGTTCGAGACCGCGCCAGCCTGAAAAAGCTTTAGCCAGCCGATGAACGCGGCGGCTACGCTCCGGCGGGCCTATCACCGGAAGTCGGAAATGAGCACGGCGTCGGTGGAGATGGTCCCGGTGACCACGGCGAGTTGCTTTCCGTCGTGGGACCAGGCGAAGCTGGTGATGAATTCGGCGTTGAAGTTGGTCAGGCGGCGGGGCTTGCCGCCTTCCAACGGCTGCAGCCAGACGTCCTGGGTAGGGGTGCGGGTCTCGATGTAGGTCAGGGCGCGGTTGTCAGCAGTCCACACGGGCGTGCTGGAAATGTCGAAAGTCTTCGCCGGAGCCCCGCCCTCGAAGGGCATCACCTCCACGTGGAAGCGCGTCGCGCCCTCCTTGCGGGTTGAATAGGCAATCCACTTGCCGTCCGGGGAGATGGCCGGCAACACCGAGTACTGTTCGGTCACTTGGGCTGGCTGGCCGCCCTCGGCGGAGACTTTCCAAAGCGTGTATTTGCCGGAGCGGCCGGACAGGAAGACTATCCACCTGCCGTCGGGCGAGATGGCGGGGCTAAAGTCGGCCTTGCCGTCGGTGATCTGGCGCAGATTGCCGCCGTCAGTGTCCATCCGCCAAAGGTTGTCGCTGCCACCCCGGTTGGTGGTAAAAACCACAAAGCGGCCGTCGGGCGAAACGGCCGGGCCCAGTTCCTCACCCGGCGAATCAGCCAGTGGCCGTGGACTGGAGCCGTCCGCCTCCATGATCCACAGATTGCTGTTTCCACCCTCACTCGCGGTGTAGACCATGCGGCCGTCCGGAACCCAGGCAAGACCAAAGACTCCGTGGTAGCGGCCAACCCCAGGGTTGCGCTGGCTGGCCCGCTTGCTGTCGCCCTGCGGCGCCACCGTGAGCTGCGATAGCAGGTCGCCCTGCACCGTGAGCAAGCTGGAAGCATCCTCCGTGAGGCTGACGCCGATATAAATGTTGAGGTCGTTGGTGATGCGGCGGGCGGGTCCCTGAGGGTAGGGCAGCAGGTAGAGCTGGTTGGAGAAGAAGCCTGCCTGCTCACTCGCCTGGACGACGATGCCGCTGGCGTCGGGCAGCCAGCCCACGGCTCCGATTTCCTGCCATTTGGGTATGGCCAGCGTCTGGAAAGAGCCGCCATCGCTGGAGATGGTTCGGATGGTTGCGCGACCGGTCACGGCTAGGGTCTTGCCGTCCGGCGACCAGGAAAGGTTGCCGAGGTTATCCGGCCGGTGGACGCTGCCCAGCACTTTTTCACCTCCGCCATCCAACGCGGCCACCACAAGCTGCTCTTCGCCCCGCTCGGGGTGGTAGCGGGCGAAGGCAACACGTTTTCCGTCCCGGGAGATGCCGAAGCTGCCGCTAGTACCGGAAATCAGCTTCTGCGAGGGCCCGCCCAGCGTGGCCATTCGATACAGGGACAGAGAAGCATCGGTCCGGGCGCTGCGCAGGTAGTAGAGGTAGTTGCCGTCGGGAGAGAAGGCAAGATCGCCGAAGTTGTCCTCGCTCGGCGCCAGAATCTGTACGTTGCTGGACGTGGCTACCTGGCGGATCCACAGGCTCTGTTTTCCGGCTTCCTCGTGTACGTGAGCGACGTACTTGCCGTCGGGAGAAATGGCGGAAGCACGGGTGCGCCCGGTGCTGGTGATGCGTGTGATGCGCATGTTCGCCGATGTGGAAGCGGCGGGCGCCGCCGGAGCCACCGGTCGCGAAGAGCGGTAGACCGCCAAGCCGATGGTGGCCACCACCAGCAACGCTCCGGCGGCGACCAGCATCAAGCCGCGCTTGTGGCGCTTCACCACGGCTGCCACCACCTGGCTATCGGAGACCGGTTCTGCCGTGGCCGCGTGGCCGGACGGCTGGCGGGCGGCGGCCGCCAGCCGGGTCGAATCGCTGTCCCGTTTCAACCGCTTCAGGTCAGCGCGCATTTCGGCGGCGCTCTGATAGCGCAGGTCGCGGTCCTTCTCCAGCGCCTTGTTGATGATCTCCTCGAGCTTCGCGGGAACGTCCGGATTGAGGCGGACGGGCTCGGTGGGGGCCTTGTGGAGGATGGAGTCGAAAATCGCGGCCGAAGTGTCACCACGGAAAGGCAGGACGCCGGTGGTCATTTCGTAGAGCACCACCCCCAGGGAGAAAACATCGGAGCGCGCATCCAAAGGCTCGCCCAGCGCCTGCTCGGGAGACATGTAGGCCACCGTGCCCACCGCGGTGCCGGGGCTGGTGAGGTGTTCCACGCCCACCGACGTGGGCTCGTCGCCGGCGGCGACCGCTTCAGCCACGCGGCGGCGCGCAGCCGTTGGCTTGGCCAGCCCGAAGTCGAGGATCTTAGCCTGCCCGCGTTCGGTGATGAAGATGTTGCCGGGCTTGATGTCGCGATGCACGATGCCCGTGCCATGGGCGGTGTCGAGGGCATCTGCGACTTGAATGGCCCATTCCAGTGTCTGCTGCAGGCGGACTTCGCGGCTGTCGATGTGCTGCCGCAGAGTGTGGCCTTCCAGCAGCTCCATGGCCAGGAAGGGACGGCCGTCGTGCTCGCCGATGTCGTGAATGACGCAGATGCCGGGATGGTTGAGCGCGGCGGCAGCGCGGGCCTCGCGCACCAAGCGCTCCATGGCGGCTCTGTCTCGCGCCACGTCGGTAGGAAGGAACTTGAGGGCCACCTGGCGCGCCAGCTTGGTGTCCTCCGCCTGGTACACCACCCCCATGCCGCCTTCCCCCAAACGGGCGACGATGCGGTACTGCGCCACTGTCTGGCCGATCAAGCTGTGGCCTCCGTGAAGTTCGGTTATGTTAGGGGCAGGGTGGAGTGAAGTCAATCTGAGAGCTTGCATCCGTCGAGGACGGTTCTGCGCTAGAATTGTCCCGCGAGCGGGAGTAGTTCAGCGGTAGAACGCCAGCTTCCCAAGCTGGATGTCGCGGGTTCGATCCCCGTCTCCCGCTCCAGCCCCTACCCAGCTCTCAGCACCCAGTTTTACGACTCCCGCAACGCCCGGACTTCGATGTTGGTTTGCCGCAGGCGCAGAGCCAGCTCGCGGGCTAGGCCTTCGAGCAACTGGATGGCGAGCTTCTTGTGCTCGTCGCGGAGGCCGTCGAAGCGCTGGCGCGAGAGCACAAACACTTCCGTGTCGGAATGGGCCACGGCGTCGGCCGAACGCGGCTGGCGGTCCAGGAAGGCCATCTCGCCGAAGAAGTCGCCGCGCCCGAAGGTGGCCAGGTGATGGTCCTGCATGCCCTCCAGGGGAAGCACGATGCGGACCGCGCCCCGCCGGATGAGGAACACATCGTCGCTGGTGTCGCCCGCCTGGAAGATTCTCTCGCCGGCCTTGAAGGAGCGCCGCTCCATGCAGGCCTCCAGATCAGCCAGGGTATCTTGGGCGCGACCGCGGAACAGCTCCACCTCGGCCAGTTCCAGCGACGTTTCCTCCGCCCGCTCCAGGCGCGCTTCCTCCAGAATGCGGTTCTCCACCCACTCCAGCGCCTGGTCGAGCTCGCCGAAGAGGCGGATGTGGCGCTGGCGCACCAGGCCCACCTGGTCGAAGTACTGCTGCATGTCGCGGCCGCTGGGAAGATTGTGCGGAAGCTGGCTGAAAATCAGGAAGCCCTTGGTTTCCGCCAGCGCGTCTTCGATGCGGTCGAGCACGTGGGCCGCGGTGACGTCCACCGACTGCACCCGGCGCATGTCCAGCAGCACGTAATCGCGCGTCTTGAGCTCGGGCTCGATTCCGCTGAGCAACTGGTCGGTGGTGCCGAAAAACAGGCTCCCCTGCAGCTCGAAGATCACCGCGCGCTCGCCACGCTCCTCCAGGATGGCCCGCTCCTCCGGCAGGCGCACGGTCTTGGAGAACATCTGATGGCCGTAGGTTTTGCGGCGGATCACCGAGCCGCCGATCTGCTCGCGCAGGAACAGCAGGATGGCCAGGGCGATGCCCACTCCCGAGGCGGCGATCAGGCTGACCGTTTTGGCCACCACCACTACCGCGACGATCACCACGAAATCCAGGATGGTGGAGCGCTGCTGCAGCAGATGCAGGCTGTGGCGATCGAACATGCGAACGCCCACCACGATCAGGATGCCCGCCAGTGCGGCAATCGGAATCCACGCCAGCAGCTTCCCCAGCAGCAGGAAGGCGGCGAGCGCCAGCACCCCTTCGATGACTCCGGAGAGCCGCGTTTTGGCGCCGCTGTTGATATTGACCAGGGTGGCGCCCATGGTGCCCGCTCCCGGCACGCCCCCGATTGCGGTCGCGGCCACGTTGCCCAGGCCCTGCGCAATCAGCTCGCGGTTGGAGTTGTGTCGCGAGCGCGTGATCGCGTCTACCACTACGCAGGTCTTCAGCGTGTCGATGGAGAGCAGTACCGCCAGGGTCAGCGCTGGAGTAATCAGAAACCTGAGGTCGGCGGGATTCAGAGAGCCCACGGCCTGCCAGCGTCCCACCATGGCGTCCATAAAGCTGCCGCCTCCGCCGCCCAGCGGTCCCACCACCAGGGAGTTTCCCGTCAGCGTGAGCAGGGAAGAGTCGAGCCCGTACCCCAGTCCGAAGTACGTGACGATTGCGGCCGCTAATCCGAGTATGGCTGCGGGCACCGCCTTGGTGAGTTTGGGGGCAAGCACCATCACCGCAATGGTCACTGCACCCACCATGATGCCGTTCCAGTTCCAAAGCTCGGGTGTCCAAAGCGAAGCCCAGAACTGGGTGCCTTTGGGCGTTCCCAGAAATTTCGGCACCTGGCTGACAATAATGATCAGTCCTACGCCGCTCAGGTATCCGCTGACCACGGGGTAGGGCATGTACTTGATGAGGCGTCCCAGGCCGACGGCGCCGAAGGCGACCTGCAAGACGCCGCAAACCAGCGCCACCAGCGCCACCATGAGCATCCCCGATTCGGGAGCAATCCCCCGCTGCGTCAGGTCAATCGCCAGAGCGGAAAGCACGGCCGCGGCCGGGGCGCAGGGAGCGGTGATCAGGCGATTGGTCCCGCCCAATGCGGGCGCCACCAGTCCGAGCGCGGTGGCTCCCAGAATTCCGGCAATGGCGCCTTGCGCGGCGTAGGCTCCGCCCAAGGGCGCAAAGATCGTTACGCCGAAAGCGATGGCCGCGGGCAGCGCGACCAGCATGGCCGAGAGGCCGCCCCAGAATTCGCCCGCCAGATTGTCCGGCTTCCGGATGGTCACGAGTGGGCGAAATCATACCGCAATCAGCCGCCGGCAATGGGGCGAGACCTCCCGGCAACCAGGCCCGCTTCGACTTACGACGCCTCCGGCTCTGCCTCTCCCCTTATCTGATATCTGGCGTTGCTGAATGAGGGATGACTGCTGAAGTTCGGGGTGCGGCGGGTTGCCGGCACCGTTCCCACTCCGGCACTGCATTTGGCCCTCTGGTCTACAATGCCATTGCTATTAGGCGCTGCTTCGGCGACGATTTCTACGTTTCCAGCCGCCGGTCTAGGGGTTTGCCGTGCTTCCCCAACGCTCCATGCTCATGCTGGTCTACCTTCTCGCCGCCTACATTGGCGGCGTGGCCGCCTTTGTCATATGGAAGAAGCAGCACGCGCCCGCCGGCCGGCCCCTCGCCCTTACGGTCATGGCCGCGGCTTTCTGGGCATTTTGCGACGCCATTGAAATTAGCGTCACTGGAGTCGAGGCCAAGCGTCTGGTCTCCCAGCTCCAGTACCTGTCGGTCACCTCCATGGTGCCGCTCTTTTTTCACGCCGCCTTGGCCTTGTCCCGGCTGGAGAAGCACCTCACTCGCGCCGCGCTCTGGGCCATCTGGGGAGTTCCCGCGGCCACGCTGGCCATTGCCTGGACCAGCCAGTGGCACCCCTGGCTCTGGAAGGCGATCGTGGTTCCCGATCCAGAATCGAATCTCACCGTCTACGTCTATGGATGGTGGTTCTGGATTCTGACCGCTCAGAACTACATGCTTATGGTCGTGGGCACTACCCTCCTGCTGAGGGCCACCCGCAGGGTTTCGTCGCCCTTCCGGGGGCCTCTCTTTCTGGTGGTGATGACCATCCTGCTGCCCTGGGCGGGAAATATCGCTTACGTCTTCAAGCTCGGTCCCTGGCCCGGCCTGAATTGGCTGAGCATCTCCGTGATCGCCTCCGGCACGCTGTTTGCCTGGCTGACGCTGCGCGGCGGGCTGCTCGACCTGCTGCCCCGTGCCCGCGAGGCGCTGGTGGAGCGCATGATCGATGGCGTGGTGGTGCTGGATCATGCCGGCCGCATCCTGCTCCATAACTCGGCTGCCCGCGAAATCTTCGATTGGAAAGCGGAAGCGGCCGCACTTCCCCAAGCGGTCCTGCAGCATCTGCAGGACCCCGGGATCGAAATCTGGCAGGAAGAGATTCCGTTCTCCGGCCCCGGAGCAGCGCGCTGGCTGGAGGTTCGCGCTACCGCGGTCCACGACCGCTGGGGCGAGGTGGCGGGCAGGCTGCTGGTGGTCCGCGACATCACCGGACAGAAGGCCCTGGCTGAGGAAAAGGAAAAACTCATTGCCGAGTTGCGCACCGCCCTCAACGACGTGCGGACCCTGCAAGGACTCCTGCCCATCTGCGCCAGTTGCAAAAAAATACGCGATGACAAGGGCTACTGGAACCAGATCGAAAATTATCTACTGCTCCACGCGCAGATCCGCTTCACCCACGGCATCTGCCCGGACTGCGCCCGCAAGCTCTATCCCGAGCCCGCCGCCCCGCAACCACCCCGCGGCAGCTAAGTGGCTGAACCCGGTTTCGCCCCAGCCTTTATAATCGTGCGTTCTTCAACCACAAGGGACGGAGGGCCGCGTTGGCCTACGACGACCTCAGAGAATGGATATCCGCGCTGGAGCATGCCGGCGAGCTCAAGCGCATCGGGACAGAAGTTGATCCCATCCTGGAAATCACCGAGATCACCGACCGCGCCTCGAAGTTCGGTTACGGCGGGAGGCCCGGGAAGGTCGGTGGTCCGGCACTACTGTTTGAGAACCTCAAAGGCCACCCCGGCGCGCGCCTGCTGATCAACCAGTATGGATCTCCCCGGCGCATGAACCTGGCTCTGGGCGTCGAGTCGCTCGACCAGGTGGCCGAGCGCCTGCAGCAGTTCATGGACGTCAAGTCGCCCCAGGGGCTGCTGGAAAAAATCAAGATGCTACCCATGCTCGCCGACCTGGGAAGGTTTTTCCCTAAAACAGTTTCCACCGGACCCTGCAAGGAAATTATTAAGAAAGACAACTTCTCGCTGCTCGATTTTCCCGTTCTCCAGTGTTGGCCCCAGGACGCCGGCCGGTTCATCACCTTGCCTTGCGTCATCACTCGCGACCCGCGCACCGGCAAACGCAACATGGGCTGCTACCGCATGCAGGTTTACGATGCGCGCACCGCCGGGATGCACTGGCAGCGCCAAAAGGTCGGGGCGGAGCACTACCGGGAGATGCTGCGGCGCGCGGCCGCCCTCGGCCGCGCAGAACAAGGCAAAGCTTCGGTCGCGGTGGACATTATGGCGCGCTCAGCGGGCGGCTCGGTGCTGGCCGAGGGCGCGCGGCCGTCAGGAAAACTTGAAGTGGCAGTTGCCATTGGTACCGACCCTGCGACTACCTTTTGCGCCATTGTGCCCGCGCCGCCCGACGTCGAGGAGTTCCTTATCGCCGGCTTCCTGCGGCAGAAGCCTGTGGAACTGGTGAAGTGTGAGACCGTGGACCTCGAAGTCCCGGCCTCAGCGGAGATCGTCCTCGAAGGCCATGTACTGCTCGACGAGCTGCGCACCGAGGGTCCCTTCGGCGACCACACCGGCTTCTACTCGCTCCAGGACGAGTATCCGGTCTTCCACGTCACCTGCATCACCCACCGCAAGGAGCCGATTTACTCCACCACCATCGTGGGCAAGCCTCCGATGGAAGATGCGTGGATGGGCAAAGCGGTGGAGCGCATATTTCTGCCGCTGATGCGGCTCACCATCCCTGAACTGGTGGACATCAACCTGCCGCCCGAGGGCATCTTCCACAACCTGATGCTGGTTTCCATCCGCAAGTCTTATCCCGGACAGGCGCGCAAGGTTATAAACGCCATCTGGTCGCTGGGCCAGGCCATGTTCACCAAGTGCATCGTCGTCGTGGACGAAGACGTGAACGTGCAGGACCTGGGCGAAGTCACGCTCAAGGCCCTGAACCACATTGACCCGGAGCGCGACATCCAGTTCACGCTGGGCCCGGTGGACTCGCTCGACCACTCCTCGCGTCTGCCCAACTTCGGCTCCAAGATGGGCATCGACGCAACTCGCAAGTGGCCGGCCGAGGGCTTCACCCGTCCGTGGCCCGACGAGATCGTGATGGATCAAAGAACCAAGGCGCTAGTGGACAGGAAGTGGAAGGAGCTAGGGATCGAGTGATGTGCGAAGTGCGATCTGCGATGTGTGAAGTGCACCTACCGGGCTAAGCTATACTGAGCGTTCATGTCGGTCGTCAAGGACATCGCGGGCATCGCCAAGGGCATGTCGGTGACCTTTCGGGAGATGTTCCAGCCCACCGTGGTGGAGAACTATCCCGACGGCCCCGGCCCGCTGAAGGGCGCCGTATTCCAGGAGCGCTTCCGCGGAGTACACGTGCTGCAGCGCGACGAGAACGGCTTGGAGAAGTGCGTGGCCTGCTTCCTGTGCGCCGCCGCCTGTCCGTCGAACTGCATCTACATCGAGGCGGCGGAGAACACCGCCGAGAAGCGCGTAAGCGGCGCCGAGCGCTACGCCGCCATTTACAACATTGACTACAATCGCTGCATTTTTTGCGGCTACTGTGTCGAAGCCTGCCCCACCGACGCCATCACCCATGGCCACGGCTTCGAAATCGCTACGTTTGACGCCTCCAACCTCGTTTATCGCAAGGAACAACTGCTGGCAAAGATGCCAGAGCTGTCAGCCGTCACCGAAGGCTAGATCGGCTGTCCTGTTCTTGCGCCAGGTGTGGTGGGAGTGATAACTTTCTACATAGCATCAGGGAGCGATCCCGCAGTTGCGGGGTCCGGCAACCTGGCCCGAGACTGCCAAGGTGCCTTGAGCGCGCGAGCGCTCGATGTGCGGAGATGATCCGAAACCGAGTCTCGACGCCGAGCCGCCGCCTGATGCCTGGGCGGCCATTTTATTTTTGGGCACGTTACAGCATGGGAACGGCTTCTGTAGATTGACGGCTTTGATTTGCTTACTGCTTATTGCTGAAGGCTGACGACTAATGGTCGATTTTCTCCAATCCGTCCGCGAGCGCGTCGTCATTTACGACGGCGCCATGGGCACCCAGATCCAGGACCACGCGCTCTCGGAGGACGACTTCTGGGGCAAAGAAGGTTGCAACGAGCTGCTGGTGCTGAGCCGCCCGGACGTCATCCGCGAAATTCACGCCCGCTATTTCTCCGCGGGCTGCGACGTTGTGGAGACCGACACCTTCGGCGCCACCGGCATCGTGCTCGCCGAGTACCAGATCGAAGACAAGGCGCGAGAGATCAATCGCGTCGCCGCGCAGATCGCTAAGGAAGTGGCGCGCGATTTCTCCACCCCTGCCCGGCCCCGCTTCGTCGCCGGGTCCATGGGTCCCACCACCAAGCTGCCCTCGCTGGGACACATTGGCTTTGACGCCATGGCCGCGTCTTACGAGGAGCAAGCGCTGGGCCTGATCGAAGGCGGCGCCGACATCCTGCTGATCGAAACGTCCCAGGACCTCTTGCAGGCCAAGGCGGCGCTGGCGGGAGTGTTCGATGCGCTGCGCCAGTCCGGCAAGCGGTTGCCGGTGACCGTGCAGGTCACGCTCGAAGCCACGGGCACCATGCTGCTGGGCACGGAGATCGGAGCGGCGCTCACCGCCCTCGAGCCTTACGACGTGGACGTGATTGGCATGAACTGCGCCACCGGGCCGCGGGAGATGAACGACGCCGTCCGCTACCTGTGCCACAACTCCACCAAGCACGTTTCCGTGCTGCCCAACGCCGGGCTGCCGCAAAACGTGGGCGGACGCGCGGTCTATGGGCTCACGCCCGTCGAGCTGGCCGAGTTCCACACGCTCTTTGTGAAGGACTACGGCGTGCGCATCGTGGGCGGATGCTGCGGCACCACACCCGCGCACATCAAAGCGTTAGTGGACTCGGTCGCGGGACTCGAGCCCGCGCGCCGCGAAGTCGAGCCGCAGGCCGCGGCGTCCAGCGCCTACACTTCCGTCCCTCTCGACCTCGATCCCAAGCCGCTGATCGTCGCCGAGGAGATGAACACCACCACCCGCGTTGAGCACTTCCGCAATCTGGTGCGGGGAGAGAAGTACGACGACATCCTGGCGCTGGCCAAGAAGCTGGTGAACGAAGGCTCGCACATGCTCGACCTGTGCTGCGCCATCGTGGGCGAGGACGAGAAGGGCTACATCTGCGGCGTGCTGGAGAAGATTGCCACTCGCGTGCCCGCGCCCGTGCTCGTGGACTCCACCGAAGCCGACGTGGTGGAAGAAGCGCTGAAGCGCATTCCCGGCAGGGCCCTCATCAATTCCATCAACCTGGAGGACGGCGAGAAGCGCACCTCGAAAGTCCTGCCCATGGCCAAGCGCTACGGTGCGGCGGTGATTGCGCTGACCATCGACGAAGATGGCATGGCGCTTACGGCGGAGAAAAAGACCGCCATCGCCAAACGCATTTTCGACCTGGCCACCACCAAGTACGGCATCCGGCCGTGCGACCTGGTGTTTGACGCGCTCACGCTGCCCATCACCACCGGGCAGGACGAATACCGCACCGCCGGCAAAGAAACGCTGGAGGCGGTGCGCCGCATCAAGCACGAGCTGCCCGAGGTGCACACCATCCTTGGGGTGAGCAACATTTCCTTCGGCTTGGACGCCTACCCGCGGCGCGTGCTCAACAGCGTCTTCATGCACGAAGCGGTGAACCACGGCCTGGACATCGCCATCGTCAACTATCCCAAAATTTACCCGCTGTACAAGATTCCGGACGCCGAGGTGGAACTGGCGCGCAAGCTCATCTACCACGACACCTCCCAGGGCGATCCGCTGGCCAAGTACATGGCGCACTTCTCCGGCATGGACAAGAAAGTTGAGACCGTGCACGCTGACTTCTCGCGCCTCACGGTGGAAGACCGCCTCAAGCATTGCATCATCAACGGCGAGAAGGCGCTGGGCGAAGGCGACGCGCGGCAATCGCTGGAGCAGATCCTCGAGGCCGCGCTCACGGACTACACCCCGCTCGACCTCATCAACAACGTGCTGCTCGACGCCATGCGCACCGTAGGCGAACTGTTTGGCGCACGCAAAATGCAACTGCCTTCCGTGCTCGACTCGGCCTCGGTGATGAAGCAGGCCGTCGCCTTCCTGGAGCCGCGCCTCGAGAAGTCCGCCGGCCGCGAGAAGGGAACCATCGTGCTGGCCACGGTGAAGGGCGACGTCCACGACATCGGCAAGAACCTGGTGGACATCATCCTCTCCAACAACGGCTACCGGGTGGTGAACCTGGGCATCAAGCAGCCCGCGGACGCGATCATCGCCGCCGCGCAGAAGCACCAGGCCGACGCCATCGGGCTTTCCGGCCTGCTGGTCAAGTCCACGGTGGAGATGAAGTACGTGCTCGAGGACCTGGAGCGCCAGAAGCTTAGCTTCCCGGTGATTTGCGGCGGAGCCGCGCTCACCCGCAAATACGTGGAGGACGACCTGCGCCGCGAGTACTCCTCGGGCGTGTTCTACGGCGAGGACGCCTTCGCCGGCCTGCACCTGATGGACGACCTCACCGCCACCGACGGTGGCCGCGAACAGCGCATCGCCGAAGGCAAGGCGCGCAAGCAGTTTGCCCGCCCCGCGGTGGCCGTGGCCGAGGCTCCTGCGCAACGCTCCGCCGCCGTCCGCTCCGACGTTGACATCCCCGCACCGCCGTTCTTCGGCGTGCGCGTGGAGAAGAACTTCGACCTAGGCGAGCTTTTCGGCTACATCAATCCCACGGCGCTGTTCAAGAACCAGTGGCAGCTCAAGACCGCGTCCCAGGAAGACTACGCGCGTCTGGTGGAGCAGAAGTACCGCCCGCTGCTGCTGAAGCTCCAGGAAGAAGTGAGCGCCAACGGCTGGCTCGAGCCGCAAGCGGTGTACGGCTGGTTCCCCTGCCAGAGCAGCGGGAATGACGTGATTCTCTACGACCCGAATTCTCGTGTAGCGGCGGGCGACCCCGCCCGCGAGATCCAGCGCTTCACCTTCCCGCGCCAGAGAGAAGGGCGCCGCCTGTGCATCTCCGACTTCTTCGCCGCGCAGGACTCCGGGCGCGTGGACGTAATCGGGGTCTCGGTGGTTACGGTTGGGGCGAGGGCGTCGGAAGAATCACACAAGCTGTTCGAGGCCGGTGAGTACACCCGCTACCTCTACCTGCACGGGCTCAGCGTCGAGACCGCCGAAGCCCTGGCCGAACTTCTCCACAAGCGCATGCGCGAACAGCTCGGCATCGCCGGCAACGATTCGCCAAATATCCGCGACCTCTTCCACCAGAAATATCGCGGCTCGCGCTTTTCTTTCGGATATCCCGCCTGCCCCAGCCTCGAAGACCAGACCAAGATCTTCGCCCTGCTCGACCCCGAGCACACCATCGGCGTGCGGCTTACCTCGGGCTACCAGATCGAACCCGAGCAGTCGACGTCTGCCATCGTGGTGCACCATCCCGAGGCGAAGTACTTCGTAGCCTAGATTAGCCACCGAGACACAGAGGCACCGAAAGAGGGAGCCGGCAGAACGCTTACGCTCGCTCCAACACTATCTCAAACGTCACCGCGGAGTGCATCGCTTTGGGGTCCGGATAAACGCGCACCGGTCGGACCAACTCGCGGCTGGTGCACAGCGGGTCCTTGGTGTAGTTCTTGTCGGGATCGCCCTCGAAGACCGGATCGGTGGCGAAGTAAAGCTGCGTGACCAGCGTTTTATGGCCGGGCGCGCTCACCTGGTAGTGGATGTGCTGGGCCACGCGGTCGGGATAGTGCCCGGGCAGGCTGGTTTCGAAAGCGTACTCGCCCTTCTTGCCGGCATTGATCTGGGCGCGATAGTGGAACCCCTGGTTGTCGTACTGTCCGAAGGCGTCCGTTTGCCAGATTTCGACCAGGGCTTCGGGCAGCGTGTCGCCGCGCGTGTCAAAGACCGCTCCGGAGACGGACAAGGGCAGGCCGGGATCGCCCGGGCGGACGAGCCGGCTGGCCTTGGGCGCGCCCGCTTTGTAGAAAGGTCCGAGATCGTTGGGCGGCGTGGGCTTGAGTTTCTTGCGCTCGGCTTCTTCCCACCAGGCCAGCACGCTGGACTCGGTAAGCGGCACCGCGGCGACCAGCACGCCGGCGGCGAAGCACTTACTCAGGACTTCACGCCGGGAAAGCTGATGAATTGCCATGTCTCCCACCTCTCCACCACCGCCGGGTGAGTGTAAATGGTTTGCTGATGCGTTTTCAATCGGGCGTACTAGCCGTTCAGCAGCGCCACGCCCACGCACACCATGAGCGCGGCGGCCCAGCGGCGGCGGTCCACGTTTTCGTGCAGGAAGAACTTCGCGGCGATGGCGCTGGTTACAAAGGTCAGCGAGGCCGAAGCCGGCGCCACCAGGCTCACGTCCGCCCAGGAGAGCGCCACCAGCAAGCTGAAGAAGGCGACGGCCATCGCGGCCACGCCCAGAAGAAACGTCGCGTTGAACATCACGCGGCGCAGCACGTGAGTCAGCCCAGAGCTTCGGCGCAGCTCGCCCAAATCGCCGATGCGTTTCATGGCGAGCGAGAGCAGCACGTCGCCGACGGTGGAAGCCAGTACCACCACCGCGATCGAGCCCCAGGTGTAGAGCAGCGTCATGACCGGGACCTCGGCACAGCGATGTCCACGGTGGTCTCCTGCGACGAGGCGTGGACTGTGATCTCCGGCCCGCGGGCGACGAAGCCCACGCCGCCGCTCACCAGCAGGATTCCCAACCAACGCATCGGCGTCACCGTTTCGTTGAGCAGCCACACCGCGAGCGGCGCTACCAGCACGTAGCCGATGGCGGTGGCGGGCAGCACGTAGGTTAGGTCGGCCCAGGAGAGCGCCGTGAGGTACGCGGCAAAGAAGGCCAGCAGCAGCAGGATTCCCAAGATCACCCAGGGATTCGCGAGCGCAGTGAAGGCCTGCGTCCAGCGCTCCAGAGAAATCGCGCCCACACGCTTCATTCCGTAGGAGAGGGCAATGTCACCCACGGGGCCGAAGATAGCCACGCCGGCCAGCACCAGATATTTGCGAAAGTTCATACCGAAGGTATATGGACACAAAACCGCATGCCGTAGAGACGCCCGTAAGGGCGTCTCCAATCCCGCGGACCTGCCGAGCCGTGCCCTGACAGGAAGTCTAGACGAAAAAGACGCGGCCGGGGATGGCCGCGCGGCACTCTAGGTTGCCGCCGGAACCGAGGCCGCGGCCTGCTCCTTGCGCAGCGCCTTGGCGTAGCGGTTGCGCTGGGCGCGCAGCTTCAGGAACGCTTTGGCCTCTTTGTACAGGCGCTTGCGCTCCACCGAATCAAACACCGCTTTCCGGACGATGCGGAAGATTGCCTTGGGACGGAAGTAATACTCGTCGTAGAAGCGGTGCACCATCTCCATCACGTGATCGCGCGGCAGGCCGGGATATTCGATGTGCGCCAGCTGGTGTCCGCCTTCATCCACCATCTTCTGATCGTTGACGATGAAGCCGTTCTGCTTGGCAAAGTCGTAAAGCTCGGTGCCGGGGTAGGCGTGCGCGATCGAAACCTGGATGGTCTCGCAGTCCAGCTCCTTGGCGAAGTCAATGGTCCGGCGGATGGTTTCGCGGGTCTCGCCCGGCAGTCCAAGGATGAAGTCGCCGTGGACCACCAGTCCCAGCTTCTTGGCATCGCGGGTAAAGGCGCGGGCGCGATCCACCGTGGCGCCCTTCTTGATGTTCTTCAGAATCTGCGCGTCGCCCGACTCGTAGCCCACAATCATCAGCCGCGCTCCGGCATCCTTCATGGCCTTGAGGGTGTCGTAGTCGGTGGTCACCCGCGAGGTGCACGACCAGGTAATGCCCACCGGCTTCAGCTTCTCGCAGAGCGCGATGGTGCGCGCCTTCTGGATGTTGAAGGTGTCGTCGTCAAAGAAAAATTCCTTCACATACGGCCAGTATTCCTTGGCCCGGGCCATCTCCGCCGCAACTTTTTCAATGGAACGCTGCCTCCAGGGATGCCCGCTCAGGGTCTGCGGCCACAGGCAGAACGTGCACTGCGCCGGACAGCCGCGCGTGGTGTAGAGCGAAACAAACGGGTAAAGCAGGAAGGGCACGTTGTAACGGCGCACGTCGAGGTCGCGGCGGTAGATGTCGGTCACGTCGGGCAGCGCGTCCAGGTCGTCCACCGACGGGCGGTCGGGAGTGTGCGCCACCACGCCGTTCTTGCGATAGGAGATGCCCAGGATTTCATCCAGCGGCTTGCCGTTGGCGAACTCCACGGTGGCGTAGTCGAACTCCCGCCGCACCACGAAATCAATCGCCGCGCACTCGCGCAGCGCGCGCTCCGGCTCCGTGGTCACCGGCGGTCCGACGAAACAAATCTTAATCTTGGGGTTGGCCGCCTTAACGGCCTCAACCATGCGCTGGTCGCTTTGCCACCCGGGAGTGCTGGTGAACAGCACCAGAAACTCATAGTCCTTCAGGATTTCAATGGTCTGCTGGGCGGAGACGTGGTGCGGAGGAGCGTCCAACAGCCGCGAGCCCTCCAGCATCCCCGCTGGATAGGCCAGCCACACCGGGTACCAGTAGGACTCGATCTCGCGCGTCGCCGGCCAGCGCGAACTGGCTCCGCCATCAAAGTTTTCAAACGACGGAGGATTGAGGAACAGCGTCTTTAAGGGCATATTGAGATTGGATTCCTATCCTAACATCGAGTTACCCAGCTTTCCACTGTTGGAGGTGTGAACAAAGGTACAGAAGCTGGAGGAGGGCAGGCGGCGACGGGCCGGCCTCGTGGCCTAGCTCCGTCCGTCCCGCTTCTGTGCCACCACCAGGCCGCGGGGTGTGGGGAGCAGTACCACAGAGAGCAAGCCCTCGTTTTCCAGCCGCAGAGCCGCCTCCCGGACGATCTTGTAGTGGGAACCGGCGTCGTGCACCAGGATGACGCCGTGCGAGCGGATCTGGGGCAGAAAGCGGCGCACCTCCTGTTCGCGGATTGGCAGGTCGCTGTCGCTGAAGAAAATATCGATTGTGCCTTCCACCTTCATCTCCAGGCTGGACTGATTGCGGCACTCGATCCAGGGCATCAGCCCCGAAGCTTGCAGGCGCTCGCGCGCCTTGGCGAACACCACCGGGTCGTACTCGCAGGTGATGACCTTGCCGAAGCCGTTCTGCCTGAGTCCTTCGGCGATCCACAAAGTGCTGACGCCCATGAAGCTGCCGGTTTCGACCACCAGTTCCGGCTTGACGGTGGTGACCAGGCACTTGAGAAATTCCAGCACTTCCATCTCGGCGGTCATGGCGTCGTACATCCGCCAGCGTTCGGGATGGGGACACTCAGGACTCGCGGGCGTGTACTCGGGCTGGAGGATATCGCCGGACTCCTGCACATGACGGATGATCCGGTGCTCCTCCTTTTCCTCGAGGAAGCGGCGCACCAGCAAGGTAGTGGCGCCGGCCCCCGCCACCACCAACAGCAGACCCGCCCAACGCGACGTTTCTGGGCGGAGCAGCCCGGTGGAACTGTTGTCCAGGATTCCAAGAACGAACGTCATCCCGCCCAACAAGATGGCGTATTCGCCTGTGACCAGCCCCGCAGGACGCTGGAGCTGGATCGCCCGGCGTCCCTCGTGCCACAGGAACACAAAGATCGCGCCGTGGCTAGCAGCCGCCAGCACCGGTGCCACCTGGAACCCGGACCAGTTGCCCCCGGACCATCTGTCCAATGACATCAGCAATCCCAGGGCGGCAACCGCCGCCTGGCTCAGGCTGAGGGCCGTGCTCAACCCATCCAGCAAGACCAACGGTTCCTTCGCAAGCAGATGGCGCGATAGACTGCGCCGGTTCCAATCCAGTCGCAAGCTCCAGGCGAACGCCGCCACACCTGTCACCGCGACCAGCACATCGGCTGCTTCAGCCGGCATTAGTCCCTTCGCAGCGCCCATGTTTCCAGTTCTCCGGTGGCCCGCAGGAGCTGGAGCTGCACCTTTTCCAACTCGAAGCTGGCGTCGAGGAAGGCCTTGTAGCGCTCGTTTTCCAGGGCACGCATCTCCTGTTCTTCGCGCAGGGTGGCGGTGCCGGCCTCCATGCGCGCCTGCACGGCGTCCACTTCCGAACGCGCCAGTTGATACTCCAGGCGCGCCACCTCGCGGGCGGCCGAGAGCTGGCGCACCGAGCGCTGCAAGCGCAGCGTCTCCGCCGACACCTGATGGCGGACGCCCTTGGCCTGGCTGCGAGCCATGACCACCTCGGCCTCAGCGGCCTCGGCGCGCGAGCGCTGCGCGAAATTCAGGAAGGGAAAGCGGATGGCCACCCCGATGGTCCCGTTGTGCCGCTGAAAGCGCTGGAAAAAGTCGTCGTAATTGTTGTGGCGACTGAACAGCCCGTACTGCCCCACCAGGTCAATGGCGGGATAGAGCATCTTGCGTTCGCCCTGGGCGCGGAACTGCTGCGCCTGGGCCCGCTCCTCGGCCACGCGCACCAGAGGGCTCTTTTCCAGAGCGCGGCCGACCAGGTTGTCCTCCTGACGCACCTCCGGCAGCTTCGGAATGGACTCGGTGACCGTGGAGATAGCCTCCTCCGGAAGACCCGTCAGGTGCGCCAAGCGCATGCGGAGTACGTCCCAGGCCCCTTGGGCTTCCGCTCGATGCATGCGCACGCGCGCAGATGCCAGGCGGGCGCGGGTGCGTTCCACCTCGCTGTCCACGCCCGCGGCAATGCGCTCCTCCACCATCTGCTCCACGCGCGTCGCCGCTTCTTCCTGCTGGCGCAGCACCGTGAGCGTGGCCGCCAACTTGTCGAGCTCGATGTAGGTGATGGCGGTTTCCAGGATCACCTGGTCGCGCCGGTCCTCTTTCAGGGTGCCGGCCAGGTTCCACTCGCTTTTGGCGGCGCGGATGAACTCCTTCTGCGCCGGATTGAACAGATACTGCTGCGAGTTGACACTGATGATGGAGGGCGCCGCCCCCTCGATGCTCAGCGGGAAACCGTAGGTGGCCGCCAGGCCGGAGCCCAGCACCATCTGCGGCAGGAAGAGGTTGCGGGCCTCCTGGTAAGAATGGCGGGCGCGCGACTGGTCGGCATCGGCCGCGGCCATGGTGCTGCTCTGTCCTACCGCCAGCTCAATGGCGCGCCGGAAGGGAACGGGATCGGCGGCGAGGTGAACAGTCAGCAACAGGAAAGCAATTGGGGTCAGGCGCTTTGCGAGGGTCATGGGGTCACCTTTGGGCGAGCAGTAAGCAATCAGCAATAAGCAGTAGGCTGAGGCGCTCGCTTCATTTTCTTACTGCTTATTGCTTATTGCTCGTTGCTTGTACGGCCGCTCATTGCTCTTGGACACGTCCCCTACTCCACCCCGGCCTCCCGCAAGGCCGCGGCCATGCGCCGGTCGACGTCGGTCGCCATGGCGCCGAGGCTCCTGCGCACCAGCGCCAGCGACAGGGCGGGCTGGACCTGCCGTGCCTGCCCGATGAGCTCCCTGGCCTCTTCGATCTGGCCGAGACCCACCGCGTTCAAGACACCCCAGATGTAGCCGAAGTAATAACTGGGTGAGAGGGCGATGAGCCGCCGGCTCACGGCCAGCCCCTCTTCGTACCGTCCGGCGTTCCAGTAAGCCCCACCGAGGGCATCGTAGAAGATCCATTCCACGGGATCGTGCGGGCTCAGCCGCATCGCGCGTTGCACGAGATCAATGCTCTCCTGGGGCGGGTTCCCGATCATATGCGAAAGGTAAGCAAGGAATGCCAGCGCCAGGGGCATGCTGGGGTTAAGATCCACCGCGCGACGTGCCGCCTCGTGCGCCCCGGCGGAGTCCCCCGCCGTAATCAACGCGAATGCCAGAAAGGTCTGGGCCTCCGCATCGCGCGGGTCCAGCGCGACGGCCCGGCGGGCCTGTGCGAGCGCAACCTCCAGCGTCCGCTCCGGAGAGTCGGTCCAGGTATTCACCACTTCCCAGACGCCCACCTCGCCCAGCCGCGCCAGCGCCGTCGAGAATTGCGGATCGAGCGCAACGGCGCGCTCCAGCAGGGTGCGTGCCTGGTCGCTGTCCGCACGGGTGAAACGGTGGAGGAGCGGCAAGGCGCGTTGAAACAGGCCCCACGCCTCGAAGTTATCCGGCGCACGGCGCTGGGCGCGCGCAAGTTCGGCGCGCTGCAGATCACTGGCCAGCGGCATCGCGATGGCCTCGCTGATCTCGTCCTGAACGGCAAACACGTCGGTGAGTTCGCGGTCATAGGTCTTCGCCCAAATATGTTCCCCGGTGGTCGCGTCGATCAACTGCGCGGCGATGCGCACCCGGTTGCCCGCCTTACGCACACTGCCTTCGACCACATAGCGCACCCCGAGGTCGGCGGACACCTGCTTCACATCGACGGCCTTGCCCTTGTAGACGAAGCTCGAGTTGCGCGCGATGACGGGGAAAGCCCGCCACAGCGACAGCCGGGTGATCAGGTCCTCGGCCAGACCGTCGGCGAAGTACTCCTGCTCGGGATCGCCGGAGAGGTTGTCGAAGGGCAGGACTGCGATCGCCGGCCGGCCACCGAAGCCGGGGATGGCGGCAATGTCCGCCGTCGCCGCCGCGGGCACAGGAACCGCTGTTTCCTTCTTAGGGGCAATCTCCAGCCCCGCCTTGCGGAGCCCGTCGAGCAAGTGCTCGACGAACTCCGGATCGTGCCACTTCCCGAAATCCTCCCGTGCGACCAGGGCGAAGTCCGGTTTCTGGGCCAGCAGGTCTCGCAGGGAATTGCGTCCAGCTTCTTTCTCGCCGAGCTGCCCATATGCCGCAGCGAGAACCGCGTGCGTATAGAACCGGCCGGGCATGTTGATCTTCAGGGCGACGTCCAGCGCGCCGCGGTAGTTTCCCTTGCGGTAAGCATCGCTGAACATGACGAACCAGTAAAATCCGGGATGATGGGGGTTGAGTTGCCTGGCGCGCTCTACCAGCGCGCAGCCGCGTTCCCAGTCCCCCGCGTAGGCCACCAAGTGACCGACGAAAGCGGTGGTGCTTCCGTCCATCGCGTTGAGCGCGATGGTCCGCTCCGCCGCATTCCGGAAAGCCTGCATCTCCCTCCGGAAAAACAAGGCCGAGGCCAGGGCGTAATAGGCGAGGTGATTGGAGGGCGCGGCCTCAACGGCACGGTGCGCAGCCGCGAGCGCGCGCCCGAGGGGATCAGGCCGGACGTTGAACCCGTGTGAGTATTCGTTCGTATACAGCATCGCCAGCATGGCCCAGCCATCGGCATAGCCCGGCGCCTGTTGGACAGCCCTTTCCAGGCCGGCCCGCGCCGCAGTATGCTCTTCAGCGGTGACGCGCTCGTAGAACCCGAAGCTGCGCAGCACCGCCTCGTACGGGCTCAGTTGATCGGGGCCCTTCCTTCGGAGCGCTTCGCTCATGGTGTGCGGCAGAACGCCATACGCGTCGGCGACAGTGGAGACGATCCGGGGGACTACGTCGTCCTGCAGCTCGAAAACCGCCTCCGGTTGGAACGAGCGATCGTAGGTCTCCGCCCACAAATGGGCGCCCGAACTCGCGTCCACGAGCTGCACCGCGATGCGCAGCTTCGATCCCGCATGGCGAAGGCTGCCCTCCATCACATAGCGCGCGCCCAGCTCCTTGCCTGCGGCCCGCACATCCACCGCTTCGTTGGCGTATCGGGAGGTCGAACTGCGCGCGATCACCCTGAGGTAGGAGAAACGGGTGAGGCCGGTCACCACGTCCTCGGTCAGCCCCTCGGCCAGGGCCGTGAGGTCTGCGTTGCCGCCGCTGTACTTGAACGGCAGCACGGCGACCCAGAAGCCTTCCCCGGCGCGAACCTCGCCCGAGTCGGGCTTCGCCACCGGACGCGAGGCCGGAACTGCTGCCGCCTGTGACGTCTGTCGCGCCAGCTCGCGGAACTCGTTGCTGACATCGCGTGCCGTCTGAATGCGGTGCCGCGCATCCTTCTCCAGGCAGCGCCGGATGATGCGTGCCAGATCGCCGGGCAGATTCGCCCGCACATCGGTGACGGGCGGTGGGGTATCCCGCAGAATCGCGGATGCCAGTTCGGCCGAAGAAGTCCCTTCGAAGGGCCGCCTCCCGGTTGCCATTTCGTGGAGCATGACGCCCAGCGAGAAGATGTCCGTTCGTTGATCCACCGCCCGGCCTGCGATCTGTTCGGGCGACATGTAGGGTACCGTCCCCATCACCACGCCCTCCGCCGTGTGTCCGGCCGACGTCAGCGTGGCGTCGGTGGGGTTGGCCGCGTGGGTCTCCTTCGCGAGGCCGAAGTCCAGCACCTTGACGCGGCCGTCGTTCGTGACCATGACATTGGCCGGCTTCAAGTCGCGGTGCACGATCCCTTTCTCGTGCGCCGCAGTCAGGGCCGCGGCGAGCGCGCCGGCGATCTGGACGATTCGCTCCACGGGGAGACCGCTCGCGGGGATCAGGCGGTCGAGGGGCTGTCCCTCGACCAGTTCCATGGTAAGAAAGGTGATGCCGTCGGCTTCCTCCACCGAGTGGATCGTGACGATGTGCGGATGATTCAACGCAGCCACCGCGCGAGCTTCGCGCTGGAACCGCGCCAGGCGCTCGGGATCGCTCGCCATGTCCGTCGGCAGTACCTTCAGCGCGACCTCGCGCCCGAGCTTCGTGTCCGTCGCGCGATACACCTCGCCCATCCCGCCGGCGCCAATCGCCGCGGTGATCTTGTAATGGGCTAGTGTGCGGCCGATCAGATGGAGCCTCCGCGGAACCGGGCAGTCGTCAGTCTGGGGCTCTGCTTCTGGACGAAACATTGGGCCGATTCTACACGCCGGGGTGAGAACTGGTGAGGCGCTTGGCGAGGGGTCATGGCGTCACTTGGAAACAGCATTTGGCAATTGGCATTTGGTCGCGGGTCTTGCGTTCGAAAGACCACGCGCAGGGACGTCGGTGCCAAATGCTAAGTGCCAATTGCTAAATGCTGCTATTTTGCCACCCGCTTCAAGGCTCTGCGCGGGTCGTCAAAGTCGCGGGCCAGCGCCAGCGAAGCCTGGTAGGCGGAGACCGCAGCCGGTTTGTCACCTTGCTTTTCCAGGATCGTGCCCAGCAGATAGTGTGCGCGAAAGGCGGGCGCGTCGCACACCAGCTTTCCTCCGTCCAGATAGCGGCGGAGCATTTCCGCTGCGCCGGGGAAGTTGCGGCCGGCGCGGAAGAGCAGGGAAGCGGCTTCGAACAGCGCCCCACCCGAGGGTTGCGGCGCGCTCACCGCCTTGGTCACGGCGGCCTCCATGTCGGCCAGCCGCCCGCGGCGGTAGTAAAAGCCGGCCAGGTCGATCCAGGCCTGCGGTGGGCTGGCGCTGCCCTCCGCGGCCGCGCGAAACTCCTGCTCGGCAACCTCATATTGCTTCTCTTTTTCCGCCAGGCGGGCGCGCACCCAGTGCGCCGAGGAGGGAGCGCGCTGCGCCATCTGATCGGCCTGCGCGCGCGCCTTGTCCTTGCTGCCACCCATGATTCCCGGAGCCTCCATGTAATACTCCGCCAGGTCGGTGCGCGCCGCGGTGTTGTTGGGATCGATCTCAACCGCTTTTTCGAACTCGGCGCGGACCTTGCCCGCCAGTCCGGAGGCACAGATAAAGTTGCAGTGCTCGGCTTTGTTTCCGTAGGCCCGGCCCAGCCACAAGTGATAGTCGCTGCTCTTCGGCTGCAAGGCCACCGCGCGCTCCGCCGCTTCCACCGCCCGGTCCCACTTTTCGATGAACAGGTAGGCGCGCGCGAGCAGGTGATGCGCCTCCGCGTCTTGCGGGGAAGTTTGCAGTCGCGCCTGGATCGCGGCCACGGCGTCGTCCACACGTCCGGCGCACAGCAGGTCGCGGGCGGAGTCGGCGGCAGCGGCCGGAAGCGCCAGCAAGAACAACAGCCGGAAGGCAAAACTGGAAGCCCGTCTCACTGCTCGACGATCCGGACCGGCAACCCGTCGCGCAAGCTGCGCCCGCCGGTTGCTCCCAGGGCCACCTGGGCGTTTTCCGCGAGCCCGCGCACTACTTCAATGCGCGTCAGGTTGGAGACGGCAGTTTCCACCTCGCGCCGCTTCAGCTCGTCGCCGGCGATTTCATAAACGTAGCGCTTGCCGCCTTCCTCATGGATGGCCTCTCGCGGAACGGTGAGGGCATTCTCATGGTGCGCGGTCACCACGGTAACGTTGACGTTCACGTTGGGCAACAGCTTCCCGTCGGCGTTGTCCACCTGGCAGATGAGCTCGCCCACGTTGCGCGTGCCCCGTTGGACCACGGTGGTGGGAACGCCGGTCACGGTTCCCGTCCAGGTGCGGCCGGGCAGCGCGTCCCAGGTGAGTTCGACTTTTTGCGACGCCTCCAGGCGTCCAATGTCGGGCTCGTCCACAAAAGCGCGCACCTGCACCCGCGTGAGGTCGGCCACCTGCACCAGCAGTTCGCCGGGATTCACATAAGCGCCGGGACGCACGGGCAGGGAATAGACCACACCGGCGCGCGGCGAACGCACTATGGAATCGCGCAGCAGCGACTGCGCCGCGGCGTAGGCGGCCTGCGCCTCGGCAAGCTGCGCCTGGGTGCGCGTCACTTCCGGCCGAGAAAACCGCTGCTGGAGTTTCTTTTGCAGCAATTCCACCTCCGCCTGGGCGCGGCGAAAACGGTTCTCGGCCTCCTGCAGCTCGCCCGCCGAGGCCGCCTTGCGCTCGTGCAGTTTGCGCATGGCCTCCTGGTTGCGCTCGGATGCTTCCAGTTCGGTGCGCGCCTTCACCAGCAATGCTTCGTTGGTCAACACTTCTTCGCGCGTGCCGCCCTTCTCGACGGCGGCGGTCTGTGCCTGCGCGCCGCGCAGTTGTGCGAGGGCGCGGGCGGCCTCGGCGCGGGCGCTGGAAGCGTCGAGCTCGACCAGAAGCTGTCCCGGCTTCACCGCGTCACCCGCCTTCACCAGCACCCGCCGGACGGTGGTGGCCAGGGGCGCGTGAGCCTCAAAGTTCGCCACCGGCTCGATTTTGCCGTTGCTGGTCACCGTGTTGACGATGGTCTGGCGCTGGGCGCGGTCGGCGCGCACCGGCGCCTTCGACTGCCGGAAGTTGATAAAAGCGGCCAGCAACAACACTGCGAGAGCTGTCCCTCCCAGCGCCTTGACCAGCCTCGAATTCCTTAACGGGAAGCCGATGGCAACCGTCTCCTGCCGCATGGAAATGTTTGTGAAACCTCAGTATAGCGAATCTGCACCCTGCCGGAGCGTCCCTCCGTGAAGGCCTCGCTACTGTTTGGATGCCTGCTCCCGCGCCGCAGTCACCTCGCCCAGGAGTCCAGCGCCACGCCCGCGAGCCTCGGGGATGCGGTAGCATCGTTGGACCTGGTTCGAGGAGACTGCGCATGATCCTGCGACTCGGCTTGTCGATCCTGCTTCTGGCCTCGCCGACGCTGGCGGCGCAGCTGCTGGTAGTAGTCAACAAGTCCAACCACCTGGTAGCGCTGGTGGACCCGGCCACCTACGCTACCGTGGCCACAGTGCCCACCGGCAAGGGACCTCACGAAGTAGCGGTTTCCCCCGACGGCCGCTTCGCCTACGTCAGCGACTACGGCAGCTTTACTTTCCTTCGTGACCAGGAGCAGCAGCCTCCCGGAAACTCCATCACGGTTGTGGACCTGAAGGCGCGCAAGGTCAAAGCCACATATCCTCTCGGCCAGTACACGCAGCCCCACGGCATCTGGGTGAGCAAGGACGGGAAGCTGGTGTGGGTGACCACAGAGGGCGCACAGTCCGTCCTGGAGCTGGAAGCGGCAACCGGCAAGATCTTGCACACTTGGCAGACGGGCCAGCAGACCAGCCACATGGTGGTTCCCACGCCCGACGAGAAGAAGTTATTCGTGGCCAACATCGGGTCCGGCAGCGTGACCGTCATTGAGCGCGCGACTGACAAGGTGACCAGCATCCCCACCGCCGCCGGCGCCGAAGGCATTGACGTCTCGCCCGACGGCCGCGAAGTCTGGGTGAGCAGCCGCATCGCCAACAGTATTTCCATTTTGGACGTGGCCACCCATCGCATCCTGGCCACGATCACCAGCGGTGGCCAGTTCCCCATCCGCCTCAAGTTCACGCCCGACGGCAAGCAAGTGCTGGTGTCGAACGCGCAGAGCAACAAGGTAGCCATCTTCGACGCCAAGGCCCGGCAACTCGTAGGCGAGGTGGAAGTGGGGTCGGTTCCGGTGGGCATCCTGATTACGCCCGACGGCCGCCGCGCCTTCGTGGCCAATACCAACTCCCATCACGTGACGGTGATTGACTTAGGCTCACGCAAGGTGGTGACAAAGTTCGCCACCGGGCAGGAACCCGACGGCATGGCGTGGGCGAAGTGAGCCGCTAAGAAGTAAGTCCCCGGAAGTAAATCCTAAGACGACTTGGCGCGCAACAGGCTGATCACGTCATCGGCGGTGATCACACCCGTAATTCGGCCCTGCTTGTCCACCACCGGCAGCGACAGCAGGCTGTACTTGTCGAACAATTCCGCGGCTGCCTTCTCGCTGGCGCCGGCCGGACAGACGATCATGGGCTCCACAATCAGCGATCCCATCTTGCTCTGGGTGGGAGCCAGGACCATGCGCGCCAGCGGCACCGAGCCCAGTAGCTTGCGCCCCGGCCCGAACACGTAGATGGTGGAGATCACCTCCACGCTGCCCTCGAAGTGGCGCATGATCTCGATTACATCGTGAACCGTGGCGCTGCGGGGCACGGCGATAAAGTCCGTGGTCATGTGGCCGGCGGCGGTGTTGTCCTTGAACTCCAGCAGCTCGGTGACGTCCTCGCGTTCGTGCGGCTCCATTTCCTCCAGAATTTCCTCGCTGGTCTCCCGCGACAAATCTCCCAGCAGGGCCGCAGCGGCGGCGGGATCCATCTCCTCCACGATGTCGGCGGCGCGCTCGGTATCCAGCGACTCCACGATCGACACCTGCATCTTGGGATTCACTTCCTCCAGCGCCCCGGCGGCCACTTCCTCGTTCAAGCTCTCGATCACCGCCCCGCGCTCGGCCGGCGACAGCTCTTCGATAATGTCGGCGATGTCGGCGGGATGCAGGCGCGCCAGGCGCTCGTGGGCAATCTTCAGCTTCACCCGCCGCGAAGGGTCGGTCTCGATCAAATCCACGAACTCCCACGGAATCACGCGCGGAGGCAGGGTGCTCACCAGGCTCTCCAGCGCCCGCTTGGGGACCAGTCCCTTCAGCAAACGCCGCACCGCTCCGCGCAGTCCCACGTCCACTTCCAGGACCTTGAGCATGGTTTCGTTGTGAGTAAAGGCCTGCTGAAAGTCGACGTCGTTCACGCGCACCACTTTGCGGCCGTGCACGTCGATGATCTGCTGGTCCAGCAGATCGCGCTCCAGCAGCAGCAGTCCTTCCACGCCGTTGAGGGGCGGCCACTCGCTGCAAGCAGTAGAGGCGCGGACCGCATCCGCCGAGATGGAAGCAAAGCTCGGCCAGAGCAGCAGACGATCGCCGGAGCGGGAACGCACCAGCAGAGCGTGCACGCGCGCCGGGTCTTCCTGGGGGAAGATCGCCACCTCGCGCACCCGCCCGCCGGCGGCGCCGGTGGAGTCGAGTACCGGCGTCCCTAGCAGCTCGGAAAGGGCCAGGTTCGCCATCGCCCGTGAGCATACATGAATCAACCGCTGCCCGGTCATTGACGCTTTGAGTACGCCTGCCGCAACCGATTCGGCCGTAGGGTTTGACAAACTCCGCATCCGACAGGCAAACTACCCGTTCCCTCGGAGCCGGTGTGCGGAACGTTGCGCCGGTCCGGTAGCTCAGAATCTCGGTACGTCGCCGTGCCGGGACAGGCGGGTGGATCATTTCCAGGATGACCGGAGACCGGGTCAGCTACACGCTGGACTCAACCTTGGACAGCGTGAACGTGGCGGAGCAGACGGCGGAGCAGTTTGCCGCCCAGCTTGGTTTCAACGAGGATAGTTGCCAGCGCATCGCCATGGCGGTGCGGGAAGCGGCGGTGAACGCCGTGCTGCACGGAAACGCCTACGACCCGAAAAAGAAGGTCAGCGTTTCCTATGAAACCAATGGCGACACCCTGGTGATTCGAGTCGCCGACCAGGGTGGCGGGCTCGACCCCACGGCGGTTCCGGATCCCCTGGCGCCGGAGAACCTGCTGAAGCAGTCGGGACGGGGAATCTTCCTCATCCGCTCGTTTATGGACGAGGTGCGGTTCCGCGATCTCGCTCCCGGTACCGAGGTTACACTGGTCAAGAACATAGGCGACCCGGCGGGCGCCAAGGAGGAACGCAAGTGAGCATGAAAGCCAGCACGCGGCAGGTGGACGGGGTAACGGTGGTGGACTTCAGCGGGCGCATCACGCTGGGAGAAGGCAGCGTGGTGTTGCGCGACACCATCCGCGACCTGCTTTCCAAGGGCGGCAAGAAGATCCTGCTGAACCTGGGCGACGTCACCTATATCGACAGCTCGGGCATCGGCGAACTGGTCAGCGCTTTCACCACCGTCCGCAACAACGGCGGCGAGTTGAAGCTGCTGAACCTGACCAAGAAGGTCCACGACCTGCTGCAGATCACCAAGCTGTACACGGTGTTCGACATCAAGGACGACGAAGCGTCGGCCATCGCGGCCTTTGCCAAGTAATTCCCGATGGATCCGCCCCGACACGGGGCGGGTCCGCCCGCCCGCGCCTCAACGTTTCTGGTGGTCCTGACCTTGTGGGTGTTCCATGAAGTCCGCTGCCCCATGCCGGCTGCTACTGGGCCTGACCTTCGGCCTGCTTCTCCTCGCCGGTCCCCTCGCCACTGCCACCTGCATTCCCATGGAAGAAGCCCCCACGAAGGTCGGGGATGAAACCTGCGTCCGCGGCACCGTGGTGCAGGTGAACGAATCCCAGAGCGGAACCTGGTTCCTGAATTACTGCTCCGACTACCGCAAGTGTCCGTTCACGGTGGTGGTGTTTGCCAAGGACCTGCGCGATGTGGGCGACGTGCGCATGCTGCAGAACAAGACCATCGAGGTGTTCGGCAAGATTCGCCTCTACAACGACCGCGCAGAAATCATCCTGCGGAGTGCCCGCCAGCTCTACGGAGAAGCCGCCAAGCTCCCGCCGCCGCCCAAAACTTACGACGCCTCCCGCCACGGCCGTCACCGCGCTGGCAAGTTCAAGAGCGCCAAGCAGGGCCGGCGCAAGAAGGACCCGCCGCCCACTACCCTGAAGCCCGACAAGCAGCCCCCAGCCGGTGAGGACGACAGCGAGTAAGAGCTTTGACTTTTTGCATTTTGCATTGTGAATGTCGCATTTTCAATTTCGCATTGTGAATTTTGCATTTTGAATTTTGCATTTTGCCTTCTCACACCAGCCCTTTCCTCAACTCCTCCTGCGAATACTTCGTCCCCCGCCACACCACGCCGCCATGGCGCACCGCATGGAAGGCGGAGCGTAGTAGAGCGTAGGTAAAGACCGTCGCGGCCACCGGATGCAGGAGGAAGTAGACCCGTGAGATCCCCAGGTGGGGCGCGATGCCGGAGTACAGCACTGCGATGGCCGCTACCGCCACGCCGTATCCCAGCCGCGACCACCCCGGTGCCAGCAACGCACCGGCAAACGGGCCCAGGTTCAGCACCATCAGAAGAAGAACTGCGCCCAGGGTGCGCGGCCAGCGATAGAGCATCAACGCAAACATATTCTTGGTCAGGTTGCGGACAATCCCCATCGCGCCCTGGCCCCAGCGCAGGGTAAGCAGGCCGCGCCCGATCACGTTGCGCTGGGCGAATCCTTTTTCCTTGATCAGCTTGCCCAGCTTCATGTCGTCGAGCACGTCCATGCGCAGGGCCTGGTGCGTGCCCACGCCCTGGTACGCGCTGCGCCGCACCAGGTTGAAGGCGCCCACTCCCATGTGGTCGCGCGCTTTGGGGTCGGCCACCTTCCAGGGCCGGTGTCCAAAAAAAAACAGCGACTGAAAGAAAGCCATCATCATGCGCTCCCCAACCGAATGCAGGATGGGAGTGGGAATCACCACCAGGTGGTCCGCGCGCTCGGCCTGGGCGTAGGCCAGGGCGCGGCGCAGCACATCGGGACGGAAGCTGATGTCGGCGTCGGTGAACAGCAGCCACTCGCCTTGCGCCTGCTGTGCGGCCTGCCACATGGCGTTCGTCTTGCCCAGCCAGCCCGCAGGAAGTTCGGTGATGTGCAGCACCCGAAGGCGCGCATCCCGCGCCGCCAGCCGGTCCATGATCTCGCCCGTGCGGTCGCGCGAGCGGTCGTTGACCGCCACCACTTCGTAGTCGGGATAGTCGAGCGCCAGCAGGCTGGAAAGCGCCGCCTCGGCGTGCTCTTCTTCGTCGCGACCGGGCACGATGATGCTCACCCGCGGCGCCGAGTCCTGAGGCAGGGCACGGTCCCAGGCGGCGCTGGAGATGTCGGACACCGTGGGCGTTCCCCGGGCCGCGTCCACCACGCGATGCACCCACACCGCAGCCAGAACCATTCCCAGAATCCAGAGGAAGATCATCATGGATCGGAGATTCTCTGGAGTAACAGGAGAAACTCAGAACTCACAAAGCCCCCCCGAACAATATCGGTGGGAGAGAGGGCATCTCATAGAGCTCCTCGCACAAACTCGGTGGGAGAGCGGGCCTTCAGGCCCGCGTAAGGGGTGGCGTAAAGCCGGGGCTTTAGCCCCGGTATCAACCCAAGCGGTCTCGGTGTGTCCATTTTTCTCAATCATCATTCTGCAATCGTCAATCGTCAATTCTCAAAACGCTCCCGCCACCCGCGCCTCGCGCGCTTTCTCCTCATTCACCAGGGAAAGCAGGATCAGTCCCACCACAAAAAATAGCACCAGCGAAACGATGGCCAGCCGCGAGGAGCCGGTGGCTACCTTGATCGCCCCGAAGATCATCGGCCCCCAGATGGCCGAGAACTTCGAGAACACGGTGTAGAAGCCGAAAAATTCGCCGCTGGCCGCCTCCGGAATCATGGACCCGTAGAACGACCGGCTCAGCGCCTGCGAACCTCCCAGCACCACGCCCACCACCATCCCCAGGGCAAAAAACTCCATCTGGGTGTGGATGAAGTAGGCGTAGATCACCACCCCCGACCACAGCACCAGGCTGAGCATGATGGTGCGCTTGGTCCCCAGGCGCCGGGCCAGGCGGCTGAACAGGATGGCCCCCAGCGTGGCCACCGCCTGGATGATCAGGATGGTGATCATGAGCGCCGAAACCGGCAGCTTCAACTCCACGGCTCCGTAGGAAGCGGCTATCACGATCACCGTCTGGATGCCGTCGTTGTAGAGCATGAAGGCCACCAGGAACAGCACCAGGTGCCGAAAGCGGCGCACCCGCTTGGTGGTCTGCACCAGTCGCGATACCCCCACCGCGGCATAGGCCACCAGGGCGGGCCACTTCCGGTAACGCTCCGGCAAGGTCTCCGACGACCGCCCCTCGCGCAGGTAGCGCGCGGTGAACAGCGTGAACCCCGCCCACCAGATTCCGGCGCTGGCAATGCCCATGCGCATCGCCTCTTCCTGTGTGAGGCCCACGCTTTCATGAAAGCGCACCAGCAGCATCGCCAGCCCGAACTGGATCCCGCCGCCCACGTAGCCGAAGGAATAGCCTTTGCCCGAAACCCAGTCCATCTTGTCTTCGCTGGCGATCTGCGGCAGGAAGGCGTCGTACACCACGTTGGCGTTGATGAACCCCAGTTGAGCGATGGCGAAGAAGAACATCGTGCGATAGAGATCGCCCGACTGCGTGAAGTACAGCAGCACGGTAAACAAAGCACCCAGGTAGGCGAAGAAGAGCAGGAAGCGGCGCTTGGCGGCGGAGAAATCCGCCATCGCGCCCAGCACCGGTGCGCACACGAAGGCCAGAAAATCCGTGGCCCCCACCAGGAAGCCCCAGAGCGCGTCGGGCGCGAACGGCCTCCCGCCCAGCACCACTCCCCCGGGCCCCACCACGAAGTTGGCAAAATAGATGGGGAGCAGGGAAATGGCGGTGGTGATGTAGGCCGAGTTCGCCCAGTCGTACATGCACCATCCGAAGATGGTGCGACGGTCGTTCTTGGGCGGCGCAGCGCTCCTGTCCTGGGCTTCCGCCATGCGTCGGGACTATACCCCACTCCGCACTAGGCACCTGGCATTTGGCCCTTTAGCCCCACTAGCGTCGCCGATCAAGAGGAACGTCGAGGGCCAAGTGCTAAACGCCAGGTGCCAAGTGCTTATCTTTTCTTCCTCGGCCACCTCGCCTCGACCACCGTGCCCATGCCGCCGCGCGGCCGGAACTCCCCCTTCACTACCACCCAGCGCGGCTTCGCAGCCCGTACCACGTCCTCCAGCACACGGTTCACGATGTTCTCCTGGAAGATGCCCAGGTTGCGGTAGGCAAGCAGGTACTCCTTCAGCGATTTCAGCTCCAGGCATGCCTTCGCCGGCATGTAGCGGATGGTGAGCTCGCCGAAGTCCGGCAGCCCGGTTTTGGGACACACCGAGGTGAACTCGGGGACGTCAATCACGATTTCGTAGGCCGGGAACTGGTTGGGCCAGGTCTCGAGCTCGGGAAAGCGGGCCTGGAGCCCGGCTCGGGCGTGCTCCTCCGTGTAGCGGGACCGTTTCGGCATGCCAGCATTGTAAACAATTTCAATTTTGTCTCTTTATTTCTGGCCTGATTTCACGCCCGCGTTTATTCTGGGGCCGTCACTCCCCGTGGACGACGATTGCCAATGCGATGGCTCAGGCTGTGGAAGACCCGGATCCTGCTGTTCGTTTCCGTCGTGGGACCGGGCTTCATCACTTCCAACGTAGACAATGATGCCGGCGGCATCTACACCTACTCCTTCGCGGGAGCGCAGTTCGGCTATTCGCTGCTCTGGGCCATTGCGCCCATGATGATCGCGCTGATCGTGGTGCAGGAAATGGGCGCGCGCATGGGCGCGGTGACCGGCAAGGGCCTCAGCGACCTGGTGCGCGAACAGTTCGGCCTGCGCATCACCTTCACCTTGATGCTCGCCCTGGTGGTCACCAACTTTGGCAACGTGGTCGCCAACTTCGCCGGCGTGGCCTCCAGCCTGGAGCTGTTCGGCATCTCCAAGTACCTTTCCGTCCCCCTGTCCGCCGCCGTGGTCTGGTGGATGGTGGTGAAGGGCACCTACAAGGGCATGGAGAAGGTGTTCCTGGTCGCCTCCTGCTTTTACATCGCGTATATCGTCGCCGGAGTGCTGGCCCGCCCCGACTGGTTCAAAGCCCTGCTGAGCACGGTGCCCCGCCCCTCGCAAACGCCCATCACCAACCCGGCCTACCTGTTCCTCATCACCGGCATGATCGGGGCCACCATCGCGCCCTGGATGCAGTTCTACCTGCAGGCCTCGGTGGTGGAGAAGGGCGTCACCATGCGCAATTTCCGCGCGCTGCGCATTGACGTCATCGTGGGCTCCATCTTCGCCCCCATCGTGGCCGGCTTCATCGTGGTGGCCTGCGCCGCTGCGCTCAATTCCGCGGGCTACACCCAGATCCACGACGCAGCCGACGCCGCCCAGGCCCTGCGCCCGCTCGCCGGACGCTACGCCTTCATCCTGTTTGCCGCCGGACTGTTCAACGCCTCGCTGTTCGCCTCCTGCATCATTCCGCTTTCCACCTCTTACACCGTGTGCGAAGGCTTGGGCTTCGAGTCCGGACTGGACAAAAAGTTCAGCGAGGCTCCTTTTTTCTACTGGCTCTACACCACGCTGATCGTAGCCGGAGCCGGCGTGGTCCTCCTCCCCGAATTCCCCCTACTGCGCGTGGCCGTGCTCTCGCAGGTGATCAACGGAGTATTGCTGCCCTTCGTCCTGATTTTCATGCTGCGCCTGGTGAACAACCGCGAACTCATGGGCAAACACGTGAACTCGCGGCTCTATAATGCCGTCGCCTGGATCACCACCGTGGCCATGGTGGTGCTCACCGTGGCCATGTTCTGGACAATGTAGAGGAGCGCCGGGACAAGAAAGTTGGCGCTGCAATTCGGAGCCACCGCGACCCGGCCCAGATTTGGTAATCGGGTACTTGGGTAATCTACATGGGCTCGCTGCTCAGTCTTCGGCCAGTCGCTTACTTTCGATTGTTCAATTACCAAATTACCCAATTACCCAATTATCAAATTCCCTGAGGCCAGCCCGGCATCACACCAGTGAAAGAATCTTCCCCGCGGTGATGTCCTTCACCAGTTCCTGATCGGCCTCCAGAAAATCGTAGGAGGGCAGCGCGGCCCGCTCCACCCACTGCACGTCACGGAAGATGCGGTTCTCCGGTTCGCCCTCGAACTGCTCCACCAGAAAGAAACGCAGTTCGATGCACGCCCCGCTGTCGTACGTATGACGCAAGCGCGCCACTTCGTCGCCCACGCGCGCGGCGATGCCCAGTTCCTCGTCGAGCTCGCGACGCAGGGCGTCGCGCGGTTGCTCGCCGGGTTCAATCTTCCCGCCGGGAAACTCCCACTTCAGGGGAAGACTCTGGTACTTGGTGCGCTGGCAGACCAGCAGCTTGCCGTCGCGCACAATCAGAGCGGCAACTACCAGCTTTGCGGGCATCGTCCCCATTACATCACAGCGATCTTCCGCACCCGCGGCGGCGCTTGTGGAAAAATCTCCGGATGAATCGCCCACGCCAGCGCCTTCAGCCCGAGCAGCAGCGGCGTGGCGGGCGTGTTCAGGTATTCGTCGGGAATGCAGTAGACGCGCCGCTGGCGAGCCGCGCTGGTGCCCTGCCAGCCGCGCTCGGCGATAATTTTCTCCAGCGGCACGCGGTCGCCCGCGCCGCACCAGGCCGCCACGATGACCTCCGGATCAGCACGGCGCACGGTTTCCGCGTCGGTCTGCTTTCCCGGCTCACCCACAAACTCGCCGCCCGCGGCCTCCACCAGTTCCGCCACCCAGGGCTGCGAGTGAATGATGGGCTTCCCCCACTCTTCGCAGAACACTTGCGGCCGTGGAACGCGGCCGCTCTCAGACGCGGCCTTGCGGACGGCTTCCACTTCGCGCTGCATGCCTTGAATCATCTCCGCTCCGCGCGCGTGCGCCTGCAGGATGCCGGCGATGCGGGCGATGTCGCCGTAGACGTCGTCCAGCGTTCTGGGCGCGAGCCCGAGGAAGGGAACGCCCGCCTTCAGGATTTCCGCCAGCGCCTCGACTTGATACGGGACCGCCGCGATGACCAGGTCAGGACGTGCGGCCAGAATTTCCTGCGCCTTGGCCGTCCAGGAGTCGGCCACGATGGTGCGCCCATCGCGCGCCGCCTCCGGACACACCTCCACGCAGTACTTCGTGCACGCCACCACGCGGTCGAGTAGGCCCAGTCCCGCCAGGGTCACGGTGGCGCTGGGTTGCAGGCACACCACGCGGCGGGAAGCGAAATCCAGAGGCATGCGCTCAGTATATCCGCGCAATTCCATCGGGCCCTTGCGGCCTGTCATCCGGAGCCCGCGGTGGCGAGCGAGGAATCTGCTTTCCCCGCCTACTGCCTGGGATCGTTGCAGGAAAGCGTGGAAATGTAAGCCGCCAGCGCTTCTTCCCAGGGGCGCGGCAAGGCAAACCCGCGCCTGCGCAGTTCCGCCATCTCCATGACCTGATATTTCGGCCGGGGCGCAGGGCGCTGCATTTCGTTCAGCGTCTTGCCGCTGACCTGTGCTGCATCCAGCCCCGCCAGTGTAGCCGCGCACCGCGCAAGCTCCAGCCGGCTCACCGCTCCCTGGTTGGCCAGATGAAAAAGGCCGTAGGCGCGCGCCTCGATTACTTCCAGGATTTTCCGCGCGGCGTCCTCGGTGTGCGCCGCGCAACCCACCTGGTCGGAGGCGGCGCTGTACTCTCTTCCTTCCCGCAACGCCTTCAATCCGGCAGCCAAGCTGCTGTTCGGGCCTGGCCCGAAGAGCACCGGCATGCGGAAGATCCAGTGATGCTCCCGTTCCGCCACCGCTTCCTCTCCCTGAAGCTTGGTGCGGGCGTAGAAGGAGAGCGGGGCGGGAACGTCGTCTTCCGTGTAAGGAGCGGCCTTCCACCCGTCGAACACGGCGTCGGTTGAGATGTAGGCCACGGCGGCGCCGAGCTCCCGGGCCGCACTCACCACGTTTCGCGTGCCCTCGACGTTGACCGCGGTGGCCAGTGCCGGCTCCAGCTCACAGCGGTCCGGGTCGCGGACGGCGGCGCTGTGCAGGATCACTTGAGGGCCAAAAGAAAGAATGGCGGAACGCACCTCCGCCGCGCGGGAGACGTCGGCCACGCTGCGGCTCATGCGCAGTACTTCGTGGCGCCCGGCGAACACTTCGGCGAGCGCAGAGCCCAAGAGCCCGGAGCTGCCCGTCACCGCGACCCTCATGACTGTTTTCCCCGGCAACGGACAATCGCGCCGGCTTCAGTGGACGGGCGCATCCCGCACCTGGAAGCGCTCGATCTCGGCCGCGTCCATTTTCGGCAGCCGCTGCCAGCGGTGCTTCAGGTAGGCCCAGGGGATATGGAACAGCATCACCTGCGGGCTGAACTTGCGCGAGGAATGGATCCAGCAGGAGTGCGTGCACCAGCACTGGTCGCCGGGGATGGCAGCCACGTCCTTCTTCATCGCCGCCGACGCCAGGGCCGCGCCCAGATCATAGTCAAACTCCTCCAGCCGTCCCAGTTTGGAGCGCAGTTCGCAGGAGCGGAACGTCCCGTCGTGATCAATCACGATCGTGGTTTCGCCCGCGGTGCAGGGCATGGGCCAGGGTTTGTTGCTTTCGTAGTTGCGTTCGTGGATATCGAAGTGAAACTTTAGGTTTCCCAGGTAATACATACGAGCGAAGCGACCTAAAGGCCCATTGAGATGAGCGAACAGCCGCTCGGCATAGCGCTCGTGGATCCACATCAGCCGGCGGTGCAGCGCTCCCAACTCCTTCGCGTCCATGCGCTTCAGTTCCGGATCCATGGGATTGCCGCGGATGATCTCAAAGTAGTGCCCATCGCTGGCGGTCTCGCCCAGCAGTTTGAGCCCGAGCGCCACTAGTTCCTGGTAGTTCTCCCGCGTGACGCAACTCACCACGTTGCGCCGCAGCCGGCGCGTGCTCCGCCACCGCGCCTCGGCCATTTCCATGGTGGCCAGGGTCTTCTGGAAATTGTTGGGGACGCCGCGGATGGCGTCGTGAGTGTTGGCCAGCCCGTCGAGAGAAAAATTCAGGTCGAGCGTCAATTCCGGACAGCGCTCCAGCACCCGGTCCACCACCGCCTCGACCTTCGCCGGCAGCAGACCGTTGGTGGGCAGGTTTACGTGGCGCACGCCGTTGTTCGAGTAGAACAGCTCGATGATCTCCGCCAGCTCCTTGCGCAGGAAGGGCTCACCGCCCGAGACCCAGAGCTTGTCGAACTGCGGTGCGGTCTGGCTCAAGCGCTCGATCTGCGCGAACGTGAGGTCGCGCCCCGAGTTGAGTTCGTCCCAATAGAAGCAGGTGCGGCACAGGGAATTGCACGCCGAGGTGACGAACAGAAACACCGACTCCAGCCGTTTCGGCCGGAAGAGACCCTTGGCGTATTCCAGGTAGCTGGCGCCCATCTGCGGCCGATTATACTTCCGGCTACAATCGAGCGGTGTACTCTCCGCAGCTCATCGACCACTTCGAGCACCCGCGCAACGTGGGCGAGCTGCCCCACGCCGACGCCCGCGTCCAGGTCGAAAACCCGGCCTGCGGCGACATCATGCTGCTCACCTTGAAGCTCACCGACGGCCGCATCTCGGAAGCGCGTTACCGCACCCAGGGCTGCGTGGCTTCCATCGCTTGCGGATCGCTGCTCACCGAGTGGCTTCGCGGCAAATCGCTGGACGAGGCCCGCGCCCTGCGGCGGGAAGATGTCGTGAGCGGGGTGGGTGGGCTCTCCAACGAATCGCAGCACGCCAGCCACTTAGTGATGGACGCGCTCCAGGCTGCGCTCAGGACAATGCACAATTCAAAATGAGAAATGCGAAATGGACACGCGCTGGATGAGGCGTTGTTCCTGTTGCATTGTTCATTTTGAATTCTTAATTTTGCATTGTATTCGTCAGCCGCGCGTAGTCCTCGGGCGTGTTGACGTTCATGGCCACCAGCGGGTCATCCACGGAAACGTAGGCCACGCGTCCGGGCAGGGAATTCTTGACGTCGCGTGCGGAGGATGTTGCCGGAGCCTTCAGGAAGGCCTCCATCATCTCCCGCCCCACCACGATGGGATGTCCGTGCCGCCCCGAGTACTCCGGCGCCACCGCCCAAATGCCTTCCGCCGATTTCTCCAGGAACGCCTGCCGCAACTGCCCCACGGTTTCACGCTCGGCCGCAGGGCGGTCCACCAGCACGATGATGGCGCCATCGCGCCCGCGGTTCAGCACTTCCCGCAGCCCGACTTGCAGCGAGCTGAATTGCCCGCGCTCGGGCTCCGGGTTCAGGACCAGAAACGCTCCCGCCGCGTACACCACCGGGCTGATGGATGCCTCATTCTTCCCGGCGACCACCACCACCATTTCGGTGTGCGGGCGCAGCGACTCAATAGCTCCCCCTAGCAGGGTGGCGCCGCGATAGGTGAGCAGGGCCTTCTCCTGCCCCATGCGCGAGGATTGACCGGCCGCCAGAATCACTCCGCAGAAACTGGGCGCGATGGCCATAAAGGAAAAGTATCAGAAAAAGGGAAACCGGATCAGTCTTGCTCAGGCTCATCCAGAGCAGAACCTGAAGCGCCGCCCAGAGCGCGGGCAATCTTCTCCTGGGGCACGCGCATGTTGCTGGCGCCGGGTTGTGCCTGTCGCCGCACCGCCACCATTTCGGCCACGATCGAAACCGCGATCTCCTCGGGAGTGATGGCGCCGATGTCCAGGCCCATGGGCGCATGCACGCGCTCCAGTTGAGAGCGCGCGATGCCGTCTTTCTCCAGCTCCTTGTAGATGGCCAGCACCTTGCGTTGCGAGCCGATCATGCCGATGTAGCGCGCGGGTTGCTCCACCGCCCAGCGCAGCACGCGCATGTCGTCTTTGTGGCCCCTGGTCACGATAACCACATACGCGTTTTCACCCGGCGAGAGGCGCGCCATCACCTGCTCGAAGTCGTCGGCGTGGATTTCTTCCGCTTCGGGAAAGCGCTCGCGGTTGGCGTAAGTTTCCCGATCGTCCACCACGTGCACGGCAAAGCCCGCCATGCGCGCCACCTTGTAGACGCTCAGGCTCACGTGCCCGGCGCCGAACAGATAAAGATGGGGAACCGGGACCACGGGCTCGACAAAGATGTCGAGCGTTCCTCCGCACACCAGGCCGCTGTCGTACTTGGGATTGTTGTTGAGGTTGAAGGTCAGGGTGCGCGGCTTTTCCGACTCCATCACTTCGCGCGCTGCCTGCCACACCTCGGCCTCCACGCACCCCCCGCCGATGGTTCCCACCAGGGAGCCATCGTCGCGCACCAGCATTTTCGCAGTCTCAAACGAAGGGATGGACCCGCGCACGTTGACGATGGTGGCCACCGCCCCCTTCCGCCCTTCGCGCCGCAGCTTCACGATCTCTTCGTAGACGTCCATGGCTAACTACTTCGATAACAGAGATTATTCGCGAACGCGAAGCATTTGGCAATTGGCACTTGGCAATCTGTCTTGCACATTCCGAGCGAAGCGAGGAATCCCTAGCCCGAATACGATTGGCTGCGTACAGGGATGCTTCGCTTCTCTCAGCATGACCATCGGCATCAAGTACATAGTGCCCATGTTAGATTTGGACGGACTTTTCCCGGAGAACTTCCCATGAAGGCCATTCGCTTCCACGAATTCGGCGGGCCCGAGGTCCTGAAGTTCGAGGACGTCCCCGAGCCCACGCTGCGCCCGGACCAGGTGCTGGTGCGCGTGAAAGCCTGCGCCATGAACCATCTCGACCTGTGGGTGCGCAAAGGCCTGCCCGGGGTAACCTTGCCGCACATCAGCGGCTCGGACGTATCCGCCGAGATCGTGGAAGTGGGCGAGTACGTCACCGGGCTCAAAGCCGGGCAGCGCGTTCTGCTGGCGCCCATGGTGTTCTGCAATCGCTGCGCGCATTGCGCCGCCGGGCGCCAGAACATGTGCCGCGACTTCACCGTCCTCGGCAATCTGGTGGACGGCGCCAACTGCGAGCTGATGGCGGTGGCTCCCCACTACGTCATCCCCATTCCTGCCGACGCGGTCACCCTCACCTGGGACGAGCTCTCCAGCGTCCCGCTGGTGTTCCTCACCGCCTGGCACATGCTCATCGGGCGCTGCGGCGTGAATCCCGGAGACTTCGTGCTGGTGCTGGGCGCGGGGTCGGGCGTGGGCACGGCCGCCATTCAGATCGCGAAGCTTCATGGCGCCCGCGTCATCGCCACCGCCGGCGACGACGTCAAGCTTCAGCTCGCCCGCGACATCGGCGCCGACTTCACCATCCACCATTATCAGCAGAAAATTTCCGAAGAGGTCCGCAAGATCACCTGGAAGCGCGGCGTGGACATCGTCTTCGAGCACGTAGGCTCGGCCACCTGGGAAGAGAGCATGAAGTCGCTCGCTCCGGCCGGCAAGCTCGTGACCTGCGGCGCGACTACTGGCCCGGAGGCGCGCATTGATATCCGCTTCCTGTTCGTACGCCAGCTCTCCATCCTGGGTTCCTACATGGGGGCCATGGGCGAGCTGCATCAGGTGCTGGAGCACATCTTCCGCGGACGCCTGAAGCCGGTTGTGGACAAGAGCTTCCCCCTGCGCGAAGCCCGCGCCGCCCACGAGCGCCTGGAAAAGAGCCAGCAGTTCGGGAAGATTGTACTGAACCCGTAAGGCGAGCCAGGAATAAGCGAAGCACTTCCACCTATGGCAACCGGATCGGTGACTTTCGGAATCCGAGGTCAGAAGTTATTGGTCGATTTTGACAGAGCTCGGCTCAGACTCGGCACGATCGTTTACGTTCATTTCACCACCGAGGGTCAACCAACCGCAGTATCCAGCGAAAGTTCCCCAGGACGCGTCCCCTTCAGTGTCGGATGGATAGCCCCTTCGGAGTGGTATGTGGTTCTTGGGGAGAGAAGCGACATCATGCCTAGCAATCTGGCTAAACGAGTCAGCGAGCTGCTACTAGGCTTTATGACTGCGGCAGAAATCGAGTCCAACCTCACAGCCTTCGCTCAGCGTGTCCGTATTGAGCATCTTTACGAGACAAGGGAGTTCACCAGTAATCCGGTTAGCGTAGTGGAGACAGTCACGGATAGGCTTGATCTGTGCTCCAGGCTCTCAACACCAGAAGCTGAAGATGCACTCTGGAGTCACCAACAGGCGCTGGTGGTCTTCCTGCTCCTAACGTGCTTCGATCGCCTCGGCCAGCCTGCAGACTGGGTGGATTTTGGTTCATGGCTGCAGTCCGACCGCCATTCCGAAGAACGTGAGGCTTGTGAGTCCGTCATTCCGGCCAACCTTGGCTACGCGGAAATCGCACAGAAACTGCACGCACAGTATCTCCAGCTCTATGGAACCCGCAACTCGTTTTTTCGTTTTCTGCGCGACACTCTGCCGCTCAACATGCGCAAAGTTGTCTTGGATAGCCTTGATATCAGGCGGTCATCCAACCCACCTGACATCAAATCCTTCCCGCCAGCTTCCGATTCCGAAAAGCAAGAGTACTTGTTCAAGATTAGGAATGAATACACACACAGTGCACGGTACGTTGCCGGCACAGGACCAACAATATTCCCGACATCTGGTGCGTGGGTGCAACGCGATCAGGAGTTCAGGACAGACCACTGGGTTTCGGTTGCCGTGACAGGCTGGCCGGACATACTAAGGCTGGCCGTTTGTGCCGGACTTGCCGCCTATCTTCGCACGGCGATCGAGGGCACCTAGCGGCTCCCCCTTACTCGTCTGCATACAGACCGCACTCTCGCCAGCGGCAGGAGGTCCCGGCTACAATGTCTTCGATGGACCTCGATCAGGAATCCCGGCGTCCGCCGCGCGGCGCGCCCAGCCCCGGGCCGATGCAGCCGCTTGCCTTCGGCGACGCCGCGCCCGAAGGGATCGTACTGGTGCAACTCGACAACGTGGTCAACTGGGTGAGGAAGAACTCGCTCTGGCCCATGACCTTCGGCCTGGCCTGCTGCGCCATCGAGATGATGTCCATGGGCGCCTCACGCTTCGACATTGCCCGCTTCGGCGCCGAGGTCTTTCGTCCTTCTCCCCGGCAGGCTGATTTGATGATCATCGCCGGCCGCGTCTCGCAGAAAATGGCGCCCGTCATCCGCCAGCTCTGGGAGCAGATGCCCGAACCCAAATGGGTGATCTCCATGGGCGCCTGCGCCACTTCCGGCGGCGTCTTCAATAATTACGCTTTGGTGCAGGGCGTGAACCAGGTAATCCCGGTGGACGTCTACGTCCCCGGCTGCCCGCCCCGCCCTGAGCAGCTCATCTACGCCATCACCCTGCTGCAGGAAAAGATCCAGAGCGAGCGCGGCTCGTTCAAGCGCGCACTGAACCTGGAGTGAAGATATTTGGTAATTGGGTGATTGGGTAATTCCTCGACGGACTCAGCCGTCGTCTGTTCCTCCAGCCGCGACTCAGGCATCCAATTAACAAATTACCAAATTACCCAATTACCAAATCTCCCAAATTTCCAAATTCCCAAATCCCCAAATCTCCCCTGTGGTACAACTCTCAACCGTGCCCCGCGTCATCACCGCGATTGCCCCGTGCCGCGCCGACCTGGCCGGCGGCACCATGGACATCTGGCCGCTTTACCTGTTCCACCCTGGCGCGGTGACGGTGAATTTCGCGCTCACCACCCTCACTCGATGCGTCATCACGGCAACCCCGGGGAAGGGCATCCAGTTGCGTTCTCTCGACACTGGCAAAGAAGATCGCTTCGGCTCACTCGACGCCCTGCTGCGCGCTCGCCGCTATCAGCACCCCTTGGCGGCGCACCTGGTGCGCTTCTTCCGTCCACGCGGCGGGCTTCGGCTGGAGACACACTCGCAGTCGCCCGCCGGGGCCGGGATTTCCGGCTCTTCCGCCCTGATGATCGCCACCGCCGCCGCCCTGGCGCGATTCACCGAACGGCGCATCGGTCGCGAGGCCCTGCGGGTGCTGGCGCAGAATGTGGAGGCGCAGCTCATCGGCGTTCCCACCGGATGCCAGGACTACTACCCCGCACTGTATGGCGGCGTGAGCGCCATCCATCTCGAGGCCGACGGCATCCATCGCCGCGCGCTGCCTGTGCCCGCGGCCGAGCTCGACGCCCGTTTCCTGCTGGCCTACACCGGCGCGCCCCGCCAGTCGGGCATCAACAACTGGGAAGTGTTCAAGAGCCATCTCAATGGTGACCGGCGCGTGTTCCGCAACTTTGAGGAAATCGCCGGCATCGCCCGCGCCATGCGCGACGCGCTGACCGCCCGCGACTGGGACTCCGCCGCCCGCCTGCTCGCCGCCGAGTGGAAGCTGCGCAAGACCAACGCTCCCCGCATCACCACGCCCCTGATCGAGCGCCTGATGGCCGTCGCCCGCCGCCACGGCGCCCGCGCTGCCAAGGTCTGCGGCGCCGGAGGAGGCGGCTGCGTGCTCTTCTTGATGGATCCGGAAGCGCGCCCGCGGGTGGCGAGGGCCCTCGCTGACCATGGAGGCGTAGTCCTCCCGGCACGCGTCGCTCGCCGCGGCCTGCGCGTCAGCGAACGACACAAGGTGTGAACCCGATGCGCACCCTTTTCCTCGCCCCCGACGGCCGCCTCCGACCCTTCTGGCGATTTGCTCTGGGAGCGGTGGTTTTCGTCGCGGCAAACATCGCGGGAGCCATACTCACTGCCCCTTTCCGCGCAATCCACGCGGAACTTTTCTACCGGCTTTTCACCACCCTGGCACTGCTGGCCGGATTCAGTGGCATGCTCTACCTGTTCGACCGTCACCGTGACCGGCTGCTGGCCCGCATGGGATTGGGCCTCGATGGACCCTGGCTGCGCCAGAGCCTGGTGGGAACGGCGTTGGGAGCAGCCATGGTGGCCCTCGCAGTGGTCGCGATTGCCGCCCTTGGCAACCTGCAACTCCACGGGATCGGCGCAGGACGACCTCTTGTCACGCTCGCGGGCCTGCTCGCGCTTCAGCTCGCGGTGCTGTCCGTCGCCGCCATGTTGGAGGAAGTCGCCTTTCGCGGATATCCCTTCCAGCGCCTGGTGGAAAGTGTGGGATCGGCGTGGGCGTTGATTGCGCTCAATGGCCTCTTTGGTGCGGTTCACCTGGGAAATCCGCACGCGTCTTCCTGGGGATTCCTGAACACGGTCGCCATCGGAATCGTGCTGGGCGTGGCCTATCTTCGCACCCGCGCGCTGTGGCTGCCCTGGGGAATCCACTTTGGATGGAATGCCACGCTGGGCGTTGTCTTCGGTTTGCCGGTGAGCGGCACCCTACAATTCCAAACTGTGGTGGCGGGCACCGCCGAAGGCCCGCAGTGGCTCACCGGCGGAGGCTACGGCATCGAGGCCAGTGCCACCGGGGCCGTCGTGATTCTGCTCGGACTGGCGGGCGTGGTCGCATTGACTCCGCATCCCCCTGCGCCGATGCCAGCCGAAGGCGCAACCTCGCCGCCGGAACCGGCATCCATCCCACAGCAAAGTGGGAGAGCCGGGCTCTAGCCCGGCGGACCAGCGGCCCTTCATTTGTTTGTCATCCCGAGCAAGCGCGACCGCCCCGACTTCGTCGGGGACAGGAAGCGCGCGTCGAGGGATCTAGGTTTTGCTTTTTGGAGACTGTTAACCCACCCGGGAAGGGTTGCATTTCCCGGCCCAGAGGAGAATGATAGCCACAGCAGTCATGGCCCCAACCCGCAAACAGTCCCGCAAACTTGTTGCCTCGGGCTCGCTCATCCTGATCCTCGCCGCCGCCGCGCTGGCAGACACCCCGCCCCAGCAACGGATGACCTCGCAGACCCGCTACGCCGTGATCCGCATGCTGAACGCGGAGCTGGTGTATGTACGCAAGCCTTTCCCCATGGGACACAAAGGTCTGGTGCTCAGGCCCGACGGCACCCTGACCCCCGGTTCCGGCGAGCTTGGACGCCTGCTGATTCAGCACGGCACCGCGGCCCGCCCCGGCGAACACGTCAAGATCACCAGCGTTCAAATCAAGGAAAGCAGGATCGTTTTCGAGATCAACGGTGGCCCCAAGAAAAAGAAGAAGTGGTACCAGCGCATCCAGTTCAGCGCCGCGGGAGGGACGACGCAAGCGCCCCAGGATCCCGCCGAGTTCTCGCGCGGCTCCGCCCTCACCCTGGAATTCAAGGGCGACGTGCCGGAATTGACCGTGGCCCGCATCAAGGAAATGCTGGAGCCGGTGTTCGACTTCACCGCCAAGTCAGCGGCCCAGGCCTACATGGACACCGTGCCGCCGCTCGTCCGCGACGCCATCCGCGACCACCGGGTGCTGGTGGGCATGAATCGCGAAATGGTGCAGTACGCCAAAGGGCGCCCGCCGCGCAAGATCCGCGAGCGCGACGGTGATCTGGAATACGAAGAATGGATCTACGGCGAGCCTCCGCAGGACGTCGAGTTCATCCGCATCGTGGGCGATGAAGTGGTGCAGGTGAAGATTATGAAGATGGCGGGCGAGAAGATCGTCCGCACCGAAAAGGAAGTCTTCCTCGAACCCGACGCCACCGTGGCCGCGGCGGCTTCCGACGCACCTGCGGCGTCTCCGCCGGCCGGCGGCCCGCAGAAGCAGCCCACGCTGCGCCGTCCCGGCGAGCCTGCTCCCGACGCCCCCGGCAGCATCGGTGGCGGCCCGGTCATACTCCCCGACGAGGCTCCCGTCGATCCCAACGCACCCCCGCGCTTCTCCGGCCCTCCTCCTTCGCCGCAGTTCCGCCCCGGCATTCTCTGACCACCGCCCACTGACCCCATTCCGGCGTAAACTAAAAGTGTGAAGATCGCCCTGGGCCAGACGAATCCCACGGTCGGCGACTTCGCCGGCAACGCCGCGCGCATCGTCGAGTTTTCCCGGCAAGCGCGCGAAGCCGGCGCCGGGCTGATCATTTTTCCCGAGCTTTCCGTCTGCGGATATCCCGCCCGCGACCTGGTGGAACGCCCCGCCTTCGTGGTCAAGAACCGCGAGACCCTGGACGCCATTGCCGAGCAGACGCGCGGCATCGCCGTCATCTGCGGATTGGTCACGCCCGCCGAGACCGAAACCGGCAAGTCGGCCATGAACTCGGCCATGCTGCTGGCCGACGGCGGCGCGCAATTCCAGCAGTCCAAGATGCTGCTGCCCACCTACGACGTCTTCGACGAATCGCGCAACTTCGCGCCCGCTCGCCGTCAGGAACTGCTCAGCTTCTGCGGCCGGCGCATGGCCCTGACCATCTGCGAGGACGCCTGGAACGACAAGCACTTCTGGCGCCAGCGCCTCTACAGCATCGATCCCGTGGAAGAGCTGATGCGCGCCGGCGGAAACTTCATCGTGAACATCTCCGCCTCTCCGTTCTATGTGGGCAAGCGCGAATTGCGCCTGCAGATGCTTCAGACCATTGCCACCCGCTACCAAGCGCCGGTGGTGATGGTGAACCAGGTGGGCGGCAACGACAGCCTCATTTTCGACGGCTCCAGTCTGGTCCTTGGCCCCGACGGCCGCGTGCTGGCCCGCGCCAAGTCCTTCGAAGAGGACCTGGTCTTCTTCGATAGCGATACCCTCACCGGCGAAATCACCGGCGAAATTCATGACCAGATCGAGGGCGACGACCCGAGCGCCTACGCCGCTCTGGTCCTGGGCACGCGCGATTACGTGCGCAAGTGCGGCTTCCAAAGCGTGATCGTGGGACTGAGCGGCGGCATCGATTCCGCGCTCACCGCCGCCATTGCTGTGGATGCGCTGGGCGCCGAGCACGTCCGGGGCGTGGGCATGCCCAGCCAGTATTCCTCCCCGGGCAGCGTGGATGACGCTCGCGCCCTCGCCCAGAACCTTGGCATCCGCTTCGAACTGATTCCCATCGGCGGCATCTTCGACGCCTACCGCGATGCCTTGCGCCCCGTGTTCGCCGGCCGCGCCGAAGACACGACGGAAGAAAACATCCAGTCACGCATTCGCGGCGCGCTGCTCATGGCGCTCTCCAATAAGTTCGGTTCGCTGGTGCTGAGTACGGGCAACAAGTCGGAACTGGGCGTGGGCTTCTGCACGCTTTACGGCGACATGGTGGGCGGCTTGGCCGTGCTTTCCGATTTACCCAAGAACCAGGTGTATCGCCTCAGCCGCTACGTCAATTCGCGCCGCCTTGTGATTCCGCAATCCACGCTGGACAAGCCGCCCTCCGCCGAGCTCCGCCCCGGCCAGAAGGACACCGACAATCTCCCGCCGTACGACGTGCTGGACGCCATCCTCGAAGGCTACGTGGAGGACGGCAAGACCGCGGAGCAGATCTCCCGCGACCGCGGCTTCGACCTTGCCCTGGTGCGCTCCGTGATCCGTATGGTGGACCGCACCGAGTACAAGCGCCAGCAAGCCGCTCCCGGCCTCAAGATTTCCGAGAAGGCCTTCGGCGTGGGCCGCCGCTTTCCCATCGCCCAGAAGTCTCTCGGGTAACCCTTTGTGATTTCTTGGTGCCCTTTGTGGTTAAATCTTTCCGTCTCTGCGTCTCCACGTCTCTGCGTTGAAAAGACTCTACGGAGCACTTCATGAAGAGCTTGCTTGCCATTCTGTGTCTCGCCGCCACGCTCGCTGCTCAAACCAAGCCCCGCGCCCGCGACCTGGGCGTGCCCTTCGACGGCACGCCCGGCCCGCTCAACGCCATCACCGACGTGGCCGGCGTCGAGGTGGGGCACAGCACCATCATCCGCGGAGAAGGGAAGCTGGAGGTGGGCAAAGGCCCGGTGCGCACCGGAGTCACCGTCGTTCTGCCTCGTGGCCGGCGCAACTTAGCTCCCGTCTTTGCTGGATGGTTCTCGCAGAACGGCGACGGGGAGATGACCGGCACCACCCGCGTCGAAGAGTTCGGTGTGCTCGACGGCCCCATCCTGCTTACCAACACCTACAGTGTGGGCACGGTGCGCGACGCCGTGAGCGGATGGCGCGCACGGCAGGGGCCGCCGGATGACGAAGGCTACTTCTGGTCCATTCCGCTCGTGGCCGAAACCAACGACGGCTTTCTCAACGACGAAATTGGCTTCCACGTGAAGCCTGAGCACGTCTTCCAGGCACTGGAGTCGGCGCGCCCCGGATCGGTAGCGGAAGGCAACGTGGGCGGTGGAACCGGCATGGTTTCCTTCGGTTTCAAGGCGGGCATCGGGACCGCCTCCCGCCGACTGGATGAAAAGTCCGGCGGCTACACCGTGGGGGTCCTGGTGCAGTCGAACTTCGGCCGCCGGGCACAGCTTCGCGTCGCCGGGGTGCCCGTTGGCGCTGAAGTCCGGGAAGATGTTCCCTATGCCTACGAACGCCGCCCCCAGGACGACGATGCCGGCTCCATCATCGTAGTGGTGGCCACGGACGCTCCCTTGCTGCCGCACCAGCTTAAGCGGATGACCCGCCGCGTCTCCCTCGCCCTGGGACGCCTGGGCAGTATCTCCGGCAATGGCTCAGGCGATATCTTCGTTGCCTTCTCTACAGGTAACACGGCTGGGGCTGCCGGCTCCACGGGCACACCCTCGCTCACCATGCTGCCCAATGCGCGCCTCAACCCGCTGTTCACGGCCACGGTCGAGGCCACCGAGGAAGCCGTCATCAACGCTCTGGTCGCCGCGGAAACCATGACCGGCGCGGACAACCGCAAAGTCATCGCGCTGCCCCACGACCGCCTGCGCGACGCGCTGAAGAAATACAACCGCCTCGCGCACTAGAAGGAGAGCCGCCATGCGCCGCCTGCTCGCGCTCGTACTCGCCGCCGGGTTCGTAAGCCTGGCCGCAGCCCAGAAGACTTCTGCCCCGGTGACGCCCGCCACCATCCCCACCCCGGAAACGGTCAACGCCTTCATGAAGCGCATGTTCGGATACGACCCTGCGGTGACCTGGCAGGTGCTGGAGGTCAAGCCCTCCACCATTCCCAACCTCGCGGAGATCGTGGTGCGCGTGGGCAATCAGCCCACGGTCACGCGGCTCTACGTCACTCCCGACGGACGCCACGCCATTATTGGCGAAGCCGTACCCTTCGGCGCCGACCCCTTTGCCGGGACCCGCAGCCAACTCGCTCAGCGCGCACGTGGCCGCGGCCGCGGGCCAGCTAACGCAGCCGTCACCATCGTGGCCTTCGAGGATCTGCAGTGCTCAAGCTGCCGCCAGGCCCACCCCATCCTCCAGAAGCTGCTCGCCGAGTCTCCCAACATCCGCTTCGTTTTCCAGCATTTTCCCCTGACCAGCATCCACAAGTGGGCGTTTCGTGCGGCCGCGGTCTCGGAGTGCGTCGCCGGCGAGAGCGATGAGGCGTTCTGGAAGTTCGTGGACACGGTCTATGAGCACCAGACCGAAGTCAACGAGGCCAACGCGGAACAGAAGCTCGCAGCTTACGCCGTCGCTTCCGGCGCCGATGCCGCTTCGCTCAAGGCCTGCGCCGCCAGCCCTGAGATAGCCGCCCGCGTTGTAACCTCCGTGGACCTGGGACACTCCCTGGGCGTCAGCGCCACGCCCACCGTTTTCATCAACGGCCGCAAAGTCACGCAGCTCGGCGCCATTCCGTACGAAAAGCTGAAGGCGCTGGTGCAGTTCGAAGCTTCCGGCGGGAAATAAGCTTCCATGCAAACGCAAACCGCCGGCATCACCCTTCGTGATTCGGTGGGAGAGCGGGCCTTCAGGCCCGCGTTCACAGGCCTCCTTTCGTTTGTCATCCCGAGCGAGCGCGACCGCCCCGACTCTGTCGGGGACAGGGAGCGCGAGTCGAGGGATCTGGGGTCGCTCTTGCGAGCGATGTCAACAGAGCCAAACCAGGTCTAGTTCGACCCCGCGGCCGCGCTGGCCCGGCCCTCCTGCACGATGAACGGCGTCACCAGCACCAGCAACTGGCTTTCGCTGGAGTCCTTACGCTGGCTGCTAGTGGCCCAGCCCAGCAGCGGCACGCGCGCCACCCCGGGGATGCCGCGGATGGTCTTCTGCTCGCTCTCGCTCACGAAGCTGGCCACGGCCGCGGTCTCACCGTTGGCCACGGTCACGCTGCCCTTGTACTCCCGGTTGCTGAGCACCGGGATCCCGTTGAAGCTGCGCTCGCCCAGGGCGCGGATGTTCATCTCCAGGTCCAGCAGCACGTCCTTCCCCTGGACGCGCGGCGTCACTTTCACATTCAGTCCCAGGTCTTCGTAAGTAAACGACGGCACCGGCGGCCGGAAGCTCTGGTTCTGAATCACCTGCGCAAGCTGCGGCGAATTGAGGATCGGGGCAAAGGTGACGTTGAGGATAGGGAAGCGCGTTCCCACACGCAAGATGGCCGGGTCGCCCTGGGAGGCGCGCAGCGTGGCGTGCTGCAGGGTCTGCACTTCGGAGGCATCGCGCAGGAAGTTGAAGGAGCCCGGCAGCAGCGCGATGCCGGTGAGCGTGATGCCGCCTCCCAACACCGCAAACGGCTGGGTGAGCAGGCTGGCGCCTTGCTGCTGCAGTTGCGCCAGCAGCGCGGCCACCGCCGCCGCGTTCGCCTGGTTGATGCCGCCCGAGGAAATCAACTGGTCAATCAGGCTGCCCGCGCCCGGCGCCGAGAGCAGTTGCCGCGCCTCCGAGGGCACGTTGAAGATGGTGTACTGCAGCGGCAGGTTCAGGCCCAGGTTGCGTAGCACCGAACGCCGCACTTCAAACACCTTCACGTCCAGCATCACCTGCGGACGCCCGCCGCTGAGCTCTTCCAGGAAGCGCGTAGCTTCGTCGAGTTGGTACTGCGGGGCGCGAATGGTGAGCAGCGACTTGCCCGGGTTGGGCGTCAGCATCCGAATTTCCAGAACCGTGCGCAACATTCCCACCAGCTCGTTCATCTGCTCGGGGCTGGTCAGGTCGGGCAGGTAGAAGGTTCGCAGCGACAGGCGCTCGAACTGCCGCCGGTTTTCCTGGGTGTCCCGCGCGATCAGGATCTGGTCCTCTTCGAGCGGCGTCCAGAAGGTGTGCGCCATGCGCCCGGCGACGGACATGGCGGTGGCGAAGTCGGCGCCCTCCAGGTCGAAGCGCACCGCCCGGGAGTCGAGCGCATCGTCGAGCACGGCGCGCACCCCGAACGCTTTCGCCACTTCCTGCAGCATCCCGCGGTTGTCGCCACGGTAGTGGAAGTCACGCGTTCCCTGCTGCGGCCGCAGAATAATCTCGATCGACTCCTCCACCATCTGCAGCGCCGGAGACTTCTGCTCCTCCGCCGCCATCGCCGCATCTTGAGCCACCGGAGCCGCGGGCGTCTGCAGCGCTCCCGCCAGTTGCTCCTGCGCGAACCGGTTCTCGGGATCGAGTTCCAGCGCCGCCCGATATTCCGCCAGCGCCGGCACCCGCTTGCCTTCCACCTGCATCCGGTTGCCGCGCTCCAGGTGCTCGTACACCGCTTGCTGCCGCACCGTCTCCTGCGCGCTGACGTACTCCGCGTTCTCGGGAGCCAGGCGCGCGGCTTCCCGGAACTGCTCCAGCGACTCCAAGGTTTTGTGGGCGTCAAACAGCTTCAGCGCCCGCGCAAACGCCTTCTGCGCGGCGCGAGGGGTGGTGCTCGCAGCGCCGGCCTCCTGGCCGCGAGCCGCCCCCATTAGGGAAACCACGATCGCTATGGACAACCATCTCCGCATCAGGTCTGGTCCGTTTGCGTACTGCCTACTGCTTATTGCTTACTGCTTATTGCTGACGACTAGCTCCTCAACGTCAGCCTCTCAATCGCCAGCGCTTTCCCCGTGTTCTCATCGCAATCAATCACTGCCGCGCACAGGCGTACGTCGCCGCGCGCCGGCTCAAAGCGCGCGGGCATGCTGGTGAGGAAGCGCTCCAGCACCTGCTGTTTCTCCACTCCAATCACTCCGTCGTAGGGCCCGGTCATGCCCACGTCGGTAAGGTAGGCGGTGCCCTCCGGCAGCAGGCGCTCGTCGGCCGTGGGGACATGAGTGTGCGTACCCACCACCGCGGTCACACGCCCGTCCAGGTACCAGCCCATGGAGATTTTCTCCGACGTGGCCTCGGCGTGCATATCCACCAGGATCACCTTGGCGCAAATGTCTTTCAGCAGCCGGTCGGCGGTGCGAAAGGGATCGTCGTTGTCCACCATGAACACCCGCCCCTGCAGGTTGAGCACCGCGAACTCCACTCCGGCACGCGTCTTGCCTTGGTAGCATCCCTTGCCGGGTGTGCCCGCGGGATAATTCGCCGGACGCAGCACCCGCCCGGCGCCGCTTTTGGCATCGCCGTCGGCCGACCGCATGTACTCGATGATTTCCTTCTTGTCCCAGATGTGGTTGCCGGTGGTGAGCACATCGATTCCCAGCGCCAGCAACTCTTCCGCCATGGAAGGGGTGAGTCCGAATCCGGCCGCGGCGTTTTCCGCGTTGGCTACCACCAGGCCGATGCCGCGCGTCTCGACGATGTCGGCCAGATGATCGCGGACAATGTGGCGTCCCGGCCGCCCGAAGATGTCGCCAATAAAGAGGATGCGCATGCGCCGACCCTCGATGGTAGCACGCGTAGCGCCGGCCGCCCCCGGCCGCGCGGCGGGAAGGGAGGTGGCTCTGCTGACATCTTGACCCTCGTGCGCGGCGAGCGATGCCGCTCACTCGCTCCGAACCCAGCCCGCAGTGGCGGGCGGAAGAGGGTAGCCCAGGGCGGCGAGCGTGCGGGCGCGCAGCGCACGTGCGCTAGCAAGCCCTGGGAACGATGCACCAAAGAGCCGCGCTCGACTGGCTCCGAACGAGTCCGCCATGGCGGACGAGGGAGGAGGCAACAGAAGGGCGCCAACAGCAGGATGTCTACAGGGCCAAGCAACGTGTGGAAGCGCTCGACTCGCCCGCGCTACTCCCGCTCCGCCCGCCGCTTCACCATGCGCAGCATCTCCTTGCGCATCAATCCAGAGAACGGCCCCACCAACAGCCAGTAGGCGCGAAATTTGCGGCGCGCAGAAATTCCATAAGCGAGCACCCGCGTCTCCGTCGCCAAACACGTCACCGACTCCGACTCCCGTTCCACCGTGAAGTTCCACATGCCTTTGGCGAAGCCCTCTCGCTCGAACCCGATGATTTCTCCCGCGCTGAGCCCGCACACCGTGCCGCTATCGGGCCTCCAGAAGCGGCCCACTACTCCCAGCAGCACTTCGTTCTCCGACCCGGTGGGAATGGAGATGAAGCCGGCGGCCCGCAGGCGTTCCTCCCGCGATGCCGCCTGTTCCGCTTTCTGCCGCCCCCAACCCAGCTTGCGCAAGCCCATCAGGATCCGAGTCAGCGGCAGTTGCGAAAAATCGGCGTCGCGCATTGCCTCCCGAGTGCGCTTCAGCGACGCCTTTACTCGGATCTGGTAGCGGGCCGATACATCGGGCCGCGGCATGAGTTCGTCCAGCTTCATGGAACCAGCTCCGCGGTCCTCAGGAACTCGTAGTTGCCCGAGGGAGAAACCTGGACCCCGCGCACCCGCGACGAGTGCACCACCACGTTGTCCAGGTACCAGAGATTGATGTAGGGCAGGTCCTCGGAAACGATGCGCTGCACCTCGGCATACAGCGCCTTGCGTTTCTCGGTATCCACCTCGCGGCGGGCCTGATCAATCAGTTCATCCACCCGCGGATTGCGGTAGTGCCCGCGGTTGGCTCGCTTGGGCGGGACGCTGCTGGAATGAAAGACGTGCTCGAAGATGTCCGGGTCCTCGTTGCCTCCAATCCAGCGCAGCGAATAGAGCTGGAACTGGCCTTTCACTACATCGCTATAGAAAGTAGCAAACTCGTAGCTGCGGATATCCAGCTCGATTTCCACTTCGCGCAATTGTTGCTGCAAGACGGCGGCCAGCAAGCGGGTGGACTCCTCGGTCGAAGTCTTCATGGTCAGCCGAAACCGCACCCCGCCCTTGGGCGGATAGCCCGACCGATCTAACATCTGGCGCGCCAGCTTGGGTTGGTAGTCGTAATCCATGGCTGGCGGCTCGTAAGCCCAGTGCTCGGGCGGAAGCAGGCTGCCCGCCGCTCGCGCCTGCCCGCGCCACAAGTAGTGCAGCATGGGGCGGCGGTCAATGGCGTAGGCCAGCGCCCGGCGCACTCCCGCATCTTTCAGGATGGGATCGTCTAGATTCATCGCCAGGTAGCTGTAGATGGAACCCGGCGCCTGCTCGACCACCAGTTTCCCCTCGCGACGAATGTCTTCAACCATGTCCGCGGTGAGCGCGTTGATGGCCAGGTCGGCGCTTCCTTTGCGCAGCTCCAGCACCCGCGTGGTGGTGTCCGGTACCACCGCGAAGCGCACCCGCTTCAGCTTCGGCTTCTCTCCCCAATACTCATCGTTGCGCTCGATCACCACTTCCTGGTCCTGTTGAAGGCGCACAAAGCGGAACGGCCCCGAGCCGATGGGCGTCTCCTTGACCTCTTCCTTGCTGCCCGCGGGAACAATGCCGATCGCGCCGCCTGAAAGGTTCCAGGGCAGCGTGGCGTAAGGCTCTTTCAAGTGGAAGACCACCGTCCAGTCGTCCGGGGTCTCCATCCGCTCCACCAGGCGGAAGGTGCTGGCCTTGGGCGAGCGCACCGTGCCCTCGCGCAGCGAGTCAAACGTCCACTTCACGTCGCGCGCGGTGAGCGGACGCCCGTCGTGGAACTTCACTCCGTGTCGCAGATGGAAGACGTAGGTGAGCGGGTCGGGGACTTCCCAGCGTTCCGCCAGGTGCGGTTGCAGCCGGTAGTGCTGGTCGCGGCGCAGCAAGTTGTCGAAGATCAGCTCTCCGATGCGCTCCGACTGCGCGTCCGTCCCCACCCGCGGATCCAGGTTCGCCGGCGGGCTTTCAATGATCATTACCAACGTGTCAGGGTCGGGCTTTTGGGAACAGGAGAGCGTGAGCGCCAGCAGGGCCAGCGTGATAAGGAACACGGACCTGTAACGTCGGCCCCCGTCCCCAGCCAAGCCGGGGAGTTTAGCCGGCTTTCTCGTAGGCAACGCGCTCATGCCAACTCGCAACTCGGTACTCGGTACTCGCAACTAGAAGCTCACCTTCCCCAGCACCACCGCCCGCCTTGCACCTGTGGCCGAAGGAACGTTCCCCGGCTTCCGCAGCCAGGTCTGATAGGCCAGTACGGCAAAGGCCACGGCTTCCTTCGCCTCGGACGGAACACCAAACTCGTCGGAACCGCGCACTTTCAACCCCAGCGTGCTGGCTTCTCTTGCGATCATCGTGACCAGCGTCCGGTTCCGTGCCCCACCCCCCGACACCACAAAGTCTATAAACCCCATCTTTCCTCCGTGCCTCCGTGCCTCCGTGGTGAAAACAAACCTCCGCAGCGCCCCCCCGATGGAGCGCGCAGTCAGCTCCGTCGCCGTCGCCAGAACGTCCTGCTTGCGCGCCCCCCGGCCAAGCCGCAGCAGGTGGGCAACAAACTCCCGCCCGAACTCCTCGCGTCCCGCGGTCTTGGGAGGCCGCTGCCCAAAGAAAGGATGCCGCAGCAGCTTGGCCAGCACATCCTCCAGCACTCGTCCTCGCGTCGCCACGCGGCCATCGCGATCGTAGGGCTGGCCGTAGAGCCGCTCCATCAGCGCATCCATCACCATGTTTCCCGGCCCGGTGTCGAAGGCGATAACCTCTTCCAGGCTCGCGCCCGCCGGAATGGCCGTCAGGTTGGCAATGCCGCCCAGGTTCTGCAGGATTCGTCCGCGCCGCGGATGGCGGTAGACCAGATAGTCGAGGAAGGGAACCAGCGGCGCGCCCTTGCCGCCGGCCGCCACATCCGCCGGTCGGAAGTCGCTGACCACGGGGGCGCCCACTCGGGCCGCCACCACCGCTCCTTCTCCCGTCTGCCAGGTGGTGGCAATCTTGCGGCCCAGAAACGCCGCCCTTTCCCCCTGGTGATAGATGGTTTGCCCGTGGCAGCCCACCAGGTCCACCGTCTTCAGCTTCGCGCGACGCAGCGTTTTCTGGATTGCGTCCGCATAGAGCTCGCCCAGCAGAAAGTTCAGACGCGCCAGGTCCGCCACCCGCGCCGAGGGCGCATTCATGGCCGCCAGCACCGCCCGCCTTACCTCCCGCGGATACGCATGCTGCGCGTGCGCCAGCAATCGGAACTTGGTGCGCAGCCCGCGTCCCGCGATCCGCAGCAGGGCCACGTTGATGCCGTCCGCCGACGTGCCGCTCATTACTCCGGCCACGATCACAGGGCGGTCCCTTCCTGCCGGACCTCGGCCCAGAACTGCTCCAGCACGCGCCGCAACTCTTCGACACTCCGGTTGGCCGGCTGAGCCGGCCACTGCCGGCGATATCGCTGCTGGCTCTTCATAAACCGCACGCGTCCCGCCGCCTGCAGCACCCGCGCGCGAAACTTTGGATCGCGCTGCGCCCGCCACAGCACCGATTCATACGCCCGCCGCACCTGTTCTTCGTGCTGGCACACCAGAAACATGTCCGCGCCCGCCTCCACGACCGCCACCGCCACCTCCCCGGTCGATCCCGCCGCCACCACAGCGCCCATCTCCAGGTCGTCGGAAACGATGAGCCCGGCATAGCCGATGCGCTTTCGCAAGACCCCTGTGATCCACTTCGCGGAAAGCGAGGCCGGGGTGCGGTCTCCCGTGACTTGCGGATAGGCGGCGTGGGCCACCATCACGAAACGCATTCTTCGCCGCAAGCATCGGTAAGGGATCAGGTCTTCTTCCCAAAGCCCGGCCCACGGTTTCGCCACGACGGGAAGCTCCAGGTGGGAATCGGCCCGGGCAGAGCCCAGGCCCGGAAAGTGCTTGCCGCAGCCCAGGACTCCCGCTTCTTGCAGGCCGAGCAGGAACTGGCGCGCGTAATCCACCACGCCCAACGCATCGGCGGAAGCGGTCCGCGTCCCCAGCACCTGCTTCGACGCAGCCACTCCCAGGTCCAGGACCGGCGCGAAGTCCACGTTGAAACCGAGTTCGCTTGCCTGCTCGCCCAGGATGCGGCCATGACGCCGGAACAGATCCGGGTCTCCGGTCGCGGCCACCTCGGCCGCCGAGGGCGCGGGCGCGATCAACCCGCGCAGCCGGTCCACGGTGCCGCCTTCCAGATCGACGCAGCGAAACAGAGTGGTCTCCACCGCCTGCCCGCAGGACGTGAGCAAGGCCTGGGTCTGCCCGGCCTCCACCAGGTTGCGCGCAAACAGGATGACGCCCCCGGGTTGCAACTCGGTGAGCAAGCGCTGCAGACGCGCGTCCACCTCCACACCCTCAAAGCCCATTACGAGAAGCTGGCCGACGCTTTCGCGGAGATTGGCGATGAAACCTTTTCGCATGGCCGATTGGACAACTGCTTCCGACTGACTGCTGTCTGCTGACCGCTCCCGCCCCGCTACTCGATCTCCTTCTTCAGCTCATACAACAACTTCAACGCTTCCCGCGGACTGAGCCCATCCAGGTCCGTCCCGCGCAACCGCTCCACCACACTTTGCGACAGCGGCGTGAAGATGGTGAGCTGGCGCGCCACCGGGGCCTGCGGATCTTCGGCCGCGGTGAGCTGATCGCCCAGCCGCTGCTCGGCGCTTTCATGCTCGGCCAGGACTTCGCGCGCGCGCGCGATCACCTCCTGCGGCAGCCCGGCGAGCTTGGCCACCTCGATGCCGTAGCTGCGATCGGCGGCTCCCGGTTCGACCTTGCGCAGAAACACGATGCCGCCCGCGCTCTCCTTCACCGCGACGTGGTAGTTCTTCACGCCCGAGAGATGCTGCGCCAGTTCGGTGAGCTCGTGATAGTGGGTGGCAAACAGCGCCCGCGCCCGGGTGCGAGCGTGCAGGTACTCGATGGCCGCCCAGGCGATGGCCAAGCCGTCGTAGGTGGAGGTGCCGCGCCCGATTTCGTCCAGCAGCACCAGCGAGCGCGGCGTGCCTGTGTTGAGAATGGCCGCGGTCTCGGTCATCTCCACCATGAACGTGGAGCGCCCCCGCGCCAGGTTGTCGCTGGCTCCAATGCGCGTGAAGATGCGGTCCACCACCCCCAGCCGCGCCCCGCGCGCGGGCACGAACGATCCCATCTGCGCCAGGATCACAATCAGCGCCGCCTGCCGCAGGTAGGTGGACTTGCCACCCATGTTGGGCCCGGTGACCAGCAGGATCATCTGCGTGGTCGGGTTCAGATACAGATCGTTGGGGACGAAGCGATCGCCCCCGCCCAGAATCTCCAGCCGTTCAATCACCGGATGCCGCCCGCCCAGAATCTCGATCTCGCCCGAATCATCGAACTGCGGGCGCGCGTATCCGCGCTCCGCGGCCAGGTGCGCCAGTCCCGTGAGCACGTCCAGCTCGGCCAGCGCCAGCGCCGTTTGCCGGATGCGCCGCGCTTCGCCGGCAATGGCCGCGCGCAACTCCGCGAACAGCCTCCGCTCGATCTCCACCATCTTTTCCTGCGCGTCCAGAATCTTGACTTCGTACTCCTTCAGCTCCGGAGTGGTGTAGCGCTCGGCATTCACCAGCGTTTGTTTGCGTTCGTAGTCCGGGGGCGCGAGGTGCAGGTTGGACTTGGAGATTTCGATGTAGTACCCGAAGATGGAGTTGAACTTCACCTTCAGCGAGCCGATGCCGGTGCGCTTGCGCTCGCGTTGCTCGATCTGGGCAACGTACTGCTTGCTGTTGCGACTCAGGTCGCGCAGCTCGTCGAGCGCCGCGTCTTTTCCCGGCGCGATCACGCCGCCGTCCACAAAGGTCAGCGGAGGCTCAGGGACCAGCGTCTTCTCAATGCGCTCCCGGACATCCGCCAGCTCGTCCAGTAATCCGTGGAGCTTTGCCAGCCGCGCGGCGCGCACCCGGCCCAGCGCTGCTCGCAGAACAGGAAGCCGGGCCAGCGACGCCGCCAGCGCCAGCGCGTCCCGCGGATTCGCGGTCTCCAGCGTGATCCGGCTCAGCAGCCGCTCCACGTCGAGCACGCCTTCCATGGCGCGCCGCATCTCCTCGCGCGCGACGATCTCCTTCACCAACGCTTCCACCGCATCCAGCCGCTGCTCAATCTCCGCCCGCTCCACCGACGGGCGCAGCATCCACGCTCGCAACAGGCGCTTGCCCATGGCGGTCACGGTCTGATCGAGGGTGTGGAAGAGCGTGACTTCTTCGCCCGTACCCGCAAACAGCGGCTCCACCAGCTCCAGGTTGCGCACCGTCACCGCATCCAGCACCAGGCAGTCCTGGCGTTCGTAGAAGCCGATGCGATCCACGTGATCGAGCGACCCGCGCTGGGTTGCGCGCACGTAGTGCAGCACCGCGCCTGCCGCCGTCGCCGCCGCCGCCCGGCCGGCAAGCCCGTAGCCTTCCAGCGACAGCACGCCGAAGTGGTTTTCGACCTGCGGGATGGCGTAGTCGGGCGCGAATATCCAGTCGTCCAGCGGCGTCTCCGCAAAGCGCGGTAGCGCCGCAAGATCGGCAACCGCGCCTGGATCGGCACCGCCTGTGTGGGCACGGGCGCCCTCGCCCGTGCTGCGCGGCGCAGCCGCGCCTGGCTGCCGGCTGCGGGCTGCCAACTGCCGGCTTCTCTCAAACAAGGGCAGGGAAGAGGCATACAGCACTTCCCGCGGACGCAACTGTGCCAGCTCTTCCGCCACTCGCCGCTCGGCATCGGCGCCGCGGAATTCAGTGGCGCGGAATTCCCCCGTAGAAAGGTCGAGCGCCGCGAACCCCACCGCGTCGCCCGCCCGCGCCAGTGCAGCCAGAAAATTGTTCTCGCCCGACCCCAGCGTCGCATCCGCCGCCGTCCCTGGCGTGATTACGCGCGTCACTTCGCGCCGCACCAGCTTGGTGGCTGCGCTGGGAACTTCCATCTGGTCGCAGACCGCGACCTTGTATCCCTTGCGAATGAGCTTCGCAATGTAACCTTCGGCGCTGTGATACGGCACTCCGCACATAGGGACGGGCGTGCCTCGCTCCTTGTGGCGGGCGGTAAGCGTGATTTGCAGCTCGCGCGCCGCCACCATGGCGTCCTCGTAAAAGAGTTCGTAGAAGTCGCCCAGGCGGAACAGCAGCAGGGCGCTGGGATGGTCCTTCTTGATGGCCGCGTACTGCCGCATCAGCGGCGTCAGGTTCGCGCTCCGGCCCAGGGCGGAACCCGAGGAAGCCGGCGGTCGGTTGGGCTCGGTCATCGAGCGAATTCTAGCATCCGGTCCGGCAGTACTCAGTACCTAGTACTCAGTACCTAGTACCCAGTACCCAGAACCTAGTGCTCAGCGCCCAGCCAGCCCACCCACGGGCGCGTTCCGGTTGACTCTCCACCGCCGAAATGCTTTCCTTATCAGCGCCAGCCTGCGGTTGACTGGGTAGCGAGCACTGGCGACTGACAACTGAGTACTGGGGTACTAGGTACTCGGTACTCTGTACTAGGTACTGGGGTACTCGGCACTCGGTACTAGGTACTCGGCACTCTGTACTCGGTACTAGGTACTCGGTACTAGGTACTATTTCCCCATGGAACTTCGCAAGGATCCCATCACGCGCTCCTGGGTAATCACCGGCGACGACTTCTCTCCCGGCGCCATCCCTCAGGACATCTGCATCCATTGCGCCGACTCCTCCTGGCCCGCCCAGGTGGTGTCCACCGTGCACTCGCCCGACGGCGGCCCGTGGTCGGCGCGCGCCGTGGTGCATCCCGCTCCCATCTATCGCGTGGAGGGCGAGCCCGCGCGCCGCGGCGACGGCCTCTACGACCGCATGCAGACCATCGGCGCCCACGAAGTGCTGGTCGAGAACCCGGGCCACGACCGCAATCTCTGGGTGGCCTCTGACGCCGAGATTGCCCGCTTCCTCCTGCTGGCCGGGGGCCGCATCCTCGACCTGAAGCGCGACCAGCGCTTCAAGTACGTCACCATCTTCAAGAACCACGGCGCGGTGGCCGGGCAGGAGTTCGAGCATCCCACCTCGCAGCTCACCGCGACGACGTTCGTTCCGCGCCGCGTGCTCTACGAGCTGCGCGCCGGACGCGACTACTTTGCCGCCAAGGAGCGCTGCGTCTTCTGCGACATCCTCGCCCAGGAGCAACAGCAGGCCCTGCGCGTGGTCGAGGTCCGCGGAGACTTCATCGCCACCTGCCCTTACGCTCCCCGCGTCCCTTACGAAACCTGGATCCTGCCCCTGGTGCACGAATCCTCCTTCGGGCGCGGCCTGCTCACCCGCGAGCACTCGCTGCTGGAACTGGGCGCGCTGCTGCGCCGCACCCTGCAGCGCATTCGCGCCGTCACCGAGGACTTCCATCTCGTCCTGCACACCACTCCTAATACCCAGCACAAGTCCGGCCTGCTCGACTACTGGAAGACCCTGGACGAGGACTACCACTGGCACATCGAAATCCTGCCCATCGTGGGCAAGAAGTCCCAGTCGTACACCTTCAAGGAAACCTACTTCACCCCCATGACCCCGGAGACCGCCGCCCGCCGCCTGCGCGAAGTGACCTCGGTCTCATAACCGCGTGTGTAGGGGCGGGCGACCCGCCCGCCCTCTGGTGTGGCGCGGCCGCCCCCGGCCACGTCCTTGCCTGTGTGGACCTTGCCTGTGTAGCGCCGGGTCTTCGACCCGGCCTGTGTGGAAGCGGGCGACCCGCCCGCGTTCTTGCTACGCCCTGTCCTTTCGAAGCTCAATCCTAGCCGGCTCATTTCGCTCCGTTCGTGTCCTCGGAGATGTTTTTCGGGAGGACGGGATGCTGGAGGGCTTCGAGGGTAGCCCGGCCGCCCTCGGCCGGGCCCGGCCGCCCCCTTAAGGGTTGTCATTCCGAGTCCGCTGCGGCGGACGAGGAATCTATGCAATGTGCGTGAATCGGCATTGCCGGTCGGGTAGGGTCAGAAGCACACGCCAAGACGAACCTGTCATTCCGAGGAATCTATGCATTCCTCTGCGATCTCTGCGGTCTCTGCGTTGAAAGAAGCCTTTTCCCCCGTGCCCTCAGTGCCCTCTGTGGTTAAAGCCTTTCCTGCCTCCTGCCTCCTGCAAGCTGCCTCCTGTCTCCTCTCCCAACGGGCCTCCTCCATCTGCCTCCCGTACTCCCGCATGTTCTTCTGCATCAGCGTGGCCACCCGGACGATCGCCGCGCCCCGCTCCGGCGTAAACTGCCCTCCCGCCACCAGCGCCAGCGTCCGCACCAGGAACTCCTGCAACCCCACCGCATCCTCCGGACACGGCAGTCCCATCACCATCGCATTCGTCCTGAACCACTGGGTGTGCCGCACGCACCGCTCGTTGCCCTCGTCCCGGGCGTCCTCGCACCGCCGCCCATCGGCTTTGATCTCGACGCATCGTTTCGCGTCTTCCAGCGCCACCACCCCAGCGTCCGGCCCGCTCCGCTCTAATGCGGAGAAGGGGAGGTCAATGATCTGCGGCCCCTGCGGCCTTTCGATGGCCCGAATCATGGCCTCCACATCACTCGCCCGCAGTTCTTTGTACCGCGCAAACGCCAAAGCAATCTTGTTCCTGGTCGCCGCCTTCATCCTCATAGGCTCTTCCTTTTGACTTTTGCCTTGCGTTCCTACTTTTGCATTTTTAATTTTTACTTTTGCCTTGAATTTCCCCCCTACTTCCAGTATGGACCTTCAGGATGGCCCAAAGTGACACAAGGGCTACGCCTCTATCGTCTGCTTTCACAGCTACTTACGCCGATCGGATCAACTGCCGGGCCTTGACAAGAAAACTGGAATGTTGTCATTTCGAGCGCATGCCGGTGGGCGACGGGGAAGGCAGTTATTCCCAAAATAGGAACGCCCCCGAAGGGGCGTTCAGAGGTCGCTTGAAAAGCGGTGGCCTCACGACGAAAGCTTACTAGAATACAGCCGAGCAATCGCCGCTCAAGTACACTGGCGATACGTTATTCCTGCCCCGGGTTTGTGTCAAGGAGGTTTCTCATGTCCCAGCAGGGTTCTCTGGTTTTGGGCCTCGACCTCGGCGTCGCTTCCATCGGCTGGGCGCTTCTCGATCCGGAAAACCAGCGGTTCGCGGCAGCCGGCGTCCGCGTCTTCGACTCGGGCATGGATCAGCGGAAGTTCGAAAAGGGAGAGGCGGGCGGTTCTAACAATGTTGAGCGCCGCCAAGCCCGGCTTCACCGACGGCAGCTTCGCAGACGTGCAGCACGCCATCGAGATCTATTTGAATGTTTGCAGAAAGCCGGCTTGCTTCCCCAGGAACCCCACGGCGGCTTTCCCGAGAACCGGCACGCGATCCTCACTGAACTCGACCGGCAGTTGACGGGCACCTGGACGCCGCGCATCCGTGCCGAAGCACCCGACGTGGTGGCGCCGGAACATGTTCTTCCTTATTATCTGCGCGCCCGCGCCCTTGACCACGCGCTTGAGCCGCACGAACTGGGGCGCGCCCTCTACCACCTGGGGCAGCGCCGCGGATTCAAAAGCAATCGGCGCGAAGGCCGGAAGGTAGCTCCGGAGGCCGCCGCCGGGAAGAAGGCTGCAGAAGAACGCAGTAAGGTGCTGGCCGACATTGCCGCCCTGGAAAAGAACATCCCGGGCTCGGGTGCCCGCACGCTCGGAGAGTACCTGTCGCGCCAGGAGCCGGCGCAGCCTCAAAGCATCCGGCGGCGCTGGACCTCGCGCCGGATGTTCGAGCAGGAGTTCGAGGTCATCTGGTCAGCTCAAGCCGCCTACCATCCAGTGCGTCTCACGGCCGCGCTGAAGCAGTGCATCCATCATCTACTCTTCGACCAGCGCCCCATCGCGGACGGAAAGCCCGGTAAGTGCGAGTTGGAGGAGGGCTGTGTTCGCGGCGATATGTTTACTCTGGCGGCGCAGCGCTTCCGTCTACTGCAGAAGGTGAACGATCTGGCCATGGTGAACGGAAACGAAGACAAGACCAAGCTGACGGATGAACAGCGCCGCCTGCTGGCGGACAGGCTGGAGGCCCAAGGCGACCTAACTTTCGGCCAGATTCGGACGATGCTAGGTTTACCGAAGAAGATCCGGTTCAACCTGGAGGCCGGCGGGGATAAGAAGCGCCCACTCCCCGGCAACCGCACCGCCAAAGTGATGCGCCGCGCGTTTGGCGACCGCTGGCTCTCTCTTCCCGAACCGGAACAGAAGCACATCGTGCGGGTTTGGGCGAAGACCGATGATTCTGAAGAGCTAGCACGAATCGCGCTCGCCCAATGGAAGCTGGATCCCGCACTTGCCCGGGAACTCGCGGAGGCGGAACCAGAAGACGGCTACGCCGCCCTCTCAAGCCGGGCCCTCTCCAAGCTGCTTCCAGGCATGGAAGCAGGCAAACCGTTTAAGGAAGTGGAGACGAAGGTCTATGGCAACCGCTTCTCGGGGCGGCCTGGGAAAGACTTCCTCCCGCCCGTCGAGGATGTCTTGCCGCGCATTCCCAACCCGGCGGTGATGCGGGCGCTTACCGAGCTCCGCAAGGTGGTTAACGCGATTGTGCGCAAGTACGGGAAGCCGGCCAAGGTGCGTGTCGAACTGGCGCGGGACCTCAAGCGCAACGCCAAAGATCGGGCAAGGCTGCTGGAAGGAGCGAACAAGAACCGCCGGCTGCGGGCAAGTGCAGCCAAGCGCATTCTGCAGGAAAACGGCAATCCCAAGCCCTCGCGGGATGATGAAAATCGGGTCTTGCTGATGGAAGAACTTCCCGAATGCGCCTATTGCGGCAAGGCCATCAGCTTCAGCGACCTTTTCAACGGGCAGGTGGAGGTTGACCACATCCTGCCCCTAGGCCGCTTCCCCGACAACTCGTTTTCCAACAAGACCCTGGCCTGCAGCGCCTGTAACAAGTTGAAAGCGGGCCGTACTCCAGGGGAGGCATTTGGCACAGACTCGGAAACCTGGGACGGGATCACCCGGCGCATCGCGTGTATCAAGAGCTGGGACAAGCAACAGCGATTCCGGCTCCGCAGTGCGGAGGAGATAGCCGAGTTCTCCGCGCGCCACCTCAGCGACACCCGCTACATTTCCAAGCTGGCGGCGCGTTACTTGGAAGAGCTCTACGGCGGGCGGGACGTCGCGTTGCCCGACGAAGATGCCCGTCGAGCGGTTTACGCATCCTCCGGGATGGTCACGGCCACCCTGCGCAGAGCATGGGGCTTGGAGTCCATTCTCCGCGAGGCCGCCTTCTCGGCCAACGGCCAGAATCGCGGTAAGCCGCGAAGTGATCATCGCCACCACGCGGTGGATGCGATCACCATCGCCCTTACCTCCCAAACCACCATCCAACAACTGAGCGCAGCGGTCGTCTCAGGCGATCAGGGACGGGAGCGTGTCTCTTCCCGCACGCTGGCAGCGCCATGGCCGAATCTGGTTGCGTCCGTCCGCCCTCTCATTGAAGGCTTGACGGTTTCCCATCGACCCAGTCACACGCTCAGCGGCGCACTGCACGATGAGACCAACTACAGCCAGCCAAAGAGTTACGGTGGCAAGGAGGTCTCCCACGTCCGCAAGCCGGTCCATCTGCTGACCACGAAGCAGATCGCCAGCGATCACGTGATCGTCGACGGCGCCGCACGTGCTGCGGTTCGCGCCAGGCTGGCTGAGTTGGGAGGGGACCCGAAGAAGCTGGAGAATTCCCCGGCCGTCCTGCGAACGCACTCCGGCAAAGCGGTACCAATTCGCAAGGTCCGCATTCGCGTCGCTGGCGCAACACAACGGATTGGGCAAGGCCAGCGCGAGCGTTATGTCGCCCTCAGCGGAAACCACCACATTGCACTCTTCGCCGGCCCCGACCGGAAGGGGCGCCCGGCGTGGCACGGCATCGTGGTCAGCCGCCTGGATGCGATGGAGCGCAAGCGGAAGCGCCAGGAAATCATCCAACGGGGGCTTCCGGAGCACGCGGATTACGAATTTCTCTTCTCGCTGATGGGAGGCGACATAGTGGAAATGAAGCATCCGGAGCGAGATTCGCGAGAACTGTTTGTTGTGCGAACGATTAGCGAAGCGAGCAGCGGCGCGATCGAAGTTGCATTCGCACGGCAGACCGACGCACGCCTCAAAGCGGAAATGCTGAGTGAGGGCAGCTGGATTCGGATCAGGCGAGTCGATGAGTTGCAGCAACTGGGCTGCCAGAAAGTGGTGGTGGACCTGTTGGGGAACGTACACCCCGCCCATGACTGATCGCATCCTCGACATTTCGGAGGCCCCGGCCACGCTGCACGTGCGCTACGCCCAACTCGTGATTGAGCCCGAAAGCGGGCCTGAGGTCACGACTCCCCTCTCCGAGCTTGCTGTCCTGGTGATCTCGCATCCCCGCGTTCTGATGACCCAGTCGGTCATATCAGGAATGGCGGAGGCAGGTGGCTCCGTGGTCATCTGCGACGGGAAGCATTTGCCGGTGGCCATGATGCTCCCTTTGCAGGCTCATACCACGCAGGCCGAGCGCTTTGCCCAGCAGGCCCTGGCGCCACTCCCCTTGCGAAAACGGATCTGGCAGCAGATTGTTCGGGCCAAGATCGCCGCTCAAGGGCGCTTATTGCGCGAATTGCATGGGAACGATGCCGGGCTGCTGGCCATGGCGGAGAGAGTGCGGTCGGGCGATACTTCAAACTTGGAATCGCAGGCCTCGCGGCGTTACTGGCCGCTGCTTTTCCATAACCCCAAATTTCGCCGAGGCGGGCTCGGCCCCGACCAGAATGCGCACCTGAATTATGGTTACGCGGTGCTGCGCGCCACGGTGGCTCGCGCTCTCTGCGGAGCCGGGCTGCATCCCTCCTTCGGGGTGCAACACCACAACCGCTATAACCCCTTTTGCCTGGCGGACGACCTGATGGAGCCGTTCCGTCCCATCGTAGACCGCGCGGTCTATCAATGGGTGCAGGACCACGACCCGGAAGAGCCGTTGGACAAAGAAGCCAAAGCGTGGCTGCTGGAGCCCGTCCTCAGACGCTACGTTTGCGAGGGGGAATCCCGGACTCTGTTCGATCTGCTGGCGCGTTCGGCTGCCAGCGTGGCCCGCGCATTTCTGGAAAAGAGGTGCGAACTCTATCTGCCGGAGATCTGAAATATGTTCCCCAAGCCGCTTTCGGCTTTCCGCCCTATGTGGTTAATGGCCATGTTCGATTTACCTGTGCAAGAGATAGAAGACCGGCGCAATTACGTGCGTTTCCGCAAGGCCCTGCTGAAGGATGGCTTCATGATGTTGCAATTGTCGGTGTATGCGCGATACCTGCCCAGCGAAGAGGCCGGCGAAGCCCATCGGCGGAGGGTGCGGGCCGCCATCCCGCCACTCGGCCAGGTGCGACTGATTGCGGTAACCGATCATCAGTTCGGGAAAATGGAGGTCTACTACGGAAGAAAGCCGCGAAAGCCGGAAGAGCCGCAAAAGCAGTTACTGCTTTTCTGAAGGCGGGAACGAGAAAGCCCCGTGCAAATCAATCGTTTGCACGGGGCATAGTGTACTTGAGCGGCAAATCTCGGCCAACCCTAGCATTCCGTGTCGCTGAGCAATAAGTTGTAGAAGTGTACTTGAGCGGCAAATCTCGGCCAACCCTAGCCTATTGGCGGTGGGTGTGTTCCTGGGCCAGAGTGTACTTGAGCGGCAAATCTCGGCCAACCCTAGCCAACTGCTGATTCGGGAACCGACACCCTGAAGTGTACTTGAGCGGCAAATCTCGGCCAACCCTAGCAGGGGAAAAGCTACCTAAACATCGAGGACAGTGTACTTGAGCGGCAAATCTCGGCCAACCCTAGCGATGTCTACGCTGTGCACTTCCTTGCAGAGAGTGTACTTGAGCGGCAAATCTCGGCCAACCCTAGCGCCGGGTGATGTGGACGCATGAGACGCGCTAGTGTACTTGAGCGGCAAATCTCGGCCAACCCTAGCATGAACTGCACGGCGTAGCGGAACGGGTTAAGTGTACTTGAGCGGCAAATCTCGGCCAACCCTAGCGGCGAACTGCATCTTCCCGTCCGGCGCCAGAGTGTACTTGAGCGGCAAATCTCGGCCAACCCTAGCCGTAGCGGGAAGGCTTGGAACGACTCTCCAGTGTACTTGAGCGGCAAATCTCGGCCAACCCTAGCTATCTGTACATCGCAATGGATGTGTACAAAAGTGTACTTGAGCGGCAAATCTCGGCCAACCCTAGCCCTAGTCAACGGGCTGTGGTGGGGGTTGTAAGTGTACTTGAGCGGCAAATCTCGGCCAACCCTAGCCGCGTGCACCACCGTCCCGCAGCCACTGCTAGTGTACTTGAGCGGCAAATCTCGGCCAACCCTAGCGGTGAGTTCCGCCAAAAATGGCGGCACCTCACCGCCGAAGGTAAAGGCTGCTTGGGAAGGAACCCTCTCCTTGGCTCGCTGCGCCTTCTGCGCTTTGCTGAGTTGAAAAACAAAAAGCCCCGCATTTCTGCGGGGCCTTGAGTCGTTACTGGCCACTGGTCCCTGACCACTGACCACTGCCTTTTAGTACATATCGCCCATGCCGCCGTGGCCGCCCGGACGAGCTGATTCCTTTTTGTCTTCCGGAATCTCGGACACCAGGGCTTCGGTGGTGAGCATGAGCGAGGCGATGGAGCCGGCGTTCTGCAGCGCGGTGCGCACGACCTTGGTGGGGTCGATGACGCCGGCCTTCACCAGGTCCTCGAACTCGCTGCTTTGCGCGTTGAAGCCGAAGTTGGGATTGGAGTTCTCCCGCACCCTTCCGGCCACGATGGCGCCTTCTTCGCCCGCGTTCTCCACGATCTGGCGCAAAGGCTCTTCCAGCGCCCGGCGAACGATGTTGGCCCCGGTCTTCTCGTCGCCTTCGAGCTTCAGCTTCTCGAGGGCAGGGATGCAGCGCAGCAGGGCCACGCCGCCGCCGGGGACAATGCCTTCCTCGACAGCAGCTCGCGTCGCGTGCATAGCGTCCTCGACCCGGGCCTTCTTCTCCTTCATTTCGGTTTCGGTCGCGGCGCCCACTTTGATGATCGCCACGCCACCCACCAGCTTCGCCAGCCGCTCTTGCAGCTTCTCGCGGTCGTAGTCGCTGGTAGTCTTCTCGATCTGGCCGCGGATTTCCTTCACCCGCCCCTCGATCTCGGAATGCTTGCCCTTGCCTTCGACCAGGGTGGTGTTGTCCTTGTCCACGGTGATCTTCTTGCACCGGCCCAGGTCCTGCATCTGGACGTTCTCCAGCTTGATGCCCAGGTCTTCGGTGATGGCCTTGCCCCCGGTGACGGTGGCAATGTCCTGCAGCATGGCCTTGCGACGGTCGCCGAAGCCCGGGGCCTTGACGGCCACGGCCTGCAGCGTGCCCCGCAGCTTGTTCACCACCAGAGTCGCCAGGGCTTCGCCCTCGACGTCTTCAGCGATGATCAGCAGCGTCTTGCCCGCCTTGGCAATCTGCTCCAGCAACGGCAGCAGGTCCTTCATGGACGAGATTTTTTTCTCGTTGATGAGGATGTAGCAGTCCTCCAGCACCGCTTCCATGCGCTCCGGATCGGTGACGAAGTAGGGCGACAGATAGCCGCGGTCGAACTGCATGCCCTCCACCACTTCGAGCTGTGTCTCCATGGTCTTGGACTCTTCCACGGTGATCACGCCGTCCTTGCCCACTTTCTTCATGGCCTCGGCAATGATCTTGCCGATGGTCTCGTCGTTGTTGGCGGAGATGGTGCCCACCTGCGCGATCATCTCGCCCGTGACCGGCTTGGAGAACTTATCCAGTTCGCCGTTCACGCGGTTGCCTTCTTTGTCCAGCTTGCCGCACACGGCTTCGATGGCCTTCTCGATGCCGCGCTTCAGGCCCATAGGGTTGACGCCCGCGGCCACCGTCTTCGCGCCTTCGCGGAAGATGGCTTCGGCCAGCACGGTGGCGGTGGTGGTGCCGTCGCCGGCCACGTCCGAAGTCTTGGAGGCCACTTCGCGCACCATCTGCGCTCCCATGTTCTCCAGCGGGTCCTTCAGCTCAATTTCCTTGGCTACGGTCACGCCGTCCTTGGTAATGGTCGGCGAACCGAACTTCTTTTCCAGAATCACGTTGCGGCCCTTCGGACCCAGCGTCACCTTCACCGCGTGCGCCAGTGTGGTGACGCCGCGCAGAATGGCCTGCCGGGATTCTTCTCCGTGAATGATCTGCTTTGCCATCTTTCTCTCTCCTCGTGAATGTGTTGTGTGTCGGTGGTTGAACTGAATGGCTTGAGTTGTTGTCGAAAGAGTTCTTTACCGGCGTGCTCCGGCCAATTCCTTCTCCCTCTCCTTGGCCTTGCCGGCGGCGCTCAGGATGCCGAGGACTTCTTCCTCGCGCATGATGACCAGCTCCTCGCCGTCAATCTTGATTTCCGTTCCGGCGTACTTGCCGAACAGGACCCGGTCGCCCGCTTTCACATCCAGCGGGAACACTTTGCCGTCTTCGTTGCTCTTGCCTTTGCCCGCGGCGATGACTTCGCCCTCTTGGGGCTTTTCCTTCGCCGTGTCCGGGATAATGATTCCGCCACGTACCGTCTCCTGCTCCTCCACCCGTCGGATAAGGATGCGGTCGTGCAGGGGAGTCAGCTTGGTTGCCATTGTTGAAGCTCCTTTCAAAATGTTGGATGTTGAATTGTAAATATCAGAAAACAATCAGGATGATGGGTTGTTAGCACTCACGCCCATCGAGTGCCAAGGGTACAGGCGGGCTCTAGATTTGTCAAGTGGGGGCGGATGGTTGCGCCGGGGGGTGGGGGGCTTGACAGTTGAGGGGGTGGTTTTGAGGGTCTGACCGAGGCAGTGGATCTGTAGGGGTGAAGCATCTGATTGAAAGCATCGAGGCGGGATTCTGCCCTACAATAATTGAATGGTGAAGCGACTCCTCATGACGCTGATGGCGGGAATGCTGCTGCTGTCCGCTCCGGCGGCGGCGCAGCGCAAGCCCAAGCAATATTCCGACCTGAAGTTCCAGGTGGTCAAGAAGCACAATGGGAAGCCCATCCGCAACGCCAGCGTGGTCCTGCACCTGGTGAATGCCAAGGGAGAGCAGCAGAAGGGCGGATACCAGCTCAAGACGGCCAACGACGGCCGGACCAACTTCGACAGCGCGCCTTACGGAAAGCTGCGCGTCCAGGTAATCGCACCTGGCTTCCAGACCTATGGGGAAGACTTCGACATCAGCCAGCCCAGCCATGAATTTCTCATCCAGATGAACCGTCCGAAGGAGCAGTACTCCATCTACGACAAGAAGCCGGAAGAAAAGAAACCCGAGGAGAAACCCAAGCAGTAGGAGCAACTCCTGCGCGGGCGAGGGCGCCCGCGCCTACATGTTCAAGTTAGGCGGGCGGGTCGCCCGCTTCCACACAGGCCTTAATACCCCTTGCGCTTGTCTACTACGCTGAGCAGCGGCTCGCCTGCAAGGTAGCGCCGCAGATTCTCGTGGATGAGGACGTAATGCCGCTCCCACAATTTCTCCGTGACCGCGGCGGTGTGAGGAGTGATGAGCAGGTTGTCCAGCCCCCAGAGCGGGGAGTCCTGAGGAAGCGGCTCGGTACAGAAGACATCCAGGGCCGCGCCGGCGATGGACTTGCTGCGCAGCGCCTCGGCCAGCGCGGCCTCGTCCACGATGGGGCCGCGGCTCACGTTGACGAGGTATGCGTCGGGTTTCATGCGCGCAAGGCGTGGGGCGTCGAACAGTCCTCGGGTGGACGAGGTGAGCGGGGCGGCGATGACCACGAAGTCGGCTTCCGCAAGGACGCCATCCAGTTGATCGGATCCGCACACGGCATGCGCGCCACCGTTTCCCCGATCCGGATGCTCGCGCGCCGCCACCACGCGCATGCCCAGGGCCGTGGCTCGGGGGACAATCTCACGCCCGATGCTGCCCATGCCCACCAGCACGAGGGTGGCGCCCATGACTTCGCGCGGGCGAGGACGCTCCTCCCACATGGCCTGCTGTGCCCAGATGTGCGACTGCTGGTAACGGACGGCTGCGGGCAGACGCTTGGCCAACGCCAAAAGCAGCGCAAGGGCGTGCTCGGCGACCACCGGGCCGTGCACGTCGCGAGCATTCGTCAGGAGAACATCGCTGGCCACGAGTTCCGGAAACATGAGCTGATGCACGGCGGCTGCGGGCGAATGAATCCAGCGCAACCGCTTGGCGGACGCGAACTGTTCCGGGCGCAGCGACCAACCCAGGAGGACCTCGGCGTCGCGGATTTCCTCGGCCAGACGCTCGTATCCCTCCAGATGTACAACCGTGAGCTGCGGGAAGTCGGCGCGCAGACGCTGGCTGAGCCAGGCGGGCGCGTTCCACAGCTCAAAGGTGTGGCGGAGGGCGATGAGGACTTTCATGTTTCAACGCAGAGGCGCAGAGACGCAGAGTATCAGGGTTTCCCAGTGCCCGGTGCAACCCGCAGGTCTCGCCCCGTCATGTCCTTGGGCTGGGGGATGCCGAGGACGGCCAGCATTGTAGGCGAGAGGTCCTGAAGCGCGCCGTCGTTGCGCAGGCGAAGGCCTTCGCTGCCCGCACTGACCAAGATGAAGGGAACGGGATTGGTAGTGTGGGCGGTGTGCGGGCCTCCGGTCTGGGGATCAATCATCAGCTCGGCGTTGCCGTGATCCGCCGTGACCAGCAGCGCCCCGCCCTTGCTTTTGACGGCGGAGTAAATGCGGGACAGCTCTGCGTCCACCACCTCCACCGCTTTCACGGTGGGCTCGATGCGCCCGGAGTGTCCGACCATGTCGGCGTTGGCGAAGTTGACCACGATGGCGTCAAAGGTCCCGCCCTCGATCGCCTTGACCACGGCGTCGGCGATGCCTTCGGCGCTCATCTCCGGCTTCAGGTCGTAGGTGGCGACCTTGGGAGAGGGCACCAGCACGCGCTCCTCGCCGGGGAAGGGCTGCTCCACGCCGCCGTTGAAAAAATAGGTGACGTGCGCGTACTTCTCGGTTTCGGCCACGCGCAGGTTACGCAGGCCGAGACCGCCCAGAACGTTGGCCAGGATGTTGTCCAGCGACTCCGGTGGAACCACCACCGGCAGCGTGAACTTCCGGTCGTAGCGGGTCATGCAGACGTACTTGAGGTCGCGAGGGACGCGGTCGCGGGGAAGGGTGGAGTCGAGGCCAGCGGCGTCCGGAAGGTCATTCCCTTGTTCGGCGGTCAGCGCGCTATTGCGGGCCAGGGCGCGCGTGATCTGACGGGCACGGTCGGCGCGGAAGTTGAACGAGATGCAGGCGTCGCCTTCGCGGATGGTGGCCACAGGCTGGCCGCGGTTGTCCACGCAAACGAAAGGGACGATGAACTCGTCAGTGACCGAGTTGCTGTAAGCAGCCTTGACGCCCTGCACCGGGTCCACGAACGTTCCAGCCTCGGAACTGCCCGTAACCATGGCGTCGAAGGCGCGTGCGATGCGCTCCCAGCGACGGTCGCGGTCCATGGCGTAGTAGCGCCCGCTGACCGAGGCGATGCTGCCCACGCTCAATTCGCGCATCTTCTGCTCCAGTGCAGCCAGGTATCCAGCGCCGTTGGTGGGCAGGGTGTCGCGGCCGTCCATGAAGCAGTGAACGAACACGCGCTCCACTCCGTTCTGCTTGGCCATGCGCAAGAGCGCGTACAGATGCTCCTGATGGGAGTGAACGCCGCCATCCGAGAGCAGTCCGAACAGATGCAGCCGCCGCCCGCCGGAGCGCGAGTGCTTGACGGCGTCGAGCAGCACCGGGTTGGAAAAGAAGTCTCCGTTTCCGATCATGTGATCGAGGCGGGTGATGTCCATGTGCACGACGCGGCCGGCGCCGATGTTCAGGTGTCCCACCTCGCTGTTGCCCATCTGGCCCTCTGGCAATCCGACGAATTTGCCGCTGGTGTGAATGAGGGTGTTGGGATACTCGCGCAGCAGGCGGTCGTAGGTGGGCTTGCGGGCCAGGGAGATGGCGTTGGCGGGCGAGGGAGGGGCGTACCCCCAGCCGTCAAGGATGACAAGGACGAGGGGTTTGGGTCGAGGCATCTGTTTTGCCGCGGATCAACGCGGATGGACGCGGATTCTAAACGATTCCTATTGCCAGTGACACCCGTACGAGGAGGGTCAGGCGTCGGAAGCAGGTTTGGTGCCCCGGCAGATGTAGTACATCCCCAAAAGCTCCTCGCCTATCTCCACGCTGTCGGTGAGTTCGCGGAGGTCGTCCCAGGGGCGGCGATCGGGATTGCCGAGGACGCTGGCCCGGCTCACCCAGGTTCCCAGCGGCCGCGTGACCCGGCCCAGAAAGCCGTGCGGCGACTTGGCGTCGAGCACAACCAGGTGCTTTCCCGGCCGAAGGTGTTTCCACACCTGGTGCAACACCTCCCGATGATTGGGCATGACGGCATAGGAAAGGCTGAACAGCACCGCATCGACAGGCTGGGGAAGTTCCAGGGAAGCAGCATCGCCTTCCAGCAATGTAACGTTTTGCCAACCATGCTGCGCACATCGCTTGCGGGCTACCGAGAGCATCGCGGGGGTGAAGTCCACTCCGTAGACCTGGCCATCCGCACCCGCGGCGCGGATTAGATGGGGAAAGTTCCTGCCTGTGCCGCAACCGACTTCCAGCACGCGGTCGCCGGGCTTCAGTTCCAGGCGAGCAACCGCCCGTCGCCGGATGCCGGGGGGCAGCCAGAAGACGAGCTCGAAGACAGGGTAGATTGCAGCCAGCCGGCCGTAGCGTCGGCGGATGAAATCCGGGCTGTACTCCTTCCAGCTCATACAAAACCGCTCGGCTGCAAACGGAAAACTTGAAACCCTACGAAGCCTCGTTCTGACCGCAGTTCAGCGCTGATAGTCCGGGGAATCTTGCGTCGCTGCCCAGTTCCTCTTCGATGCGCAGCAACTGGTTGTATTTGGCGACGCGGTCGGTGCGCGACGCCGAGCCGGTCTTGATCTGGCCGGCGCCCGAGGCCACGGCCAGGTCGGCGATGAAGGTGTCCTCAGTCTCGCCGGAGCGGTGGGAGATGATGGCGGTGTAGCCGTTGTTGTGCGCCAGCTCGATGGCGTCCAGGGTCTCGCTGACGGTGCCGATCTGGTTCACCTTGACCAGGATGGAGTTGGCCACGCCCTGCTTGATGCCGCGATCGAGGCGCTCGGTGTTAGTGACAAACAGGTCGTCGCCCACGAGCTGGATGCGGTCGCCGAGTTCGTCGGTGAGCATCTTCCAGCCGCTCCAGTCGTCTTCCGCCAGGCCGTCTTCGAGGGACACGATGGGATACTGCCGCACCCAGTCCGCCCAGTAGCGGACCATCTGCTCGGAGGTCTTCGCCGACTTGTCGGACTTTTTGAATACGTATTTGCCGTCCTGGAAGAACTCGCTGGCCGCCGGGTCGAGCGCGATGGCCAGTTGCGCCCCCGGCTTGTAGCCGGCCGCCTGGATGGCTTCCACCACCAGTTCGATGGCCTCGACGTTCGACTTGAGTGAGGGAGCGAAGCCGCCTTCGTCACCCACCCCGGTGTTATAACCGCGCTTCTTCAACACGCCCTTGAGGGCGTGGAAGGTCTCGACACCCCAGCGCAGCGCCTCGGAGAAGGACTGCGCGCCCACGGGCATGGCCATGAATTCCTGGAAGTCCACGTTGTTGTCGGCGTGCGCCCCGCCGTTGAGGATGTTCATCATGGGCACGGGCAGCACGTTGGCCTGCAGTCCGCCGAGATAGCGGTAGAGCGGCAGGTTGTGGGCCGCGGCCACAGCGCGCGCCGCCGCCATGGAAACCGCGAGGATGGCGTTGGCGCCGAAGCCAGCCTTGTTGGGTGTGCCGTCCAGCTCCATCATGCGGTCGTCGAGGCGGCGTTGCAGGGCGGCGTCCATGCCCGCCAGGGCGGGAGCCAGCTCCTGGTTCACGTTGGCCACGGCCTTCTGCACGCCCTTGCCCGCGTAGCGGGACGGGTCGCCGTCGCGCAGCTCCACGGCTTCGTGCTCGCCGGTGGAAGCGCCGCTGGGAACCGCCGCGCGCCCGCAGGCGCCGCCGTTCAGGCGGACTTCGGCTTCCACGGTGGGGTTGCCGCGTGAATCCAAAATTTCGCGAGCGTGGACGGAGGTGATGGTGGTCGGGCTGGACGAGGTCATGCCGGGCTCCGTAAAGAAGCGCCGATTATAGGATAGTTTTCGGTTTCCGGTTTTTGGTTTTTGGTTTCCGACAAACAAACGCGACCCAAGGACGCGAAGGCGCACGACGGGGGGAAAGTCTTCCCACGTTAGCGCCGAACTATACGGCGCGAGCGTGGGGCACCGGCGCCGAGTGCGCCGGGTCAAAGACCCGGCGCTACACGAGGCTAGCGCACGGCGGCCGCGAACAGGTCGGACTGCAGGAGTGACTGGAACTTCTTTTCGTCAGTCTTGAAACGCATGCGCACCCGGTCGCTGTCAGAGTTGACGTCGAGGTTGTCGAGGAACAGCTTCTCGGTGTCGTCGGCCTTAATCTTGCGGAACAGCACTCCCGCCTGAATGACGGAGGAGAGGGTGGCCGCGGAGATGTTGTCGGCGGTCATGACGTCGAGGTCGAAGTTCACGCCGTTGTCGAAGTCCATGCTGTAGCGCGAGGCGCGCAAGCGCTGGCGGATGCCCTCGAAGTCGGTGAGCTTGGAAGCCTCGCCCAGAGAAGAGCGCAGCATGTTGTGGGTGCCGGCCTGGTCGAGTACGCTCCACAGCGCGCCGTCTTCCACCGCGGTCATCCAGCCGGTGAATTCGGTGTTGGCGTTCAAGCTCCGGCCCTCGCCGTCGCGCGTATCCAGGGCCACCTGAATCGCCTTCAGGTCGCCAAACACGAAGGTGTAGTCGTCGAGAAAGGCCATCTTCACTGAATCGCCCATGGGATAGAGGCTGGTGGCGCGGTACTTCTGGGCTACCACCTTCTTGCTTTTCATGCGCTGCCGGAATTTCTGCGCGGGGAACTGTCCGGAAGCGATACCCAGGATGCGGAGGCCGTCCTTGCTGCGGAAGGAGGCGAAGGTGAGCTGCTCCAGATCTTTGTCGGCATCGATTCCGGCGGCGCGCAGCGCCACCTCAAACTGCTTCAGGTGGCTGGGAAGGGCGCGCGCCTTGAGCGCCTGCGCGGAGGGCGATGCGCCCAGCTTGCGGTAGTCCACGGAGATGATCTGTTGCACCTCGGCAGGAATCACGCTGCGGGGCGCGGTACCCAGCGCCGCCGCGGCCGCGGGCAGGGCGGGCAGGCACATCATCAGAAGAAGGCAGGCTGTGCGTTTCATAAAGCAATTATATGCGCGTTTGCACCTTCCGGGTTGTCCGGGTTGGAGGCGCCCTGACGGGCGTCTCTACGGCGAGGGGTCTTGCGTGGGTAAGAAGACGCCCTGACGGGCGTCTCTACGCGGGCGGCCTTGATGTCGTGGTACATGTCCTGGGGAAATTTCTGGTAACCTCGGGATTGAGCAGCGCGTCCAATCCTCCCATGCTCCAGAACCTCCGCCCGCTTGCGCCCTACTTGTGGAAGTATCGCCGAGGACTGCTCCTGGGAACGGTCTCGGTGCTGCTGCACAACGGCATCTGGGTCCTGTTTCCGCAGGTGATCCGGCGGGCCATTGATGACCTCACGCTGGGCGTCCGCCCGGAGAATCTGGCCACCTGGGCGCTGCTGCTGGTGGCGGTGGCCCTGGCCAAGGGCGTGTTCCAGTTCCTGACGCGCTGGGTGATGATCGGGATCTCGCGCGACATCGAGTTCGATTTGCGCAACGACCTGTTCGCGCACCTGGAGCGGCTTTCCTATTCCTACTACCAGCGCACCCGTACCGGCGACATCATGGCCCGCGCCACCAACGACCTGAACGCGGTGCGCATGCTGCTGGGCCCGGCGATCATGTACACCGCCAACACCGTGGTGTTCACCGTGGGCGCGCTGCTGTTCATGATCGGCATCAGCCCCAAGCTGACGCTGTACGCGTTCCTGCCTTTGCCGCTGGTGAGCATCATCGTGCAGTACTTCGGCCACCGCATCCATGAACGCTTCGAGCGCATCCAGGCGATGTTCTCGGAGATCTCGGCGCGGGCGCAGGAAAACTTCTCCGGGGTTCGAGTGGTGCGCGCCTATGTGCAGGAGGAGGCCGAGATCGCCGCCTTCGAGGGCGCCAACCGCGAGTACATCCGCCGCAGCCTGGGCCTAGTGAGGCTGATGGGCATGCTGTGGCCGACGCTGGAAGTGCTGCTGGGCCTGGCCATCGTGATCGTGCTCTGGCTGGGAGGAAGGGAAGTGCTGGCAGGCAACATCTCGGTGGGCGATTTCGTGGCGTTCAATACCTACATGGTGCAACTCACCTGGCCGGTGATCGCGCTGGGCTGGGTGATCAACATCTTCCAGCGCGGGGCCGCTTCCATGGGCCGCCTGAACGAAATCCTGCACGAGCAGCCGGCGATCGTGGACGCGCCTGCCGCCCTCTCCCCGGACGCGCCGCGCGAAGTGCGGGGAGAAATCGAGTTTCGCAACCTCAGCTTTGGCTACGCGGATCGCACCGTACTGCACGACATCAGCCTGCGGGTGCCGGCGGGCGGGAGCTTGGCCATCGTGGGTCCAACCGGCTGCGGGAAGACCACGCTGGTGAGCCTGGTGCCGCGCATTTATGACGCCGCCCCGGGCTCGGTGCTGCTCGACGGGCGCCCCATCACTGACTTTCCGCTGGAGGCGCTGCGCCGCAGCATCGGATTCGTGCCCCAGGAAACCTTCCTGTTCAGCGACACGGTAAGAGAGAACATCGCCTTCGGCGCGCAGGAGGCCTCCGACGAAGAGGTGCATGACGCCGCCGAGGCGGCCAACATCGCTGCCGACATTCTCGACTTCCCCGACGGCTACCAAACACGGGTGGGCGAGCGCGGCATCACGCTTTCCGGCGGACAAAAGCAGCGCACCGCCATCGCCCGCGCGCTCATCCGCAATCCGCGCATTCTGATTCTGGACGACGCGCTTTCCAGCGTGGACACCTACACCGAGGAAAAGATCCTCAACCATTTACGGGAAGTGATGCAGGGGCGCACCACCATCTTCATCTCGCACCGCGTCTCCACGGTGCGCAACGCCGACCGCATCGTCGTGCTGCACGGCGGGCGCATCGTCGAGCTGGGCACGCACGACGAGCTGATCGCCCGGGGCGGCTACTACACCGACCTGTACAACAAGCAACTGCTCGAGGAAGAACTGGCGCAGGTGTAGGCGTGGCGGTTGGTCGTTAGTCGTTAGTCGTTGGCCTTCAGTCGTCAGCACAGCGGTGAGGCGAACGACGTTGCCGACTCGGGGGCGACCGACTGACAACCGAAGACTGCCGACTCCGATGAAACGAGTCGTAATTCCCGAACTGCTGGACACGGACGCCGGGACGCGCGCCGAGGTGGAAGCCTCGCTGGCCGACCTGCGCATGGTGAACCGCTGGTTCGGCGGCGCTCGCGTGATGTACGAACTGATCGAGCGAGTGGCCCGGGCCACCGGCGCCACGGAGCTCTCCATGCTCGACGTGGCCGCCGCAAGTGGGGATGTTGCCTCGGCGGCGCTTCACCGGCTGCAACAGCATGGAATTCGCTTGCGAGTGACGCTGCTGGACCGGGCAGCATCTCACTTTGGGAGACGCCCTGACGGGCGTCTCTACGGGGACGGGTTGCCGCGCGTGGCTGGCGACGCCCTGGCTCTGCCTTTTGCGGAATCGAGTTTCGACGTGGTGGGTTGCTCGCTGTTCGCCCACCACCTGGAGCCGGACCAGATTGTTCGCTTCGTCGGGGAAGGACTGCGAGTGGCGCGCCGCGCGGTGTTGATCAACGACCTGCGGCGGCATCCGGTGCACCTGGCGCTCACTTATGCGGGACGCGCCCTCTACCGCAGCCGGCTCACCGCGCACGATGGCCCGGTTTCCATCCGCCGCGCTTATACGGTCGGAGAAATGCGGGAGATGCTGGGCCGGACGGCCGCCGCCCGGGTGGAAATCGCCAACCGCTACCTGTATCGCATGGGAGTGATCGCGTGGCGTAGGGAGACGCCCTGACGGGCGTCTCTACCGCATAGGGTTTTTCATGGCACACCTAGATTTCGATCTGGCGGTGATCGGTGGCGGACCGGCGGGTGCGTCGGCGGCCATCGTTGCGGCCCGCGCAGGTGCACGGGTGCTGCTGGCGGAGCGCGGACACCTGCCGCGTCACAAAGTCTGCGGGGAGTTCGTCTCGCCGGAAGCGCTGGGACAGTTGGCCGGCCTGCTGGGGAGCGCGGAAAAGTTTACTGGCGTTCCGCGAATCGCCCGGGCTCGCATCTTCCTGGATGGCGAAGTGCGAGAGGCGCCGGTGGGCCCGCCCGCAGCTTCCATCACCCGCTACGACTTGGACCTTGCACTGTGGCGCGCGGCGGTGGAGGCTGGGGTAGACGCCCGCCAGCAGTTCTCGGTCGCAGCGATCCAGGGCAGCGGACCCTTCGCGCTCACCACTGCGGCGGGAGAAATGCGGGTGCGCGCCGTCATCGACGCCACGGGCCGCTGGTCCAACTTTTCCGCGGACGCTCGCGCATCGAACGGCGGTGCGACTCGAGAACGCTGGCTGGGGATCAAGGCGCACTTTGCCGAATCCGCGCCCGCCGATTCCGTGGATCTCTATTTTTTCGACGGAGGATACTGCGGCGTGCAGCCGATTGCGGAAAACTCCGTTAACGTCTGCGCACTGGTGCGCGCCGAGACTGCCCGCAACCTGCACCAGGTGTTCGCGCGGAGTCGCGCCTTGTGGAGGCGAAGCCGCGGCTGGGAACCGCTCACGGAGATGATGACCACCTCACCAGTCTTCTTCCGCGATCCGGTTCCGGTGCGAGGCGGCGTGTTGTGCGCGGGCGACGCGGCCGGCTTTATTGACCCCTTTGTCGGCGACGGTATCTCGCTTGCTCTGCAGAGCGGTGCGCTGGCCGCGGAGGTCGTGGCTCGCTGTTTCCGCGGCGAAAGCTCTATGGCGGTCGCAGCCGAGGCGTACGAGCAAGAGTACCGCCGAAGATTTCTACGCGCTTTCCGCAACGCCGCCCGGTTGCGCCGCCTGTTCTCGTTGCCTCGGGTGGTGCGCGCGCCGGCGCTGGCGGCGCTGCGCTGGCGACACGTCGCCGCATGGATGGTGGCGGCCACTCGCACGAGAACCCAGCCTGCCTAGCTTGGCTCTGTTGACATCCTCGGAAAAGCAAACCCAAGATCCCTCGACTCGCCCTCCCTCCGCCCGCCCGCTACGCGTGCGGCTGGGTCGGGCTCGCTCGGGATGACAAATAACTAATGGGGCCTTGGACGCGGGGCTAAAGCCCCGCTCTCCCACCGCCAGCACTTACTTCACAACCAGCACTTCACGCACGTGGTCGCGGGCGAGAAAGAATTTGACCGAGGAGAACTCCTTGAACAGGTTTTCGATGTGGCGGTTCTGGAAGACGCGCTGCAAGCGGAACTGTGGCCCGGGCTGGAGCTCGAGGTTTTCGCGGTCCAGCAGATGGTAGCGATAATGGGGCGCTTCCGGGCCGGCATCGCGGGTGTGAAAGAAGGCCAGCAGCACGCCCCGCGGCTTGAGCGCTCGATGGACGCGCGCCACCGCCGGGCGGACGAAAGCTTCGGGGAGGTAGTCGGCCACGTCCCAGCACAGGGCGGCATCGAGGACGGTGGCCGTGTACTGCAGATTCTCGGCGAGGAAACGCTCGGCGTCCAGCGCCAGCTTGCCGTCTTTGTCCTTGATGGCGTAGCGGGAGCTGACCGCGGCCCGCAGGATGTCTTCCTGATAGACCTTGTGGCCGTGGCCGATGAGATAGGCGATGTTGGTGGGTGAGGTGGGGCCGAGGTCGAGGACGCGCAGCTTGCCTTCGCCCTCCACCAGGCGGTGAAACTCGGCCAGGCCGGTGGAGTGGCGGGGGACACGCTCGTCGGGCTGCGGTGGCGGCGCCGATTCTTGTGGCGCCGCTCCACGAAGCATCTTCAGGAAGCCCTCGGTCATGGCGAAGCGGACACGGGCCCGCGCCCCGGGGATACACGCGGGAACTGCTCCCGGCGGGTCTATTTATTCTTCGATCCTTACCGGTCGTGCTCTTCCAAGCCTAAGCGCTCAGCGTGCCGCCAGCGGCGCGCCGCCGCCTGCAGGCACAGCCGCGTACGAGGCCGCAGAGCTGCCCACGGAGGCGGTGGCCGTCTTGGTCACCAGCTTGGGCGTCTCCTTCTGGATGTCGATGGCGCCCTTGAAGAACGCGCCGTCCTCAATAATGATGCGCTGGGTGGTGATGTCACCGGAAAGGATGGCCGACTTCTTCAGCTCGACGCGCTCGGTGCCGTGAATGTTGCCGTCCACCTTGCCGTGCACCACCACGTCGCGGGCGTGAATGTTGGCCTTCACTTTGCCGTTGGGTCCGATGGTCAGGGCGTGATCGTGCAGCTCGATGTTGCCTTCCACTTCACCGTCCAGATACAGGTCCTCGCTGCCGGAAAGCTCGCCCTTTATTACCACGGACTTTCCGATGTGTGCCACTTCAGCGCGAAAATTGTCGGTCATCTTGGGGGTCTCCATGGGTCGCACCTCCTTGGGGGGGACGACGGGGGGTTGATAGCTCACCGGTTGAGGCGGCGGAACGCTCGGCTTTTCGTCTTGTTTCCTGTTCCACATTAGAAGCTCTCCATCTCCTTTGGAGTCGCTTGCCCGGCCCTGCGGTCGGCAAGCGGCCGCGAAGCCGGTAGGGAATGCTGCTCACGACTATACCCAACCTGGCAGCCTCGCGGCCAGCTTTTTTCGAGGACGGTTACCGCGGCAGGTTCCGCGGGGCTTTGGGTTTCGGGTTTCGGGTTTTGGGTTTCGAGTTTTGGTTTCTAGACACGACGGGCGTGTACTGTGGCCGCAGATCATCCCAGCGACAAGGGTTCGAGCAGCGCGTCGATGTTGCAGGCGTCGATCAGCAGGCGACGGCCCTGCTCGCGCATGTTTTCGACTTCGTCGAAGCCGCGCAGCAGGCGCATCTTGGCGGCGGCGTATTGCTCGGAAGCGGTCAGATTCCGGCCGTGGGCCTGGGCCCAGGTGGCCAGTGCCTCCGGCTTCAGAAAAACACTCACCGCGAAGGTGATCTTGCGATCCGAGGTGGCGTCGAAGACGTACTCGGTGGCAGGGCCCTCAGGGTCGGCGGCCAGCGCAGCCCGCTGGCCCACAAAGTAGTACTGGTAAACGTAACCAGTTTCACCGGTATGGGTCTTGACGCGGCGAGGCATAGGAAATTGACGATTGATGATTGAATGACAATTCTCAATCGTCAATCCGCAATCGTCAACCGGCAATCAAGCAACCTATGCCGGACTTGTATAATCTGGGGTTCATCATGCCTCTGCTGTGGTTGCGGGTAGCGCTGGTGTTCTACGGCCTGGGACTGGTGTATGCGTTGCTCACGCTCACCGGCCGGGCGCGGGCGCTGGCGCGCATTACCATGCCGGCAATCGGGGCGGGCGTGGTCTTCCACTTCGTGTCGCTGGCGGAGGCGGCCCTGGCCAGCGGCCACCTGACGCCGGCCTCCATCTACCACTCCGAATCCCTGCTGGCCTTCCTGATCATGGCGTTCTTCCTGGCGGTTTCGTTGCGTTACCAGACCAGCGCACCGGGAATCTTCGTGTTTCCTCTGGTGTTTCTGCTCACCCTGTTCGCTGCCGTGGGACAACAGCCTCCGGAGTTTGATTCTCCGCTGCTGCGCAGCGGGTGGGTGTTCACGCACATCGCCCTGATCTTCGCCGGCTACGCGGCGCTGTTCCTGAGCTTTGCGGCAAGCCTTCTCTACCTGTTGCAGGAACGCAGCCTCAAATCGCGCCGCCCCGGAGTGTTTTCGCGCCTGCCGGCCCTGGAAGTGATTGACGAAATCGGGTACCGGTCGCTGCTGCTGGGCTTTCCTTTTATGACCCTAGGCCTGGCGGCGGGATCGGTGATCGCGGGCGAGCGCTTCGGAGCGGCTTTCCTGCTGGATCCAAAAATCGTGCTGTCGCTGGCGCTGTGGGGACTTTACATGGTGCTGCTGTACACGCGCTGGAGCGCGGGCTGGCGCGGGCGCCGTGCCGCCTTCCTGTCGGCCGCAGGATTCGTAGTAGCGGTGAGCGCGTGGGCGGCCAACTACTTCAGCGAGGTGCACCGCATCCTGCCATGAAGTTTCAACTCATCGGCGTGAACCACAAGACGGCCCCGGTCGAGGTGCGGGAGCGGCTGGCCATTCCGGAGTCGCGGCTGGCGGAGGCCACGCGCCTGCTGGCGGCGCATCCGGGGGTCGCGGAAGCGATGGTGCTCTCCACCTGCAACCGCGTGGAACTGCTCACACGGGTGCACAACGGACGCGCCGACCTGCGCGCGTTTCTGGGGGAGTACTTCGGAGTGGATGCCTCCGCCTATGGGTCGCATCTATATGAATGGGCCGACCGGGAAGCGGTGCGGCACGTGTTCCGTGTGGCCTCCAGCCTGGACTCGATGATCGTGGGCGAGCCCCAGATCCTGGGCCAGGTGAAGCAGGCCTACGCCGTGGCCCGGGCCGTGGGCGCGGTACATTCCCAACTGGATGCGCTGCTCACGCGCGCCTTCGCCGTGGCCAAACGGGTGCGCACGGAAACCGCCGTGGGGAGTTCGGCGGTGTCAGTGGCGTCGGCGGCGGTGGACCTGGCGCGCAAGATTTTCGGGTCGCTCGAAGGCAAGCAGGTCTACCTGGTAGGCGCGGGCAAGATGAGCGAGCTGGCAGCGCGGCACCTGATGGCCCACGGCGCGGGCGCCATCTTCGTCGCCAATCGCACCCACGAGCGCGCGGTGGAGCTGGCAGAGAAGTTCGGCGGGCAGGCCATTCGGTTCGAGCAGCTCTACGAAACCGCCGACCGCGCCGACATCGTGATCACGTCCACCGGATCGCCGCACCCCATCTTCCGCCGCCAGCATGGAGAATTGTTCCTGAGCCGGCGCCGGCACCGGCCGATGTTCTTCATTGATATTGCCGTGCCCCGCGACGTGGATCCGGAGATGGCGAAGCTGGAGGGCATTTTCGTTTACGACATTGACGACCTGCAGGCGGTGGTGGCGACGCACGTGGTCGACCGGCGGCGCGAGGCCGAGCGCGCTGCGGTCATCGTGGATACAGAGGTGGAGCGCTTTGCCGCGCGGCTGGATTCCTTGAAGGTCGTCCCCACCATCGTTTCCCTGCAGGAGCACCTGGAAACCATCCGCCAGGCGGAAGTGGACCGCGCGCGCGGGCGGTTGGGCCCGCTGACCCCGGATCAGGAACTGGCCCTCGAGATCCTGACGCGAGGCATCGTCAACAAGATTCTGCACACACCCATAACCACCCTGAAGACCGCAGCCACCCAGCCGGAATCCACCACCCTGGTGGAGGTGCTGCGGCGGTTGTTCAACCTGGGCGACGACCAGCGCGGCGGAGCCTCCGGCCCCAAGAAAGATTGAATGGCCCGGCTGCGCATCGGCTCCCGCGGATCGCAACTCGCGCTCTGGCAGGCCGGCCACGTTGCCGAGCTGCTGCGCGCCCGCGGCCACCAGGTGGCGATCGAGACCATCAAGACCACCGGCGACCGAATCACCGAGGTCACGCTGGCCAAGGTGGGAACCAAAGGCATGTTCATCAAGGAAATTGAAGAAGCGCTGGCCGCGAAGCGCGTGGACCTGGCCGTCCACAGCCTGAAGGACCTGCCCACAGATCTGTTGCCGGAGTTCGAGCTGGCTGCCGTGCTGAAACGCGAGGATGCGCGCGATGCCTTCCTGTCGCACCGGTTCCACGCACTGGCTGAGCTTCCCCAGGGGGCGCGCGTGGGTACCAGCAGTCTGCGCCGGGAGGCGCAACTGAAGGCGTTGCGGCCGGACCTGAAGGTGCAACCGCTGCGCGGCAACGTGGATACACGGCTGCGCAAGCTGGAAGAGGGCGAGTTCGACGCCATCATTCTGGCGGCGGCTGGGGTGGGGCGGCTGGGGCGGACCGAGCTGTTGCGGGAAGTTTTCTCCGTCGAAACCATGTGCCCGGCGGCGGGGCAGGGAACCCTGGCGGTCGAGATCCGAGCCGGGGATTCAGCGACTCGCGAGCACGTCTCCTTCATGGATGATGCCGCGTCGCGACGGGCTGCGACCTGTGAGCGGGAGCTGCTCCGCGGACTGGGCGGCGGTTGCCAGGTTCCCATCGGGGCATATGCGGAGTCGGCAGCCGGAGCTTTGCGGCTCACGGCGGTTGTGGCACGGCCCGATGGTTCTGAGCTCCTCCGCGAATCGCAGACTGGGGGCGACGCCGAAGCGCTGGGGCGATCGGTTGCGGAAGCACTGCTGAGCCGGGGCGCCGACCGGATTCTGCACGACGTCTACGGCCGGGAAGCGGCGGCGCCGCAGCAGCCGTGAGGGCGCGCTCCCCTAAGCCGCGGCCGCTGGCGGGCAAGCGAGTGCTGGTAACCCGTGCGCGGCGTCAGGCGAGTTCGCTATCGCGGGAGCTGCGAGGCCTGGGTGCGGTGGTAACGGAAATTCCCACGATTGCGATACGGCCTCCCCGGTCCTTTCGGCCGTTGGACCAGGCGCTGCTGGCTCTGCCCAAGTACGACTGGTTAATTCTCACCAGCGCGAACGGTGTGCAGGCGCTGTTCACGCGGATGCGAAAGCTGAGCATTCGCGTGCAGCAGTTGCGGCGTCTGCGGATCGCGGCCATCGGCCCGGCCACACGAGCGGCCATCGAGCAGCGCGGGCTGCGCGTCGAGGTGATGCCGCGGGAATACGTGGCCGAGGCCGTGGTGCGGGCGCTGCGCGGTCGCGTGCAGGGACGGCGCGTGCTGCTGGTACGCGCGCAAGAGGCCCGCGATGTCATCCCGCGAGAGTTGCGACGAGCAGGCGCCCGGCTGGATGTAGCGCCCGCTTATCGCACGGTGGCGCCCCCAGGGTCGGCCGCGCGTATGCGGGCGCTGCTCGATGATCCGCGCCGCAAGCCGGATTGCATCACCTTCACCAGTTCTTCCACGGCGCGAAATCTGGTGACGCTGCTGGGTCCGCGAAACCGGAAGAAACTGGCCGGAGTGAAGCTCGCTTCCATCGGGCCGGTGACGTCGGCCACGTTGAGGGAGCTGGGTCTGCGGGCGCACATTGAGGCGAAGGAGTACACAATTCCCGGATTGGTGAAGGCGATGGCTCGGCAGCTGTAGTTGGGGATTTCGAAACCAAAACCGAGATCCCTCGACTCGCGCTCCCTCGCGCCGCCGCATTCGCGGCGGGCTGGGTCGCGCTCGCTCGGGATGACAAATTCAACAAAAGCGCGTGGACGCGGGGCTAAAGCCCCGCTCTCCCACCGTCAACATCGGCACGACTGAAGGCGTGCCCCTCCGAGGGCGGGGATTGCAAATCGTCCGAACTCCCATGCGTGGCCGGGGACGGCCACGCCACGGAACAGAGTGCAAGCGTTGGAGACGCCCTGACGGGCGTCTCTACGGAAGCAGCGGGAGAATCAGCGGGCGTGCTTGTGCTTCTCGACCGTGGACCAAGTTTTGTCGGCGGCGTGACACAGGGGTTCGAGGGAGCAGTCGGCGCAGCGGGGATTGCGTGCCTTGCATAGCTTGCGTCCGTGCCAGATGACCTGGTGCGAGAAGGCAATCCAGCGCTCCTGCGGAATCACGCGCATCAGATCCTGCTCGATCTTTACCGGGTCGTCCTGCGTGGTCAGTTCGAGGCGACGGGAAATTCGATGTACGTGCGTGTCGACCACCACGCCTACGGCTTTCTTGAACCAGGTTCCCAGGACAACGTTCGCGGTCTTGCGGGCCACGCCGGGCAGAGTGAGCAGGCGCTGCATGTCGTCGGGGACCTCGCCGCCGTATTCGCTCACCACGCGCTGCGCGGCACCCACCAGCGACTTCGACTTGTTGCGGAAAAAGCCCGTAGAGCGGATGTCGGGCTGGAGCTCTTCTGGTTTGAGTGCCGCAAAGTGGCGAACCGTTGGGTACTTGGCGAACAGACCCGGCGTAACCTTGTTGACGCGTTCGTCGGTGCACTGCGCGGAGAGGATGGTGGCCACCAGCAGATGCCACGCGCTCTGATGCTGGAGGGCGCAGGTCACCTGGGGATAGAGTTGGTCGAGTCGCCTCAGGATTTCGCCGACACGCTCAGGCGCGAGGGGATTCTGGGCCGGGGTCCGCGCAGGCTTGGAGCACGCGGCTCTTGGCTTGGCGGTCTTTGGTCTGGCGATCTGGGGTCTGGCGGTCTGGGGTGCGGAGACGGCCCTGGCGTCCGGCACCGGCCGTCGCGCACGCGACTTGGCGACGGAGCCCACCAGTTTCGCAGGCAGTCCACGCGGACGGCGGGCGCCGGCGCCTTCGTGGCGTCCGCTGCGTGAAGGCTGGCGAGTTCGCATTCCGCGCGCCATCAACGGCTCCGTTACAATTGTAATTCGTAGACTGTAATTCGCAGTTCGAGGCAAGCGATGGCAAGCAGCAAACTCCATGTACCGGCAGCGCGAGCGGGCGCGCAGAGCGAGACTCCCGCGGTTCCGCTGACCGTGGAAGGACTGAGCGTCCTGCACCAGATGCTGCGGTTCCGCTGGGCAGCCTGGCGAGGACTGGGGCAGCCCGAAAAGGAAGAAGTCCTCCGGGAGGCAGCGGAGGGGCTGGCGGCCCTGGAGCGCGAAAACAGCGCGCTGTACTCGCTGCTGGGCCACAAGGGCGACTTGATGTTCGTCCACTTCCGCGATTCCTTTGCGCAACTCAACCAGGCCGAGCTTGCCCTCTCCCGGCTGCGCCTCTGGGACTACCTGGAGCCGGCGAGTTCTTACCTGTCGGTCATCGAGTTGGGGCTGTACGAATCCACGATGAAGCTCTATCAGGAGCTTGCGGCCCGGGGCGTGAAGCCGCATTCGCCCGAGTGGAGGCAGGCGGCGGAAGAAACTATCCGCCGGCAAAAGCAAGCTATGCGCCCTCGGCTCGAGCTGGAAATTCCGGGATCGCGCTACCTGTGCTTCTACCCCATGAACCGGCGGCGGGGCGAAGAAAAGAACTGGTACACGCTGCCCATGGAAGAGCGCGCGCGCCAGCTGGAGGAGCACGGCACGGTGGGCCGGCGTTACGCAGGGCCGGTAAAGCAGATCATCACCGGGTCCATCGGCTTCGACGACTGGGAGTGGGGCGTGGACTTGTTTGCCGACGATCCGCTGGTGTTCAAAAAGCTGATTTACGAAATGCGCTTCGACGAAGTCAGCGCGGTGTACGCCGAATTCGGGACGTTCTACGTGGGGCTGCGCTTTCCGGCAGCGAAACTGAGTGCGTGGCTGGAGGGGAAGCTGCCGGACGCGGCTGCGGCAAAGTGATGGTTTGGTGTTGACCTTCGCGTTAGCTTTGCCGCAAGCGGTTTTTACGCGGCACCGGAGACGCCCTGACGGGCGTCTCTACGGCAAGTCTCTACGGCAGGCGGTCTTTCACCGGGGCAGGGGTCATGGAACAATTCTATCCGCGGCGGCGGTTGACGGCTTGGCCCGCCGGTGAGTAGTCTGGTGCGGCAATGTCGGTGAAATCCATTCAGCTCGGCCAGGTGTGGCGCAATAACAGCGACGGCAAAAACTACCTGGTCACCAAGCTCTACAGCGAACTGTTCACGCAGTTCGCCATGTTGCGGCAGGCCGATGCCCAGGCCGCCAACGTGCCCACGGTGCGCGTGAAGGTGGAGAAGTCGACCGAAAGCGCCACTCTGCCGGGTTACACCTACGCTCAGGATTCGCAGGACTTTTAGCCCTCCATAGCCGGAATGATTGCCAAGATAATTGCGGTCCTGAGCGGGTTCGTCATCTCCACCATCTCGACGACGGGATACCTGGGGATCGTGCTGCTGATGGCCATCGAATCGGCATGCATTCCTCTGCCCTCGGAAGTCATCATGCCGTTCTCCGGATACCTGGTCTTCACCGGGCGCTTCAACCTGTGGTGGGTGGCCACGGCGGGAGCCATCGGGTGCAACCTGGGCTCGGTGGTGGCCTACGAAATTGGATATTACGGCGGACGGCCGCTGGCCCTGAAATACGGCAAGTGGATTTTGCTGAGCCAGACCGAGCTCGACTGGGCCGACCGCTTCTTCGCCCGCCACGGCTCCAGTGCGGTGTTCATCGCGCGCCTGTTGCCCGTCATCCGGACCTTTATTGCGTTGCCCGCCGGCATTGCGCGCATGCCGCGCACACCGTTTCACATCTACACCTTCGCGGGTTCCTGGCCCTGGTGCCTGGGGCTCGCCTGGCTGGGGATGAAGGCCGGGGAGAACTGGCGCCACCTGGGAAAGTACTTCCACCAGTTCGACGTGGTGATCGGAGTCGTGCTGGTCGTGGGAGCGGTATGGTTCGTGTGGTCGCGGCTGAAGCATCGGGTGAAAAGCGCGGTGTGATGTGTGATGTGCTTCTTTTGCGGGGTAATTTGCCAAGTGCAGGAAAGATAGTAGAAGATAGGCAGCTCCCTATCCTGTCTGAATTCATCTAGAGGAATCATGGCCAAAGGACAAGCGCGCGCAAGGATGGCTGCCGGCACGCCCGCCGGGATCGCCCGGGCAAAGGGCAAGCTGGGAGTGATGATGCCCGGAATGGGCGCGGTGGCCACGACCTTCGTGGCCGGCGTAGAGGCGGTTCGCCGCGGCCTCGCCGAGCCTATCGGCTCGGTGACGCAGATGGGCACCATCCGCCTGGGCAAGCGCACGGATGGCCGGTCTCCCCTGATCCAGGAGTTCCTTCCGCTGGCCGGCCTCGACGACCTGGTCTTCACCGGCTGGGACATCTTTGAGGACAACATGTACGAAGCGGCGCTCAAGGCCGGCGTACTGGAGCGCTCGCTGCTCGATCGCATCAAACCATTCCTGCGGTCCGTGGAGCCGCGCAAGGCCGTGTTTGACCAGCAGTACGTGAAGAAGCTCGACGGGCCCAACGTCAAAAAGGGCAAGACCAAGCGCGACCTGGCGGAGCAATTGCGCGCGGACATTCGCGAGTTTCGCAAGAAGTCCGGGGCCGAGCGCCTGGTGATGATCTGGTGCGGCTCCACGGAGATTTTCCTGAAGCCTACCGAGGTCCATGCGTCCCTGGCCGCGTTTGAAAAGGCGATGCTGAAGAACGACGCGGCCATCGCGCCCTCGATGATCTACGCTTACGCCGCCCTCTCCGAGGGCGTGCCCTTCGCTAACGGCGCGCCCAACCTCACGGTGGACATCCCCGCGCTGCAGGAGCTCTCCCGGCGCAAGGAAGCTCCTATCTGCGGCAAGGACTTCAAGACCGGACAGACGCTGCTGAAGACCATCCTGGCGCCCGGGTTCAAGGCGCGCATGCTGGGGCTGAGCGGATGGTTCTCCACCAACATCTTGGGCAATCGCGACGGAGAAGTGCTGGACGACCCGGAGTCGTTCAAGACCAAGGAAGAGTCGAAACTCTCGGTGCTGGAGCAGATCTTGCAGCCCGAACTCTATCCCGAGCTTTACGGCAATTTTTACCACAAGGTTCGCATCAACTATTATCCGCCTCGCGGTGATAACAAAGAGGGTTGGGACAACATCGATATATTCGGCTGGCTCGGCTATCCCATGCAGATCAAGGTGGACTTCCTGTGCCGCGACTCCATCCTGGCAGCCCCCCTCGTGCTGGACCTGGTGTTGTTTCTGGATCTTGCGCAGCGGTCGTCGGAGTTGCGCGGGAAGGGAATCCAGGAGTGGCTGAGCTTCTTCTTCAAGTCGCCCATGACGCCGGCCGGACTCTATCCCGAGCACGACCTGTTCATCCAGCAGATGAAACTGAAGAACACCCTGCGCCACTTGAAGGGCGAATCACTGATTACCCACCTGGGGCTGGATTACTACGACTAAGTATCGCCGAGGCTGAAGCCCCTTCCTGAGAGCACTCCGAACGCGGGCCTGAAGGCCCGCTCTCCCACCTCGTCACGCGTCCGCGGAATTCAGGAGATAACTCACTAGTCGTCGCACCCCACAGTCACCGGCCGCCTACAGCGGCGGCTTGCGGAGCATGAAGTTCTTTACCGCGATCTGGTTCGGGCGGTGGCCCACCGGGATCATGGTAAACAGCAGCATGGCCCGCACGTTGATTTCGCGGCGGCGGTCGCGCACTTCCCGGCTGTGGACGACGGCTAAGTCGCCGGAACTGGAGTTGACCACTAGCAGGTAGTCCTGCCGAGGGGTGAGGGCAAGAGCGTCGGGCTTGCTGCCCACGCGAATCGAGCCCAGAAGCCGGCCGGTGTCGATCCCGAAAACAGCCACGGTATCGGAGCCGAAGTTGCTCACGTAGAGCAGCGCATTGTCAGCGCTCACCAGGCCGCGCACCGGATTGCTCCCCATGAAGTAGCTGCCGCCCACCTCGTTGGTGGTGGTGGTGACGTCGGAGACAGTGTGGGAATCGAAGTTGCTCACGAAGAGCTGGCCTCCGTCGGGCTTGAGCGCGAGATGAATCGGGGTCTTGCCCACGTCGAGCAGGGCCAGCAGCTTGTCGGCCTTCAGGTCCACGGCGGCCACCTGGCCGGAGCCGGTACAGGCGATGAAGGCCTTCGCGGAGTCGGGCAGGATGACGATGTCCTCAGGGTCAGCACAGATGGCAACTTTGCTGCGGACTTGGAACTTTTCCGCATCGAGGATGGCCACGGCGCCCTCACCGCGAAGCGACACCACCACCAGTTTTCCGTCGGGTGAGACGCGTGCCAGTCCCGGCGATGCGCCCACGGGAATGGTAGCGGCCACCACGTGCTTCTCCAAGTCGAGCACGGAGACGTTGGCGGAGCCGGAGTTGGCAACGTAGGCGCGTTTTCCGTCGGCGGAGACATCCACAAAGTAGGGCGCGTGGTGCACTCCGATGGTGGCCACGACGCCGCTGGTTTCGGCATCAATCACGCTGACGTTGTCGGAATCGGTGTTGACGACGTAGACCTGGTTTCGTTTCGGGTTCGCGGCCACGCCGGTAGGGTTCTTGCCCACGGGAACGGTGCGGGCCACACGCAGCGTCAGCAGATCCACCACCGTGACGGTGTTGCTGCCGCCGTTGGTGACGTAGGCGTACTCGCGGTAGGCGGGGGGATAGTCAGGAAGGCTTTCAACGCGGCAGCCGGAAAGCGCCGGTAGCAGGCCGGCGAGAACCAGCGCGGCGAGTCGGGGAGGAATCACTTAGCGAGTGGCGGCCGGATGGCCGGCGTCCGTGACGGCGTCTGTGACCGCGGGGACGCTGCGGTGAACCACGGCGGCGATCTGGCGGACTTCGGCCATGAGCGCGTCGAACTGGTCGGGATACAGCGACTGCATGCCGTCGGAGAGAGCGCGGTCAGGGCTGGGATGCACTTCGATGAGAAGCCCGTCGGCGCCCACGGCCACGGCGGCGCGCGCCATGGGCGTGACCTTGTTGCGGCGCCCGGTCCCGTGGCTGGGGTCCACCACAATGGGCAGATGGCTCAACCGCTCCACCGCGGGCACCACGCTCAGGTCGAGGGTGTTGCGGGTGTGGTCGGCGAACGTGCGTATCCCGCGCTCGCAAAGGATGACGTTGTAATTGCCTTCGCTCATCACGTACTCGGCCGCCATCAGGAACTCCTCCAGGGTGGCCGCCATGCCGCGCTTCAGCAGCACCGGTTTTTTGGCGCGACCGGCGCGCTTGAGCAGGGAAAAATTCTGCATGTTGCGGGCGCCGATCTGGATGATGTCGGAGTATTCCTCGACCAGGTCGAGCGACTCTCCGTCCACGGCTTCGGTAACGATTTTCATCCCGAAGCGCTCGCGCACTTCGGCCATGATGCGCAGGCCTTCTTCGCCCAGCCCCTGAAAAGAGTAGGGCGAGGTGCGGGGTTTGTAGGCGCCTCCGCGGAAGAACTGGGCGCCGGCCCGGCGGACGCGGGCGGCCACGGCCAGCGCCTGCTCGCGGCTTTCGATGGCGCAGGGGCCGGCCATGATGGCCAGTTCGCTCCCGCCGATGCTGGCAGTGCTTCCCGCGAAGCGGACCACGGTGTCGTCTTCCTTTGCCTCGCGGCTGACCAGCTTGTAGGGTTTGCTGATGTGGAGGATCTCGGCGACGCCCGCCATTTCCTCCAGGCCGCCGGCCTCGCCGACCTGGCCGATGACGCCAATAGCGATGCGCGACGTGCCCGTCATGGGATGGGCGCGCAGGCCGAGGGCAGCGACTTTTTCGCAAACCGCGCGCACCTGCTCTTCGGTGGCGTGCGATTGCATGACAACCAGCATGGCCAGGTTCTCTCTCGATCACCAGTCTAAATGGAAAGCATCGAGCCGACAATCTTCCGGCCGTCCGGCTGGATGGTTCACTCTGCGCGCACATTATGGAAGGTTCGAAGGCTTCGAAAGGTTGCTAACGCGGGGGCAGGTCTCCCTCCAAGGAGTATTACGCTTCGGATAAGCCTCAGGCAGGCGCTTCTCCTTCGGAAGGTCAAGTTAAGCAGTCAACAGCTTACGGTGAACAGAAGGGCATAACCATGACCAGTCTTGTGTTTCTGGGGATTTTGACCGGCTCTGCCCAAACAGCGTATGACTCTTTGATGGCGTATTCTGTTCGACCCCTCCGCCACCGCCCAGCGTATTCCACAGGCACGTCTCCGCCCACGATAATCACGTAGGTTCCTGCCTTCAGCTCCAACTCAAACAACCCATTCGAGTCGGTGTGTGTGCTCGCAACGCCCAATGCGGCTCTTAAGGCTGCCCACTGATCCTTTTCTGCTATTTTTTCTATTGGAGTGGAGCTGTGCTGATTCACTAGGGCGGTCTTCACGTCACGGCAAATCGTCGTCAGGTCATGCCATCGGCGCCACTGATCTTCTCCCCAATCTTCTCCCGAAGGGTAACGCTTCGATGGTAGGTCGCCAAGAGCGCTAGCACGCATCTCAAACTTGTTCTGACTCATTTGGTAGGCTTTCGTGCCCTCAAGCCTTCGGTAGAAATCGGCAACGTCCGTATAGTCAGCCGGGAAGGCGCTTACATCTGCACCGGGGACCACACTGGATTCGGTTCCATCCTTCGTCAGGACTTGGCCGTGCAGTACGTAATCCCCACTCCCATAGTACTGACGGAGCCTGATCCCACCGCCCAGAAACAGGACCCACAGGCTGGCCGCGACAATCAACAGGCCGCAGAAAAGCAGCACGGCCCTCCCCGTGGCTCCCGACAAACCGAGCTCGCGTTGGGATCGCACCCCCTCGCCTCGCTGGCTGGGCGCCGAAACCGTCGTAACCGCCGATGCTGATTCGCCAACCGTCCGAGGACTCACTGCCTCATTTCGCTTTATCGCTGGATCCGCCGTCGAAACCAAGTCCCGCTTCCGATAGATTGCTCTCGCGAGGGAGTACACCGCGATGTACCACAAGATTGAACCACCAACACCCGTATTCACCCCTAGGAATGGGGCTAAAGAGATGAACAGCAATGCTGACCCGGAAAGATAGATTGCCCTGTTTGCTTCCTTCAGCGACCATTTGCAGGTCTGTCTCTTGCTTCGGGCATAGGCGATCACGAGACACAGGATCAAAAACAGCCCTGCAAATCTACTCAGGATTTCCAGGATCTCCATGGTCTATCCAAGTGTTCGGCTTTGGCCGATTTGTCGCCGAATGACTACATTCCAATGTGAACGGGTTCTAGCGGTCGCCTCGCTGGGCAGCGGGTCAGTTTCATGTTCTGGACGAGATGTCTTTCGTTAATCCGCTGAGACTGTAGCCGACAATTGTTCCAAGTAGCGAAACAAGCGCGTCCTTTGGAAGGATACCCTCAAATCCCAGAATCATGATGGCAGGGATGAGGATAATAAGGGCGATTAGCTGAATGACGCGCTGCCCCAATCCCATCGGGTTACCGTCCTGCTTCTTCAGATTTAGCCTCTTGTGGAGGACGTAAAAGCTACCGAGCAGCATCAGCGCAAGGAGTGGTACTTCCAACCAAAAGTACTTCGAGGGCTCCATTGTTTCTTTCCTTCCCTATGCACCAACTAGCCAAACCAAATCTTCCACTGACCACGCATGGTCGGCAATCCCCGCCCCCATCGCGGGTGTCACTTGCCTGAAGTGCAGGGTCACGGCGGCCTTCAGTATATCGCCCGCGGGGTCCTGTTCGGTCACGTCCACATTGCCGGTTTCGCTACTTGTGAGCGAAGATGGATGGCGAGCAGGCCGCCGGTGAAGACCCGCGGCCTGCGAACGATCCATGTCCGAAGAGCCAAGCGAAAAATCTGCGCTGGCCGGTGAGGGCGCCGGGCGCGAGCCGCGCTACGATCCGCAAACCATCGAGCCCAAGTGGCTGGGGCGCTGGGAGGCGGCCGAAGGGCTCTATGGCGCCGAGCCCGCCAGCTCCCCGCGTCCCAAGTACTATGTGCTGGAGATGCTGCCTTATCCCTCGGGCGCGCTGCACATGGGGCACGTCCGCAATTACTCCATCGGCGACGCGCTCACCCGCCAG
>CAYTIL010000025.1:0-122668 GCA_964437985.1 uncultured Acidobacteriaceae bacterium
AGCTGGCCAGGGTCGGCCTTCACACGTCCGAGGTTCGGGGCCTTGACCACCTGCAGCTCGATGTCCTCGCCAATCAGCCGCAGCAGCATCTTGCCGATGTCGCCAACCACAGTGTTCAGATCGAGCACGCGCGGCTGGAGCATTTGCTTGCGGCTGAAGGCCAGCAGTTGCCGGGTAACCGAGCTGGCACGCTGCGCGGCCTGCATGATGCCTTCGGCCTGAGCCCGAACCACGCTTTGTGGCTCCAGGCGGTCGAGCATGAGCTCGGCGTAGCCGCGGATCACCATGAGCAAGTTGTTGAAGTCGTGGGCCACGCCTCCGGCCAACTGCCCCACCGCTTCCATCTTTTGCGCTTGCCGGAACTGCTGCTCCATTACCCGTTGGTCGGTCACGTCCACCATCAGGCCGCGCAGCTTCGCAGGCTCGCCCTGCTCCGTTACTACATTCACCATGTCCCGCAGCCAGACCGTCCGTCCATCGGCCGCCAGCATGCGGTACTCGAAAGTGTGGTCGCGCTGCTCCACCGTGGCCCGCAGGCAGTAGTCCACCGCCCACTTGCGGTCCTCGGGGTGGATGTGCTCGGTCCAGAAATCGGGTTCATCGAGCCACTGCGCCGCCGGATAACCGAGCAAGCGTTCGGTCTGCGGGCTGACGAAGGTGAAGCGCAGGGTGGTGGCGTCCGCCTCCCACACGATGCCGTCCACGGAGTTGACCAGGGACTCATACTGGCGCTGCGATTCCAGCAGGGCCTGCTGGGCGCGGCGCCGCTCGGTGTCGTCGCGGATGTTGGCCAGCAGGCAGGGCTCGCCGCTGACCTGAATCACTTCCGCCGAGAGCGAGCCGAAGCGCTCCTCTTCGCCCTTGGTGCGAAAACGGAACTCGTAGTCGAGAACCTTGCCTTCCCGGGCGAGTTCCTCCACCAGGGTCGCGCGGTTCTGGGGATTGATCCACATGCCCAGCTCAGACGCGGTACGGCCCACGACTTCCTCCCGCTGGTAGCCGGTCATCCGCAGGAAGCTCTGGTTCACGTCCACGTAACGTCCTTCACGCAGAGTGCTGATGCTGACGGCGGTGGGACTGGAACCGAAGGCCTTGGCGAATTTCTCCTCGGAGTGGCGCAGCGCTTCCTGTTCACGCTTGCGCTCGGTGATGTCGCGCGAGATGCCGAGGATGCCCTGCACCCTGCCCTGGCCGTCGCGGAAGGGCGCCTTGGTGGCCAGGTAGGTTCGGCCTGAACTGATCTCGTGTTCCTCCGAGGTCAGGTTGGCCCCGGCGAGCAAGGTGCGGCGGTCGCCTTCGGTAAAGTTGCGGGCGGTTTCCGGGTCGAGAAGCTCGGCGTCCGTCTTGCCCAGGATGTTCTCCTGGGGATGCCCCAGGGCAGCGGCACGAGCCGAGTTGGCCATCAGGTAGCGGCCCTCCAGGTCTTTGACGAAGATGGCGTCGCTGGTACCCTCGGCTACTCCATGAAGCAGGGCGTAGCTTTGCTGCAACTCCTCTTCGGCCCGCTTGCGATAAGTGATGTCGAGAATGAAGGCCACGGCCTCGTCCTGGGCGCCCTCCAGCAGGGCGGCGCTGATCAGTACCGGAACGCGGGCCCCGTCCTTGCGGATGTATTGCTTCTCCCAGGGGGCGACGGACTGGCCGCGGCGCAGGCACTCCACGGCCGCCACATCGAGGCTTAGCAACTCGGGCGGAGTCAGCTGGTTCCAGCGGATCTGGCCGGCTTCGAGTTCCTGGCGGGAGTAGCCAATCAGGCGGAGAAAGGCGTCGTTGGCATCCAGCACCTGGCCGTCCATCTTGGCGATGATGACGCCGATGACGTCGGTTTCCAGTACGCGGCGAAGGCGGACCTCGCTTTTGCGCAGCGCTTCCTGGGCCAGCAACTGCTCGGCACGCAGGGCGCGCTCGGCCAGGGCGCGGCGCACCGCTATGGGCAGGCGCACCAGGTTGTCCTTGAGCACGAAGTCGGTGACGCCCTGCTTGACGCAGTCCACCGCCTGCTCGTCCCCAACGCTTCCGCTCACTAGAAGGAAGGGCGTGTCCTTTTCCAGAAGCTTGAGGACGGAAAAAGCATCCATTCCGTTCCACTCGCCCAGGTTGTAGTCGGAAAGCACCAAGTCGTAATGCCGCGTGCGCAGGAGGGTGGTAAATTCCTCGATCTTCTGGGTGACTTCGGCGGAAACCTGATAACCGGCGCGTTCCAACTCCAGCAGCACCAGCTCTGCATCGGCGGGCGTGTCTTCGAGCATCAGGACGCGCAGAGGCCCAGAGCATGGTTCCGTCATCGCCTTGAGCCCCTTGATCAAGCCTGCTCCTCTATGGGCTGGGGCGCAGCCTGGTTCACCACCAGCCAGTACAGCCCTGCCTGACCCACCACTTTGCGGAACTGGTCGAAGTCCACCGGCTTCTGGATGTAGCTGTTCACACCGAGCTGATAGCTTTCGATGAGGTCGCGCTCTTCCCGGGAAGAGGTCATGATGACCACGGGAATGGGGCGCAGGCGCGGATCCTTCTTGATCTCTGCCAGCACCTCCAGCCCGCTCACTTTGGGCAGCTTCAGGTCGAGGAGTACCAGCCGGGGCGAACCGTTCGCGCGCAGGCTGTAGGCGCCGCGGCGGAAAAGGTAGTCCAGCGCCTCTTCTCCGTCGCGTACCACGTGAATGGAGTTGGCCAGCTTGTGTTTCTGCAAAACCAGCAAGGTGAGTTCGATGTCGGCGGGATTGTCTTCCACCAAGAGGATTTCTACGGCTTCTTTCATCGCACTGCCTCCTCGACCGTCCGTTCCTGAGATTTGGAATTGCCCTGCGCCCCCAGGGTGAAGCTGAAGGTGGCGCCCTTCCCCTCTTCGCCTTCGGCCCAGATGCGCCCGCCGTGCTTTTGGACGATGCGCTGCACCGTGGCCAGGCCCACGCCTGTGCCTTCGAACTCGTCGGAGCGGTGCAGGCGTTGGAAAACACCGAACAGCTTGTCCACATACTTCATGCTGAAGCCCACGCCGTTGTCGCGCACATAGATGACCTGTTCCCCGTTGTCCGTCGCCTGGCCCACCTCGATCACCGCCCGCTCGCAGGGGCGGGTGTATTTGAGGGAGTTGCCCAGCAGGTTGGCGAACACCTGCTTCATCAAACCCGGGTCGCAATCGGCCGGGGCCAGGGGCTGGATTCGCCATTCCACCTTGCGTCCGTTGATCTCGGCTTCCAGTTCGGTGCGGACGTCTTTCACCAGCGCCGCGAGTTCCGTCGGTTCGCGCTTCAGGGGACGGCGCCCCAGGCGCGAGAGGTTGAGTAGGTCGTCAATCAGCCGGCCCATCTGGAAAGCTCCATCCACGATCCGGCCCAGATAGTGCCGGCCTTGCGGATCCAGCTGCGGGCCGTACTGCTCGCCCACAACTTTGGCGAAGCCGTGGACTTGCCGCAGAGGGGCTCGCAGGTCATGCGAAACGGAGTAGCTGAAGGCATCGAGTTCCTGGTTGCTGGCCCGCAGTTCCTCTACCCCAGCCTCCAGTTGACGGTTCAGATCGCGGATGGCGTTCTCGGCGCGCTTGCGCTCGGTAACGTCCAGGATGGTGGCGGTGACCACCAGGCCCTCCTCCGTCTCCAGCGGGCTTAGGCTGATCTCCAGCGGGAACTCGCTGCCATCCTTGCGTACGCCTTTCAGTTCCAGCTCTGCGCCCATGGACCGGTGGCCGGGGTGGGCTGCGAACTGAGCGCGATGCTCGGCATGGCGGCTGCGCACCGCGGAGGGAACCAGCATCTCCACCGGTTGCCCCAGCAGTTCCTCTCGGCGAAAACCGAAGAGCTTCTGCGTCTGGGCGTTGGCCAGCACGATTTTGCCCGCCACGTCCACGGCCAGCATGGCTTCGGGAGCAGACTCCAGAAAACCGCGAAAGCGGGCTTCGCTGGCCTGCAGCCGGGCCTCCGCCTGCTTTCTCTCGGTGACGTCCCCGAAGACGGCCACTCCGCCGGCCAGATGGCCCTCGGTATCGTGAATCGGGCGCGCCGTGACGCTGATCCAACGGAGCGCCAAGGCTTCGCCGGGCCGGCGAATCCGCATTTCGGCACGGTCCACACTTTCTCCCCGGAGGGCGCGGGCGAGAGGAAGCTGTTCTGCGGGATAGGGGGTGACGCCATCGGGCAAGTACAGTCCGAACTGCTCGGTCCACTGCTCCGGAGCGACCCCGGAAGCACCCTGACCGAGAATCTGTTCCGCCGCCGGGTTGAAGAGGGTGAATTGGCCCTGGCGGTTGGCGGAGACGACCCCGTCACCCATGCCGTCCAGAATGGATTGCAGCAGAGCGCGGCTCTCGCGCAACTCAGATTCCGCGCGGGAGCGGCGACCAATCTCCTGGCGCAGGAAGTAAAAAACAGCGATGAGCAGCGCGACGCTGATGAGATCACCTGCCCGCGAGATCAGGGTGAATCTGGCATTCGCAGACTCAACCTTTCTTGAGCGCTGACTCAGCATCGCCATCTCCTCTTGATTCATGTCCGCGAGCAACGCGCGCATGCTGTCCATCAGTGCTTTGCCCTCTCCGGTCTCGATCAAGCTTGCGGCTGCGTTGAATCCGCGCGCTCGGCGCTCCGCAATGATGCGCGCTCGCAACTCCAGGTGCGCGGAGACGAACTGCTCGAGCTGGTCACAGCGCTGCTGCTGCTTTGGAGTGTCCGCCGTGAGCTGGCGTAGCGCTTGGACAGCGGGCTCAAGCCGGGACAGGGCGGCGTGGTATGGTTCCAGATATCTCTCCTCGCCCGTGATCACGTAGCCGCGCGACCCGGCCTGGGTTTCAACTGCGAGGGTTTGGACAGTCTGCACGGCCTGCAACACCTCCAGTGCGTGTTTCACCCTGTCCTCGTTTTCGAGCAGCATCCGGTTGTTGAAGTGAGAAAGGAGCTGGATACCAGCAAGGATTGCCAGTGCCACTACAAAGCTGGCATTGAGTTTCAGACTCCGGCTCTTCTCCATGGAACTAGCTCCTGCCAACGCCTTCGAAGGGTGACTGCGTGCCCAAACGCCACACCGCCCGGCCCGACGGGGCGCCTGCCCACACGGAGACGGTGCTCCGTGGGCTGGACGCGCTGAGGAGTACGGCCCGGCGGGCTGGCGCCGTCACAAATTCTGAGGCAGCCATTCTTAGCTCAAGCGCCACCGGATGAAGCAAGATAATTGCGGCGGAAGTGTGATTCCGTCCCAGAACGGAACGTTCCCGATTCGGGCATTTGCTCTCGCACCGCCTGTTCTGAAAAGATGGAGTGCTCTGATGGCGACCTTTGGCAGCTACGCTCTCCTGCTGGCCCTGACGCTGAGCCTCTATACGCTCGTGGCCGGCGCGGTGGCGCTGCGCGAGCAGCGCGACCGCCTGGGCGAGACCGCGCGTCGCGCCGGCATCGCCGTATTCGTCGCGGTGACGGCGGCGGCGGCAGTGCTGGTGATATCCGCCTTTCAGAACGACTTCTCGCTCAACTACATCTTTCGCCACAGCAATCGCGACCTGCCCGCGCCTTACAAGTTCGCGGTGCTGTGGTCTGGGCAGGAAGGTTCGCTGCTGTTCTGGGCGTGGCTGCTTTCCGGCTACGCGTTTCTAGTCCGCCTGCGACATCGCGCCGACCCGCTGCTCGTGGCTCATGCCTCCGTGATCCTGGCCGGCATCCAGGTTTTCTTCCTGCTGCTGGTGAACTTTGCCGCGCACCCTTTTTCTTTGCTGCAAGGCACAATACCCGCCGACGGCAACGGACTGAATCCGCTGCTGCAATACCCGGAGATGGTCATCCACCCGCCCATGCTCTACCTGGGCTACGTGGGCTTCAGCGTGCCCTTTGCTTTCGCGCTGGGTGCGCTGATCATGCGCTACCCCGGGGAGAAATGGATCCACATCACTCGCCGCTGGACCATGGTGACCTGGGGATTCCTGACCATCGGAGTCTCCCTGGGCGGACACTGGGCGTATTCCGTCCTGGGCTGGGGCGGCTACTGGGGCTGGGACCCGGTGGAGAACGCCTCGCTGCTGCCCTGGCTCACGGGCACCGCCTTCCTGCATTCGGTGATGATGCAGGAGAAGCGCGGCATGCTGAAGGTGTGGAACGTGTGGCTGATCTTCACCACCTTCCTGCTCTCCATCCTGGGGACGTTCCTGACCCGCAGCGGGATTGTGAGTTCGGTGCACGCCTTCGCACAGTCGGCCATCGGGACCTGGTTCCTGGTCTTCATGGTGCTGATCCTGGCGGTGTGCACATTCGTCTTCCTCAAGAACCGTGACCACCTGAAGAGCGAGCACCGGCTGGAGTCGCTGGTATCGCGCGAGTCCAGCTTCCTGTTCAACAACCTGCTGCTGCTGGCTGCGTGCTTCTCCGTGCTCTGGGGAACGCTGTTCCCCGTGCTCTCCGAGTGGGTGCAGGGGACCAAGGTCACGGTGGGCCCGCCCTTCTTCAACCGCGTGAACATTCCCATCTGGCTCTTCCTGCTGCTGCTGACCGCGGTGGGACCGCTGCTGGCCTGGCGTAGGACTTCCTTGGAGAGCCTGAAGCGCAACTTCACCTGGCCGGCGCTGGCGGCGCTGGCCACGGCCATCCTGCTGATGGCCTTCGGCATGCGCCCCTGGCAGGATGCTTCCGTCTTCTATGCCCTGATGGGGATTTCGCTGGCCGTGCTGGTGACGGCCACGGTGCTCTCAGAATTTATTCGCGGCGGGCGCGTGATTCGCTCGCACACCGGGCTCAGCCTGCCCGCGGCCATGGTGCAGCTCACGCGTCGCAACACCCGCCGTTACGGCGGCTACCTCGTCCACTTCGGAGTGGTGGTGATTGCGGTAGGACTGGCGGGTTCGGCCTTCAACCGCGACGTGGAACAGGAACTGGGCTTCGGCGACCGCATGTCGCTGGGCGCTTACACGCTGGTGTGCCGCTCCTACACCCAGGACGACAATCTCAACTACAGCAACGAGTCCGCCGTGCTCGACGTGTATCGCGGCGAGCAGTTCCTTACCACCATGTTTCCCGAGCGGCGCTTCTACAAGTCCAGCCAGCAGGCCTCCACCATCGTGGCCATCCGCTCGACCCCGCAGGAAGACTTGTACCTGGTGTACGCCGGGAAAAACCCGGAGACCGACCGCCCCATCATCAAGGCCCACCTGAACCCACTGGTGATGTGGGTGTGGATCGGAGTCGGGATTGTGGTCTTCGGGACCCTGGTGGCTTTGGTGCCTAACCTACCGCCGCCGCCAACCGCGCCTGCTTCCGGTAGCGGTAGCGAAACCAAACGAGCGGCGCAGGAGTCGGCGCGCAAGGAATCGGAACCGGTGGAGGTGGGCGACTGAATGGGTTCGATTTTTCATTCCGAGCGAGCGCGACTGATCCCGCTTGGCGGGAGAAGGAGCGCGAGTCGAGGAACCCCTCCTAGAAACGTGCCGCCGGGTCTAGGGATTCCTCGACTCGACCTCGGTTCCCCTCGTCCGCCCACGGCGGACTCGGTTTCCTCGTTCTCGCTCGGAATGGTGCAACGCGCGGCCCAAGCCTGCGGCGTCTTCCTCCTGGCCACACTTCTGCTGGGCGCCGGCGACGGGGCGGCGCGCTTCGACCAGCTCGGCCACAACATGATCTGCGGCTGCGGATGCCGCCAGATCCTGCTGGAATGCAACCACGTGGGCTGCCAGGTCTCCGACAAAATGATGCGCGAGCTGCGCGTGGCCCTGACCCGCGGCGACTCCGACGACCTGGTGATGCAGGCTTTTGTGCAGCGCTACGGCGAGACCGTGCGCGCCGCACCGGAAGCCAAGGGCTTCAACCTGGTGGCCTGGATCACGCCCTTCGCCATGCTGCTCGCAGGACTGCTGTTGGCCGTGGCCGTGCTGCGTCGCTGGAGTATGCGGCCGGCTGCGGTTGCACCGCAGGGGTCCGCCGCGCCGCAGCTCGGTGCGTTCCGCGAAAAAGCGCGCCAGGAGACCGAGCTATGATCGTCGCTGCCTGCGCGCTGCTTACCGTGGGCCTGCTGGTTTTCGTGTTCTCGGCGGAGGCCTCGACGCCCGCGTCCGCGCCCAAGACCCGGCTCACCTACCTGAGCGAGCGCAAGGAAGTGGTCTACGAAAATCTGCGCGATCTGAACTTCGAGTTCAAGGCGGGCAAGTTTCCGGAACGCGACTACCAGGCCATGCGCGCGGGGATGGAAGAGGAAGCAGCCCAGATTCTCGCTGAAATCGAAGTGCTCGAACGCACGCAATGATTCAATCTTCCCTGCAATCCGTTGTTCTCATTCTCCTCTTCGCTTTCTCCGCATCCGCCGAGACCCTCACCGGCCTGGTCCGCAACGGCACCACCGGCAAGCCGGCCGCGGGCGACGAGGTCGTCCTGCTGAAGCTTTCGCAGGGGATGGAAGAGGCGGCGCGCACCAGCAGCGACGCGGCCGGCCGCTTCTCGCTTCCCGTGGCCGATGCCGGCGCGCAACACCTGGTGCGGGTGAATCATCAAGATGTGAATTACCACCGGCCGGCGCCTCCGGGCACGACTTCGGTGGAGGTTGAAGTGTTCGACGCCGCGGCGAAAGTGGAAGGCGTGAAGGCGGTGGTCAACATCCTGCGCATGCAGACCGTTGCCGGTGGCCTGGAAGTGGTGGAGGTGTACGGATTACGCAACGAGTCGCAGCCTCCGCGCACCTGGATGGGCGCGCGCACGCTGGAGGTGGTGCTGCCCGCGGGCGCGGACATTCAGGCCTCCATGGCCGCCGGCCCCGGAGGCGTGTCGGTGAACGCTTCGCCCGTGCCTCAGGAGCTACCGGGACACTACGCCTTCAATTTTCCTGTGCGTCCGGGCGAGAACAAGTTCCAGATCACCTATCGCCTTCCCTACTCCGGCGAAGCCAGCCTGCAACCGCGGCTCAAGCTTCCGGTGGAGCACATGGTGATCATGCTGCCCCGAACCATGCAGCTCTCCTCCAGCGCACCCTTCCAGCAGATGACAGAAGCCGACGGCTCCACCGTGCACGTGGCCACCAGCGTCCTGCCGGGAAAGGAGCCGGCCTTTCGCGTGAGCGGGACGGGCGCGTTCGAGCCGGAAGCCGCCGCGGGTGCGCAAGCGGAGAATCGTCCGGGCGGCGGTTTGGGTCCGCCGTCGGAATCGCCGGACCCGCTCCAGCCCTATCGCTGGTACATCCTCGGAGGCCTGGGCGTGGCTCTGGTGGTGGGCGCGTTCTTTCTGATGCAACGGCCAGGTTTGGCGCGACCGCCGGGGGCCGCCGCGGCGAGTGTCGCTGCTTTGGGCGCGGTCCCGCAAGAGCATAACCGCGCTGCGCCGGCCGCGCCCGATCGCCGCCAGCTCCTGCTCGATGCGCTCAAGGACGAGCTGTTCGCCCTGGAAACCGACCGCCTGGAAGGCCGCATCTCGCAGCAGGAGTACGAAAAGTCCCGCGCCGCTCTGGACCACACCCTCGGCCGCGCCCTAGGCCGCAACCGAAAGACCGGCGGCTAGAAAACATCCTGCACCATCCCCCACGATCTACAGCGTACCTAGACCCTAATGCGTTGAAAGCGGGAGTGAGCCGAGCGACGAGCGCGCGGCCTGACGCGCCCGTGGCCGACTGCAGAACGTCAAAGCCGAAGCGAGCGCCGCCTGAAGGCCCACACCTCCTGAGAAGCTGTGGGGACGATGTACTGACTCGCCGTCCCGGTGACTGAATGATTCAGGGCGACGAGCGGATCGGGATAAACGACCTCGATCGTCACCACCGCCTTGACGTCTCCCGAGAAGAATGCTTTGAAGTTCAGCGGATCTCCGTTGTCATCCGGAAAATCGGGCCCACATGCCTCGACGGTGGCCGCGGCAATGTTTTCGGCGGAGCCGAGAATGGTACCTATAGGTCTCCGATAGCTCGTGCCCCAGCAGAAGTCCGACGAACCAATGCCGTCTTCCTTGATCTGCAAGCTCAGGGAACTGACCTTGCCGCTCACCACTGTCACAGAGTAATTCCAGTTGCCGGCTCCAGAAAGCGCATCCATTTTCACGGTTGGATGGGCCTTATCCAGGGTGATTGTGAACCCCCCGGCCTGGGCTAGGACACTGGAACCGAGACAGAACAGGACACCTGCCAGTAGAGTGGAAATCCGTGCTGCCAATGACTTTTGCATCGCTTTTCTCCTCTCGAACGGACTTCTCCGTTCTCAAGTCGCGAGTCTGGCTGGGCGCGAAGCTGGGGTCAATGCACGGCACATTGACTGTTCCTAAATTCGTCCTTAACCCCTAACGTGTTGAAAGCAGGAGAGCAGCAAGAAAGCTGCCCCCCAGGCGACGGCTCTGCTACCATGGGTGCCCCAAGAGGGGTGGCAGTATGCCGTTGAGCCCGCTCGACGTACGCGGGTACGAGTTCGGTCCTTACCGAGTGGACCTAACCACCGGCGAGCTCTGGAACAACGGCACCCGGCTCAAGATCCAGGAACACCCCTTCCAAATCCTGGTGGCGCTACTTGAGCGCCCTGGCAAAATGGTGAGCCGCGAAGACCTGCAACGCCGGCTCTGGCCTGCCGATACCTTCGTTGATTTTGACCAGGGCCTGAACGTAGCCATCAATAAGTTGCGTGATGTCCTGCACGATTCCCCTGAGCGACCCCATTATGTCGAAACCTTGGCGCGTCGCGGCTACCGTTTCATTGCTCCCGTGGAAGTCGTGAATGGCCACGTGGACGCCAGCGGCGTGGCTTCTTCTGCGCCCTCGGGCCTCGAGACCGCACCCGCCATCCGGCCAGCTGTTCGCCAGTGGCTTCTCACCGGGGCTGCACTCGCCATGGTCGCGCTCGCCGGGGGGTACCTCTGGCGGTCGCGCCCCACGCCGCTCAACTTCCCCAATCGTGGCTGGGTCCTGGTCGCCAAGTTCGAGAACCGTACCGGCGAAACCCTCTTTGACGACACGGTGGATTACGCGCTGGAGCGGGAGCTGAGCAACTCGCGGTTCGCGAACGTAGTCCCCCCGGAGCGCGTCGGCGACGTGCTCGCGCTGATGCGAAAGCCGCGCGACACGCGCCTGGACGCCGCTCTCGCCCGCGAGGTCGCTGTGCGGGATGGCAATGTCCAAGTGGTGCTCACCGGCCGCACCGAGAAGCTCGGCGCCACCTACGTGCTCACCGCCTCCCTCATCCAGCCCTCGAATGGCGCGACGCTAGGCTCCCTCCGCGAAGAGGCCGTTGGCCAGGATGCCGTACTAGCGGCCGTGAACCGCCTCTCCAACGGTGTCCGGAAAAGCCTGGGCGAGGAACTTCTGCGGGCTGGGCAAAGCAATGAGGCGCTTGAGAGGGCTACCACTCCCTCTCTGCGCGCCCTGCAATTGTACTCCCAGGGCGTCGCTTTCGTGAATCAGCACCAGTGGAACGCTGCGGCCCAGGTTTTCGAGCAGGCCTTGGCCGAAGACCCTGATTTCGCTTCCGCTCATATCTACCTGGCCCATTGCTACTCCAACCTGAGAAAGCCGGAGCAGGCCTCGCCGCATTACCAGCGGGCCTTCCAGTTGGCCGGGACAACCAGCGACCCCGAGCGCTACTTCATTCTCGCCGGTTATTACGAGCGATTCGTCGAGAATTATGAAAAGGCGGTCCAATCGTATGAAGTCCTGGTGCGGCTGTACCCCGACCACTACTGGGCGGTAACCGGCCTTGCGCACACCCTGGATGATGCTGGCCGGGCCAGGGAAGCCATGCCCTATTACGTGGCCAAGGCAGAGCTACGTCCAAACGACTTCGTGTCCGCGTATGACGCCTGGCGGGCCTTGAGGAGGTTCAACGGAGACCCGGTGCGGGCCGAGCGCTTGTTGGCGAGGGCTCGAAGGCTGGCCGCAGCACCCGATGTTCGCGCTCAGTTTCCCATCCAGTGGATTGCATTGCAGTTCTCATTGGTGGATGAGCAAACCCGGCGGGGCGAATTCGAGCAGGCGTTGAAGGAGACCGATCGGCTGGCACGGACCATGCAAGCCCAGAGCGGCGCCGAGAGCACCGAGATGATCGCCTCCTTCGGGGACTACTACGAGGAGCTAGGCAGGCTCCATGAGGCCGAGAACTACTTCCAGCAATTGCCCGAGAGCTTTCCATACCGATATTTGGCGTTGGCAGAGCTTGCAGACCTAAGAGGCAATGGCCAGGCGATGCGTTATAACCTGCAAAAATTGATCGCTGCCCATGGAGCAATGGGACCGGCCACCGCTGCCCGTCTTGCCCGCGCGGGTCTGCGTTCCGATTCTGAGAAGCTGGTTTCCAACCTGGCCTCGCGGAATTTCCCCCCCTGTTCGGTTCAATACGCCCAGGGTGAACTGGCGCTGGCGCGGGGCGAAACCCTCAAGGCAGTGCAGCTATTGCAGGATTCTTTTGAGTCCTGCTGGCACAACCGGGACCTTTATTCCTTGATGGCATCGCAAGCCCTCGCCCGGGTTCTGGTGAGTCAAGGCGATCTGCCTGCAGCCATCGAAGTGTTGCAGCGGGGTGCGAGTGAATACCTTGACGTCAGACCGCTGATGTTCCTGTCCCACCAGAAGTACCGATTGCTTCAGCTCTATCGAAAGCTAGGCCGAGAGGAGGAGGCCCGAAGGGTGGAAGCCGACATTCGCAAGCTGCTGGCCGTGGCCGATTCCGACCACCCCGTGCTCGTGGCGATCAATCGGGAAGCACCAAGAACCGCCAGCTCGCGCCAGTAAGCACTCAGCACTTAGCACTCACAGACTGATTGCTGGCTGCTGACGGCTGAGAGCTTGGGCACGCATCCTCCCGCGAACCTTTATCATCTAATAGACGTATCACCAGTCAGGGAGGACTATGGGCAACACCTTCAAGACCGCTATCTTGTTGACGGCAATGACTTTGCTGGTCGTATTCGCCGGCCGCTCGTTCGCCGGGCAGCGGGGCATGGTGCTGGCGCTGGGCCTTGCCGTGGTGATTAACTTTATCGCTTACTTTTTCTCCGACAAGATTGCGCTGGCCGCCTACCGCGCCAAACCCATCACTCGCGACGACCTGCCGCGCGTGTACGACATAGTGGAGCGGCTGACGCAGCGCATCGGCATGCCCATGCCCAAGCTGTTCGTGATTCCTACGGATTCGCCCAACGCATTCGCCACCGGGCGTAGTCCGAAGCACGCGTCGGTGGCGGTCACGGTTGGCATCCTCAAGCTGCTGAGCGACGAAGAACTGGAAGGCGTACTGGCCCACGAGTTGGGCCACGTGGCCAACCGCGACATCCTCATCAGCTCGGTGGCCGCCATGCTGGCCGGCGCCGTCACCCTGCTGGCCGACATTGCGCGCTGGGGCCTGATCTTCGGCGGACACGGCAGCCGCGACGATCGCGACGACCGCGGCGGCGGCCTGGGCGCAATCTTTATGCTGATCCTGGCGCCCATTGCGGCCATGCTCATCCAGCTTGCGGTTTCGCGCTCGCGTGAATTCGCCGCCGATGCCACAGGCGCCGGTTTCACCGGCAATCCTTACGGCCTGGCGCGCGCGCTGGAGAAGCTGGACGCCTCTTCCAAGCGCCTGCCGCTCGCGGCTTCGCCTACGACCGCGCACCTGTTCATCGTGAAGCCGTTCAGCGGGGCCGCCTTCGCAAACTGGTTCTCCACTCACCCGCCTATCGCGAAGCGCGTCGAGCGGCTGCTGGGGCGGCAAGCGGTAGGAGTGTAGAAGGCATTTTCACCGCCAAGGGCGCAGAGATCGCCGAGTTTTTTCCCGGGGTACTGGGTACTGAGCACTGGGTACTGAGCACCAGGTACTGGGTACTTTTTCTCCGCATCTCTCCAGGCGACCGCTTCATCGAATCCCCGTACCGCAACTTAGAGAAAGCGCAAGGAGCACACAATGATCGCTCGCATCTGGCATGGAATCACCACCGAGGCCAAATCCGACGCCTTCGTCGAACAGCTCATCCGCACCGGCGTGAAGCAGTGCCATGCCACGCCCGGCAACCGGGGCGTGCAGGTGCTGCGCCGTAACCGGGATGGCGGGGCAGAATTTTTCTTCGTCTCCTTCTGGGACTCGATGGATTCCGTCCGCGCCTTCGCCGGCTCCAACACCGACCAGGCCGTCTACTACCCGGACGACAAGGACTTCCTCACCGAGTTCGAGCCCACGGTGGCCCACTACGAGCTGTTCGACTTTCCGCAGCCGGCGGCGCAGCCGACCCAGGCCGCGTAGTTTCTCCGGCGAGCGTTTGTGGAAGCGGACGACTCGCCCGCGTTTGAGGCCTGCCCATGAAGCCGGAGAAGCGCGTCAAGTTCGACTTTGAAGTTGATTTCATCAACGGCGGCGGGCTGCAGGGCCAGGGCTTCCGCATGGACATTGAGGGAGATGACATCTCCGAAGCCGAACTGGCTAACTACCTGGTGCGCGACCTGCGTCTGCTGATGGTGGCCGCGGTGAGGATCCTGCGCAAGGAGATCATCTTAGAACCGCACAAGCGCTCTCGGGTCTGAAGGTCTCACTCGCAAATCGGTACTCGCAACTCGGTACTGGTTTGACAGCTTCTCCAACCTCGCAGAAAATAGAAAGGTTGTCCCTGCCTTGAGGCGAGTCGCCGATGGCGGCTCCCGCTCCGAAACGTGCCGAAGTGGCGGAACTGGCAGACGCGCATGGTTCAGGTCCATGTGCCCGCAAGGGCGTGGGGGTTCGAGTCCCTTCTTCGGCACCATAGTTTCAGCCCGGCATGGCGGTAGAGTCGAGGTCCTTCGACTCGCGCCAACAGCGGCGCTCGCTCAGGATTTCGGCAGCCGGCTCCCGCTGCGCCTCGCTGCGCTTGGCTTCCTCACGCGGGCTAAGCGCCTCAAGTTCGAGTCCCTTCTTCGGCACCAACACTCGCAGCCGGCTATTTTTTCGGCTTGGCCGCCATTTCCGCTCGATCGATGGGCAGCAGGATGAGCGCGCGCACCACCAGCGCCAGCACTCCCAGAGCAACCAGCATCAGGTCGTAGCCGCGCAGGGTGAGATTGAGCGCCACGATCTTCTTGGCCGCGCCCAACAGGGGCAGGACCACGACCCGCAGGAACGCCAGCACCGGCGTGCCTTCCACCCACTTGACCGGGATTAGCCCTCCGCTGATCAGGAAATACAAGAAGAAGGCCAGGGGCACGAGCATAGTGACCACCGACACCCCGATGCGCACCGCGCGAAGGGTGCTGTATTTTCCTGAAGTGTAAGCCTGGTGAAACGCACTCGTCCCGGCGGGCTGGGGTGCCGGAGCACGCACGCCCGACTTCGGCCGAGGTGCTGGGGGCCGAGGTGCTGGCGGTCGCGGTGCTGGCGGTCGGGGCGCCGGCGGCGGACTCGCGGCCGCGGGCGCCGGAGCCGCGGCTGAGGCAGGTCGCGGGGTGGGCGTGCGCGCCTCTGCGGGGACCGTGCCTCCGGCAAGCTCAACCTGGATCTGCCGCAGTTGTTCGGCGAGATCGGCGGCGCCCGGCCGGAAGACCTTGTTCTTGGACAGGCACTGATGGATGAGCCGCGCCAAGTCGGCCGGCGCCTGAGGATTCAGCATGCCCACCGCCGCCGGCTCCGACTTGAGGATGTTCATCAGCGCTTCGCCGAGCGAGGGCGCCTCGAAGGGCAACTTCCCGGTGGCCATTTCGTAAAGCACGACGCCGAAGGAAAAGATGTCGGTGCGCGCGTCCACTTCCTCTCCCAGCGCCTGCTCCGGTGACATGTGGGTGGCAGTTCCCATGATGGCGCCGATGCGGGTGTGGAAGTCCTTCAGATCGGCCTGCTCCTGCACCTCGAGCTGGCTGGGATCGAACATGACGGTCTTGCCGTCGTCGGCTGCTGCAGGCGCGGGCAGACCGGCGGCGGAACGCAGCGGTTCCTTCAGCTTGGCCAGTCCGAAGTCGAGGATCTTCACCTGGCCGCGAGTCGTGACCATGACGTTCTGCGACTTGATGTCGCGGTGCACAATGTCTTTCTCGTGCGCGGCGGCCAGGCCATCGGTCACCTGCACCGCCAATTCGAGCAACTTCGCGATGGGCATGGGTTTGCCGGCGATGAGGTCCTTCAGGGGACGGCCTTCCACGTGCTCCATCACGATGTAGGGAGGGTCGGCATCCATGTCGATGAGGTGGATCATGACCACCGAAGGATGCTGGAGTTGGGAGACGGCTTTGCCCTCGCGCAGGAAGCGGGCTAGCACTTCGCGGTCGCTGGTGGTGACGATCTTGACCGCGACCGTACGTCCGAGTTGCAGGTCGGTGGCGCGATAGACCTCGCCCATGCCGCCGGCGCCGAGCGATGCCTCGAGGCGGTAGTTGCCCAGCGTGCGCACGATCACGTGTGACTCCCGTTGAGCCCGGCCGGCCCGCAGGCGCGGGACCGGGAGCTGCCGCGCGCTGCATCCATTATTCCTCCACCGGCTCCAGCACGCCGTAGACTTGCATGTCGCCTCCCTTGCCTTTCACGTGCGCCAGGCCCAGGTCCACGCAAGGAATCTTGTCTTTCACCGCCTGGTAAATGCCTTCGTTGATCAGGATCTTGGTCTCGTAGTTCTTGCTGAGTCCTTCGAAGCGCGAGGCCACGTTGACGGTATCGCCGATAACGGTGTAGTCCATGCGCTGCTCGGAGCCGATGTTGCCGCTGACGGCGTCGCCCAGAGCGATGCCGATGCCGGTTTCGATGGGATCCTCGCCGCGCTGAGCGCGCAGGCGATTGTAGTGTTTCAGCGCCGCGCGCATCTCCATGGCCGCGAGGACGGCGCGCTCGGCGTCGTTGTCGTGGCTTATGGGCGCTCCGAAGACCGCCATGATGGCGTCTCCGATGAACTTGTCGAGCGTGCCTTCATACTTGAAGATGGGATCGATCATCAGCGAAAAATATTCGTTCAGCATGCCCACCACTTCTTCGGCCTCAAAGCGCTCGGAGAGCGTGGTGAAGTTGCGGATGTCGGAGAACAGCACGGCCACGCGCGAGCGCTGCCCGCCCAGCTTCAACCGGTCGCGGTCCTTGAGCAGTTGCTCGGCGATCTGCCGGGTTACGTAGCGGCAGAGCGTGGACATCAGGCGCTGCTCCTGGGTGATGTCGTCGGCCACGATCACCAGGCCCAGCGACTTGTTCTTGCTGTCGCGCAGCGGCAGCACGGTGAGGTTGATGTTCATGGCCTCGTCCTCGCCCTTTCGATAGGGGAGGTCGTAGGCGGTGTGGCCTTCGTGGGTGGCCAGCACCTGGCCGATGGCGGCCACCATCTCGGGATTCATTTCGGCGCCGAAGAACTCTGCATAGGGCTGGCCGAGCTCCACGTCGCCGCCCCCCCAGAAAATGTCGAGCCCGGCGAGGTTCGAGTAAGCCAGCTTGCCCTCGGGATCGAGCGTGACCACGCCCGTGGCCATGGTGCTCAGCATGCTCTCGTTGTAATTCTTCATGTTGACGACTTCTTCGAACATGCGCGAGTTTTCCAGCGCGATGGCGGCCTGCGAGCCCAGGGCATCGAGCAGGTGTTCGTCCTCTGCGGTGAAGATGCCGCCCTTCTTGTTGAGCACCTGGATCACGCCCACGATTTTGCGGGTCTCATCGCGCACCGGCATGCACAGGATGGTGCGCGTGCGGTAGCCGGTGCGCCGGTCCACGTCGGGATTAAAGCGCGGGTCGGCGTAGGCGTCGGGGATGTTGACGGTGTCGCCGCTCAGGGCCACGTGTCCGGCGATGCCTTTGCCGCGGGGCACGCGGATCTCATTCATCTCCTCGCCTTGCGCCACCTTCGACCACAGCCCGCCGGTCTTGGGATCGACCAGGAACAGCGTGCAGCGCTCGGCGTTCATGGCCTCGGAAGTTTGCTCCACGATGGCCTTGAGCAAGGGGTCGATTTCCAGCTCTGAGGCCACCTCGTGCATCACGTTGAGCAGGATTTCCGAGGTCTCAATGCGCTTGCGGAGCTCCTCGTTGAGCATGGTGTTCTGCACGGCGATGGCGGCCTGCGCGGAAAACGCATCCAGCAGTTCTTCGTCGGCGCGGGTGAAGACGCCGTCGCGCTTGTTCAGCACCTGGAACACGCCCAGGATCCTGCCCTCGCGGTTTCTCATGGGCATGCACAGGATGGTGCGGGTGTGATAGCCGGTGCGGCGGTCGATCTCGATGTTGAAGCGCGGGTCCTGGTAGGCGTCGGGGATGTTGACGGTATCGCCGCTTTGGGCCACGAAGCCGGCAATGCCCGCTCCCATGGGGACGCGAATCTCGCTCAGGGCCGCGCCCTGCGCCACCTTCGACCAGATTTCGTTCTTCGCCTGGTCCACCAGAAAAAGCGTGGAGCGGTCGGCCTCGAGCACATCCGAGGTCTTATCCATGATTTTCAGCAACAGGGCATCCAGGTTGCGCTCCGCCCCCAGCGCCGACATCACCTCCAGCATCACGGAGAAGGTGTGGGACTTGCCAGACGCCTTCTTCCGGGTTGGACTGCGCTTCGCGACTGTCATCTTGTGTTCGCGGCGAACTTGCCGCACAGGTACGCTAGGGCAGGAACGCAATCACGTCAAGGAGGGTTTTTCCTTTCCTCCAGGAACAGCGGCGCAGTGAACCCTCTTCCTGCCGCTGCGACGCTCTTGCGCGCGGCGGTTCTATATACTCATACCCCGATGCCCGTCACCCTGGACCAGATGGTGGCCCGTACGCGCGCACGCGTGGCCGAGGCCAAGCGCTCAGCGGACCTGGCCGCCCTGGAGCGGCGCGCCCGCGAGCACCAGGTGCGCGGCTTCCGGCGCGCGCTGGAGCAGGCCGCGGCCCGGGGTGTCGCGGTGATTGCGGAACTCAAGAAGGCGTCGCCGTCGCGGGGTGTGATCCGGGGCGCGTTTCCCGTCGGCGGCCTGGCACAGCAGCTGGCGCAGGCCGGCGCGGCCGCGCTTTCCGTGCTCACCGAAGAGGAATTCTTTCACGGCTCGCTGGTCCACCTGGACGAAGCCTCGATTGCCGGCGGCCTGCCCTGTCTGCGCAAAGACTTCCTGGTGGACGAAATTCAGCTTCTGGAAGCGCGCGCTCACTGCGCCGACGCGGTGCTGCTGATTGTGGCGGCGCTGGCCGACTATGAACTGCGCCACCTCACCCTGAAGAGCCGCGAACTCGGGCTGGATACGCTGTGCGAGGTGCATGACAAACGCGAACTTTCGCGCGCCCTGGACGCCGGCTGCGACCTCATCGGCGTCAACAGCCGCAACCTGCGCACCTTGGAGGTGGATCTGGGGACGGCGCTGCGCCTCGGTCCGCAGATTCCTGCCGGAGCGTTCCGCGTGGCCGAGAGCGGCATCCAATCCGCCGGTGACATCCATCGCTTGCGCGCCGCCGGTTATCAGGCATTCCTGATTGGGGAATCGCTGATGCAGGCCGACTCCCCCGGCGCAGCCCTGAAGCAATTACTGGCGGAAGCCGAGGTTGGGTCGCCGCACGTTTCACAACCGTTACGCTCCGCTGGCTGATCCCGCTTCGCGGGACGACTGAGGACTGGCGACTGATGACTTGGATAAAGATTTGCGGTACCACCAGCATAGAAGACGCGCGGCTGGCCGTCGAGGCGGGCGCCGACGCGCTGGGCTTCATCTTCGCGGACAGCCCTCGCCAGGTTACGCTGGAAAACGCGCGGGCCATCATCGCCGAACTTCCCGGGAAGGTGCAGAAGGTGGGCGTGTTCGTGAACGAATCCGCCGAGGGCATCCACGCCATCGTGGCCGCGGCAGGACTCACAGCGGTGCAGCTTCACGGCGACGAAACTCCGGACTTCGCGCGTCAGCTTTTCGCGGCGCAAGGCACGCGGCGAAGCTGCCGCATCTTCAAGGCGATCACCGTCCGTGCGGGCTTCGAGGCTACCGCGCAGCAATTCACGATGCAGGAGCATACCGTGGACGCGCTCCTGCTGGATGCCCACTCGTCCCACGCGCGGGGCGGCACCGGACAGACTTTCGACTGGCAGCTTGCCTCCGCCGCTGTGCCCCGCCTGGGGCGCACCAATCTGATCCTGGCCGGAGGGCTGACTCCGGAAAGCGTCGGCGCCGGCCTCCGTTTGATGTGGCCCTGGGGCGTGGATGTGGCCAGCGGGGTGGAAAGCGCACCGGGAAAGAAAGATCCCGAGAAGGTCCGCGCCTTCATCGCCGCCGTGCGCCAGGCGGACCAGCAGCACGCGAGTCGGTGAGTCCAAAGGCAAAAGCCGGGGCGTCGCGCGGCCGCTTCGGCCCCTATGGCGGACGCTACGTCCCCGAAACCCTGATGCCCGCGCTCGAAGAGTTGGAGCGGGTTTACCGCGAAGCGCGGCGCGACCGCCGCTTTCGCCAGCGGCTCGATGACCTGTTGCGCAACTACGCCGGGCGTCCCACAGCGCTGTTTTTCGCGCGGCGCTTGAGTGAGAAACTGGGCGGCGCGCGCATTTACCTGAAGCGCGAAGACCTGCTGCACACCGGCGCACACAAGATCAACAACTGCCTGGGGCAGGCGCTGCTGGCGGAACGCATGGGCAAGCGCCGTATTGTGGCCGAGACCGGCGCCGGCCAGCACGGCGTGGCCACGGCCACCGTGTGCGCCCTCTTCGGGTTCGAGTGTGTGGTGTACATGGGCACCGACGACATGCGCCGCCAGGAGCTGAACGTGTTTCGCATGCGGCTGCTGGGCGCGGAAGTGCGCGGCGTTTCCGCCGGCTCGCGCACCCTGAAGGACGCCATCAGTGAAGCCATGCGCGACTGGGTGACCAACGTGCGCTCCACCCACTACCTGCTGGGCAGCGTGCTGGGGGCGCATCCTTATCCGGAAATGGTGCGCGACTTCCAGTCGGTGATCGGCAAGGAAGCGCGCGCCCAAATTCTGAAGGCCGAAGGACGCTTGCCCACGGCGGTGATCGCCTGCGTGGGCGGAGGGTCGAACGCCATCGGCATCTTCCATCGCTTTCTCGGCGACCGCAAGGTGCGGCTGATCGGCGTGGAAGCCGGGGGCCGCGGCCGCGGACTGGGTCAGCACGCCGCGCGCTTCCGCGGAGGAAAGCCGGGCGTCCTGCAAGGAACGTACTCCTACGTGCTGCAGGATCGTGCCGGACAGATTGCCGCCACACACTCGGTGTCGGCCGGGCTGGACTATCCCGCCATCGGCCCGGAGCACGCCGCGCTGCGCGACTCCGGCCGCGCCCAGTACGTCGCTGCCTCCGACCGCGAAGCCCTCGACGCCTGCACTCTGCTGGCGCGCACTGAGGGCATTATTCCAGCGCTCGAGTCGGCGCACGCCGTCGCCGAGTGCCTGAAGCGCGCACCCAGGATGAAGAAGCGAGACCTTCTCCTGGTCAACCTCTCCGGCCGTGGCGACAAGGACATGGGAATTCTGATGGGAGAGGGGAATTTGTAATTGTTAATTTGTAATTTGTAATTTGTAATTTTTAATTAGGGGCCGCTTTGCATGGGCTGTTCGCTCGACCAGGCGGCAAAGACCAGCATGCGCCAGTCGCCGGCCGGCTGGTGCTGCCAGATCACCAGGTAGCGACCGCGGTCTTCCTTCTTGCTACCGTCGGGCTGCGGCAGGTTGATGGAGTAGAAGCCTACGTCGTAGGCCAGATCGCCGGCACGCTGGATGAACTCGATCTGCATCTTGAAATCGGTGGCGCCCTGCTGCATCGGTCCCTTGAGGAACTCCCGGATATTGGCCCGGCCGTGGATGGGGGCGTGGTGGGCGGGCAGGTAGAGCGCGTCCTTGGCGTAGAGGTTCACCACCTTGTCCAGTTCTTTCGCATTCCACAGCCTCACCCACTCCTCGCTCAGGTTGTAGATGACTACCTCCACCTCTTCGTAGGGGTTCGAACTGGGCGGGCCGGGAGGCATGGCTGAGGGAGGAAATGAGCCTAGCATAGGTCTAGGTGCAAGGTGTCAGGTCTCAGGTGTCAGGTCTCAGGAAAAAGACAAAAGCTCACCACGAATGACACTAAGGTTTCACGAAGGAATGGGCAGTGAGAACAGGGAGGATCGGGGTTACAATCCGCGGATGCGGTACCGTCGAAGCCCCGCCTGGCTGTTGTTGCTTGTGGTGCTCGCTGTTCCAGCGGCCGTCTTCCACGGCTGCGGGCGGCGACCCGCGCGACGCAATGTGCACTTTTCTCGACGACGTCCTCAAAGAAGCCCCGGCGAAGTTCGTGGCGCTGCGCGGCAAGCCCATGGAGGGCTACAGCCCCATGTGGGAAGGAAAACTGAAGGCCCCCGGAGCTGCGTCGTGCGAAGCCAGCGAGACTGGCTACAGTTGCTCGCTGGGCGCTCGTCCCAATGTGACCAAGGGCAGGCGCGAGTTCCTGGCCCTCACCCGCCGCGTGCAAGCCTGCTACCCGGGCTGGAAGGTCACGCGCAACGATCGCGACACCCAGAGTTGGACGTGGAACATCCGCAGTGGGAAGAACATGATCTCCGTCGAGTACGTGGATATCGCCGCGATGGGCGATGAGGAAGAGGCCAGCGGCGGGCCCGAGTTGATGGTCGGCGTGTGGGTGATGCAGGAGTGAAGCATCGCAGGCTTGGCGCAGAGATCCTCCAGGAAGCTGCCGAGAAATCCGGCACAAGCAGTTAACGCTTCCTTGGCTCCAATAGGAAAGCCCCGCCTCGGCGGGGCTTTCGGTCTTTTGGTGCTTCGCTACGAGCAGCCGCTGGTCGCTCCGCAGCTCATACATCTGTAGCAGCTTCCGTTGCGGGTCATGATGCTGCCGCAGACGTGGCAGGTGGGGGCGTCGCCCATGTCCACCAGAGTCTTCAGAGCGTCGGCGGGGTGAATGTAGCCAGTTTCAGGTTTCGCGTTTCGAGTTTCAAGTGAAGCCGAGGGCAGGACGGGCGAGACGCCCGTCCCCACACGACCCTGGGCATCGGGGAGGGCAGCCGGTTTGGGCAGCAGGCCGTCGAAAAGAATCTGCTGCTGGCCGGTAAGGAAGCGCATGTCCAGCCAGCGGAAGATGTAATCCATGATGCTCTTGGCGAAACCCATGTTGGGATTGGTGGACCAGCCCGAGGGCTCGAAGCGGGTGTGGGCGAACTTCTCGCACAGCAGCTTCAAGGGCACGCCGTGCTGCAAGGCGAGCGAGACCGCGCAGGCGAAGCTGTCCATGAGGCCCGAAACGGTAGAGCCTTCCTTGGCCATGGTGATGAAAATTTCGCCGGGCTGTCCGTCCTTGTAGAGCCCGACGGTGATGTAGCCCTCGTGTCCGGCGATGTTGAACTTGTGGGTGACGGAGGCCCGCTCATCGGCCAGCCGGTGGCGGACGGCGCGGGGCGGGCCGGTGGTTTCGTCCACGGGTGCGACATCCTGGGAGACGGGTCGGAGACCCGTCTCTACACGGGACTCGGCGGTGGCGGTGCCGGCGGCGGAGAGCGGCTGCGACTTCTTGCAGCCGTCGCGGTAGATGGCCACGGATTTCAGTCCCAGCTTCCAGGACTGGACGTAGGCCTCCATGATTTCCTCCACCGTGGCCGCTTCCGGCAGGTTGACGGTTTTGGAGATGGCGCCGGAAATGAACGGCTGGGCGGCCGCCATCATCTTGACGTGGCCTAGGTAATGGATGGAGCGGGTGCCGCGCGCCGGCTTAAAGGAACAGTCGAAGACGGGCAGGTGTTCGTCCTTGAGTCCGGGCGCGCCTTCGATGGTGCCGGTGGAATCAATGTAGCCCACGATGGCGTTGGCCTGGTCGGTGGAGTACTCCAGCTTGAACAGCGCCGCGGGCACGGTCTGGTTGACGATCTTGATCATGCCTCCGCCCACCAGCTTCTTGTACTTCACCAGCGCCAGGTCAGGCTCGATGCCGGTGGTGTCGCAGTCCATCATGAAGCCGATGGTGCCGGTGGGAGCAAGCACGGTGACCTGCGAGTTGCGGTAACCGACCTTCTCGCCCAGCGCCAGTGCCTGGTCCCAGCACTCTTTCGAAGCCTCGATCAGTTCGGGGAGTTGCTCGGCCGACTGGCCGGTCGAGGACGACCGGCCCACATTGTTCACCGAGGCGCGGTGCATGCGGATGACGCCCAGGAAGGGTTCGCGGTTGACGTAAAAGCCCGGGCAGGCGCCGCCTTCGATCTCCACTTTTTGCGTGAGCGGGGTGGCGGGCTCAATGCCGGGGCAGTGCTCGGCAATGCGCGCCGATTGCAGGTAAGCCTCGCCGCACATCATGGCGGTGACGCAAGCGGCGTAGTCGCGCCCGGCATCGGAGTCGTAGGGAAGCCCGGCGGCCATGAGCAGCGCGCCCAGGTTGGCGTAGCCCAGGCCCAGCGGACGGTAATCGTGCGAGTTCAGCCCGATGGCCTCGGTAGGATAGCTGGCGTTATCCACCAGGATTTCCTGCGCCGTAATCATGACGTCGACGGCGTGGCGGTAGGCTTCGACGTCGAAGGCGCCGTTCTGCGCAAACTTCATCAGGTTCAAACTGGCCAGGTTGCAGGCCGAATCGTCGAGGAACATGTACTCGGAACAGGGATTGGACGCGTTGATGCGCGCCGTGTTCTTCGAAGTGTGCCAGCGGTTGATGGTGGTGTCGTACTGCATGCCCGGATCGCCGCACTTCCAGGTGGCCTCGCCGATCTTGCGCAGCAGGTCGCGCGCCTTGAAGGTTTGGAGCGGGCGTCCGTCGAGCACGGCGCGGGTGGTGAATTCGGCGTCGCGCTCCACCGCCACCATGAACTCGTCGGTGACGCGCACCGAGTTGTTGGCGTTCTGGAAGAAGATGGAGGAGTAGGCCTCGGCATCGGGAGACGAGCCGTCGTAGCCGGACTGCACCAGCGTCCAGGCCTTGGCTTCTTCCTTGGCCTTGCACTCGATGAAGTCCGCGATGTCGGGATGGTCCACGTTGAGGATGACCATCTTGGCGGCGCGCCGGGTCTTGCCGCCGCTCTTGATGACGCCGGCGAAGGCGTCGAAGCCCTTCATGAAGCTGAGCGGGCCGGAGGCGGTGCCGCCTCCGGAAAGTCCTTCGGTGGAGGAGCGCAGCGTCGAAAGGTTGGTGCCGGTTCCCGATCCCCACTTGAAGAGCATGCCCTCGGTCTTGGCCAGGGTGAGGATGGAGTCGAGCGAGTCCTTGATGGAGTTAATGAAGCAGGCCGAGCACTGGGGATAGCGATAGCCGGTGCGGCTGAATTCCACGCGGCCCAGCTCGCGGTTCCAGTGCCAGTTGGCGGCGTCGGATTCGGGCTCAATGCGGTCGCAGCCCACGTTGAACCATACCGGCGAATTAAAGGCGGCGTACTGGCGCAGCAGCAGGAAGGTAAGCTCGTCGAAGAAAACCGCTCCGTCCACCGGGGTGCGGAAGTAACCCTGGGCCAGGCCCCAGTCGCGAATGGTTTCGGCCACGCGACCGATGAGTTGGCGAGCGCTGCGCTCACGCTCCGGCGATCCCGTGCGGCCGTGCAGGTATTTGCTGGCCACGATGTTGGTGGCCGTCATGGACCAGTCCTTGGGGACCTCCACGTCGCGCTGCTCGAAGATCACGTTGCCTTGGGTGTCGGCGATGAGCGCGGTGCGCAGCTCCCACTCCACCTCGTCGTAGGGAGAGACGCTGCCCTTGGTGAAATGGCGGCGGAAGCTGAGCCCGGGCGCGGGCTGCTTCTTGCGTTCGCTGGCCGCCGGATTGGTGGTTTGATTCACTCCCATGACTGCGGGTGCTCCGCTGCCTGGTCTCGCGCTGGCTTCCGCCATCTCTATTCTCCCTCTTTCGCTCTAGTTCGTGCAGTGTTTCAAAAGCCGGACGGCAGCGGAGACGGGCGAAGCTGCTTCGCCGAGGTCCGCGTGCTGGCCGGTGGGCTGAAATCGGAGTTCATGCCGGGTGCGCCGTCTGCCGGGCACACCTGCGGCGGAGAAACGCTGCTCGGCGCCGCCGAGTCGCCGGCGGCTACGAGCCGCTTCTCATCGCGCTTCTGTTCGCTCGGGGCGTCGCCAGCAATCGCGTCGAATTGCATTTTGTCCTCGGAGCCGCAATTGATGTTCAGGAAGGGACGTCCTGTCTGCGCTTGGATCGCAGGAGGATGGAGCCTCACCCGTTCCCGCCGTCAGCCACGGCTGACGGCGGGAAGCTCATGTTGTGAAGTGTGCGCCGCTGCGGTCGTCGGAAAACCGGCTGTAGGGGCGCAGCCACCGCGTTGTCAGCCCCGCTTGGGGCCTATTTTGCGACGTTCACCTCGGACGTCGCTGCTTCAGTGGAATGGGAATGTACGCCCATATGTTGGGTGTGTCAAGACCCTATCCCAATATATTGTACCTCTCATGCTGGTAACCTGTATGATGCTCCCCACGGCCTTTGGCATGAAGGCGCAGGCGGGCCCCTTTTCTCTAGCTTTGTGGCTGGACGGCTGGCTGGAACTGCTGTGAGGCGAGACTACGCTGCGGAACCAGGTGAGGTCAATTACCCAAGAATGGTGCAACCGGCGGATGCTTGCAGATTGAGGATCGCGCGCTGACTGGCGGGGCATGCAGGGCGCTCGAGACCGGGTAACGCGGGCAGGTTACCAGCCCGTTACTAAAGACATCTTTACAGCCCCGGCTTTCGGGCCTAGACTCGCGCCATAATGTGCTGCGTGTGGTGAGTCTGGCGCCCCGCGGCGGGATCAAGAGAATCCAGAAGGCTTTAGTCCACGAATCCGGTACAGGGGTGCACCGGACATGAAGTGCTGCTTCCTAGACGACCGCCAAGCCTTCTTTTCTCTGCTGGCTGAAAAGCTGGGAGAAGAGTTCGCGCTTTCTCCGGCCCAGGCCGACGACCGCAATCAACTGTCGAATTGCGACGTGATCGTGGTCGGGCTGCCGCCCTCGGGCAGTGCGAAGTTTGCCGCCGCCCTGGCCGGTCTGCAAGCCACGGTCCGCCACCCGGGAGTGGCTCCGGTGGTGGTATTCGTTGCCACGCCCGACCGCCAGGCCATGCGCGAATCCATCTCTGCCGGGGCCTACGACTGCTTTGTGGAAAGCGGCTCCATGGACGAGTTGCGCATTGTGCTGCGACGGGCAGCGCGATTCCGCGAGATGACCCTGGAGATCGAGCGCTTGCGCTCGGTGGCGCCCAGCCTGAGCGACTTCTCGGCGCTGATGGGCGCCCACGAAAAGATGCGCGCCGTCTTCCTGCTGGCGAAAAAGGTCGCGGCCACGGATGCCACGGTGCTGGTCACCGGGGAAAGCGGCACCGGGAAGGAGCTGTTGTCGCGGGCGATCCACAACGCCAGCCCGCGCGCCCAGGAGCCGTTCGTCGCGGTGGCCTGTTCGTCCATTCCTGAAACCCTGATTGAAGCCGAACTGTTTGGACACGAAAAGGGAGCGTTTACCGGCGCCAGCGCCGCGCGACGCGGACGTTTCGAAGCGGCCGGGCGCGGAACCATCTTCCTCGATGAAATCGGGGACCTCTCGCCGGCCTTGCAGGTCAAGCTGCTGCGGGTACTGCAGGAGCGCAGCTTCGAGCGCCTGGGCAGCAACAAGACCATCCCCATGGAGGCGCGGGTGATTTGCGCCACCCACCGCAACCTCAAGCAACTCGTGCAGACGGGCGCCTTCCGGCTGGACCTGTACTACCGTCTGAATACGCTGGAGCTGGAACTGCCCCCGCTCAAGGAGCGCCGCGACGACATCCGGCTGCTGGCCAGCGCCTTCCTGCAAATGTACGCAGAGCGGCACCAGCGCCCGGCGCTGCGACTCTCGGCCCCGGCGCTGTTTGTACTGGAGGAGTATGAGTGGCCGGGCAACGTGCGCGAGTTGCAGAACGTGATGGAGCGCGCGGTGGTGATTTGCGACGGGCTTGAAGTGCGCGTGGAGCACCTGCCCTCCCAATTCGCGGGAGCGGAAGGCGAACCCGCCGCGGGCTCGTTCGAGGACGAAGTACGCGCCTTCAAACGCCGCCTGATCCAGCGCACGCTCATGGAATACAACAACAACAAGCTGCAAGCCGCGCGCTCGCTGAAAATCGCGCGCTCTTCTCTGCACCGGCTGATTGACGACCTGGACATCCCACCCACGGTCCAGTAGCCGCCGACCCTTACTCCGCGTCTCCGCGTCTCTGCGTTGAAAAAATGCGCGGGCCAAAGGCACCGACCCTTTTCCGGTAGTCTGAATATTCCGGAAAAGCCGCAGTGAGCACCTTCTCCTCATAATGGATGCGCAATATCTGCAGACCCATCCAGGCGAGCATAGCCAGGCCGAGTGGAAGCGTGGGATACAGCAGCCAGATCCCCAAATTCTGCGGGATGTAAGCTCCATAGATAGGATGCCGGGCAAAACGGTAAGGGCCGTGCGTAACCAGCGCCCGAGCTTGCGGAACCAGGCTAAAGGAGTGGCGCAGAAACCAGATGCTCCCCAGGCCAAACACCGCTCCGAAGACCCAGAGAGCCAGGCCGGCGGCGACCATGGAGTCCGACTGGGTGCGGGTGATCCACAACGGGAACCAGGTCCGGGCGACGGGAAAAAAAACCATCAGGATCAGCGCGCCGCCATAGCCGGCCAGCGTCGGCCCCCATCCCTGGAGCTGCATGCGCAGCGGGCGGCGGATGAGGAAACTCGCGGCCACCGCCAATTCGTGCAGAAGCGTGGGCAGCAGCAGGAGGATAATCTCCCTGGGCATGTGGCGCAGAAAGTTGAACCCCAGCGCCAGATAGAACAGGAAGCCCACGTAGTCGCTCCAGTGCCGGGAGGAACGCGCGGGAGCTTCAGCCGCGGGCATGGCGGGGAGTGTAGCAGGATTGAAGATTGATGATTGACTTGAGGATTGGCAATTTGTGATTTGTAATTTGTCATTTGCAATTTGTGAGGGGCCACGCGAGGATACGGGTGCATGAAGCTCTCCACCCACAAACTGTTCTCGGCGCTGGTGCTGGTGATGCTGTTCGGGCTGACGGCGCGGCCCATCCTGGTGCCGGATTTCTGGTGGCATCTGCGCACCGGGCAGCACCTGGTGGAGACCGGGAGCATCCCGCGCTCCGACCCGTTCTCCTACACCAGCGCCGGCAAAGAGTGGGTGACCCACGAGTGGGGCTCGGAAGTGCTGATGTATTGGATCTACCAGGCGGCAGGCTGGGGCGGGCTGATCGTGGTGTTCTCCATCATCATCACCGCTTCCTTCGTGATCGTGTACCGCCGCTGCGCGGGCAAACCGTTTGTGGCCGGCGTCGCGCTGCTGCTGGGGGCAATTTCCACGGCGCCGGTGTGGGGCGTGCAGCCGCAGATGATCACCATGCTGCTGGTGAGCGTGTTCCTGTGGCTGCTGGAAAAATACGCGGAGGAGAGCCGCCCCGGCGCGGCCCAGGGCGGCGACGCTACCCACTACTTGTGGTGGATGCCGCCGCTGACGGTGGTGTGGGTGAACCTGCACGGCGGATATCTGCTGGCGCCGGCGCTGGTGGTGCTGGTGGCTGCGGGCCTGGCGCTCGACGAGCTGGTGGGCAGCCACGGCCAGCGGGATGCGTGGGGAAGAGGCCCGCAGCGGGTTGCAGAGGGTTCCAGCACGCTGGCCGCTGCGCTCCGCAGGGCGACTCCGCTGCTGGTAGTGGCGGCGTTGTGCACCGCGGCCATCGCCGCGAGCCCGCACGGCACCCGCATGTACTCCTATCCTTTCGAGACGCTGCGCTCCACGGTGATGGCGGAGAATTTGCGCGACTGGCTTTCGCCCGACTTCCACCGGCCCAGCATGATTCCTTTGGCGCTGCTCATGTTTGCCACCGCGGCTGCACTGGCGCTCTCCCCCAAGCGTCCGCTACCCAGCCAAGTGCTGCTGGCGGCGGTGGCCGGCCTGGCGGCGTTGCGCTCCGGGCGGCATATTCCCATCTTTGCGCTGGTGGCCATTCCGCTGCTGGCCGAGCACGGGTGGCTGTGGCTGAAGGAAGTGCCCTGGGCCAAGTGGCTGGCCGCTCCTGAACGCAAGCCCACGCGACCCAAGGCCCTCTTCCACGTGGCGGTGCTGGCGGCCATGATCTTTTGGACGTCGCTGCACTTTGCAGTGATCATCCACGACCAGCGGAAGAGCGAGGCGGAAGTGTTTCCCCGGGCGGCGGTGGAATACCTGCGCAGCGAGCGGCCCCCGCAACCTCTATTCCATCGCTACGACTGGGGTGGATATCTACTCTGGTACCTGCACCCCGAGTATTACAGCTACATAGACGGCCGCGCCGACTTGCACGGCGACGCCTTCATGGAAGAATACTTCCGCACCTACCGCGGCCTCAGCCGCTGGCAGGAAACGCTGCAGCGCTGGAACGTGCAGTCGGCGCTGGTGGAACCGGAGGCGCCCATCGCCAGCCTGCTGCGCCAGGATCCGGCCTGGGAAAAGGTGTATGAGGACAAGCAGGCAGTGGTGTTTGTGAGGAGAGCAGCCAGCAGTCGATAGTCGTTAGTCATTCGGTCGGCAGCCACTGGCCTGACCAGCAGGCTCCAGCTTCCCATCCTGACACCTGAGACCTTGGATGCGGCACCTCCTCCCCCACTGTTGCGCCAGTGGGCACCCACCTTGGTGGTGTGTCCGAATAATCGGACAGTAGAGATGAAGAGGCAGGAGGCTAATCGCGTAACTCATTGAAACTATGGGGTAAGCTTTACAACACGCTAGCCTGGGTTTTGCACGGCAATTGCATTAGAGAGGGCACGTGAGCGCGGGGCACTGAAAAGGCAGCAGGACTATAGACACCACTAAAGCGCTCGGGAGGAAATAGAACATGAAAGAGCTTCTTCGCAAAATGTGGTCGGATGATGAAGGTCAGGACATCGCGGAATACGCGCTGATGCTGGCCGTCATTCTGGTGGTGGTGATCGGCGCGGTTCGACTGATCGGCACCAACGCCAGCAACATCTTCAACGCTGCTTCCGGCCAGCTGACAACTCCGTAACACCTAGAGAGCGGCAGGATGACCGCACCCCGTCCCATCCTGCCGCTCTTTTTCTGCGGCCCCCGGCACTAGCCAGGAGCTGCGAGCGGACGCGGGGAGTTCTCTCCTGGGGGAAAGGTTGCGGTAGGTACCCCGAGAGCAGTGAAAGACCAACCAGCCGGGGCGCCGGGTTAGGAATCGGGCGCTCGAGAGGAAAGAGATCATGACGGAACTTCTTCGCAAGATGTGGTTGGATGATGAAGGCCAGGACATCGCCGAGTACGCGCTGATGCTGGCTGTGATTCTGGTGGTGGTGATCGGCGCGGTGCGGCTGATCGGCACCAACGCCGGCAACATTTTCAACTCGGCGTCCGACCAGTTGACGGCTCCGTAAACGGGAGGGCGGCCGGAAGCCCGCACCCCGCGCTTCCGGCCGTCGTAGCATGGGTGCGGGGGCTTGTATCCATAATTTTCGCGAGGCGATGAACCATGTCGGAAAGTCTGTGGCACGCATTTGTGATCGCCTTCGCCGTGACCTGTGCCATCGGGGATGCCCGCTGGAGAAAAATTCCCCGGGCCTTCACCACCTGTGGTGTAATTGCAGGGCTGGGATTCCATTTCTGGAACGGCGGCCTGGCTTCGGCGGCGGCGGCCAGCTTTTTGGGTTTCGCCGTGGGGCTGGCGTTCTTCCAGTTGGGCGCGATCGGGGGCGGCGATGTGAAGCTGATGGCCGCGCTGGGCGCGCTGCTGGGCATGGAACCCTGGCTGGTGGCCATGCAGATTGCCGTGTTGGTGGCGGCGAGCATGGCGGTGGTTCAGATTCTTGCCCGCGGGGCGTGGCGGCAAACGCTGCGCAACATGGGAGAGATTGTTCACGCGCTGGGAACCCAGGGCCTGAAGGCGCACCCGGTCATCAACGTGCGCAACGCGGCCATGATTCGTGCACCGTTTGGCGTGGCCGCCGCGTTCGGAACCTTGTTCGCGGTAGTAACGCTATGACCTACAATCGACGCAAGAAAGAAAAGGGTGGGACGCTGCTGGAAGCAGCCATCACCCTTATGCTTTTTTTTACCCTGATTTTTGGCGTGCTGGAGTTTGGGCGGGCGTACAATCTATACCAGGCGATTACCAACGCAGCTCGAGAGGGCGCGCGGTACTCGGTGGCGCCGTTTCCAGGCACCAACAATCTGCCCACCACGACCAACGTGCAGGCGCGGGTGCAGCAGTACCTGGACAGCGTGGGGGCGAGGAGCACCACCGTGAACGTGAGCCAGAATACGGCGGGTGTTGTCGACGGGATAAACGTGGTGTACACGCAGGTCAACGTTTCCGTCCCCTACACCTTCCTGTTCTTCCCTTACGGCAGCGTAACCATGCAGACGTCAGCGCAAATGCGCAATGAAACCTCCCCCTAAACCGCAAGACTCGAAAACAAAGGGGGTAAGCCCATGAAATGGGGACGGGCGAAGCAACGACAACCGGAACGGGGCACGCAGGTGGCGGAACTGGCCATGGTTCTGCCGCTTCTGCTTTTTCTGGGGCTCGCGGTGACGGAAGGCGCGGCTTTTGTGCGCGCTCACCAGATGCTGAACAATGCGGCCCGGGAAGGAGCCAAGTTCTCCAGCGTGGACGGGAACATGCTTGACAACGACATCCCTGAGCTCCAGGGGGTGGTGGATACTTACCTGAAGAACGCATCCGGCAACAAGATCTGCCAAAGCGCCACCGGCTGCGGTGTCTCGAGTCCGCTGGCGGTAGTAACGGTAGACCAGTGCGTAACCATCACGACCGCGAGCGGGGCCAACAAGTGGGCGTCGCGTGTGGACGTGACCTATGCCTACCAACTGCAATATCTGCCCAGGCTCCCCTGGTTCAGTCTTCCCAGCACGGTGAACCTTCGGGGAAGGTCGGAGTTCGTCAACTTTACCGGCTGTTAGCGCAGTTGCTGTTAGCGCAGTTAAGGAGGGGCGATGGATCGCAGAAGGTTTTTGATCATTGGATTTCTGGCTCTCGCGCTGGCCGGTGTGGTCAGCCTGGGAGTGTTGCAGCTTCTGAAGGGAAGGGCGGGGGACTCGGGCAGCACGGCCGAGGTGGTGGTGGCGTCGCGGGCGCTGATGACTGGACAACAGATTACGGAAGCAGACCTGACCACGGCCAAACTGCCCATCGCCCAGCTCCCTCCGGGCTTCTTCCAGGCGGCCCGGATGAAGGAGGAGGTGGTGGGCCGGGGCGTGATTATCCCGGTGGCCGAGCGGGAGGTTATCCTGGGCAGCAAGCTGGCGCCGCAAGGAGCGGGCGCGGGCCTGCCGATCAAGATCCCGCAGGGCATGCGGGCGGTGTCGGTGCGGGTGCGGGAAGATATTGCCGTGGCCGGATTCGTGATCGCGGGCACACGGGTGGACGTGATGCTCACCGGCAACATTGACGAGAAAAACGATCCCAAGTTGATCACTACGGTGACCTTCCTGGAAAACGTGGAAGTGCTCACCGCCAACCAGGAACTGCAGTCCGACGGAACCCCCAAGCGCGACACCACGGTGGTGACCCTTCTGGTGTCGCCGGAGGACGCGGAAAAACTGACTCTGGCCGTGACCCAGGGGAAGATCCATCTGGCGCTGCGCAATCCGCTGGACCGGGAAGAGCTGAAGCCGAAGGCGGTTCTGTACGAAACCTTGTATACCGGATCGGAGATTCTGCAGGAGCCGGTGAAAGCTCGCCCCACGTCGTCCTACAGGACGCGCAGGACGGAGCCGTCCAAGCCGGTCCATGTAGTGCAGGTGATCCGCGGGGAGAAGGTGGAGTCGAAGTCATTCCAACAGCCGTAGAGAGGAGCGGATTAGGATGAGAACGACTCGCAGGCAGTTGCTCGCGGCAGTTGCGGTAGGGGTGTGGGTTCTGGTTGTGGCAGGGGGGGCATGGGCGCAGGCGGTGGGTGAAGCTGGCGTGCTTATGCCCAAGAAGCAGCCCGCAGGCGGGCTGGGGAGCGCCATCTCCGGCGCCGCCCAGCAGGCCGGCAGCGCCCTGGGCGGCCAGCAGCAGCCGGCCACCGCGGGGCAGCCGATGGCGCCCACTCCGGGCATGGAGCAGCAGACCCTCGACCAGGCGGTGACCGAGGGCGCAGTTCCGCTGCGGGTGATGGTGGGCAAGTCCATCCTGGTGAACACCACCGACCGGCTGATCCGGGTATCGGTGACCGACCCGGCCATCGCCGACGCGCTGGTAGTAACGCCGACGCAATTGCTGGTGCACGGACGCGCGCCCGGCGAGGTGTCGCTGGTGCTGTGGGACACCCTGGAGCGCTCGCGCAGCTTTGACCTGCGGGTGGACGTGGACGCCTCGGCCGCGGCCGAGGAGATCCGGCGCATCTTTCCCGGGGAGACCATCCTGGTGTCCTCGTCGCGCAGCGCCATCGTGCTCTCCGGACACGTGACCACGGAAGACGTGGCCAAGAACGCGGGCAGCGTGGCCGGCGCTTACGCCAAGGCGGTGGTCAACGTGCTCAGCTTCGGTCCGCTGGGCGCGCAGGAGATCCTGCTGGAAGTGAAGTTCGCGGAGCTGAACCGGACGGCGCTGCGGCAGTTTGGCATCAACCTCTTCTCCACCAATGCCAAAGCCATCAGTGAAAGCGGTACCGGACAGTTCGGGCAGCGTGGCGTGTTCAACATCACCGACACGCACGTTTTCGGCGTGCCCATTACAGGGTTCGGAACCGATACGCAGGTCACGCCCTTGAATTTTTTCCTGTTCCGGCCGGACGTGCACGTGGGGCTCGCCATCCAGGCCTTGCAGCAGAAAAACCTGGCGCAGGTGCTGGCCGAGCCCAACCTGATCGCGCTCAACGGCAAAGAGGCCAGCTTCCTGGCGGGCGGCGAGTTCCCCATCCCCATCGTGCAGGGCGGGGGCAACGTGGGCAACGTGACCGTGGTGTTCAAGGAGTTCGGAGTGCGGCTGAAGTTCACCCCCGTCATCCAGCCCAACGGCAACATCCGGCTGAAGGTGGCGCCGGAAGTGAGCACGTTGGACTTCGCCAACGGGGTTACGCTCTCCGGCTTCACCATCCCCGGTCTGGTGACCCGCAAGGCAGAAACCGAACTGGAGCTGCAGGACGGGCAGAGCTTCGTGATCGCCGGCCTGATTGACAATCGCATAGTCGACATTGTGAGCAAGGTCCCCTGGCTGGGCGACATCCCCATCCTGGGAGCCTTGTTCCGCAGCAAGGATGTTCAGAGGCGCAATTCGGAGTTGCTGGTGTTGGTAACCGCGCGTCGCATCTCCCCCAGCGACCAGCGCCCCGACATGCCCAAATTCCCCCAGCCGTGGTTGGACCAGAACAAATTCGATCAGGGAACCAAGCCTGATACAGGAATGAAACCCACCGGAGGGGGCAAGTAATGATGTCGAAAAAGGGAAATCGCCGCGAGCGGGGCATGACCGTGGCCATGCTGGCGGTGTTCATCATCGGATTGTTGGCCATGGCAGCCTTGGCCATTGACTTGGGAGTTCTTTACACGGCGCGCACCAGCGCGCAGCACGCCGCGGACGCGGCGGCTCTGGCCGGAGCCTTGACCTTCCTGAACACGGGAGCGGCGCAACCGGCCTCGGCCGAGGAGGCAGCCATCGCCACCGCCGGCGCCAACTTCGTGCTCGGCAAAGTGGTCACCATCAGTGCCGCCGAGGTGGTCGTGGACATTCCCAACCGGCTGGTCACAGTGACCGTGCCGCTGGTTGGGGCGAGCGGCATCGGGACCTACTTCGCGCGCGCCATCCAGGTGAAGTCGGTGGACGTGATTGTGCAGGCCTCAGCGGAAGCGTCGCTCTCGGGCGCGGGCTCGCGCTGCCTCAAGCCCCTGTTCATTCCCAATACCATCCTGAGCACGAAGGCGCCTGACCTTGCCTGCACAGACGGCGAAAAGATGTTCTCGCGGCCCGACGGCTGCCAGACGGGCAGCCCAGCAGAGGAGATTACGTCAGAGGTTTCGTCCTGGTACAGCACTAACGCTGTGCTGGGCAGCGCGTACACCATTAAGCCGGGGCTGCCGCAGGACGCACTGGAGCCCAGCCAGTTCTATGCCCTGGACTTCGGCTCCGGGGCCGGGGACTACCGCTGCACGCTGGGGGGCTGCACCAATGACTGCGGCATCACTGACGTCCCGGCATGCGGCAAATCCTATCCCGTGAAGACCGGCAACATGGTCGGACCTACGGAGCAGGGTGTGGACGACCTGAGCGGACCCGATCCCGATACCTGGGTGGACATTGGGCAGTACAAGGACGGGACCAACGGCCTCATCTATGACACCAGTAACCAGTTGGTGGTGGCGCCGGTGTGGGACAACTGCTGCCAGGTGATCAATCCAGGTACCAACGGGCAGACAGCCAGGATCGTCGGCTTCGTGGACCTGTTCATTTCTAACAAGACTGGCGGCAAGGCGGGTAATGTGGATGCCAACCTAATCGGCAATACCCCCTGCGCGGGCCTGGGCGGCGGTGGTGGAGGGCCGGGTGGAGGGGGCGCGCCGCCAGTGGTTGGTTCCGGCCCGCTGGGCAAACCGGTGCGTCTGGTGCAGACCCCGGTGGCGCCGTAACCCGGTAATCTGAGGAGAACGAGGAACCAAGACAGCCGATGCCTGCATTGAACGTCGTCATCCTGGCGCTGGACGAAGAGCAGCGCACCATCCTCAAGATGTTGGTGGATGGTACGTCCATCGCCCGGGCGACGCACAGCCTGAACGGGTACCCGGTGGGCAGCACCGATCCCACGCTGCGGCGCGTGTCCGAAGCGCGGGCCGAGGTGTTGCTGGTGGACATCTCTCCCGGGGACCCGGTGCCGGCGTTGCGGGCCATTGAGCTGCTGCACGCGGAAGTGCCCAGGTCGGTCATCTTCGCGGTGGGCGAGCTGGCCCAGCCGCAGGTGATCGTCAGCGCCATGCGCGGCGGAGCGCGGGAGTTCCTGGAACGTCCGGTCAGCACCAACCATCTGCTGGATGCCTTCGCGCGGCTGACCTCGGCGCAGCGCAAGACCCGGCCCGACGGCGTGAAAGGCAAGGTCTTTACTGTCATTAACGCCAAGGGCGGCAGCGGCGCCACCACCGTTGCGGTTCACACCGCCGCGGCGCTGCATATGCTCTACGGCGGAGTGGCGCTGGTGGACCTGGCGCCCTTGGGTCACGCCGCCCTGCACCTCAACATCAAGCCCACGTTCACCGTGATTGACGCCTTGCGCAACCTGCACCGCCTGGACGACTCTCTGCTGGAAGGCTTCATGACCCGGGACGACCGCGGCATGCACCTGCTAGGCGGTCTGACTGAGCCCTTGCCTTCGGAAGTCTCCAACGCCGAGTTTGCCCGGCTGTTCGATCTGTTGGTGAGTCATTACCGGCACGTGGTGGTGGACGCCTCGTCGCGCCTGGATTCGGTGACCCGGATGGTGGCCGACCTATCCGACACGGTCCTGATGGTCGCTCATACCGACGTGGCCTCGCTGTGGAGCGCCGGCAAGGTGCAGAACTACCTGAACGACGGCACCGCCCGCGAAAAACTGCGCCTGGTGCTCAACCGCTACCGCAAGATCGCCGGATTCACCGACGCGGACGCGGAAGCGGCCACCCATACCAAGCTGTTGTGGAAGATTCCCAACAACTACGCCGCCATTTCCACGGCCATTGACCGGGGCAACCCGGTGACCACGCAGAACCACTCGGAAATTGCGCGCGCCTTCGTGGGCTTGGCCAGCGCGCTGACCCAGGTGGCGGCATCGGCGCAGAAGCAGAAGACCGGCTCGCTGCTGTTCGGCCGGTAAGCAAAGGGAGTAAGGAAACCAAGGAGCGTGCAGGTTGGAGCTACAGACCTTTTTCGAGAAGACCGAATACCAGCAGGTAAAGGCGGCGCTGCACCGCAAGATCCTGGACCGCCTGAACCTGGAGAAGCTGGGACGCACCCCCAGCGACACCGCGCGCGAGGAAGTGCTGGCGGTGATCCGCGACTCGGTGAGCACCGAGGCGGTGCCCCTCAGTTTTGCCGAGCGGGAGCGGCTGGCGCGCGAAATCCTGGACGAGATCTTCGGATTGGGGCCGCTGGAGCCCCTGCTCAAGGACCCCTCCATCTCTGACATTCTGGTCAATCGCTACAACCAGGTTTACATCGAGCGGGCGGGCAAGCTGGAAAAGACCAACCTGTCGTTTAAGGACGATGCCCACCTGATGCAGATCATTGACCGCATCGTCTCGCGGGTAGGGCGGCGCATCGACGAGTCCTCGCCTATGGTGGACGCGCGCCTGGCCGACGGCTCGCGCGTCAACGCCATCATTCCTCCGCTGGCCGTGGACGGGCCCTCGGTGTCCATTCGGCGCTTCGGGCGCGACCCGCTCACCGACAAGGACCTGGTGGCCAACAAATCCATCACCGAGCCCATGCTGGAGTTGCTCAAGGCCATGGTGAAGGGCAAACTCAACATCCTGATTTCCGGCGGAACCGGTTCGGGAAAAACCACGCTGCTGAACGTGATGTCGGGCTTCATCGCCAGCACCGAGCGCATCGTGACCATTGAGGATGCGGCCGAGTTGCAGCTCAAGCAGGAACACGTGGTGCGGCTGGAGACCCGTCCGCCCAACATCGAAGGCAAGGGCTCGGTGAAGCAGCGGCAGCTGGTGATCAACGCCCTGCGTATGCGGCCCGACCGCATCATCGTGGGCGAGGTGCGCGGCGACGAGGCCTTCGACATGCTGCAGGCCATGAACACCGGCCACGAAGGGTCGATGACCACGGTGCACGCCAACACCGCGCGCGACGCGCTCTCCCGCGTGGAAAACATGGTGGCCATGGCCAACCTCAATATTCCCGACAAGGCGGTGCGCCAGCAAATTTCCTCCGCCATCCACGCCATCGTGCAGGGGTCGCGGCTCTCCGACGGAACCCGCAAGATTGTCAGCATTTCCGAGCTGACCGGTATGGAAGGCGATGTGGTCACCATGCAGGAGATTTTCACCTTCGAGCGGCGCGGGCTCAGCGAGCAAGGCAAGGTGCGCGGCGCCTTCAAGGCCACCGGCATCCGGCCCAAGTTCACCGACAAACTGGCGGCGGCGGGAATCCGCCTGCCTCCCTCGCTGTTCGAAACCGAAGTGGTGGTGTAGCCGCGCAGGCAAGGGGAGCGTAGCCCAATGCTGGTCTATCTGGTTGTCATCGGAGTGTTTGTTCTGGTGGCCACGATCGTGTTCAGCCTGGCCTCGGGACTGGACGAGCGCACCGCTCGCGCCCGCATGCTGCGCGACCGCCTGGCGTCGCTGGATCGGGCTCAGGAACGCCAGCCCAGCGAAGAACTGGCGCTGTTGCGCGACGAACTGCTGAGCGAGATCCCGGCGCTGAATACCATTCTGCAACGCTCGCTGAGCGTGCAGCGCCTGCAGACCCTGCTTCACCAGGCCGACATGCAAACCCGCGCCGGCAACTTCCTTCTGATTTCGGCCGGGCTGGGGTTGCTGCTCGGTTTGGTGGGCCTGGAGCTTTCCAATCGCCCGGCCTTGGCGGTGGTTTTTCTGGCCCTGGGCGCGAGCCTGCCTTACTTTTACGCCTCGTATCAGCGCGGCAAGCGCTTCGCTAAATTCGAGGAAATGTTCCCCGAGGCCATCGAGCTGCTGGCCCGGGCCATCCGCGCCGGGCACGCCTTCACCACCGCCGTTGAATTGATCGGCAGCGAACTGGGCGAGCCGGTGTCTGGTGAGTTCCGCAAGATGTTCGAGGAGCAGAAGTTCGGGTTGCCGGTACGCGACGCGCTGCTGAATCTGGCTGAACGCATACCCCTGATTGACGTGAAGTTTTTCGTCACCTCGGTGATGCTGCAGCGGGAAACCGGCGGCAACCTGGCGGAAATCCTGGACAAGCTTTCGTATGTGATCCGCGAGCGCTTCAAGATCCTGCGCCAGGTGCGGGTGTATACCGCCCAGGGCCGGCTCACCATGGGCATCCTGATGTCGTTGCCCCCGCTCGTGGTGGTGATGTTTATGGTCATGGATATGAACTTCATCCGGCCGCTGTGGACCGATCCTATTGGCCACGGGTTGATCGCGGCCGGCATAGTCATGCAGACGATTGGATTTTTCCTGATCCGGCGCATCATCCACATCCAGGTATAGGACCTTATGGATCTGCTCATCGTATTGGTGGTCTTCGTCGGGGTGGCGGTGGGCTTCTTCGCCTTCGGAGCCGCCATGCTGGCGCCGGCCTCTCTGCTGGGAGCCCGGCTGCGCGCCCTGAGCGGGCGCCGGGTGGATGCCGCCCCCAAACCGCAATTCACCGATAAGCTGGAACAGGCGATGGATCCGTTGAGCAAGGCGCTGCCGGCTTCGGCCGGCGAAGCCTCGCGCACCCGCGCCCTGCTGATGATGGCCGGGTACCGCGAGCAGCGGCACGTCACCATCTACTTCGGACTGCGGGTGATGATGCTGGGAGCCGCCATCCTGTTTGTGCTGGCCGGCGACTTGTTTCGCCGCGAAATTCTGCTGGCCATCGGACTGCCGCTGGTGGGTTATGTGCTGCCCAGCATGGTGTTGAAACGCAAGGTGCGCGCCCGGAAATTCAAGATCCGCCTGGGGCTTCCCGACGCCCTCGACCTGGCGGTGATCTGCGTGGAAGCGGGCTTGGGCCTGGACCAGGCGATCCAGCGCGTGGGCAATGAAATGCAGCACGTCCATCCTCCGCTCTCCGAGGAACTGACCCTGGTGAACCTGGAGATGCGCGCCGGGAAAGCGCGCGCCGAGGCCTTGCGCAATCTGGCTTCGCGCACCGGAGTGGACGACATGCGGGCCCTGGTGGCGGTGCTGATCCAGACCGACCGCTTCGGCACCAGCGTCGCCACCGCTTTGCGCGTGCACGCCGACGCACTGCGCACCGAGCGCCGCCAGCGGGCGGAGGAAATGGCGGCCAAGACCACCATCAAGATGGTGCCTGTGCTGGTGTTCTTCATCTTTCCCTCCATGTTCTTCGTGAGCCTGGGACCGGCGGCCATCCAGCTGATCCGCAACCTGATGCCGGCGCTGAGGCAATAGGGGGCCAAAATGGAATACCTGGTGCTGGTTGCGATCTTCATTCTGGGGTTGCTGGCCTACAACCGCAAGGGGAAGAGCGTTCCCTAGCGGCCATGCCGGAGAACAGCAACAGCAAGGGCTATGCCTACAACCAGACCCGCCAGACCTTTCTGGCGCGCGAGTTGCGCGTGGCCGATACCCACTGGTCCCGGCTGCGCGGGTTGATGGGCTCTGCGCAGGAAACCTTCCCCGCGGGACACGGGCTGTGGATCGTCCCCTGCCACGGCGTACACACTCTGATGATGCGCTACTCGATTGACGTGGTGTATCTGAACGAAAAGAACGAAGTCGTGCAGCTCGAGGAAAACGTGAAGCCCTGGCGCATGACGCCCGTGAACCTGGACGCGATGACGGTTCTAGAGCTGCCGTCGCACACCGTGTGGAACACTGGGACCAAGGTGGGCGACCAGTTGGAAATGGTGCGCGATCGCAGACCGCAGGCGGCAGCATGAGCCATCCGGCGCCTAAGCTGCTGGTGGACTGGGAGCCGCGATGGCAGGCATTCACCAGCGCCCTGGGGCCGGCCCTCAGTCGGACTCCGGAGCTTCCTCTCCATATCACCTCTGACGATCGTGCGGGCGAGCCCCGCTTGCTGGTCCCCTGGGAAGGCGCCTGGGAAGGATTCCGTGAGCGGATAAAGCCGGCGCTGTCGCGCTCGGCAGATGCGCTTGCTTCGGAGTGTGACCCCGCGTCGCTGACCCGGCGGGGCGTGGCGCTATCGCTGCTGGTGCATGCTGTGGTCTTGATGGCTTCGCCGGTCTTCCTGCCTTGGTTCGCGGGCCCTTCACGCAAGCTCGTCCTGCCGGACTTCAACTTCCCGCTGGTCTACTATCCGCCGGTGGAGCCGCCTCCCGCCCGCGCGTCTGCGGGCCGCCCGGCCTCCGAGCAGGAACTGGCGCGGGAACTGGCGCGCCGTCGCCGCGAGCTGGAGCGCAAGCGTCGCGAAACCAAAACCAGGAAAGACGAGAAAAAGCCTGTAGAAGAAGCTCGCCAGGAGCCTCTCGGCTCGCAACAGGTACAACTGCAGCGGTCGCCCGACCTGCCGCAAATGGAAGACGCGGGCGGAGCCCAGGAAGGACGATCCGGACGTTCCGGAGGGCGGGAAGCCTTCCATCCCACGCAGACCATCCGCGTGGCCCGCGGGCCGCGCATGGTGGAACGCGTGGTGGACGCGCCCAAGTTGAACCTGCCGCGCAACAACCAGGCAGTGGCCAATCTGGTGGCGGTGGCCGCGGCGCCGCCTCCGCCGGCCCCGCTGGAAGCCTCGGCGCTGGGCCGCCGTCTGGTGCTGCCGCCAGAGTTGCGTCCCGATGTGATCGCGCCCCCGGCCCAGGACCTGCGCCGGCGAAAACTGGCTGCGGTTCCTACGGTGGGTGGCCCGGCCGTGGTGCCTCCGCCGCCCGAGGTTGCGCCGGCGAAGGCTTCGGTGGCCGATCCGCGGCTCATCGTACCGGAGCCTACCGTCATCGAACCGACTACCGCCAACATCGGACGCGAGGCACGCAAGGTATCTCTGGGAACCGCGGGACAAGCGGTGGCGGAACTGGCTCCTGGCTTCGAAGAAGGATCGCCCGCAGGAACGCGTACCACTGGCGATGCCGATAACGGCTCACCCGACGGGCGGCGGGACGGCGTCCGCGCCGCTGACCAGGGCACGGGCACCGATCCCAATGGCGCCCCCCAAGGCAACGCCGACGCCAGCGGGCTGGTGATCTCGACGCAGCCTGGCGACCAACTGGGTGTCCCCGGAGGAGAAGCCGGCTCGCTGGCCATGTCGCCCGCGGGCAGCGGAACCACGGGCCTGGGAGGCTCAGGCGGCGGAACCGGAATCGGAGCGGGCACAGGTTCGGGCAGCGGCACCCACGGCGATGGCCCGGGAGGCGGCGCGTCGGGAACGGGATTCGGATCCGATCCCAATGCGCGAGGAGGGATCTCGCCGGGGCCGGGACCGGGCGGCTCCGGCAGCGGCACATCGCGCACCGGACTTGCGGGCGTGACCATCCGCGGCGGCGTAGTCAACCTGCCCAGCTTCGCCACGGGCACGGCGCCCACGCCTCCAGGAAAGAGCCCGGGGCAGCCGGGACGGCGCGCTCCCGACCTCACGGTCATCGCCACTTCGCGTTCGGGCGGCGCGCTGAATGCTTACGGCGTTCTCAAAGGGCCGCGCGTGTACACCATCTACCTCCAAACGCGGCTGGGAACCGGCGTGATGCAGTTCTCCGAGCGCCCCTCGGACATCCGCGGGTTCCAGGCTGACCTGACCGCGCCCGAGCCGCTGCGCACCGACTTTCCCCCGGGCACCAAGGTCTCGCGCCTGGTGGTCTCCTGCGTGATGGAGCGCTCCGGAGCGCTCACCGGCTTCCGCATCCTCGATGCCACCACCGCCGACCTGGCTTACCAAATGATCGCCGCGCTAAAAGAATGGCGCTTCCGCCCGGTGCTGCGCGGCGAAGAAGCCATCGAGGTGGACGCGATTATCGGATTTGCGGTGGGAACCAAGTAGTAGTCAGGCCTGCCAACACTTCCCTGCCAATTCTTCAGAAGACCAGCCTCGCTGCCAGTTGCATCGTGCGCGGACCGGCCTAGAACACGAGTTTGACTGCGAGTTGCATGATGCGCGGTCCCAGGGTCTCGTTGGATATGCCGAACGCGGTTGTCGCGGAGTCTTGGGGCACCAGGCACGGCGTGCCCGCAATGCCGCACACCGCTATCGAGATAGAGCGCGAGTACTGCGTAGTGCGTACGCCGGTGACGTTGGATTGGTTGAAGACGTTGAAGGCTTCCCAGATGAATTGCAGTTGGATGCCTTCCTTGATGCTCACATTGCGAGTGATGCGGGGATCGAGGGAAACGGTTGTGGGCAGCCGGAAGGTGTTTCGCGACTGTCCCGGTGTGCGGTCGCTGAATGGATTTCCGTCGTTGTTCAGGTCGAAATTCACCAAGCCGGAATAAGGGAGCCCAGATTGTACGGACACAATTCCGCTGAATATCCAGCCGCCCAGGATGGCTTTCGCCAGCCCGTGTAAACGCTTCGCGTAATCCAATTCCCACACGCCGCTGGCAACGATACGATGCCTGGCATCCAATGCGCCTGGGCTGCGATCGGCACGCGGGTTCGAGGGATCGGAGAGCAGGCTTGCTTCCGCGCGATCTCCCGGATTGAAGATGAGCGGATCCGGGCGGTCGTCGAGAACCTTGCCCAGGGTGTAGGACGCTTGGAACTCCAGGTTCTGTGAGAAGCGCTTTTTCACTTGCGCGACCAGCCCGTGGTAAGTGGAGTTCCCACTACCCTCGAGTGCGATGACGCGGTTGAAGCCGGGGATGGGGCGCGTAGGGAAGCCTTGCAGGCCAGGGAAACGCTGGTGCGTCAGCACGGTGTTGGTGTCGGCGATGCCGATGCTGGTGGGAGCCGGGTCGGGCAGGTTGATATCGCGCCAGCGCTGCAGGTGATTCCCGCGCACCAGAAGGTAACTGGCCGAAATCGCCCAGTCCCTGTGCAGTTGGTACTCGATCCCGAAGTTGGCATGCTGATCCGAAGGCTGCACGTAGTCCGGTGAGAACAACATGATGACGTCTACCCCGCCGATGGGCGCAGCACAGCTTGGCGGAATCCCCGATGCATCCGGCGCACCGCAGCGCGTATTCGGATAGGCGGGAATCAAGGCTCCGGTCGGAGTGCCTGGAATGAAGGTGCGCGTTTGCACGCTGATCCCGTTCTGGGAATGCACCCGGCCGGCCAGGCTTCCCCGCAGCCAGCTGTAAAAGATTCCGTAGCCGCCGCGGACCACCAGGCGCTGGCTGGACAGGGGACTCCAGGCAAATCCCAAGCGAGGCTGCAGGTTGTTTCGGTCCTGGGGCACGAAGCTGGTGTCCCAACCGGCAGCCAGCAGCGCCGGATTCTGGACCGGGGGCTGCGCCAGCAGCTGAAAGTCGTAGCGCAGGCCGAGGCTCAGCGTCAGATCCGGGAGTACACGCCATTCGTCCTGCACAAAGCCCGCAAATTCGAGCGAGTGGGGATGAACCGTAACTCCGGGAGTACTGTGGCCTGAGAAGGCCTGGATGTAGGTCTCACCGGCTTGCGGCATCGGGACGCCGGCCAGGCTGCGGCCAAAGCTTTCCAGACTGTTGAAGCGATAATTCCCGGAAAAACTAACGCTGCTGAACGCCGTGTTGCGAGACAGCAGCACGTCGCCGCCGAACTTGAGCGCATGGCGGCCCTGGCTAAGGGAGACCGTGTCGGACCACCCGAACTGGTGAAAGGAAACGTGAGTGGGATCGATTACTCTGCGCCCAATGGTCAGCACCAACTGACCGCCCTCGAAGATGTTGGCTTGCGGGTTAACGCTGTCTGTCTCGGTGCGAATATCGTTGCGCAAGTAGTGGAAGCGAGCAACGTTGACCATGCTCGGCGAAAGCGTCGACGTCATAGAGACTGCCAGGGCGTCATTGGTTGTCGGATTGTCGCCGGTATGTTCAGGAGAGTTTTGCCGTCCGGACTCCGCCGTATTAGCGCTGCGAAATCGCACGCTGTTCCAGCGGGCGCTCAGCCTGTGGGCGGAGTTGAGGTGCCAGTCGACCTTGGCGAAAACCGGGTCCTCGTCGAAGGTCTGAAGGTAGGAAACGGCACGCGGTGTCAGGTATTCGAGTGCGCGCACCTGGAAAGTGGCCACCGTTGCGTTCGGGGAGAGCGCGAACCCGGATGGCAGGTTGAGGAACGTCAGGTTCTGCTGTTGGCGGCGCTGGCCGTCGTAGTTGGCAAAGAAGAACAGCCGGTCCTTCCGGATCGGACCCCCGACGGCGGCGCCGAACTGGTGTACATGGAGTGGTTCTTTGGGTGCCCCCAGGCTTTTGCTGATCACATCCGTGGCATTGAGCCCGCGGTCGCGAAAATACCAGAAGAGCGCGCCGTGGAAGTCGTTACTGCCTGACTTGGTGATGGTGCTGACCAGCCCGTTGGCGGCTCGTCCCAGTTCGGCGGAATAGCCGTTGCTGTTCACCTGAAACTCTTGCACCGCCTCCAGGCTGAGCTGGTAAGGAATGCTGCTGAAAGGTGATCCCCCGATCGGATTGTTGTTGTTGGCGCCGTCGAGCAGCAACAGGCTGAGAGAACGCTGGCCGCCAAAAACCAAGGTGTCGCCCGGTCCACGAATGACGCCGGGCGAGATCAGGACAAAGTCGATGTAATTGCGCCCCAGCACCGGCAGGCTGTCAATCGAGTGCTCATCCACCGTGGAACTGACGTGCGTGCGAGTGGTTTCCACCAGCGGGGCTTCGCCCGTGACTGCGACCGACTCGGCTTGGGCAGCGAGGCGCAGGCTGAGCGCCAGGTTGATTCTGGCCCCCACCGTGACCGTGACCCCGTTGTGGATCAAGGTCGCGAATCCGGGTTGTGCAGCCGAGATTTCGTAGGTTCCGGCGGGCAAGACAAGAAAACGGAAAATGCCGAAGCCATTCGTGGCCGTGGCAACGACGGCCGATGTGTCCAAATTGCGCGCTTTGACGTTCACCCCGGGCACAACTGCGCCAGAAGGATCCGTGACTGTGCCCTCGATGGTTGCTTCATTGCCGGTCTGGGCGGTGGCGGTCAGGGACAACAGAACCACGAAGATTATGGCAGCCTCACGGCGTCTGCAGGTTTTCGCGATGTCGGGCACTGCTGCCATCAAGCACCCCGGCTATGTCGGGTCAGTTTTCGCTCCTCACGGATTCGCGGGAAGGTTCTGCTTTCGGCGAAACTCCTGGAAGCGCGGATCGCCGCGAAGAAAAGCGAATTCCGGAAAGACAGTGTAAATGTTAGCAGCCGGATCTCGCTCCGCTGCCATCTTCGACAGCGCCTGCAAGGTTCGATCAGGGTCGCCCAAACCCGCGTAGATGTGTGCCTGGTGCCTGAAAGTTGCCGGCCCGTCGCCTTCCGCAGCCAAGCGTTCCGCATCTGCCCGGCGGCCGCTCTTGGCATAAGCGTAGCCGAGGTGTCGGCGAGCGGTGTTTTCGGGCAGTCTTTCGAATAGTGCGATGGCCTCTGCGAGCCTGCCTTGTTGGGTTAGGGAGCGGCCATGGAGCTGTCGAGCGTAAGTAGCATCCGGGTCGATGGCGAGAATTCGCTGGCAGGCTTGGATGGCTTCGTCGTACCGGCCCGCTACATACAAGACCAGCGCCAGCGCGCCCGACTGGTCACGCGACAGCGGGTCCAGCTCCACGGCCCGGCGTGCCTGAGTCACAGCTTCGTCCGTCTTCCCCAGCGGCAAAAGCACGGAGCGGGCGAAATCGCTCCGTGTTTCTGACAGATTTGGATCGAGCTCCAGGGCGCGGCGGAAGGACCGTTCGGCCCGGTCCCAAGCGAGGTCGCGGGCATGCGATACACCCATGATGCCGTGGGCTTCCGGCAGCAGCGGATCAAGCTGCAGCGCCTGCTCCGCCGCGGCGCGTGCCTTTTCGGATGCGCCTTCGAAATTCGCCCGCCGGTCGAACGACAGCTTCATCAACACCTGGGCCATAGCCGCATACGCGGGAGCGAACTCAGGGTCTTTGGCGATCACGTCTTCGAACAGGCCCAAAGCCTCCCGCAACTGCACGGCATGTGGGCCTGGGGTTATGCCCTTCGCCAGCGACCGCCCTCGGAGATAGCTATCGTAGATTTCTGGCGATGTGTAGTATCGGCGCCGGCCGGCGCCCAACTTCAGTCGTAGCTGATTGACGATGGAACGCGAGATCTCGTCCTGGATGGCGAAAACGCCTTTCACTTCTCGATCATAGCGCTGCGACCAAAGCACGGAATCGCCGGCCACATCTACCAGAGCCACATCAATCCTGAGCTTCCCCTCGGCGCGGAGGACTGATCCTTCGAGAATCAGATTCGCCCCCAGTTGTTTGCCAATGTTCTGAATATTGCGCGGCTTATTCTTGAATTCGTAGGAAGAGGTGGGCGATTTCACCTCCAGACCTTCGATGAGCGAGAGATTATGGATAATTTCGTCCGTTAGACCATCGCTGAAGTAGTCGCTATCGGGCTGCGACGCGAGGTTTCTTAGCGGCAAGACCGCAATGACCGGCCTCGCAATGACCGGACTCTTAGCCGGCGGAAGAAGCAGTAGCCAGCCGACTCCTACCAGCGCAATGCTCACGGCAAGCGCTATCCCTATCCACCGCAGCGCTGACCCAGGCACAAACGTCCAGCTTCGTTGGGCCTCAGCGACCGATTTGGCTGCTGCCAGGATTTCAACTTGGTTCGCGGCGGCTGCCTGCATGGGGGATGACGCTGTCGGCGCGACCAGACGGTAGCCCATCCCGGGTACGGTCAGGATTACCCGTGGTTGCTGCGGATCATCCTTCAACGCAATTCTTATCTTCCGGATAGCGGTGTTAATGCCGTTCTCGGTGTCGTGGAAGGCGTCGCGGCCCCAGAGCTTCTCGGCAATCTCCTCGCGCGTGACCAGCCGCCCTTGGGCCTCCGCCAGCAGCACCAGAAGGCTAAAAGGCAGTTTTTCGAGCTGGATGGGACGGTCCTCACACCGCAGCTCATGGCGCGACAGGTCGAGCTCGAATTCTGCGAATCGAATCGTTTCTGCGGTGGGCACGGCGCAACCTGCTGAAGAAATGCTCATTATACGCTCGATGGCTCGGGGGAGAGCGTCCAGAGGGCCGGCAAAATTCATGGAATCAATTGCCTAGCAGCTTCATGACAAGTCAAGCCAATCTTCAGCCGCTGTCCATTGCCACCGTACGACTGTTCCCTAAGTATGGGCCTGCGGGCCAATTAGGTCCGCGCGCGGCTTAGGACGGTGTTGGAAGCTTGTAGCGCCGGGCCGACAAGGAGGCTTTATGAAGAAGCAACTGCTGCTGGTTTCTGTTCTCTGCCTGGTGACGGTGTGGGTGGGTTGCGGCGGCGCCGCATCCTTCGGAGCGCCGCCGGCCGCGCCGGGCGGCACTCCGAATCCGCCCGCGCCGCCCCCGCCGCCGTCATTACAAACGTTTTACCTGTACGTGGCCAACCGGGGTTCCAGCGATATCACGGCATACTCGTTCCAATTCGACGGATCGAGCATCAGCGGCCTGACGAGTATCGGTTCAATCCCAGTACCTTCGCCCCCGGTGGCGCTGGCATTCACCCAAATCGACGAGCTATTTAACTACGTCTTCGTCGCTACGGAAACGGCACAGATCCTGTCCTATAAAGTCGACCCGCCTACAGGAACCCTGAACGTAGTCTCGACGGTCGCTGGACATGGACAGCCGGTTGCGATCAGCGTCGGTGGCAGCAATCGATTTATCTATGTCGGCAACGCGGTGACCAACAACGTTTCCGTCTTTTCCCTGGATTCGAACGGGGCTCTTACTCCGCTTTCCGGCTCGCCTTTTGCGACCGGCCTGGCCGAGGTCAGGTCGATGGGGGGGCACGGAGCTCAGAACCAGTTTCTCACCGTGGTAGGGAACGGAGGTGTGGCGGACTTTCCCCTCGATGCCAGCGGCCACCTCGGCACTCCCACGCTAACGACTGCGAACGTTCCTGCTGACATCCAATCGATGGCCACCACTGGAGGGCTGGTTTATCTGCTCAGCGCCGCGGGCGTCGACGCGTATATCGAGCGATCGGTTCCCGGCAACTCGGATTGCTTGGATGTCCCCTTCGATTGCAAGCTTACTGCGACTCCCCTGCCTGTCGGAAGCCAGCCTTCCTTCGTCTCGGCGTCGGAGACCGGCGTCTTTGTTTCCAACGCGGGCTCCCATGACCTCACCGCCTACCGAGTCAGCGACGACGGCGGACTCGGCGTTTCCTTTACGCCCCTGGCCAATACGCCGACAGGCCTCGGACCATCGAGCACCTACCCTTACTGGCCGCCCTCTTTCGTGTGGGTAACCAACGAACTCTCGAACAGCCTGTCGCTGTTTCGCTTCAACACCGACGACAACACCCTGACCCAAGTGAGCGGATCACCCGTGGCGACCGGTACAGGGCCGGTTGCTGTGGCGATTCCCTAGGTTCCCGTCGACTCAGCCGGCGCGGCTGGGCTGCTTCCTTGCCCTCCGCGCCTGCCATGACGAACGCAGGAGCTGGAAGGCGTCCAGCAGGGCGACGCGCGCCGAGAGCTTGCTCTTCCCCTCGGCACGTGCGGCGAACACGTACTCCACTTCCTCGACGCGGGCGATGGGCGCGCGCATCAGCACTTCCAGCAGAATCTTGAAGCCCAGCGGCTTCAGTTCGACGCCTTGAATCAGCTCGCGCCGCAGCGCAAAGCATCCGGAAAGCGGATCACGCACGCCGGCGGCGGCGCGCGGCAGCGCCAGGCGAACCAGACCGGTGGCCAGGCGGGAACCCAATCGCCGCAGCAGGTTCCAGCGCGGGATGTCGCTGCCGGAAATGTAGCGGCTGGCCACGGCTAGGTCCGTGATCTGGTTGGGGCCCCGGTCGAGCGCGGCCAGCAGCCGCGGGATCAGGTCGGGAGGATGCTGGCCGTCGGCGTCCATGGCGGCGAGGATTTCTCCCTCCGCCGCCTTCCATCCGGCGACCACCGCGGTCCCCAGGCCGCGCTCTCCCCGGCGATGAATGGCGCGCACGCGGCCGCCGGAAGCAGCCGCAAGTTGATCGGCGATGCCGCCGGTGCCGTCGGGGCTGTCGTCGTCCACAATCAGGATTTCGAAAGTGTGCCCCGCACCCTCCAGCACTTCCGCAAGCGCGCGCACCATGCGCTCGAGGTTCGCGGCCTCGTTGTAGGTGGGCAGGACCAGCGAGAGACGCAGGGTGCTCATGGCTTCTTTTCGATACGGTACACCCGCAGATTGCCTTCCTCGAACACCACCGCGCCAATCCGCGAAAGCTCGCTGTGGAATGCCGCCACGTTGTAGGCCCACACGAAGTCGTAGTCCTGCTGGATGCGCGGCCATTCGGGCGGCTCGCGGTAGATGGTGGGCAGATATTCCGGAACCGGCGGGACGTAAGCCTGGTGCACGATGCGCAGTGGGTGTACGCCGGGGTCGTGGAACAGGTACGGCGTGAACCAGCGCTTTCCGATTACACCGCGCGCCCAGACGTGGGAGTAGTGCAGATCCACCTGCTTGGGCTCTCTCTTCCATTCCACCAGAGGCAGGACGCGCGCGCCCTCGGTGGTCAACTGGATGGCGCGCGCGAAGGAGTCGAGCTCCGGCTGGCGGTCGGCGAAGTTGCGCACCATGTCGCCCGTGCGCACCGCGAACAGCAGCAACGCCGCGGGCGCCAGCATCCAGGCGCGGCGCCCGATGCGCGCCGCCGCCAGGCCGGCCACCCACCAGAACGGCGCCAGGCGCAGATAAGCGTAATTCGAGGAGAACAGGCGGAAGGGCAGCAGCCAGTACAGTAGGTAGAGCAGCAGGCACACTTCCAGCCATTGCGGGTTCCAGCGAAATTCCGGATTGCGCCAGCGCGCAGCCACAATGGCCGCCACCACCACGGCAAAGGTGATGTAGTCGAGGGTCTGCGAGTAGGTCTCGATGGCGATCAGCGGCACCAGTGGCTTCGCACCCAAACTGCGGAAGGCGATATCCAGCCCGCCGGAGCCGGCGCGCGACCACGCCAGCAGCAGCGCGCCGGGAAGAAACATCGCCCCGGTGGCGTAGAGCAGGAAGCGGCTCCGCCTGCTGCGGAGCGTGAGCAGCGTCGTAATCAGCGCCGCCGCGGCGAATCCCATCAGGTGGGTGAAGTAGAGCAGCGTGGCCAACAAGACCAGCCCGCACCATCGGCCCAGGGTGAAGCGCTCTGTTAGCCGCAACCAGAGCCCCAGCAACAAAAAGCACAACGCGATGCCGAGCTGCAGGTTGATCAGGCCGGTCAGGAAGAAAAAGTTATGGCAGAGGAGCAACGACCAGAGCGCCAGCGCATCGTGCCCGGGACTCGCCTGGCGCAGGAAGAACCAGACGCACAGCGGCAACGCCAGCAGCGAAACGCTGGCCATTATGCGGCCAGCCGTGTCCACCGGCATCACCGTCTGCATCGCGACCAGCGCAGCGTCCATCAGCAGGTATTGGTTGGGACTCCAGTCGGGCGCGTAGTAGCGCGCCAGACCCGGATCGTCCGCATGCGCCAGAATAAAAGCGCGCGCCAGGTGGTTGGGAGAGTCCACCAGGGGAAGGTGGCGGACGCTCCACACCGGCAGTAGAAGGGCGGCGGCCAGGAGGACCAGCAAGGCGGGCTGGAGAAAGCGTCGCAAGAGATTGACGATTGTAGATTGACGATTGACGATTGCAAACCCGAGCGTGCCTGGCACGCGCCCGCGGTTGGACAATCATGATGCTGAATCACTAAACTTTTCGAGCAGCACAATCGACACGCATGCGACTACTTACATTTGAAGACGCTTCCAAGCGCAGCCGGATTGGCGCGTTGGTGGATGGCGAGCGGGTGGTGGACCTGAGCGCGGCCTACGCGCTCTATCTGCGCGATGCGACCGGCGAAAAAGACTTCGCGCGCCAGGCCGCAGCTACGGTGCCACCTAACATGCGGGCGCTTTTCGAAGGCGGAGACCCGAGCCTCGAAGCCGCGCGCAAGGGCCTGGAGCACGTCCTCAGGCTCAAGGGCGAAATCATCGGACCGGACGGCGAGAAGGTTGTCCATGCACGCCAAGACATCCGCCTGTGCGCGCCCATCATCCCGCGCAAGTTTTTCCACACCGCGGGCAACTTTCGCGAACATCACGAAGAAGCCCAGAAGGCCGGCTTCTCGCATCCGGTGATGCCCTGGATCGTGTTCTTCCAGAACGTGGACGCCATCATCGGGCCGGAGGAGCCGGTGATCTATCCCCGGCACCTCACCGAGGAACTGGACTACGAGTTGGAGCTGGCCGTGGTGCTGAAGAAATCCGGCAAGCACTTCACGGAGGAGCAGGCCCGCGACTACATCGGCGGGTACGTGATCTTCAACGACGTCACCGCGCGCGACATCCAGCGGCGGGAGATGAAGTCGGGCGTGTTCAGCTTCTGCAAGGGCATCGACACCTTTTGCCCGCTGGGGCCGTACATCGTGACCGCCGACGAAATCCCCAACCCGCAGAATCTCGCCATGGAGCTGCGCGTGAACGGCGAGCCGCGGCAGCGGTCGCATTCCAGCAAGATGTCGGTGACCATTCCGCAGATCCTCGCCCACTACTCGGCCATGGGCTACAGCGCGGGCGACGTGGTGTCAACCGGCACGGTGTCGGGCGTGGCCGCTTTCTCCGGCGACCCTAAGGCCTGGTACCTGAAACCCGGCGACGTGATGGAATGCGAGATCGAGAGCATTGGCATACTGAGAAACAGAGTGATCTCCTGGGAAGAGGCGTACGGCAAGGCGCCGCCGGCAAAGGCTTCCTAGCCGCTGAGGCGCATACGGAATGATGGCCGAGGTGAAGATGGCCGCGCGGCCGTCAACTATGACCCACCGGTTTCGAGTGTGGATAATCGCCGTAGTCGTGCTTGCGATCGGGGTCGCGGCCGCGCTACTTCCCCCCATACCCCAGCCGCAGGCTTTTCACAAATTCGCCGACCAGCGCGCCTACTTCGGTATTTCATACTTCTGGAACGTCGCCTCCAACCTTCCTTTTCTCCTCTTCGGCGCCTGGGGTCTTGTGCTGCTGCTGGACAACAGGCACTCCAAGGCTTTTCGTGATAGCGCCGAGCGCGTGCCCTATCTGGTTCTGTTCGCCGGCGTGGCGCTGACGTGCTTCGGCTCCGCCTATTACCATCTGCATCCCGACAACGCGCGCCTGGTTTGGGACCGGTTGCCGATGACGCTGGCATTCATGGGCATCCTTTCGGCAGCACTCGCGGAGCGGGTGGGGGTGAGGACCGGCCTGAGATTGCTGCCGGTGTTGATGGTGCTGGGGGTGGCCAGCGTCTTCTACTGGAACACCACAGAGTTGCGGGGAGCAGGCGACCTCCGCCCCTACCTGGTGGTTCAGTTCGGCTCGGTGATCGCGATCGCGCTGCTCTTGGCCCTTTTCCCGGCGCGCTATACGCACGGCGGCTACCTCGCGCTGGCGCTGATTACCTACATGCTCGCCAAGGTCTTCGAGGAACTGGACGCTGGCATCTTCGAGTTGGGACACGTGGTGAGCGGTCACACCCTGAAGCACATCACCGCCGCGCTGGCGATCGGCTGGATTGTCGGCATGCTACGCAACCGGACCACGGTTGCCCCTGGCTAGCGCGGATGCCCCATTCGCTCAACCGCCTGCCCAGCCGTCTGCGCCGGCAGGCGCGGAGTATGATGGCGTGGATTTTGGAACCAGCAATGCGGTGGACGCGGCATCGCCATCCCAAGGGGTAAAGCGGCCGACCATGAGTGAAACCAGCGACAAGGTTTGGGTCAGTGAGCTGAACGCGCGCTCGCGCGCCGCGTTTGCCGGCCGCGGACCGGTGCGCTTTTACGACACCACCTTGCGCGACGGTGAGCAGACCGTGGGCGTGGTGCTTACGCCGGAGCAAAAGCTGGCCATCGCCCACAAGCTGGACGAGCTGGGCGTGGGCCGCATCGAGGCCGGATTCCCCCGGGTATCGGCCGACGACGCAGAGGCCCTGCGCCTCATCGTCAACGAAGGCCTGAAGGCGGAGATCTGGGGATTCGCGCGCGCGGTGAAAGCGGACGTGGACGAAGTGGTGCGGCTGGGCGCGCGCTTCAGCATCATCGAAACCCCGACCAGCGATATCAAGCTCTCCGCCTACGGCATCTCGAAGGACGAAGCTGTCCGCCGCGCCGTGGACGCGGTGCGGCACGCCTGCGCCGCCGGCGTCTTTGTGGCTTTCTTTTGCGTGGATGCCACCCGCTCGGAGCTGGACTTCCTGAAGCGCGTTTATCTCTCCGCGCTGGAAGCAGGCGCAAAGGAAATCGTCGTCGTCGACACCATCGGCGCCTGCGGGCCGGAGGCGGTCGAACTGCTGGTGGGCGAAGTTTGCGGCTGGGTGGGCAAGAGCGTGCCCGTCCACTTCCACGGGCATAACGATTTCGGCATGGCCACCGCCTGCGCCGTCGCCGCGGTGCGCGCGGGCGCTACCTGGATCCAAGGCACCATCAACGGCATGGGCGAACGCGCGGGCAACGCCGACATCAGCGAGATCGCGTTGGCGCTTCAGTGCCTGTACAAGGTTCCGGTGGAGCTTGACCTCAGCAAGGTGCGCGAAGTCTCCAAGGTAGTGCGCGAGGCTGCCGGCTACCAAGTGGACGCCTGGAAGCCGCTGGTGGGCGAGAACCTGTTCACCCGCGAGTCGGGCGCGGTGGCCAGTCAGTTCCACATCCCCGAAGCCATCGAACCGTTTTCCGCCGACCTGGTCCGCGCGCCGCGTCGCGTGGTGCTGGGAAAAAAGAGCGGTCTGGATAATATTGACATCAAAGCGAAAGAGATGGGCCTCGCCATCCCCGACGACAAGCGCTCCGCCGTGCTCAGCGCCGTGAAGCAGCGCGGCATCGAGAAGCGCGGGCTGGTGACGGACGGGGAGTTTCGCGAGATTGTGGCCAGGGTCGTGCGCTAATACCTCAGCAGTTTTCCTGGGTCCTCCGCGTCCTCTGCGGTTTTCATTTCCTTCTATGGCGCATGCGTCGCGACCGGGTATTTCTTCTGCACTTCCAGGATCGCCGCGAGCATCTTGCGCGCCGCCACCTTCGTGGGCTTCTCATCGGAGGCGAAATCGCCGCCGGAGAGATCGTCGGGCACGGCGTGGCAATGGCTGCAACGCACGTCCATGGTGATGGAGAACGACTTCATCACCGGCATCAGGTCGGGCTTCTTGATGTCTTTAGGCAGGACCTGAAGGTTGGTGTAAGTGTCGGGAATCATGATTTTCTTCGGCGCCGCGGGTGCCTCCGGGGGCTTTTCCTGCGAGGCAGCGGCCGAAAGCAGAGTCGCGAAAAGGGCTGCACAGAGCGTTGAGCGAAGCGTCATGGAGGACCTCCTGAGGATGCGCAGAGTACTACAACGTAGACCGCAGTGGCGCGACATGGGATGAAGATTGGTTTTTTGTGGGTGAGGCGGGTCGAATCCGGCTTGATCGGGAGGATCGCGGGTGTCGTCCCTCCGGGACTCGCCACCCAGGCTTTCAGCCGCGCGCCACTGAGGCAGACCGATCAGCGCCGGAAGTGCGGCAGCACGGCCTCTCCGAAGAGCCGGGCCTGCTCTTCCCTGTTGTCGCCCCAGATCTCCAGCATGATGTGGGTGCAGCCGGCGGCGCGGTACTCCTCAATGCGCGCGATGCACTCCTCAGGAGTGCCGGCGATGGCGCAGGTCTTGCGCAGGACCTCGTCGGTGACGGCGCGGGCGGCGGCCTTGCGTCCGCCGGCTTCCATGGCATCGGCGATTGGGCGGATTTCATCGAAGGTGAGCCCGGCGCTTTGCAGCAGGATGTCAGCAGTGCCGCGGATGTTCTGCACCTTGTTGGCGAGATACATGGCCGCCATCTCGCGTGCGCCTTCTTTTCCCTGCTTCGAGTCGCGCGCGATGGAGCCCACGATTACCGAGCCCAGCTCCAGCGAAGACGGGTCCCGGCCCGCCTTGCGCGCTCCCTCTTCCATGTTCTTGCGCGAGTAGCGGACGAACTCCGGCGTGGTGATGGAGGCGGTGAGCAGGCCGTCGGTGTGCGAGCCCGCCATCTTCTGCAGCACCGGCCCGGTGCCGGCAAAATACATGGGCACGCGCGCGCGGGAAACGTGGGCGTCGCTCTTCAGCGCGGGGGCATGGGCGGAAAACACTTTGCCCTCGTAGCGGACTTCGGCTCCGTCCAGCATCGCCCGGATGATCTCCAGCGACTCGCGCATGACGGTGGCGGGACCGGCGTCCTTGCCCTTCTCGCCTTCGCCGATCTCCTTCATGAAGATTTTGGACGCGCCCAGGCCCAGCAGGAAGCGGCCGTCGCCGGCGGCGTCCTGCATCACGCGGGCTTCCATGGCGATCTCGACGGGATGGCGGGTGTAAGGCGAGATGATGCCCCAGCCCACGGCGATCCGCTTGGTCTCGCGCGCGATGATGGCGGTGATGGCGGTGGACGAGCGTGCTTCGTAGCCGTGCTTGCGCCACCAGGGATAGGCCTCGGCCAGCCAGAAAGCGTCAAAGCCAGCCTGCTCGCAGGCCTTGGCCATGCGCACGGTTTCTTCCAGCGGCTCCATGGAGAGCTGCAGGACGGAGATCTTGAAAGGGACGGGCATCCAGAGATTCGTGATTGGTGATTTGTGATTTACGATTTGTAACCTCTGTGACAGGGTCAGGTCAACTAGAGCAATTGGTGCAACCCGTCCGAACTTCGCAAATCACAAATCGCACATCACACATGTCTCACGGGTTCGTCCACGAGTGCTCCACTCCCTTGACCAGCGCCCAGACGGCCCGGTTGAGCGGAGTTGGGACGCCGGCTTTCTTTCCCCACTCGACAATGGCGCCGTTCATGAAGTCCACTTCGGTCACGCGGCGGGCCTCGGCGTCCTGCAGCATCGAAGCCTTGTGCTTGCCGGGCGCATTCGCCGCCTTGAGGACGAGCGCTTTGGGATCGTTGTGCAGCTCGATGCCCAGGGCGCGGGCTACGGCCAGGCCTTCGTCAATCAGCGCCTCGAACAGTTCGCCCGTGGGCTGGAAAAACGAGGCCGCGCCGTGGTGCAGGCCGGTGATCGCGCCCACGGGGTTGGTGCCGGCGTTGAAGATCAACTTGGTCCACTGCGCGCCGCGGGCGTCGGCCAGGGCCAGCGTGTTCATGCCGGAGCGGGTGAGGTAGCCGCCGAGTTCCTCCACTTTCTGCATGGGAGTATTCGTGGGCTCGAAGGGGCCGATCCAGGTGTCGCCCTTGATGTCGTAGCCCACGTGGCCGGGCGCGACGATGTGTCCTGCGGGAAAGGTGGTGCCGCGGATGACATACTTCACGTGCTCGGCGATGATCTCCTCGTTGCCCACGCCGTTCTGGACGGAGCAAACCGCGCTCTCGGCGTCGAAGATGCGCGCCACCTGCTCCATGGCGCCGCGAGTGTGCACGCTCTTGGTGGCCACGATGCCGTAATCGCAGCGCGGAATTTCGCCCGGGTCGCTGGTGGCGGTGAGGCGCGCGGCAAAGTCAGCTTCTCCGCTCAGGCGCAGGCCGTTCTGGTTGATAGCGCGGACGTGGTCGCGGGCCACGTCGAAAACGAACACCTCGACCTCGCCCGCCTGGGCCAGATGGGCGGCGAACAAACTGCCCACAGCGCCGCAGCCTACGATGCAAATCTTCTTCTTCATGGTGGACTCCCGGTTGAACCAGTACCTAGTACCTAGTACCCAGTGCCGCAACTCGCAACTCGCGACCCGCTACTCTGCCACAGCGCAGCGGATTTGGGGAACCTCTACGATGCGAACACCGATAGGAGGGTCCTCCACGGCTGCGACCAGCGCTGCCAGCATCTCCGAGAGGGTAACCAGACCCAGGCGCTGTGCCCCGGCGCGCGTGGCAGGAAACATCTCGAAGAAGCGGTAGGCAGGCAGGAGCAGACAGGGCCAGTAGTGCCCGGGGCCAAGCACGTACCACGGGCGCAGGAAGGTGGCGTTCATGCCGCTTTCCCGCAGCAGACGCTCGCCTTCGGCGCGAACTTCGATGTAGTCCTTCATGATAGGCGCCGGGTGGGCAACGCTGAGGTAGACGAAATGCTGCACGCGCGCGCTGCTGGCAGCGCTGATGGCGGCGCAAATCGAGGGCAGGTCCACGGCGCGAAATTGCGCGCCCTTCCACGGATTTGGCCGTGGCACACCGACGAGATGGACGAAGGCGTCAGCAGGAGCAACCTTGCCGGCATAGGAGGCGGCGTCGAGCGCATCTCCGACCACGGGTTCGCAGCCCGCCGGCAGCTTCTTCTCGGAGCCCGCGCGCACCAGCGCGCGCACGCGATGTCCGCGCTCCAACAGCAGCAAAATGAGCCGCTGCCCCATGTAGCCGGTGGAGCCGGTGAGGAAAACAGTCATCAGTTCAGTTGCCAGTACCCAGTTGCCAGTGGTCAGTATCCAGATGATCGCAGAGGTACGAACGAACGCACACTTGCAGATCTTGTTTTTTCTCTGGCAACTGGCAACTGGCAACTGGGTACTGGCAACTGCTCTTACCCGTCGCCGCCGCGGTAGAGGCGCCAGGGCACGTCGCAGAGATTCTCGCCTTCGGTCTTGCCCACGCGGAAGGTGTCCTGGGTGTAGAGGCAGACCTTACCGTCCTGGTCCACCACCTGGGGATGGACGGAGAGCACCATGTTCTCGCGCAGCACCACGTCGCTGTGCGCGCCCACCGCGGGATACTCCAGCATGGTGGTGCCGATGGCGTGACCGGAAAGATGGCCGAGCGAGAAACCGTACTCTTTAAAGACGTCGGTAATCGCGCGGTGGACGCTGGAGGCGAGTTCGCCTTCGCGCAGACGCTTGCGTGCCTCTTCCATGGCGATGGGGTAGCCCTGCTTCATGCGCTCGGTGACAGGATCCAGCTTGCCCTGAATGATGGCGCGGGAAAATTCCACCCAGTAGCCTTCGGCGTTGGTGATCTCCAGCGAGTAGAGCATGAGGTCGTCAGCGCTCACGCGCCGGTGTCCCGGAACTTTGAAGGAAGCTTCGGCGGTGCCGTGCGTGCCCGAGAGCACGATGTTCATCATGCGCGGGCCGGCGCCGCGCGCGAAGTAGACCTCGACCGCCGGAGCCAGGATTTCCGCCTCGGTCTTGCCGGGAGCGTAGCTGCCCAGCAGCGCGCGGAAACCCTCGACCACGATGTCCATGGCCTCGCGGACTTCCTTCATCTCCTCTTCGCTCTTCACGGCGCGCGCCATGTCGAAGGCGAAGTCCAAATCCACCAGCTCCAGGCCGGCGGCCACCAGCGCTTGATAGTCCACCACTGCCATCACGTGCTTGAGGCCGTAGACGCCCAGGCGCTTCCACTTTGTTTCGCGCGCGCGCTCGGCAATCCACTGCCCCGGAACCGCGGGCCAGACGTGGTCGCGCACCCAGGGCTTGGATTTGTCGCCGATCCAGCGCGCTTCCGCGGGAAACACCAGCGTCAGTTCGCCCTCCGGAGGCAGGAGCACGTAGGCGTAGCGGTGGACAATCTCGAATCCGGAAACGTAGCGAACCGCTCCCTCAAAACCGGAATACTGATTGCCGCACACCAGCAGCGCGTCCACTTTCTCCGCCTGCATGGCGGCGCGGATGGCGGCGTAGCGGCGGGAGATTTCCTGCGGCGAGGGCATGCTACTTCGCTCCGCATAATTCAGCGGCGGTCAGCGCGTAGATCTTGGTGATCTCCAGCAGCGTCTCGATGCGGACTTTCTCGCCTTCCTTGTCGCGCGGGCCGCTGGAAGGACCGTAGTTCACCGTGGGAACGCCGTAACGAGTGAGCACGGAGGCATCCGAGGACCAGAGCACGGTGTCGCGTTTGGGCGCTGCGCCGGTGATCCGGCGATGTTGTTTCTCGATGGCCTTCACCATCTCGTGGTCGGGAGCAATTTCGGCCCCGGGGACGGAAACGTAGGTCTCAAACTCCAGGCCGTAGCCGGGGAAACGCTTCTCCAGGTCAAGGAAAAGCGCCTTGAGTTCGTGACGCGCGTGGTTCATGGGCAGGGTGGGTGGAACGCGCACGTCAAGATAAAGGTCGGTGCGCTCGGGAGTACGGCTGGCGCGCCAAGGGTGTCCGCCGCGGATGCCGCCCAGGTTCACGAATCCCTGCTTGTTGCCGTAAGCGGTCTTGGCCTGCCAGGACGGAATCCACTTGAGGATTTGCGCGATCACGTCGTGCATGCGGCGCAGCGAGTTCTCTGCTTCGCGGCCGGGGCCGAAGGCGGTGTGAACGTACAGCCCGCGCGTGGAGATGCGCACCCACAGCGAACCATAGTGGCCGAGGACGACTTGCATGTCCGTGGGTTCGCCCAGAATGCACATGTCAGGCACAGTGCCGTGATTCACCAGGTAATGCGTGCCGCAGCCGTATCCGCGAAACTCCTTGCCGGTGAACTCACCCACTTGCGTCTTCTCGATTTCGCCGGCGACGGCGGCGATGATCACGTCGCCTTCCAGCTTGACGCCGGCGGCCTGCAGCGCGCGCACCGCCTGCGTGTAGCAGACCAGCGCGCCCTTCATGTTGTAGATGCCGAGACCGTAGATCATGCCGTTCTTGACCACGGCGTGGGGCTTGTAGCCCAGCCCGGTGAGGAAAGGTTCGCGGCCGCTGTTGGAGGTATCCATGTGGCCGTTGAACATCAGGCAACGGCCGTTGCCTGAGCCGTTCAGCCGACCCACTACATTGGCGCGGCCTTCCTCCACTTCCTGCCATGCGACCTCCAGTCCCATCTGTTCGAAGGCGGCACGCATGTAGTTGGCCATCTCCAGTTCGGAGCCGGTGGGACTGGGGATGTTGACCACGTCGCAACACATCTCCACCAGAGCGCGCTCGTCAATGTGCGCGAGGATGCGGTCGGCGAGGGAGGACTTGGGTTTGGGGCGCTTGGACATGGGCAGATGAGAATCTATATGAGGAGCAGCATTCCATCAACCGTCGTCATCCTGAGCCCGCCGCAGGCGGGCGAAGGACCTTACGACCGCCGGCCGTGCCGTTGCCGTCCACAGGCAGAATGCTTCAGGCCCGTCATCCTGAGCCCGCCGCAGGCGGGCGAAGGACCTTACGACTGCCGGCCGTGCCGTTGCCGTCCGCAGGATTACTTCTTGCGCCGCGCAACCGGTCGAACGTACCAGCCTGTACTGAGGTCACGCCACTTCGGGTTTACGGATTCGATCAGCGCGATCTTGCGCTCGCGGCGCCAGCCCTTGAGTTCCTTCTCGCGGTCAATGGCGCTCAGCATGCTGGCATAACGCTCGAAATAGACCAGCTTGTTCGTCTGGTACTTGGCGACGAAGCCCTTGGGCTCAAACTTGTGCTGCCAGACCCGCACCTCCAAATTGCCGGTGACGCCGAGGTAAAGCACGCGACGCTGGCTGGCCATGATGTAGGCGCAAGAGAACGCCATTGGGTGGTCCTTTCCACCGCATCGTGAGTCTCAACAGTCGTAAGATCCTTCGCTCGCTCCGTCGCTGCGCTCCGTCACGGCTCAGGATGACAATCGCCTGTGGAAGAGTGCTGTTCAGCTCAGCGTGCGGAAGTCGTCGGGGAAACTGCACAGCTTTTCGTTGCCGTCGCCGGTGATCCAGAAGTTGTCTTCCAGGCGCAGGCCGCCACCGCCTTGCCAGTAGATGCCGGGCTCGATGGCCAGTACCATCCCTTTGCGAATCGTGCCGGTGCCGGCCTGGTGGGCGTAGGGAGGCTCGTGCGCGCGGGCGCCGACGCCGTGACACACCGGATGCGAAGGCTGGCCGGGATAGCCGCCCTCGGCAATGCGGGCGCGGATGAGGCGGTCGAGTTCGGGGAAGCTGGCGCCGTCGCGCGCGAAGGCCACGGCTTCGTTGAAGACTTTGAGCAGCAGGTCGAGCAACTGGTTGTACCGTGGCGTGAGCTTTCCCGGACACAAGTTTTTAGTGAGGTCGTTCCAGTAGCCGTCCACGCATACCCAGATTTCAAACAGCGTGGGTTCGTTCTGCTGGATGGGGCGGTCGCCCGTGGCGGTGAAGGTTGCGATGCCGGGGCCGGACCACACCAAGGTGAAGGCGCGGGCCATCTCCACTTTGCCCTGGTAGCCGACGCCGACGCCGTGCACGTAGCCCTCAAACATCGCGCCCACTTCGCTTTCCTTCATGCCCACACGCATGTTCTGGCGAGTGTGCTCCATGGCCAGCGCCGCCAGTTCGTTGGCCAGGCGCATGCGCTCGATTTCCTGATCGGTCTTGATGGCTCGCGCCTCAATGAGCAACGGCATGGCGTCCACTACCTGCCCGGCGACTTTCTCGAAAGCCTGGAAGTAAGGCTGGGTGTACACCGTGGGCTCGCCCACCATGCGGTCGGCGGCTTGCGAAGAGTTGGTGAGCTCGACGCCGACTTTGTCGGTGAGTCCGCGCTCCTTCAGCACCTGAAGCGCGAGGTCGAGCGCGCGCATGTTGGGCGGACGCGGGTCGCGCTCGTCGTAGCCTTTGAACAGGCGGATGTCGCGCGTCCAGGAGTTGCGCTCGGCGTCGCCAAGCTGCGGCTCAATGGCGATGAGTGTGGGCTCGCCTTCGCGCGGAAATACCACCGCATCGTATCCCTTCATGCACCAGTAGTTGGTGAGATAGAGGATGTTGTCGGGCGCGCGGCACACCATGGCCGCGAGGTCGTGCTGCTTCATCAGCGCGCGCACGCGGGAGAGTTTGGTTTCGTCCTTAGGCCACGGCATGATCAGGTGTCAGGTGTCGGGTGTCCGCGTAGTTTCAAGTTTCGAGCTTCACGTTTCAAGAGAAAAAGCAAAACCAAGATCCCTCGACTCGCCCGCCACGGCGGGCTTGCTCGGGATGACAATTACGAAGGTGACGTGCTGACGACTGACAACTCACAACCGGCAACTGACAACTTTCTCATTTCTTCGTCCACGAAACTTCCCTGCCCTTGATCAGCCGGTAGAGCGCCGTGTGCAAGGGCGCAGGGACGCCGGCGCGGGCGGCTTCGCGGGCGATGGCGCCGCCCAGGAAGTCCACCTCGGTCGCCTGCCGGTGGCGGACATCATAGAGCATGGAGGGCGGATGGTTGGTGCGCGCGCCAATCTTGTTCATCTCCCAGGGGTCCTCGTGCAACTCGATGCCGAGAGCGGCGGCCACGGCCTTGCCTTCGTTGATCAGATCGTGGAGCAGGTGGCCGAGGTCGGAGAATTGTTCCTCCATCGCCGTCTCCGGACAATGCGGCAAGTCAGCGAGCGCGCACACGCTGTTTACCGACGCGTTAAAGATGAGCTTGGACCACTGCGCGGGACGAGCGTCCGGGAGTGCTTCCGCCTTCAGGCCGCCGGCGATGATCAGGTCGGCCAGCTCTTTCACCAGCGCGAAAGGCGTATTCGTCGGCTCGAAGGGTCCCATCCAGGTTGGTGTGTCGAGTTCGTACTGCACGTGGGTGTCGTTGTGACGCGTGCCGCTCATGAAGGTGGTGCCGCGAATCACGTAGCCGCGGGTGTGTTGCGCGATGACTTCTTCACTGCCCAGCCCGTTCTGCGCGGAAAGCACCGCAGCTTTCTCGAACAAGTGACCGACGGGAGCAAAGGCCTCGGCGGTTTCTCGCGCCTTGGTGGCCACGATGCCAAAGTCGAACTGCGGGAGGTCGGCGGGGCGCGTTGATGCCTTCAGAGAAACCTGAAAATCGTGCGTGCCGCTGACGCGCAGGCCGTGCTCATTGAGAGCGCGGGCATGATCTTCGCGGCGGACAAGGGCCCAGACTTCGGCCACGCGCGCCAAGTGCGCAGCGTACAGGCTGCCGATGGAGCCACAGCCGATGATGCAGATGCGTTTCATGAGGGCCAGTAGTCAGTCATTGGTCGTTAGTCGTTAGCAAAAGACCAACGACTAGCGACTAACGACTCTTCTTCGCTCGATGCTCAACCTGCACGCCGCTCTCGCGTTTTCCCGCGGCAACCCCGGCCAGGGCGTGGTAGAGGCTGTCGGCGGGGTTGTGGGAGTCCTTGATGATGATGCCGCTGGGAAAGAGCGCGTCCTGCAGCGCGGCGCAGATGGTGTGCAGCGGCGCGGCCCCGCCCTCGCCCATTCCCTTGGCGCCGTTGTAGGTGAAGGGCGAAGGGCTCTCAATGTGTCCGTACTTCACGTTGGGCATGTTGACGATGGTGATGGGCGTGTAGTCGCTGAACGTCGAAGTGAGCATGTTGCCGGCGTCGTCGTAAACGCAGCTCTCCATGATGGCGGCGCCGATGCCGTGCGCAGTGGCGCCCATCACCTGGCCCTTCACGATGGCGGGATTGATGGCGCGGCCGCAGTCGTCCACGGCCACGTAGTCGAGCACTTTCGGTTGGCAGGTTTCGCGGTCCACTTCGACCACCGCAATGTGAAGCTGCGCCGAGTAAGTGAGCGTCAAGTTGCCGTACTTGCGCTTCAGGTCGGGCACCTGGAAGGGCGGACGGTACACGTAGCGGCAGTTGAAGGTGACGTTGCGCAGTCTCTGTGGAAGCTCGGCGCCGTTTACGTTCACCAGGTTGGCCAGCGCCCAGTAGTTGATGGAGCGCGGCTTCCCTTTGACGCGAACCTCCGGGCCTTGCGCGCCCATACCGAACTCGAGCTGGCTTTCTTTGGCCTTGAGTGAGAAAGCGGCCACGCGCTTGATTTCCGCCTTGAGCATCTGCGCGGCGCCGTTGACGGCGGAAAGCCCGGAGACCACGAACTGGCTGGCGTAGGTGCCGGAGGTTCCGGTGTGGGCGTTGCGCTCGGTGTCGAACCCGACGCGCACGTTCACAGTATCGGGCGTAACTCCGAAGACGTCGGCCACCACCTGGGCGGTGGTGGTTTCGTGTCCCTGACCCTGAGGCACGCTGCCCACGGCCACCACCAGTTCGCCGTAAATGTCGAGCTTGACGATGGCGGCCTGCGAGTTTCCGGAGAAGGGCAGGTGCGGATTGATGAGGCGCGACTGTCCGAAGTTGTTGGTGCCGGAGTCGAGCGTAGTGCCGATACCGATGCCCAGGCGGCGTCCTTGGCGGCGCGCTTCCACCTGCTTTTTCTTCCAGTCGTCCCAGCCGATGAGCTCCTGCGCCAGTTCGAGCATGCGCGGGTAATCGCCGGAGTCGTACACGCAGCCGTTGGGCGTGGTGTAAGGAAAATCCTGCGGGCGGATGTAGTTGCGGCGGCGCATTTCGTCGGCGGGAATGCCGAGCTGGTGGGCGCAGATGTCCACCACCCGCTCCAGGAACCAGAGCTGCTGCATGCGCGAGTAGCCGCGGTTGGGCCCGACGGGACACTTGTTGCTCACCACCTGGGTGAAATCCAGACGGAAGTTGCGGAAGCGGTAGGCGCCGGGCAGCACCTGCGCCCAGATGATGCATCCCAGCGGCTCGTAGCGCGGGTAGGCGCCGCAGTTGTCGAGATGGCGGGAGTCGATGGCGAGGATGCGGCCGTCCTTGTCGAGCGCGACGCGCGTATCCAGGAAGGTGCGCTCGTTGCCGTGCGCGCTCGAGGTCATGTGTTCGGAGCGCGTCTCCACCCACTTCACCGGCCGCCCACCGGCTTTGCGCGAAGCCAGCGCGCACACCGCCATCTGCGGATAGCTGGTGATCTTGATGCCGAAACCGCCGCCGATGTCGTGCGTCTCCACGCGGATGCGGTCCAGGGGAATGCCCAGCGCCGGCGACAGGAACTGCATGGCGAAGGTGGGGAACTGGTTGTTGCACCAGTAGTGGAGAACGTTCTCGGTGGTGTTCCACTGCGCGATGATGGCGTTGCCTTCTAGTGGCGCCGAGGAGAAGCGGTGAAAGTGCATGCGGTCAATGCTGACCACATGGGCCGCATCCCGGAACGCCTTGTCCACTTTGCCGTACTCGAACTTGCCTTGCCAGACCACGTTGGTGCCCGAGGAGGCGTGCAGGATGCTCTGATCCTTGAGCGCGTCGGCCGCGTCCAGCACCGGGTCGAGGGCCTCGTAGTCCACGCGCACCAGTTCGGCCGCGTCTTCCGCGGCGAGTAGCGACTCGGCGACCACTGCGGCCACCGGCTCGCCCTGGTAGCGCACCTTGTCCGCGCCCATGGGGTAGTCCACAATCTTGCCGCCGGGCGGCGGGCCAATCTCGATGAAGGGCTTCACCATGGCCGCCACTTCCGTGCCGGCGAGCGTGCACACCACGCCGGGCTGGGCCGCGGCTTCCGCAACGTCCACGCTCAGGACGCGGGCGTGCGCGTAGGGGCTGCGCACGAAGCGCAGATGCAACATGCCCTGGAGCTTGTAGTCGTCCACAAAACGGCCCTGCCCGCGCACCAGGCGCGCTTCTTCCTTGCGCAGCACGGACTGGCCCACCCAGAGGGGCGGGCCGTTCGTGGACTTCTTCGGTTTGCGTTTCGCAGCCACGGTGTTTTGGTTTCTGGTTTTTCGTTTTTCGTTTTTCGTAGAGACGCAGCATGCTGCGTCCTGAACGGTCTCACTATCCCGAGACGTGGCAAGCAACGTCTTTACGAGCAGGCATCCACAGGTCTCAACTCAGCGCTTTCTGCAAACCATCAATCAGTTTCTGGACGTTTTTTTTCGCCAGCGGTTCGAGCAGGCCGCCGGCCACGGACGCCAGTCGTCCGAAGATCTGGGCTTCGCCCTTCCAGGAAACGCGGGTGCCGGCGCCGGCGGGTGCGAGGTCAAAGCCGGCGGTGAGGCTCATCGAGCCTCCGGCCATGCTTCCCTTCCCCTGGTACTGGGCGCGGCGGGGGCGGTCGGCCTCGGCCAGGCGCAGGGTCACGTCGGCAGCGCCGCGGATGTGCGAAATGCCCACCTTCACCTTCACCGCAAAATTCCTGTCGTCCACCACGGTCATGCTCTGGTAGTCGGGCAGCAGCGGACAGAATCGGTTGGGGTCGGTGAGGAAGTCGTAGACCTCCGCCGGCGTCTTGCTGACCTCGAACTCGCCTCCAAAACTGATGGCCATGCTACTGATGCTCCTTCTTCATTTTTTCGGTTTTCATCTTTTCTGCGGCGGAGCGCACCGCCTGAAAAATGGCCTGATAGCCGGTGCAGCGACAGGTATTGCCGGCCAGGCCCTTGCGAATGGCCTTCTCGTCTGGGTCGGGATTCTTCTCCAGCAATTGCAGCGCGGAACAGAGGAAGCCGGGCGTGCAGTAACCGCACTGCAGTCCGTAGTTTTCCAGAAAGGCCTGCTGCAACGGATGCAGTTCCCCGTCGCGCGCGAAGCCCTCGACCGTGGTGATGTCCCCGCCGTCGGCCTGCACTGCGAACAGGGTGCACGACTTCACGCTCTGGCCGTTGAGCAGCACGGTGCAGGCGCCGCAGTAGCTGGTGTCGCAACCGATGTGGGTGCCCGTCAGGTCGAGATTTTCGCGCAGCAGGCTGACCAGCAGCGTACGCGGCTCCACGGCGAGCGCGTGCGTCCGGCCGTTGACCTTCACCCGGATGGAGACGCGGGGCTCGGACTCAGGCATAGAAGTGTCCTACCTCCACGGATTCGTTCCGGCTCCGCCGCAGCGCCACGTCGAGGGCGCGGGCCACCAGAGTGCGGACCAGCGTGCGTTTGTACTCTGCCGAGCCGCGCATGTCGGACTGCGGCTGGGCGGCGTGCATTGCGGCCTCGGACGCGGCGGCGATGGACCTGGCGTCCACGGTGCGTCCGCGCAGCGCAGCTTCAGCTTCCGGAGCCCGGAGAGCGGTCAGCCCCACGGCGCCCAGAGCGATGCGCGCCTCGCGGCAAACGGAAGCGTCCTCCATGGTGAGCTGCACGGCGGCACTGGCCGAGGCATAGACCGGCGCGCAACGCTTCACTGCCATGTAGGCCCCGCCGCTGCGGCCCACAGGCAGCTTCACCGCCACTTCGCTGATCAGCTCGTCGGGGGCGAGCACGGTGGTGAAGGCGTCGGTGATGAACGCCGGCAGCGCCACGGTACGCTCGCCGACTGGGCTTTCACATTGCACTTCGGTATCGAGCGTGAGCAGCACCGGAGCCCAGTCGCCGGTGGGGTCGGCTTCGGCGAGTGAGCCGCCCAGCGTGCCCCAGTTGCGTACCTGCACGTCGGCAATGCCGGCGGCGCAGTCATGCAGGATAGGCGCCTTGCGGGCGAGTGCGGAGTCTTCGATCTCGGTGTGGCGGGTCATAGGCCCGAATCGGAGCACGCCCTTTTCTTCGCGGATGTAAGACAAGCCGGGAATAAATCCCAAATCCACCAGATGCGCCGGGCTGGCCAGGCGCAGCTTCATCAGCGGGATAAGGCTTTGGCCGCCGGCCAGGAGGCGAGCGTCTTCGCCCAAGTCGGAAAGAATCTCCACCGCATCGCTCAGCGAGCCAGCGCGATAGTAGCGGAATGAGCGCGGATACATGGCTGGAAAAGAGAGAGCATGCTACGTCGTGGGGAAGGGGCAGTCAAGGCTCTGCGATGCAGGCGATCAACGCATTGCGGGGGGAAACGGGCGAGGGGGGCCGCGCTGCACCAACTCGCTTGACAAAGCCTCCTGAAATTTAGTTAACTTGCGGCCCTGCATGAGTTTCGGCGCTCCAAGCCGAGCGGGTTTTGGCGATCCTTATCTCCTTCGAGGTGATCCGGTGATGAAACGTGCACTGTTTTTGTTGGCGATATCGTTCCTGCTGGTGCTGAGTGCGCAGGGCCAGAGCATCAACGCGACCCTGGAAGGCCGGGTGTTTGACGCAACCGGCGCCGCCCTGCCCAATGCCAGCGTGACCGCCGTCAGCAGCGGCACCGCGCTGACGCGCTCCGCCACCAGCTCCGGCGGGGGCGACTACGCCATTCCCGGACTACCGGTGGGCGAGTACACAGTGACCGCGGAGCATTCCGGCTTCAAGAAGGACTCGCGCAGAGTGGTTCTGCAGATCGGCCAGAATGCGGCCGTGAACTTCAACCTGGCGGTCGGCCAGGTGGAGCAGCAGGTGACGGTGGAGGCGCTGGGCGAACTGGTGGAGCCGACGCGCACCTCGGTGAGCTCGGTGATCAGCGAAGTACAGATTCGCAGCCTGCCGGTGAACGGCCGCCAGTTCATTGACTTCGCGCTGCTGGCGCCGGGCGTGACCGTGGGCGAAACCACCTCGGGCTCCACCGACGTGATCATCGAGCCGGTGACCAAGATTTCCTTCGCGGGGCAGAACATCCATTACAACCTGGTGGCCATTGACGGCGCCGACAACATGTCCACGGCGTCGGGCATCCAGAAGACCACGCCCTCGCAGGAAGCGGTGCAGGAGTTCCGCGTCATCAACACCCAGTACTCGACGGAGGCGGGCCGCGCGGTGGGCGGCATTGTGAACATCATCACCAAGAGTGGAACCAACGACTGGCACGGGGCAGCGTACTGGTTCCATCGCAACGACGCCTTGGATTCCCCCAGCCTTCTGGCCTCGCCCAACCTCGACCGGCTGGACACTTGCAACACGCCCGGCTCGCTGGCCTCGGGCGGCTGCGAGCTGCTGGACAAGCTGATCCAGAACCAGTACGGGTTCACCATCGGGGGCCCGGTGAAGAAGGACAAGTTCTTCCTCTTCGCCAACTACGAAGGCCAGCGGCGGCGGGAAAACCCGGCTTACAACTCGGTGATCATCAACAACTTCAGCATTCCGGGCCCGCTCAACGACATTCAGGACGCCAAAGCCAACTTCGGACTTCCGGCCGAGAACCTGAACCAGACCCGGTCTTTCGACTACGACCAGTTTCTGATCAAGGCGGACGCACCGCTCTCCGAGCGCCACTATCTGTTTGTGCGCTACTTCTTCAACGACGCCACCTTGCTCAACCAGTCCCCGCTCAACGACGGCTTTGACTTGCCCTCGGGCTTTAAGAACAACTTCTTCCGCGACCAGTCGCTGGTGGGCAGCCTGACTTCCACCCTGCGCACCAACCTGCTGAACGAGCTGCGGGTACAGTACGCCAACCGCTTCTTCGACTTTCCCTCGGTGAGCGCCCAACCCCACCTGGAAGTGGCCAACACCTTCACCATGGGCGTCAACCGCGGTAATCCGGAATTCTACCGCGAGCCCCGCTTCGAGATAAGCGACTCGCTCACCTGGACCAAGGGAAAACACACGCTGAGCTGGGGCGGAAACTTCAACCACGTGAACACGGAGGAGTCGTTCCCGCTGTTCTATCCCTTCGAGGCCAACTTCGGCACCTTCGCCGACTTCCTGGCCGGCAACCCGTTCGTGATTTTCTTCCAGCGCAACGATACCGCCAGCAGCTTTTTCGAACCATCCATCCTGCCCAACGGGACCGCGATTTACCAGGGCGGAGCCATTCCTCAGTCCATCCGCGACCTGGCCAAAGGCGAACTGTCTCACTCCTACTGGGGGTTCTTCATCCAGGACAAGTGGCGGGCCACCGACAAGCTGACGCTGAACTTCGGAGTGCGCTACGAGTTTGAGACCTGGCCCGACGGGGTGCTGGATACCGATTCCGACAACTTGGACCCGCGCCTGGGTTTTGCCTACAACCTCGGAACCAGCAAGAACATCGTGCTGCGCGGGGGCGTGGGCTTGTTCCACGGCATCGAACCCTCCAACCTGCTGCACTGCCAGCGCGGATCGTGCGGGGGCGTGCGTGGGCAGTTCCCCGGGCAGGAAACCAAAGAAAACGACCTGGATGCCGCCACCCGGCTGTTCGCGCTGGCCAGCGATCCCTTTGTAATGCAGGCGGCGCTCAGCGGACTGCTGCTCAACGGCACCTATCCCGATGCCACGCTTTCTCCCGGCCTGCTGACCTGCGCCGCCGGCTTGCCGCTGGCTACGGTGTTTTTCACCGGCTGCCCCAACAGCTTCCTGGCGGATGCGGTCATCGTGCGCTTCGCTCAGGACCACCAGGCGCCCTACGGCATCCAGATGAGCCTCGGGTTCGAGATGGAGCCCTTCAAGAACACCGCCCTGAACGCCAGCTACCTGCGGGTGCGGGGCGTACAGCTCTCCAGCTTCTTCAACATCAACCAGCCGCCCCCGAACGCCGATCCCGCCCTCGACATCTTGTTCCACGATTCGCGCGGCAACACCGGCCCCAAGGACCGCTACTACGGGGTCTGTTTCGTTCCGCCGGCCTGCAATCCGGGAACGTTCATCCCCGGCGTGGCTACCACCGGCTTCCTGCCCTTCGCGGTGTTCTTCGAAGCCGACTCCCGCTGGGGCTCGACCTATGACGGGCTGTTGGTGAACTTTGCCAAACGGGCCACAGGCCACTTCGGATTCGGCATGAGCTACACCTGGTCGAAGGGCATCGACAACGGCCCCAACCCCAGCTTCGTGCTGATTCCCAACGACAGCGCCGACACCGGCTTCCGCCGCGAGCGGGCCATCTCCTCTGACCACATCGCCCACCGCTTCGTGGGCAACGCCACCATCCTCGGCCCCAAGAACAAGCACTTCGTGGTCAACGACTGGGAACTGGGCACCATCATGAGCTTCCAGACGCCACGCTACTTCACCAAGTACGCCGGCTTCGACGCCAACGGCGACGTCTTCGGAGTAAACGACCGCGTGGGCATCGAGCCGCGCAATACCTTCCAGGGCGATGGCTACGCGGCCGTGGACCTGCGCATCTCGCGCTCCTTCAAGCTGGGAGAGCGGGCCCGGCTGCAGGGCATCTTCGAGGCCTTCAACCTGTTTAACACGCTCAACATCCGTTTCTTCAACACCGTGTACGGGGCGGGCGACTTCTGCCCCGCAGGCGACGCCAATGGCTTCTGCCCGCCACCGGCCCAGCAATTCCTGGAAGGCTCGCCCAACCCGAATTACGGGACACCGCGAACCATCTTCAATCCGCGGCAACTGCAGTTCGCGCTGCGGCTGTCGTTCTGAGAAGGTCCTGCACCCCGACACGTCGGGGCGCTACAGGCTGGAAGGCGCCCGCGCGGGCGCCTTCTTTTTGCCGTTTGGTCCGCGACCCATGACGGTCAGCAAGGAAACATATCGCAAAGCCATGGCGCGCTTTGCCACCGGCGTGACCGTGGTTACGGTGGACCGCGGCGACGGCCAGGTGCATGGAATGACCGCCAACGCATTTACCAGCGTGTCGCTGGACCCGTTGCTGGTGCTGGTGTGCATTGATCATCGCTCGCGCACCCTGCCTCTGATCCAGAAACAGAAGCGGTTCGGAGTAAACGTGCTGGGGCAGCACCAGCGCGCCGTAGCCGAGTACTACTCCAAGAGCTCACAGGACCACGAGACCGGGCACCGGCTGGGCATTCGGTACACTCTCACCAAACGAGGCACGCCGCTGATCGAGCACGCCCTGGCACAACTCGACTGCAAGGTTGCCGACGCGCATGTGGAGGGCGACCACACCATCTTCATCGGCCAGGTGGAACAGGTGTCGGTCCACGAAGGACGGCCGCTGCTGTTCTATGGCGGCAAGTACCACACCCTGGGCGGAATACCGCATTGAGCAGGAGTCGGGTGTCAGGTGTCAGGAGGATAGAGAACGCGATGCGATTTGGAATCTATACCGAGATGCAGACGCCGCCGGGCAAGCCCCACGACCAGATGACCTGGGAAACCTTCCGCCAGATCGAGCACGCCGACGCGGTGGGCTTCGACGTGTTTTCCATCATTGACCACCACTTCTTCCAGAAGTTTTCCATCTCCGCCAACCCGCTGGCCATGTTCGCGGCTGCGGCGCAGAAAACCAAGCGCATCCGCTTCCGCACCGCCCTGCACACCTTGCCGCTGGAGAACCCGCTGCGCCTGGCGGGGATGATCTCCGAGGCCGATATCCTCACCGGCGGAAGACTGGAGTGCGGCCTGGGCCGCGGTCATGCCTGGCTCTTCGGACCCACCAACGTTCCCCTGGAGGAGAGCCGCCCGCGCTATGAGGAGGCCATTGACCTGCTGCTGCTGGCCTGGACGCGCGAAAAGGTCACCTATGAGGGCAAGTATTACAAGGTGAAGGACGTGACCGTGGTGCCGCGCCCGCTGCAGAAGCCGCATCCGCCGCTGTCCACCGGAGGCACCAGCGACGTAACCTACCAGATGGCGGGCGCACGCGGCTGGGGCATCCTCGTGCCGCCTCTGCTGCCTTGGGGCGTGCTCGAAGGCCCGCTCAACATCTACAAGAAGGCGTGCGCCGAGCACGGCCACGAACCCAACATCATCTACATCCGCCCCGTCTACCTCGACGACGACGAAAAGCAGATCCGCAAGGAAGTGGAGCAGGCCTTGCTCAACTTCCTGGCGTTCAACGCCTCGCCGGTGGAGTCCATTCAGAGCGAGGAGGAAAAAACCGAACTGCGCGCCAAGGGCTACGGCTTCTACGCCTCGGGGGCGCTGGAGTCGCTGACCAAGCTGACTTATGAGCAGATCGTGGAGCAGGAGATCGCCTACATCGGCACGCCCGGCAAGGTGATCGAGCAAATCCGCGCGCTGCAGAAGAAGGGTGGAATCGGAGAGTTGGCCATCGTGTCCAACTTCGGCGGGCTCGAGCCGTGGAAAACCATCAAGACCCAGCAATTGTTCGCCGACAAGGTGATGCCGGCGTTTCGATGAGTTGCCCCGCGTAGCCCGGCCGCCCTCGGCCGGGTACATCCCATGTCTAGCAGTTCACAAACCGTGAGGGCAGCCGGCAGGAATGGGCTGGCGCTCGCGCCCTTTGCGCCCATGAGCGCCACCCGCCTGCTGGTCTTCAGCGGAATTGCGCTCATCGTGGCGGGGCTGATCTTCGGCGACATCTTCGCGGTGTTCGTCCTCCATCAGAACGCCGGGCGCGTCGGCGAGCACCTGCTGGCGGCCACGCGCGCCGTCGCCGCCCAGCAACCGGAAGCCGTGCTCAACCATTTCGGATCCATTGGCAAGCTGCTGGAGAATCGCGGCACCAAAGTGGACACTCACGTCCACATCATTGACTTCGGTTACATCGCGCTCCTGCTGGCGTTGATCCAGCCGTATGTCGCACTGAGCGATGCTGCCCGCAAGCGCCTGGCGAAGCTCTTCGTGGCGGGCGCCACCCTGCTGCCGCCGTCGGTGTTCCTGATCCACTACGTGGGACTCGCCTACAGCCCGCTGAGCTCCATCGGCTGGGCCAGCATCGCCGCCGACTTCGGCGGGTTGCTGGTGGTCCTGGCCTGTGCGGGCGAGCTGGTGGGATTGTGGCGCTACCGCGCCGGAGAGCGCGGCACGCAGGATGAGGCCAGGCTTTTCGACACCGAAAGCTGGGCCAGCCGCACGCTGTTGGCGGGCGGAACGCTGCTGGTGCTGGCGGGATTTGTGCACGGCACCTATTACGCCGCCGTGGACCTCTACGATCACGCCGCACAGGACACGGCCATCCTGCGCTCCATGATGGAGAACGCCGCGTCCGGAAAACTGCCTGCGGCAGAAGCCGCGGTGGCCGGCTACGGCGGCCTGCTGGGCAACAAGGCTGTGAAGATAGCCGCGCACGCGCACATCATCGAGTTCGGATTGCTGGCCATGCTGCTGGCCTTCATCCAGCCCTACGTCTATCTCAGCGAGCGCTGGAAGCGACGCTGGGTGTGGGTGCTGCTGGCCGGATCGGTGATCCTGCCGGTGTTTGTGCTGGCGGAATTGCGCCTGGGCCTGCTGGCGGGCGGCATCGCGGATATCGGCGGCCTGCTGGTGGTGGTGGCGCTGCTGGGGATGCTGGTGGGCGTCCTGCGCTTCACCGGAGCGGCCGACGCTGCCGGAGGCGGGTCATGAGCGGGCCGCGCAAGCTGCTCATCAGCGGAGGCCTGGCCCTGCTGATCTGGGGAATGAGCTACGGGCTGTGGTTTGCCGTCTTCGACGAGCACCAGACCCTGGAACGCATGGGCGGGTCGCTGGCCACCGGCTTCGCCAAGGCTGCCGAACGCAAGCTGCCGGAGGCGCACGCCGCCCTCGACACCTACGCCGCCACCCGCTTCGAATATGTGCGCGAAGTGGACGTGCATTCGCACTGGAGTGGGCTGGCCATGCTGCTGATCGTGCTGGGCGTGGTCTTGGACCGGGTCGGGTATGATGAGCGCAAGCGCCAGGTGCTGGCGGCGATGCTGCTGGCCGGAGCGGTGATTTTCCCGCTGGGGGTGATCCTGCAGACCTTCGACCGCGGCCCGGCGCCGCAGGCGATTGCGGTGGCGGGATCGGGGATGCTGATCGCGGCCCTGGCAGCAGTGGCAGCAGGGCTCCTGCGGCGAGAGAAAGAGTAGCTGTAGAGACGTTGCTTGCAACGTCTCGTTGCTGGCAACGTCTCGGCGAGCTGGGGGGGAAGCGTGCTGGTCCTGACGGGCGGTGTGCGGGTGTGGAGCGCCGGCTCGGGAGAGCTTCGCACCGAAGGCACGCGCTCCTTCCGCAAACTGGTCTGCCGCGAGAACGGCTCCAAAGGCCTGGCCCAAACCCTCAGCGAGTACGCTCCCGGGCGTTCCGCGGTGCGCGTGAATCCGGTGGCGGAAGAAGTCGTGTACGTGATCAGTGGGCACGGCGCCTGCCGGGTGGCTGCGTCCGACTATGCGCTGGAAACCGGCGCCGGCGTGTTCATCCCGCCGCGCGCCGAGTGCAGCTTTGAGAACCCCGGGCCGGAGAAGCTGGTGGTGGTGGGCGTGACCAGCCCCGAAGATGATGTGGCGCACGTGGTGCAAGAACCCATCCAAAAACCCGATCCCAAGCGCAAGCCGCCGCGCCGCCTGGTGCGCGAGGAGGAGCGCAAGATCGCCATCTTCGGCGACCGCCAGTTCCGAATCCTGGTGGGAGAAGACATGAAGTGCCGGAACATGACGCAGTTCGTGGGCTACATTCCGCCCAGCAAGGACCCGCTGCACGCGCACACTTACGAGGAGGTGCTGTACGTGCTGCAGGGCTCGGGACTGGTTCACACCGAAACCGAGAGCTGCGAATTCAGCCCCGGCAGCACCATCTTCCTTCCGGCGGGCGTCACTCACTCCCTGGAGAATCCGCTCACCACCGCCGTCCGCGTGCTGGGTGTGTTTCAACCGTCGGGCAGCCCGGCTGCGCGTTATCATAAGCGCTGACCCGGACCCCCTCGTGACCTTCCCCTTCCAATCCGAAACCCAGGACACTCCTCCCCATCGCCAGCCGCCGCAAGGTGAAGGCGAATTGCAGGACATGCTGGAAGCAACGCGCGCCGGACGGCCGCTCACGCGCGAAGCCGCGTGCCGCCTCATCCGATGCGCGGACGACGAACTCCCCGCGCTGCTCGCAGCGGCGGTTGAACGCAAGCAGCGTTTCAAGCCAGGCGTGATCACTTATTCCCCCAAGGTCTTCCTGCCGCTCACCAATTTGTGCCGTGACTACTGCGGCTACTGCACTTTCCGCCGCGATCCCGGCCAGCCGGGCGCGCACACCATGGCTCCGGAGGAAGTCCTGGAGGTGGCTCGCGCGGGCGAGCGCCTGGGCTGCCGCGAAGCGCTCTTCAGCCTGGGCGACAAGCCGGAGCGCGCCTTTCCCGAAATGCGGGCCACTCTGAAAAAACTCGGCTACCGCTCGACGCTGCATTATCTGGAAGCGATGTGTGAGCTGGTGCTGCGCGAAACCTCGCTGTTGCCACACGCCAACCCCGGATTGATGAGCGCCCAGTGGGTGCGAAGGCTGCGCAAGTTCTGTCCCAGCATGGGATTGATGCTGGAAACGGTGGGCGGAGCTTTGCTCGCGCCCGGCGCCGCGCATGATCGCGCGCCCGACAAGGTCCCGGCGCGCCGCCTGGATACCGTCGCCGAAGCTGGCCGTCAGCAGGTGGCTTTCACCACCGGGCTGCTGATCGGGATTGGGGAGACGCTGGAAGACCGCGTGGATACGCTGCTGGCCATCCGCCATCTGCATCAGCGCTACGGTCACATCCAGGAAGTGATCGTGCAGAACTTCCGCGTCAAGCCGCAGATTCCCATGGCCCACTGGCCGGAGCCCTCGCGCGCCGACATGCTGCGCACTGTGGCCGTGGCGCGGCTCCTACTTGGCGATATGAATTTGCAAGCGCCGCCTAACCTCTCGGCGCCCAACTATGCGGAGCTGCTGTCAGCGGGCATCAACGATTGGGGCGGGGTCTCGCCGCTCACGCCGGACTACATCAATCCGGAAGCGCCCTGGCCGCACCTCGACGAACTGGAGTGCCGCACTGCAGCGGCGGGCCAGCGGCTGAAGGCGCGGCTCACCGTCTATCCCGAATTTGTTCCGCAAGTGGTGGCGCGCGGCGGACTGCTGGCGCAGAAGGTGGCCGCGGCGGCCGACGCCGAGAGCTATGCGCGGAGGGCGGCGTGATCGTTCTGCTCACCGGCGGCACCGGCGGCGCCAAGTTCCTCCAGGGGCTGATGCAGGTGGTCCCGCACGATCAGCTCACTTGCGTGGTCAATACCGGCGACGACTTCGAGTGCTGGGGCCTGCATGTTTCGCCGGACGTGGACTCCATCACCTACGCGCTCGCCGGAAAGCTGAGCCGCGAGCGCGGATGGGGCGTGGAGGGCGACACCTTCGAGTGCCTGGAAGCGATGCGCAGGCTGGGCGCGCCGGCGTGGTTTCAAATCGGCGATCGCGACCTGGCGCTGCACGTCTTCCGGACGGAACAATTACGCGCCGGCCGGAGCCTCAGTCAGGTGACGGCAGAAGTGGCGCAGCAGATGGGAATCCGCGCGCGCGTTCTGCCCATGAGCGACCAGCGCGTGGAAACGCGCTTGACGACTCCGGACGGCGAACTGAGCTTCCAGGAATATTTTGTTCGCGAACGTTACCGCGTGCCCGTCAGCTCGGTGCGTTTCGCCGGCGCAGAGCTCGCCCAGCCCGCGCCCGGAGTTGTGGAGGCAATCCTCCACGCGGGCGCGGTCATCCTGGCGCCGAGTAATCCCGTGACCAGCATGGGTCCCATCCTGGCGGTGCCCGGCGTCCGCGAGGCGCTGCGGCAGACGCCGGCGCCGGTGGGCGCGGTGAGTCCCATCGTCGGAGGCGCCGCGGTGAGCGGTCCGGCGGCAGAGCTGATGCGCACCCAGGATCTACCGGCGTCCATCGCGGGAACGGCGAAGGCATACGCGGATTTTCTCGATGTACTGATTGCCGATGAGCGCGACGCCGCGTCTGCCGCCGAGATTGAAGCTATGGGAATTCGCGTGCAGTGCACGGCGACCATCATGAAGTCGGAGGCGGAAAAGGCCGCGCTGGCCGAAGCGGCGTTGCGTGCCCTACAGCCCCGAGGTTTGAAAGCGACGGCCTGAAGACATGATTCTTGTCCCCATCAAGAACCTGGAAGGCGCCAAGCAGCGGCTGTCGCCGGTGCTGGATGCGAACGAGCGCCGCGTTCTGGCTGCGGCCATGATGGAAGACGTGCTGGAGACGCTGGCTTCGTGGCATGCGCGGCCGCCGGTCGCCGTCGTCACCAGCGATGCGGTTGCCATTGCCCTGGCGCACCGCTACGGCTTCGAGATCATCGCCGAGCCGGATAATCGCAGCGAGACCGACGCCATCGCCGTGGCCACGCGCGTCGTGGCGGAACGCGGCTGGACGTTAGTCATCCCCGCCGACATTCCCCTGGTCGAAGCCGCGGAATTACAAAGCATCGTGGAGGCAGCGCCCGCCGTGGCGGGCTCGGTGCTGGTGCCGTCGGCGGATGGGCGTGGCACCAACGCGGTGTTGCGGCGGCCGGCGGCGCTGTTCCCCCTGCGCTTCGGTGACGACAGCTTTGCGCCCCACCGCCGCGCCGCCGAGGCCACGGGAACGGCGGTGGTCGTGCTCGAGCTCCCGGGAATCGCGCTGGATGTGGACCGGCCCGCCGATCTGGCCGAGCTGCTCGCACGCGGCGGCCACCGGCGCTCGCAGCGCCTGCTGCGCGCGTGGAACGTTGCTGAGCGGATGGCCGCGGCCCGCATCGCCTGACCCGCCATGGGCGAATTGCGCGCCATCCCGATCCGTGGCATCGGCGAGATCAAGCCTGGAGATGCCTTGGCCGACAAAGTCTTGAAGGCGCTGGCGCGGCAGAAGTTGCGCCTGGAGCGCGGCGACATCCTGGTAGTCACGCACAAGGTGGTTTCCAAAGCCGAAGGACAGGTGGTGCCGCTTCGTAAGGTGCAGCCGTCGCGCGTGGCCCGACGCTGGGCGAAGCGCCACCGTCTGGACGCGCGCGTGGTGGAGCTGGCGCTGGGGCAAGCCCGGCGCGTGGTGCGCATGCAGCGCGGAGTGCTGATCACGCAGACCCGGCACGGCTTGGTCTGCGCCAACAGCGGCGTCGACCTCTCCAACGTGGACGGAGGCCGCAGCGCGGTCCTGCCGCCTCGCGATCCCGACCGCTCCGCCGAGGAATTGAGGCAAGCGCTCCGGGAGCGCACCGGGCTCGACATCCCGGTGATCATTACCGACAGCTTCGGGCGGCCGTGGCGCGAAGGACTGGCGGAAGTGGCCATCGGCCTGGCGGGGATGCGCGCGTTTCGCGACTACCGCGGACGGCGCGACGCCGCGGGCTACAAGCTGCGCGCCACGTTGGAGGCCGTGGCCGACGAACTCGCCGCCTTGGCCGGCCTGGCCGGAGGAAAGCTTTCGCGCACGCCCGCGTGTATCATTCGAGGCTTCCCGTACTCCCAAGGCCGGGGACGCGCACGCGACTTGGTGCGCCCGGCAGCTCGGGATCTGTTTCGTTGACTAATGCCCAGAACCGTCAGCAACGCGGAGTTGGAGAATTTCCCGGCGCGGAAGTGGCGCGAGGTAGAGCCGCTCATGAGCGCGGCCGTGCGCGCGGCGCTGGAGAAGGTGGAAAGATCGCGCGACGGCGGCTCGCTCTCCCGCAGCCAGTGCCTGTTGCTGGCCGAAGCCCAGGGCGACGATCTGCTCGGCCTGCTGCTGTTTGCCAACCGCCTGCGCCAGGAACTGGCGGGCGACACGGTGACCTACGTGGTCAACCGCAACATCAATTTCACCAACGTCTGTTTCGTGGGCTGCAAGTTCTGCGCCTTCAGCCGCGGGCCGCGGGAAGCGGATGCGTATTTCCTGTCCATGGAGGACATCGCGCGCAAGGCCACGGAAGCGTGGGATTGCGGCTCCACCGAGGTCTGCATCCAGGGAGGCCTGCCCCGCAACCTGCCGCCCATGCACTATCGCGACATCCTGCGAGCGGTGAAGCAGGCCACGCCGCAGATGCACATCCACGCCTTCTCGCCCATGGAGATCGTGTACGGAGTGGAACTCACGGGCATGCCGCTGGCCGAATATCTCAGCATGCTCAAGCAGAGCGGGCTGGACACGCTGCCGGGCACGGCGGCGGAAATCCTCGATGACGAAGTGCGCGCCGTGCTCTCGCGCAATAAACTTTCCGCGCGGCAATGGCGCGAGGTCATCACCACCGCGCACCGCTGCGGCATCCGCAGCACTTCCACCATGATGTACGGGCACCGGGAAACTCCTGCGCACTGGGTGGACCAGTTGCTGCTGCTGCGGGAAATTCAGCGGGAAACCGGAGGCTTCACCGAGTTCGTGCCGCTGGGGTTCGTCCATCAGAACACGCTGCTGTTTCAGCAGGGACTGGCACGGCCCGGACCCACGCTCTCCGAGCATCTTCGCGTGCATGCGCTGGCGCGCGTTCTGCTTGCGGGCTCGATCTGCAATGTTCAGGTTTCGTGGGTGAAGCTGGACCTGAAAGTGTCGCAGCTCTGCATGCAGGCCGGCGCCAACGACTACGGCGGCACCCTGATGGAGGAAAACATATCGCGGCTTGCGGGCTCGACCGCCGGCCAGTACCTGAGTCCGGAAGAGTTCCAGCAGCGCATCCTCGCCCTGGGCCGCGTCCCGGCTGAGCGCAACACCACCTACACACGCCTGCGCTATCCGGGCAGCGGTGGCCGCGAACAGCACCCGCTGGCAGCAGCCAAGGAGTGCGCGTGAGCCGGCGCATCGCGATTGTAGGCGGCACCGGGCCCGAAGGCCGCGGCCTGGCCGCGCGCTGGGCGCGCGCGGGAGACAGCGTCATCATTGGCTCGCGCGACGCCGAACGTGCCCGGCGCGCAGCGGAAGAGGTGGCGAAGCAAGCCGGCGCCTCGGGACGCGTGGAAGGCATGGCCAACGCCGACGCCGTGGCCGCCACCGACCTGGTGGTGCTCACGGTTCCCTTCTCCGCACACGCCGAAACGCTCCAACAACTGAAGACTGCGTTCCGGCCTGGGACGATTCTCCTGGATGCCACCGTGCCGCTGGCGGCGTCGGTAGGCGGACGCGCCACGCGCACCCTGGGGGTGTGGCAGGGTTCGGCTGCGGAACAAGCGGCGGAACTGGTTCCGGAAGGCGTCAAAGTGGTGGCCGCGTTCCAGAACGTCTCCCACGAATGGCTGCACGGTGAAGGTGTGGTGGACTGCGACGTCATCGTGTGCAGCGACGACGCTGCCGCCCGCCAGTTGGGGCGCGCGCTGGCGGAGAAAATCCCCGGCGTGCGCGGCGTGGACGGCGGCCGCCTGGAGAACGCCCGCATCGTGGAGCAGTTGACCGCGCTGCTCATCGGCATCAACCTGCGCTACAAGGCCCACGCGGCCGGCCTGAGGATCACGGGCCTGCCCCTGTAGAGACGCAGCGTGCTGCGTCTCCTTTCCTGCGTCTCCCTTCTTACTTGCACCTCGCCGAGACGCCGCCAGCTACGTCTCTACCGAGGTACCCGCTCCGCAGGCCCTCAAGCCTCCCCTTCCACCCGCTGCACACTTTTTTGTGCTATCCCGCCTGTTTGATTTACAATTTGCGGCCTCAAGGCGGAGGTGGCAGATGCCGAAGGCGAAACAGATTACGGTGTGGGTGGCGGACCGGCCCGGAGTGCTGGGCGCGGTGGCCGCGGCGCTGGGCGAGAAGAAGGTCAATGTTCAGGGATTCGTGGCCCATACCCAGGGAGACCAGGGAGCGATCCGGCTGGTAGTGGACAAGCCCGCGGCGGCCAAGAAGGCGCTCGCCGCCAAGGGCTGGAAGACTTCCGAAGAAGACGTGGTGGCGGTGACCCTGGCCGACAAGCCGGGAGCGCTGGGCTCGGCTGCGTCCAGGCTGGGCAACGCCGGCATCAACATCCAGTACGGCTACGTGGGTACCGCCAAGGGCGCGCGCAAGGCGAACTGCTATCTGGCGGTCAGCGACGCCGCGGCAGCCTTGAAAGCACTGCGCTAGGTTCCTTGCTGCAAGGTGTAGCCCGGCCGCCCCCGGCCGGGCCGCACCATCCTGCCGGTGTAAGGCCGTGTGGGGCCGGGTCTGCGACCCGGCCATCGCCCCAGCCACGACTCTAGATGGGCGGGCTGTCGTGGGCGTCGAAGACTTCTTCTTCCAGCTCCGCGCCGGGCAGGCTCTCCAGCAGGCGCACGCAGCGGTTCCAGCGCAGGATGGCATCGTCGTTGGCGGCCGGGCGGATCTTCTCCGCTTCGGCGAAGCGGCGCATGGCCTCCTCGAGGAGCGGCATCAGCGACGCCAGCGGGCGCCCGGCGCGCAATTGCGTCTTGGCCTTGCGCTCGTAAAGCAATCCGGTGAAATACAAGCGCTCGTAGGGATCGGTGAGCGCGTTCAGCAGTCCTTCCGCCTCAGAGAAGCGGTCGGTGGGATCGCCGGTGAACTGGTCGGTGATGGTCATGGCGAGCAGCCGCACCGCCATCTGGTGATCGGGCGCCACCGCCAGGATGTCCCGGCAAATGGACTCCGCCTCCTCCGGCTCGTTCAGGTAGCGGTAGAGCTGAATGCGGTTAATCGCCTGCGTGATTCCGTCCTTCGAAATGGGCTTGAGTTTCAGTTCCATAGGGACTCTCCAGCGGCTAGGCGAAATTCCACAGCAGGTAGCCCGCAACCACCGTTCCAACGATCGCGCCGCCGTAACAGAATACAAAGATTACCTCATTCAGGTGCTTGATTTGCAGGCCGTCATAAAGCGTGAAGCGAAAGCGGTGCGCCCAGTGGAAAAGCGGCAGCGAGCACAGCACGAACAGATAGAGCCGCGCGAAGGGGTGAGCAACCAGTTCGCGCAGGTGGTTGTAGGCGGGCGGGTCGATCCAGCCCAGCGGAAAGGCCAGTCCGAACAGAAACAGATGCACCGGCAGCAGGAAGGCCGCTACCACGCCGCCGGCGCTGAATAGTCCCCAGAAGAAAGGGTCGTTGGATCGTCCTGGCGTGCGCTTTCCCATCTATCCTCGCAAAAGAAACCAGACCACAACCGCGGAAACACCGAGCCAGCCAACATAGTTGGGCGCGGCAATGAGCGCGTCGGGGACGCGCTTGCCGCGCACCCGCACGGCCATGGCGCTGGGCGCCAGGTTGAACCAGGTGATGGTGTGGTAGAGCACAAACAGCAGACTCACTCCATTCACCGCGACCAGCGCCGGCGTGCGCAGCCAGTCCTGCAGCTCGGCCAGCGCATGCGGGCCGTCCGCCAGGGCACGCACCAGGAGCAAGGTGAGCGCCACCGTCCAGGCCACGAAGATGCTGGTCATCTCGCGCAGGATGAAGCGCATGTAGGGCCAGCCCGCCAGCCACCAGTAGGTGGAAACGCGCTTGCGATACCAGCGGGGATGGAACTCGGTTGACATCGGCCTTTTGCCTTTTTTACTTTTTACTTTTGCCTTTCACTTCCTGCCCCATGGCATCACAAACGCCTTGAACCACTCGGCGGCGGCGGTGAGCTTGTATTGTTGGATGGCGCCGGCCGGGTCCACGTGTTTGGGGCAGACGCGGGTGCACTCACCCACGAACGTGCAACCCCAGATGCCCTCATGGTCGCTCAGTTCCTCCAGGCGTTCGTGGGCGCCCTGGTCGCGCGAATCCTTGTTATAACGCTGCGCCAGCGCCAGCGCCGCCGGCCCGATGAATTGCGCGTCCAGCCCGACGACCGGACACGCGGAGTAGCACAGCATGCAGTTGATGCACATGGAGAACTGCTTGTAGGTCTCGAGCTGCTCGGGCGTCTGCAGGTATTCGCCTTCGGCCAGCGGTTTCTCCTGCTTGCGGATCAGCCACGGCTTGGCCCGGCGGAGCTTGGAGACGAAGTCGGCAACATCAGTCACCAGATCGCGAACCACGGGGAAGAAGCGCAGGGGCTCCACGCGCACCACGTTCTTCTTCTGGTAGTGAGAGAGAAAGGTGGCGCAGGTGAGCTTGGGCTCGCCGTCCACCATCATGCCGCAGGATCCGCAGATGCCCATGCGGCACGACCAGCGGTAGGAAAGCGTGCCATCGACGCGGTCTTTGATGTAGTTGAGTGCGTCCAGCACCACCCATTCTTTGCGATAGGGAACCTCGAAGCGCTCAAAGCGCGGTTCGGCGTCGCGCTCCGGTGAGTAGCGCGCGATTTCGACCAGGATGGTATCGGAAGTTCGGACGGGCATGTCGTTAGGGCTGATGCTTAGCAATCAGTTCGCGGACGACCGGCACCAGTTCGTGAGGAACTTCCATCACGACGTGGCCCTTGTCTTCCCAAAGGCCGCCTCGTCCTCCGCCACCGCTTCTTCTTCCGTTTGCTCCGCGTAGTGGGACCGGACACGTCGAACTCGCTCCTCATCCCAGCCCGCGGGAAATTTACTTTGCCTCATTTCTGCCTCTTCTTACGCCTGCGCCGACGATACGCCATGAGCGGCTTCCCCTTCAACTCGTGCGCGAGTATCCATCAAGCTTCCTTGCTCTGCTGCCCGTACACTCGCTCCCCCGGAGGCCAGCGCGTAATGGTGACCGGCAGATACTCGACGCGTGCCGAGCCGTCGGCATTGCGGTAAACCAGCGAGTGCGTCAAGTAATTGGCGTCGTCGCGCTTCGGAAAATCGGTACGCTGATGGGCGCCGCGGGATTCCTTGCGCTCCAGCGCGCTGCGGACAATGCACTCCGCCACGTCCAGCATGAACCCCAGCTCCAGCGCTGCTGGGAGTTCGGTGTTGAAGGTGCGGCTGGCGTCGTCGAGCATCACGTTGTGGTAGCGCTGCTGGAGTTCGCTGAGCGTCGCCGCCGCCTCGGCCAGGGAACTCCCGGTGCGGTAGATGCCCGCGCCCTGCTCGAGGGCTGACTGCATCTCTTCGCGAAGGGTGGCGATACGCTCCTTGCCTCCCTGCTTGAACAGATACTCCTGCTCGAGGCGCCGCTTCTCGTCATTGGCCTGGGCCTCGATGTGCGCTCCATGCCCCTGCTGCTCGGAAGCAAACTGCGCGGCGGCGCGGCCGGCCCGGGCGCCGAAGACCAGCAGCTCGGGCAGCGAGTTCGACCCCAGGCGGTTGGCACCGTTGATGGAGACGCACGCCACCTCGCCCGCAGCATAAAGCCCGGCCAGCGGCGTGGCCCCGTGGATGTCGGTGGAAACGCCGCCCATCATGTAATGCGCTACCGGCCGCACCGGGATGAGCTCGCGCACCGGATCAATGTTCTGGTACTTCAGGCAGAGTTCGCGGACGAACGGCAGCTTGGCGTTGATGAGCTTTTCGCCCAAATGGCGCAGGTCCAGGTGGACCACGGGGCCGTAGGGGGTCTCGATGGTGCGGCCCTTCTCCTGCTCTTTGACGAAGGCCTGCGACAAGCGATCGCGCGGGCCCAGTTCCATGGAGCGCAGCACCGGCGTGGGCTGCGGCGTGCCCAGGTTGTAATCCTGCAGGTAGCGGTAGCCGTCTTTGTTGAGCATGTAGCCGCCTTCGGCGCGCGCGGCTTCGGTAATCAGGATTCCGGTGAACGGCAGGCCGGTGGGATGGTACTGCACGAACTCCATGTCTTTGAGCGGAGCGCCGGCACGATAGGCCAGCGCCATGCCGTCGCCGTTCTTGATGTTGGCGTTGGTGGTGAAGGGAAACACTTTTCCGCAACCGCCGGTGCACAGGATGACGGACTTGGCGGTGATGGCCGCGATGCGTCCGGTAGCAATCTCAATGGCCACCACGCCCTGCACGCGTCCCTCGTCGATCAGAAGGCGGGTGGCGAACCACTCGTCGTAGCGGGCGATGGCGTTGTATTTGAGCGAGGTCTGAAACAGCGTGTGCAGCATGTGGAAGCCGGTCTTGTCGGCGGCGAACCAGGTGCGCATCTTCTTCATGCCGCCAAAAGCGCGCACCGCGATGTGGCCGTCGGGGTCGCGGCTCCACGGACATCCCCAGTGCTCGAGCTGCACCATTTCCTCCGGCGCCTCGCGACAGAAGGCTTCCACCGCGTCCTGGTCCGGGAGCCAGTCGCCGCCGGAGATGGTGTCGTAGCAGTGGTCGTCGAGCGAGTCGTCGGGCTTGACCACCGCAGCCGCGCCGCCTTCCGCCGATACCGTGTGGCTGCGCATGGGATAGACCTTCGACACCACGGCCACGCTGAGCTTGGGATTCACTTCGGCCACGGCAATGGCAGCGCGCAGGCCCGCGCCTCCGCCGCCAATCAGGAGTACGTCGTGGGAGGAAATGTCCATGCAGTGAGGGAAGGGAAAAACTATTCTGTGGCGTGCGCGATGTCAAGCGCATCGGCAGGGTTATGCGGCTGCGGCAGCCGCCCGGCGCTTGTGCTGGCGCAGCAAGGCGTGCAGCGACTCGGCAGCCAGGCCGTAGAGCATCAGGCGAAAGCCGGCCATGAGCGTGGACAGCGGAACCATGGGGTGCTTATTGTTGACCAGCGCGATCTGTTCCGGAGCGCGCAGGATGCGGGCCACGTACAGGCCCACGGTCTCGTCCAGTTGCAGCGAATTCGAGGCGCGCCAGAAATCGTTATCGGTCAGGAAAAGCTGATAGAGCGGCGTGTAGAGCTCGATGGCGGTCTGCACGTCTATGAAGTTGCTCCAGCGGTTGGGGAAGTCCTCGATGGGGAAGGGTCCGTCGCTGATGGCATCGAAGTTGAAGCGCTCGGGCGTGTGCACGTCCAGCCCGGCTTCGCGCAGCTTGGTGTTCAGGCGGATGACGAAGTTGAACAGGTTGAGGTCGTGCTTGAGGAAGAGGTCGTCCTTCACGCCTTCCAGCGAGCCGGGCTTGAGCGGATTTAGTTCCACTTCGATTTCCGGTGTGTTGGCGGCCACGAACGCCAGCACCTCCGACCCGATGTGGAAGTGGCGCAGGATGAGGAAGTTGGCCTCCGGGCTCACCCAGTACTTCAGTCCCCAGTAAATCAGGCGGTGCAGGATTTTCGAGGACGTGAAGCGGTTGGGGATGATGACCTTGAAGAGTTGAATCAGGATGATGGTCAGGCGCGCCAGCGGACGCACCAGCGGCAGCAGAAACTGGCGAGAGCGCGAACGATTGCACAACAGCAGCGCGGCCTTGGCGTCGTCGTCGATGGGGATGCTGCGATCGAGGTACAGCGCCAGCCAGGGATCGGGGTCGCGCTGGTCGTAGGGGATCGAATCAAAGCGGTGCGCAAATTCCATGGCTGCTCCCCGTGAGAAGTGTCTCACGAACCTCCACCGTCCTGCTCACTTCGCAAATCACCCCATCGCAGATCGCCGATCACGATCGCCGATCTAAGTGTTCCCCAGTTCCTCCAGTTGCAGGATGTATAAACGCGCGGTGACGCGCGCCGTCTTCACGATGCGGTCCACCAGTTCCTTGGTCAGGATGCCGCTGGCCAGCGCCTCCTCCAGTTTGGCGAAGTGTTCTTCGTCGTTTTCACCGTGGTAGAGCAGGAAGGTCACCTGCTCGTTGCGCAAGTCGAGCTGCTCGCGGATCTTTTCTCCCCAGGGCCGGGCCAGGCGCATGCCCAAGCCTTCGATGATGAACATGGCGCCGATGAGGTCGAAGGGGTTCTCCTGGCCGGCGCGGTGGAACATCCATGCGGAAAGCGCCTCCGACCCGATGTTCTTCTCGCCGTGCTGGATGTCTTCCAACCGGCCGCCCACGGAGACGAAGTCGCGCTCCAGCATCTGAAAGTCGCGATGCTCTTCCTGGGCGTGCCCGATGAACATGGAGCGCAGCGGAAAAGCGTCGGCGGTGATGTGCGACGCGGCGCGCGCGATCCAGCGCCCACCTTCCACCACCTGCTGGCGCAGGTTGAACAGCAACTCGCGGTAGTCCTCCACGCGCATTTTGCCGCGATTCATTTTGTCCACGATGGGGACGTGAGCCAGCCGGCCCTCGAAGTCCAGCCACACCTGCGCCAGGCGGCGCGTGAGCTCCGCCTGCAGGTCCGCAGTGTTGCGCGGCGGAGCGGGAGCTCCGGCGCCGCCCGAGCCGTTGGACTTCCCGGCCGCGGTTTCCGTCGCAGCCACGCCGCTGGGGTCGTGGTCGGCAGCCGTCACCACCGTCAGCAGCAGATAGGAAATCAGGAAGCGGCTGCTCTCCGGGACCATGCACAGAATCTTCTGCCCGGGCTGCAGGCGGCCTTCATTCATGAGTTCCTCGAGCATAATGAACAGCGACGCCGAGCCGGTGTTGCCCTTGGAGTAGAGGTTGGTAAACCATCGCTCTTCAGGGATCATGGCGCCGCCCTTGCGCAGCAGGTCGAAAATCTTGTCGCGGAAGATGTGCGACGAGTAGTGGCAGAGCATCCAGTCCACTTCCTGGGGACGGATTCGGCCGGCCTCGATCAGCTCGAAGTAGCGGCCTACGCCCAGCTTGACCACGTTGTCCAGCGCTTGCAGGTCCTGGCGCAGCAGGATGGCGCCGCTGGCGGCCGCGTCGCACACCGTGGGATAGCTCGACCAGGAGGTCAGGGCGCCGTCCTCACCCTTCACCGCGCCGGCGTACATGCAGACGTCGAGGCGGTTGGCGTAGGACACCAGATCAATCCACTCCACGCGCAACGAGAGTCCGCGCGCGTTGGGGCGCGACTCGAGCAGGGCGGCCCCCGCGCCATCGGAAAGCATCCAGCGCAGAAACTCGGCGTCGAAGGGGATATGGCCGTCCTTCTGGTAGTCGCGCGTCCCCTCAAACAGGCCGGGACGAAAAAAGCGGCTGGCGAATTCGCTGGCACAGGCCACGGCGTTGTTGCGGTCTCCCGTGCGCACCCCCATCCAGGCGCTCTTCAGCGCCATCACTCCGCTGGTGCAGATGCCGTGCAGCGTGGCGATCTCGCAGGGCGGCAGCTTCAGCTCGCCGTGCACCATGCTGGCGAAACCGGGAGCCATCAGGTCTCCCTGGGAGGTGGCGGCAGCCAGATACTGCACGTCGCGCAGGCCCAGCTCGGAGCGTTGCAGCGCGTCGCGCACGGCGTTGGCCGCGAGTTCGCAGTTGGTGTAGCGCGCGCGGCCCTCGCGATCAATGGCGTAGTGGCGGCTCTGGATGCCGTTTTGCTTCAGGATGCGGGCGCGCAGCCGCGAGGGCTTGCCTCCGATGCGCCCCAGGTGGTCTTCCATTTCGTCGTTGCCGACGGGATCCCCGGGCAGAAACTTCCCCAGGGCGGTGATGTATGCGGTGTTGCTCATGATGTCCTCCATCGTGGGCATGATAGGCCGCCTCAGTTCGGAGCGCCACGAGGGTTGGGACAGCGTGGAAGGGTGTCACAAGTTACATCTGGTGACGTGGTCATCTGGTCAGGTGGTCATCTGAGGTTTTGAAGATGACCAGATGACTCGATGACCACATGACAACATGGTTAGGCCTCGAACTGCCTTTTCTGGTTGATGAAAAAGGCGAGGTCCTTCGATTTGAAGCGCGCAAGGGTGAAAGACGGTTCCGGCTTCACTTCCCCGAGGACGGTGGCGGCGGCAAGTTCGCCGAGCGCGGGTCCGTGCTTGAAGCCGTGACCCGATCCTCCGCCCAGCAGCCACAGGTTCTGGGCTGCGGGATGGTGGTCGAGGATGAAGTGGCCGTCGCGCGAGTTCTCGTACTGGCAAACGCGGGCCTCGAGCAGCGGCGGGTCGCCCAGTGCCGGGAAGCGGGCGCGCAGGTAGCGGCGCGCCGCCGTGATGCCTTTTGCCGACGGCGTGCGGTCGCCGGTAGTGGGATCGAAGGCGCCGCCGTGGGAGTCGTCGGCGATCTTGAAGCCGCGCCCCTGGTTGCCGGGAACGCCGTAGAAAATGCGCACGCCGTTGTCAATCCAGGCCGGCATCGCGCCTTCGCTGAAGCGCGCGTCGCCCGGCGGTGTGCCGAAGAAGTAGACTTCCTGGCGCGTGGGCTGAATCAGTTTTCCCAGCACATCGGGGAAAAGTTTTTTCAGCCACGGCCCGCACGCGAACACGTATTGGTCGGCGGTGAGCGCGGAGCCGTCGGAGAGCATCAGTTGGGCCAGCTTCCCTGCCTGGATACCGCCGGGCGTGACTGCCAGTTCGCGATAGTCGCCGCCCTCGGCGCGGAATCCCTCCACCACCGCCTGGCAGGCCAGTCGCGCGGTGAGGTAACCGGCGTCTTTCTCGAAGATCGCCCAAGCGACACCCTCAAAGTTGATCTGCGGCCAGCGGCGGGCGGCGTCCGGCGCGCTGAGCTGGTCAAACTCCAGCTTGTTTTCGCGCAGCAGGGGCAGCGCGGCGCGTTCGTAACGATCGTCGTGGCCCGCCAGCCACAGCACCCCGGTGCGGTGGAAGAGCTTCCGCTGCCAGCGGGCTTCGTTCTCTTTCCACAGCGTGAGTGCGCGCGCCACCAGTTTGAAGTAGATGGCGTCCGGGCCGTAGATGGCGCGGATCACCCGGGTCTCGCCGCCGGAACTGGCGCGCGAATTGCCCGGCCCCCAGGCGTCGAGCAGCGTGACGCGCGCGCCCCGGCGCAGCAAGTGGAGCGCGGTCCATCCTCCAAAGGCCCCGGCGCCGACCACGGCTACGTGCATTCTTGCGCCTTCCGGCTTCGCGGCGTTCGCGGCGCCGGCCAAAGGCAGCGCTCCCAGCGATGCGGCGGAGAGCTGCAGAAACGAGCGCCGGGAGAAACCGACACGCTTGCGGGTTGGCATTTTGGGATCACCGGATTCCTGGTTCTTCGCGCATGGGTTCGACGCCGAGGCCGAGCTACTTCTCGGCCAGCTTCTCCCAGTTGAGCACCAGGTTCAGGGGCGGCGCTGTGGCTTCTCCGGCGCGCTTCTGCACCAGAAAGCGCTTGCCATCGGGGGCCACATCGAACTGCGGCAAATTTGGATCCATGTCGAACAGCTCCCGCGCCGGCCCCAGCGAAAACTGGTCGGCATTAGGGATCTCCACTGTCCGCATCTTGTTTTCGCCCACGTAATAGAGCTCCTTTCCATCCGGACTCCATCGCGGCGAAACGCCTCCGCTGCTCGAAACCTGCCATCTTCCCCCGGGACCGGGGAAAGCGGTTACGTAGACTTCGAGCCTTCCCGATTCACCAGAAGCGTAGGCCAGCCACCTGCCATTGGGCGAGAGCCGGGCGTCCAATTCCAGGAACGGCCCATTGACGATGGGTCGCGGCTTGGGCTCTCCCGTGAGGGACAGATGAAGAATGTCCCAGTCGTTCGTGACATCTTGCCGGCCCAGGATTACAGAGCGGCCGTCGCGCGTCCACTCATAGACTGCGAGGCCTGTGTCCGCCTCCATCAGTTTTTGCGCAGCTCCGCCCCCGGCGGCTGGCTGCCGCATCAGCGTACCGCTCCATCCCTTGCCCTCCGCCCAAATGATCTCTCTTCCGTCCGGCGAGAACACCGCGGATGCGGATTGGGTACGCAGGAAGGTAAGGCGCGAAGCCGCATTGCGTTCCACGTCCACCACCCAAAGATCGCCGGTTCCACCAGCTTCCCCGAGGAACGTGGCCAGCTTCTTGCCGTCCGGCGACAACCGCGGATCCGACAGGAAGCCGGGCGCTCCCACGCTTCCCAGCATCCTTCCGGCCCGATCCACCCACTGGTACTGCACTTGGGTGAACGGTTCCGGGCGGTACACCAGCGCGCCGCGTTCGCTGGCCGAGAAATTTCCGATATCGCGCTGGCTGAAGTATTCCACTTTCTCGGCAATGGCCACCGGGCTCCCGGAAACCGCCAGGTCCCGCAGGCTGAAGCCCTGGGCCACTAGGTTCCCATTCTTAATGAACAGCAGGAAACCGCCCGCGTACTGGGCCACCGAGCCGGGAGAGAGCACCAACTTGGGCGCAGACCCGTCGAGAGACCCGGCGTAAAGATCGCCGACGGTCTCTTGCGCCGTGCCCCGCAAAATGAACACAAAGTGCTTGCCATCCGGCAGGAAACGCGGGAATCGGTGGCTCACTCCCTTTTCCGGCTGGGTGACAGCGCGCGGCGTGCCGCCTCCCTCCGGCACCTGGTAGAGCGCGTCGGCGATGTTGGGAGTGAATAGGATGACGCCCTCGGCGCCCCACGTGCCTCCCCGACCATTAGGCGCGTCGCACAGGACCTCCACGGCTCCGCCCGAGGCGGCGATCTTCTTCAGCCGGCCGTCGGCAAAGAAGGCGAGAAAACGGCCGTCGAAAGACCAGAAGGGAAACGCCGCTTCTTCGGTCCCGGCCAGAACCTGGGACTGGCCAGTAGCCAGGTCGCGCACCCACAAGGCCCTGCTCTTGCCGCTGAACCCGAGAAAAGCCAGCCGGTCGCCGCGGGGCGAAAGCGCGACGCTGCCGTTAACCACCCCACCGAATTCCTGCCCCGCCGGTGGATTGATGTCCGCCTTCACCAGTTGGGACGCCGTACCTGCCCGGCGCGCGTAGAAGCCCGTGGAAACCATCGCGGCCAGCGCCAGCACCCATCCGGTCACCGCCACTCCCACACGCGCCCAGCGACTGAGCCGTAGCGATCGAGCCGGGGTCGCAGGGGCAGCCCGCGAGCCGCTCTCCTCGATCCACTTCAGCTCGCGCATCACGTCGGCGGAGCTCTGCCAGCGCTCCTCCGGATCCTTGGCCAGGCAAACCTTGATTACGTGCTCCAGCGCCGCCGGCGCCAGAGGCTGAGCCGTGGTGATAGGCTCCGGCTCCTTTTCCAGAATCGCCGACGCCACCGAAAGCTGGCTTTTGCCCTCGAACGCGCGCTTCCCCGTGGCCATCTCGTAGAGCACCGCGCCCAAGGCGAAGATGTCGGAACGGCCGTCCGCCTCCTTGCCCTCGATCTGCTCCGGCGACATGTACTGGAAGGTGCCCACGACAATACCCTTCTCCGTGATAGGACCGGTCGGACTGACCGGGCTCGGCGCCGTCACTGCCGACAGGCTGCTGGTGGTCGCCATCCTCGCGGGCTTGGCCAGGCCGAAGTCCACCAGCTTGGCGCCCGACTTGGTCAGGACCACGTTTCCCGGCTTCAGGTCGCGATGGACCACACCCTGGCGATGCGCCCGCTCCAGCGCATCCGCCATTTCCATTCCGATTTTCAAGAGTTGAGGTGTGGGCAAGGGGCCGCGGAAGAGGCGCTGGGCCAGCGTCTCGCCTTCCAGGTACTCCATCACCAGGTAGTCGGTGCCGTCCTGGTGGCCCACGTCGTAGAGCGTGCAGATGTGCGGATGCTGCAGCGAGGAGATGGCCTTGGCTTCGCGCTCGAAGCGCTGCTTATGTTCGCTATTGGAGGAGAAATGCTCGGCGAGGACCTTGATGGCGACGATGCGCTCCAGGCGGGTGTCGCGGGCCTGATACACCTCGCCCATCCCGCCCGCACCAATGGGCGCGAGAATCTCATACGGCCCTAACGTGGTGCCGTTCGCGATCGCCATGCGCGGCCGCGATTATAGCTTAGGCTCCCCCGCGACACGCAGCCTTCTACTCCGGCCACGCCGCGTACGCGTACAACATGTCCACCATGGACTGCTCGGCGCGCGCCAGACCCGCGACCTTGTCGTTGCCTTCGATGACCAGGTACTCGTCAATCGAGTGGGCGCGGCCGCCGTGGCCCAGCCCGGCGGAGACCGCGGCCAGGTTCAGCGGAGGCCGGGTGTACTGCGCCTGCGGGCTGGAGCCGGCCGAGCGCGGCCACACCGCGGGCTCGATTCCATACTGCTTGTAGACGCTGAGCGCGCACTGCACCGGCGCGGTCTTCACCGAGGTGCGCGACCACTCGTCGCCGCCACCCAGCTTGCGCATCTCCAGGTCCGGGAAGCCGTTCTTGTCCAGGTGCTGGCGGATGAGCGCCATCTGTGCGTCGATCTCCTGATTAGGAACCAGGCGGGAGTCAATCTTGCAGGTGGCCTTCTCCGGCAGGATGGTGGCCATGCCCGGCCCGGTGTAGCCCGACCACAGGCCGTCAATGTTCAGCGAAGTATCGAACAGCAGATGACGCAGGGCCTCGGTATCGCTCCAGCCGTTCATCCACACCTTGGCGTTCGTCTTCTCGCTGGCCAGGGCGCGCCCGCCGAATTTCTGGATGATGGCCGCCAGCAGTTGCTCCTCTTCTTCCGTGGGCGGCACGATGGCGTCGTAATAGTTGGGGATGAGGATGCGGTTGGTTTCGGAATCGAACATGGTGCGGAGGGCGGCAATGAGCCGCCAGTTGGGCGAATCGAGGATGGCCTTGCGCGAGGAATGGATGGGAATGTTTTGCGGTCCGCGTCCCCAACGTTTGCCGTGCGCCTCCAGCTCGAAGGCGGCAATGCCCTTCGTGCCCAGGGAAATCTCCACCGCGCCGTCGCTGTTCTGCGAGGGATCGAGGCTGAAGTGAGCGCTGCACTTCTTGAGCTGGTCGTAATAGGGAGCGAGCACCTGGTGGAAGTGCGGCGAGCCCTGCTCTTCCTCGCCGTCGCAGGTAAAAAGGATGTTCACCGGGAGCTTGCCATCTACGGCGATGATGGACTCGCAAGCGTTGAGCAGCGCCACCAGCGGCCCTTTGGAGTTGTACGAGCCGCGCGCCATGATGCTCTTACCGAAGGGAGGACGGTCCACGACGCTCGCGGCCAGCGGCGGCGACGACCATTCCTTCTCGTCGTAGGGCTGGGTGTCGTACATGAAGTAATGGGAGATGGTCTTCTTCGCGCCCGCGTCGTAATAGGCAGCGGCCCCGGGAAGGCCGTCGGTCTTGGCAATCTCCGCCCACTGGCAGCCCATGCGCTTGAACATCGCCATGAGCGAATCCAGGCACTCGCTCATGTTCTCGCGGCCCGAAACCGGCGTCTTCCATCCCCAGCTTGAAATGCTGGGCAGACGCAGGAACTCCTGGATGCGGGCCACGTGATCGGACTGGTGGTCCTGGATGTGCTTGTGCGCCTTGCGCACCGCGGCCGAGTTCAGGACATCCTGGGCGAAGCCGTGAGGCTCGTCGAGAAATGCGAAAAAGCCGGCCGCGGCCGCCGTGCTGCCCAGCGTGCGTGAAAATTCCCGCCGTGTCACCGCCATGGTTCGCCTCCCGGAAAGAAAAGGATTTTAGCATTGACGATTGCCAAGTGACGATGGGCGAGCAGTCTTGTGCCGCGTGCCTAAGGGTAGACGCGGCACGTAAGGTCCTTCGTCCGCCTGCGGCGGACTCGGGATGACGACGTGGAAGGGAGCACGCGAGAAATGCAATCGTCAATCGTCAATGATGAAGTCGTCAATTTGACGAGAGCCACCCGCGCTACGACGGCTTTTCGTTTCCCGAGTCCAGCACTTCGCGCACCTTCTGCGCCAGTTCGAGAGGGCGAAACGGCTTGGAGAGCAGGAAGGTTCCCGGGTCGAGCACGCCGTGGTGGACGATGGCGTTGCCGGTGTAGCCGGAGACGAAGAGCACGCGGGTGTCGGGCCGCAGGGTGGCAAGCTGATCGGCGAGGTCGCGCCCGCCCATGCCGGGCATGACCACGTCCGTCACCAGCAGATGGATGGGCGCGGCGTGCTCGCCACACCGGCGCAGCGCCTCCAGGCCGTTGGCCGCCTCGAGCACGGTGTAGCCCTGATCAGCAAGGTATTGCGCTGCCAGCTTGCGAACGGATTCTTCGTCTTCCACCAGCAGCACCGTTTCCGTTCCCCGCAGGGACGCGGCCGGAACCTTCGCGTGGTTGACCGGTTCGGGCGTGACCGATTCTCCGGCGTGCGGCAAGTAGATCTTGAAGGTGGACCCCTTGCCCACTTCGCTGTACACCCAGATGTAACCGCCGCTCTGCTTCACGATGCCGTACACCGTCGCCAGGCCCAGCCCCGTTCCCTTGCCTTTTTCCTTGGTGGTAAAGAAAGGCTCGAAGATGTGGGACTGCGTGGCAGCGTTTATGCCGCTGCCGTTGTCGCTCACCGCGAGCATGACGTAGGAGCCGGGCTGCATGGAGGCGTGGTGGTTCAACTGCATGGCGTCCATTTCGACGTTGGCGGTCTCGATGATCAAGCGGCCGCCGCGGGGCATGGCGTCGCGCGCGTTCACCGCCAGGTTCATGATCACCTGTTCGATCTGCCCCGCATCTGCCTTCACCACGCCTCGCTCGGGGTCGAGCTGGAGAACCAGGTCAATGTCTTCGCCGATCAGGCGCCGCAGCATCTTGTGGTTCTCGATCACCACCGCGTTGAGGTCGAAGACTTTCAGCTCCAGCACCTGCTTGCGGCTGAAGGCCACCAGTTGGCGGGTGAGCCCGGCCGCGCGCTGGCCTGCCTTGCGGATCTCCTCCACGTGCTTGCGCGCGGGATCGCTCAAACCGACGGCTTCCTCGAGTAGGTCGCTGTAGCCGATGATGATGGCCAGCAGGTTGTTGAAGTCATGGGCCACACCGCCGGCCAGGCGGCCAACGGCTTCCATCTTCTGCGCCTGCAGGAGCTGTGCTTCCAGTAAGCGATGCTCGGAAATGTCGCGCACCACGGCCACCAGGCAGCGCTGGCCGGAGAGATCAATGGCCTCAGCGGACAGCAGGCCAGTGCGTACGGCGCCCTGCTTATTGCGGAAGCGTAACTCCAGGTTGGTCACGCTGCCTAGCTGAAGGATGTCGGACGTAATGCGCTGTTGCTCGGCAGGGTCGGCCCAGAGGTTGAGGTCGGAAACCGTGCGTCCTACCACCTCGTGGCGTTCGTAGCCGGTCAGACGCTGGAAACTTTCGTTCACCTCCAAGTAGCGGCCTTCGTCCAACGTACTGATGCTGATGGCATCGGGCGTGGCGCGAAAAGCCTTGGCGAACTTTTCTTCCGCGCGAATCAGGGAGTCCTCCAGGCGTTTGCGCTGGGTGATGTCGATGGCCAGGCCGAGCGTGCCCACGATGTGGCCGCGAGCGTCGCGCAGGGGCTCAGCGTGAGCGTGGAACCAGCGGCCTCCCCACTCCAATTCGTAGCTCACCGCATCCCCGACGAGGGCGTCGAAGTGCGCGCTGGCCACCAGCGAGCGCGCGTCGCCGGCCTGAAAGATTTCCATCAGCGAACGGCCCATGAAACCGGCCGCGGCCAGGTCCAGGCCCGGCAGGCCGGAGCCTACGGCGGAGGTGAGGCACAGCCCTTCGTCGGTGCTCCACAGAGCGCCGGGAAGCTGCGCCAGCAGCGCTCGCAGCCCGGCCTCGGCATGCAGCCGCGCACCCAGTCCGCTCTGCCCGGTGCTCGGGCGCTCCGCCAGTTGCTGCAGACGATAGGAAGAAATCTTGGCCGCCAACGCCGGCAGCGCATCTTCGCCTCCCGGCTGCACCGCGCGCACGATCAAGCCGTCGCACTTCACGCTGGCGCCTTCGCGTCCGGAGGACGTGCCCGGAAGCAGAAACGTGAACTCTGCGGGAGTTTCCGGATCGAGTAGTTCGGGCGCGCGGAACAACACCCCGGAACGGCTGATGTTCCCCGTGGTCCCATCGTTCCAATACATGTCGCCGGCGCGACGGTAACGCAGCGGCATGCGCAACGCGTAGCGGGCCGCGCGCGATTGACCGCCTTCTCCCAAGATGGACCGTGCCATGGCGAAGATCCCCCTTTGAAATCTGGGTTTTCTACCACCTAGCCACCCGCCGGGAGACCGGAGGGTACGCCTATAGCATGAAGGCTGCGGAGCCTGGTGGGAACGTCACGAAGGGTCAGAAGCGACCGAGCGGGAGGGCATGTACGGAAGTAACCAGGCGGGCGAGTGGGGAGTGACGATTGCAGATTGGCGATTGCAAATTGATGATTGCAAATTGCGCGCGCGGTGGCAGGACTTGTATCAGGGCACGGCTTCAGCCGCGTCGAAAAGGTTGTTTTCGGACATTGTCATCCCGAGCGAGTCCGACCGAGCCGCCCGCGCAGCGGGCGACGTAGGGAGGACGAGTCGAGGGATCTTGGTTTTTTCTATGAGAAGGCTGTGTGCCGACCCTGCGGCACGCCTGAAGTGCCACTCCTAACGGCTTACGGCTTGCGACTGCCGTCGTAGCGGAAGCGATAGCCCGGAGCGGACCGGCCGGAATCGTGGCGCGTGTTGTAGTTAAGCAAATAATCGAGCGACAGTGGGTCGTCCGGATAGGCCGTGCTTTCAGGATAGGGGTAGTGGCCCATGGAATGGAACGGCAGAGGCGAGACGCTGTGGCCGTGGGCAGCGTAGAAGTCCATGTCCTTGGTAAACCCGTCGGCGTAGAAGAAGTAATCGCGCGTCCAGCCTTCCGGGAGCGGGGGCAACGCAGCAGGATCGAAGTCGAGTGCCACTTCATCTCCCGAGCCCAGGATCACGAACCTGTCCTCAGGCGCTGCCAGCAACTCGCGAACGTCGCCGTAGCGCGTGTAATTGCCGGGGTGGCGTGTGTAAGGACCGGTGCGGCTCACTTGGTGGTAGCGGAAGTCCAGGTCGCTGCGCGGCGTGCCCTCCACCATGCGCGGGTAGCCGAGGAAATCGAGCTCCGCCGCAGCCAGCGGCACTTCCTGCACGCGCACTTCTCCCGGCTCCCGCGTGCGGTCCACCAGCACCTGGTCCCAATAGATCTTGAGATTCGTTCCGATGCGGATCCGCCGGGTGCCCGCGGGCAAGCGGCCTGTGAGGTCGGTGACCATGGTGCGCGCCAGGCCGGCGGGAAAACCCATTTCGTCCACCACACGCACCCAGCGGCCGCTGGCGTCCTGCGCCTCGACGTAGGGCGCCACGGCGTGCACGCCCGCCTGGTGCGCGGCGTACACCGAGGTGGCGGTGAAGTAGTCAATGTATCCATGCAGCAGCAGACGAAGCGGCCCGGATTGATACTGCTCGCCCAAGTCCAGCTCGAGGTGATGCTGCTCGGCGAAACCCTTGAACGACAGATCGCGGAAGCCGGTGACGTAGCGCCGGTCGCGATGCAGAACTTGCTCAAGGACGTTGCGGCCGCGCTCATCCCAGGCTCCGCCGGGCGGCTGCGCGCCGCGGCTGGAGACAATCTCGAAAGGAACGAACGGCGGCGCGACGCGGAAGTGTTCCAGCGGATACACCTCGGACGCGCGTGGATGGTCCACGGCCACCAGACGCACCTGGTCGAGGTAGATGGTCTCTTCCATGGGCTCGACGAATCGGAAGCTGAGCCGGCCGTTGCGCGGCTTCAGCATTTCGCCGGGAACCTTGAGGTATTCGGTGGGGTCGGAAGTATTGCGCACGCCGGGCCCTACCCAATGCCCCACGATGCCCGCGCCAATCAAGTCGCTGACGAACTCGTACTGCTGCCCGTTCCACGCAAACAGGATGGGACAGGAACTGCCGCGGCGGTCAATTTCGTCGAGCGCGTGCGTGCGACGGCGCGCAAGTTGGAGCTCGTCCTGGATCACGCCCGTGGGCCAGAGCAGGCGCACCACGTCGGCCTCGCGCGCGCGATAAAGTCCGGCAATGATTTCCGGCGCGCTCTGCCCGAGATACCCGGAAGCCGCGGGAACTTCCCACTTCTGCCACTGGCGCCCGGCAAAGACCTCGACCTTGGCGCCGATGGCGCTCTTGTTGTCGTTGAGTCCGCGCAGCGCAATCCGCAGCCAGGAGTTGCGATTGCCGCCATCGTTGCGCAGCAGCACCACCGGTCCGAAGTTCTGGGTAATCAGCAGGTCGGTGTCGCCGTCGGAGTCGTAGTCTGCGGTGAGCAATGCCCGTGGCCGTTCCAGCTTCAGCTTGTCGAGGCCTACGTCGGCGGTGACGTCGGCAAATCCCTTGGCACCGAGGTTGCGCACCAGACGGATGCGCGGGCCTTCTGATGGTTCCTTGGCGGCACCCCCGACGGCTGCGAGGTCAATCCAGCCGTCGTTGTCGTAGTCGAAGGCGGCCACGCCCCATCCCATTGTCCAGTCGAGTTCAGGAAACTCCACTCGCTCCAGGCGTTTACCCTCCACGTTGCGCCACAGCGTAAGGCCCGGCGCCGCCCAGTGAGTCAACGCCAGATCCATCCAGCCGTCTTTGTTGAAGTCGAAGACGGCAACCCCGGCGGTCGGCGAAGGCACGGGCCTTGACCACGGGCTGAGCGCGGTGAACTTTCCTTCCCGCGGATTGGCAAAGATCGCCAGGTCCGGACCCGAGCCGGTCACCAGCAGGTCCACAGCTCGGTCGTTGTTGAAGTCGGTCAGCACGGCCGCCAGGCTGAAGCCCTCACCAGCAAGGCCCGTGGCCACGGTCACGTCAAGGAAGGTGCCGTTGCCGTTGTTGCGCCAGAGGGTGTTACCGACCACCGGCCCGGGAAGCCTGCCGGGCGTCGCGGGATCGGGGAGGGGGATCAGAGAGAACCTGACTGAAAAAAGATCGAGGTCGCCGTCATGGTCGTAATCTACGAAGGTCAAACCCGCGAACAAACCGGCGCCCGACGGATAGTCCGGCCGTGCAGCCGCCACGCCCGCAGCTTGACTGACGTCCTGAAATTTCCCTTTGCCCAGATTGTGGAAGAGGTGCATGCCGCCCCACGCTCCCACTGCGAGGTCGGTTTTGCCATCGTTGTCGTAGTCACCAGCAGTACACCCTTGGGCGGCGACGATGCCTTCCAATCCGGCAGCAGCAGTTGCGTCCACGAAGCGTCCCGTGCCGGCATTGCGAAGCAACTTGAGGCCCGTCGAGTCTCTGGCACTAGCACCCGGCCTGCCACTGCTCAAGAGCAACAGGTCGTACCGGCCGTCACCGTCATAGTCCAGGAAGCAGGCACCCGGCCCCAGGCGCGCAGGTGCAAACCTGTCGAGGGCCCAGGGCTCTTCCCTCATCGCCTGCGGCGAGCCCTGAGGCATTCCAGCAAAATGTTCGAAACGTAAGCCCGCCTGCCGCGCAGCGGAAATGAAGCGCACCGGAATCGCCGGTGGAGCCGACTCAGGCGCGGTGGTGACGTCCTCGGCCAGCGAGTACTTGCCCTGATCGCCGTAGGAGAGGCTGATTGGCGAACCCAGCTTCTCCTGCGTCAGCTTCTGAAAGCGCGCCAGATGTTCACGCGACTTGTCGGTCGAGCCGGTGCGCTGGTAGGAGCGCGCCAATCCGAACTCAGCAGAAACATGGAACGGATTCCGCGCCAGCGCGCGCTCATACGCGGCGATGGCCTGCGTGTGCTGCGAAAGCTGACCCGCCATCCAGCCGGCGAAGTAGTGCACATCGGCATCACTGGGATCGAGTTCGGCGGCGCGGCTGAAGGCCTCGAGCGCGTGCTCGGCATCGCCCTGGTTGCGCAGCAGCAGTCCCAGGTTGTACCAAGCGCGGATGCTGGCGGGCTGCTTCGCCGCCACTTCCTCCAGCGCCTGCTTCGCGGGCGGGTAGCGCTGCAGGTTGTAAAGCGCGATCCCCTGGTTGAGCCGCGCGGTAAGCAGCTTGGGATCCAGCGCGAACGCCTTCTCGAAGAGCCCCAGCGCCTGCTCGAAGCGCTGCTGGGTCATGTAGCCCACGCCCAACGTGTTCAGGCGGCGAGCTTCGGAAACGGGGTCGGCGGGAGGCGCGGCTCTCTTCGCAGCGGGACGTGGGGCCGGAGACTGTGCCGCTGCCAGCACCACCGCGGCCAAGAGCAGCGACAGGAGAGTTCGCTTCATCACGATGAGTGAAAATGCGGAAAGGTCAGCCTAACGTAGCCGAAGGATGCTTGTCTACGCGCGTCCAGGCTCACAATCCGCGAACATTGCGCAAGCTGGAGGCGCGGAACACCAAATCGTCAATCGTCAATGAAGAAATCGTCAATCGCCCGTGAAGCCAGCCTCACGCCTCCCGCGACAAGGGAGGCTCCTCGTATCCGAACTCGCGGTCAAGAAATCCGGCCACGGCGAGCACTTCTTCCTCCTCGTTGGGGCGGCCCACAATCTGCACTCCAATGGGCAAGCCTTCGGCAGACTGACTGACGGGCACCGCGGCTGCCGGATTCCCCAGCAGGTTGAAGCACTCGGAATAAATCATCACGTCGGGCTGGCCTCCGGGATAGCGGACGGTGGTCCCGTTCACGCTCCACTCGCGCTGGTAGTGGCGGAAAGCGGGAATGGAGCACACCGGGCAGAGCAGGATGGGAAACTCCTGCATGCGGGCGAGAAGTTTGAGGCGCAGCACGTCGCGCTGCAGCCAGGCGTTGAGAAAGTCGTCGGCGGAAATGGGAGACCGCGATGCCACCACCGCCGCGTAGTCCTTCAGCACGGGCGAGAGCTCGGCTTCGTGCCCGGCGAGCATGGGCCCGAGCAGCATGCCTCCGGCGACGCCGAACAGCGTCCACCAGCAGCGATGGGCGAGCTCGAGAAAATCTGGCGCAAACGGCTGCACTTCGAAACCCTGCTGCCGGAGGACCTCGGCGGCGGCGTGGACGGCGGCACGGGTTTCCGACGTAACCGGATTGCCCGGAGCTTCGTCGAAATATCCGATGCGGAGTTTCCGCGCTTCCACCTTGCTCACCTTGCGCAGAGGCACGCGCACGGAGCTGGTGTCGCCCGGGTCGGGGCCGGCGATGGCCTCGAACAGCAGCTTCACGTCGGCGATGGTGCGCGCCATCGGTCCCACCACGCCCAACAGGGCAAACGGCCCCAGCGATTCCGGGTAGTGTCCGGTAGCGGGCACACGGCCGGGCGTGGGCTTGAGTCCGCATATGCCGCTGAAGTGCGCGGGCACGCGGATGGAGCCTCCGCCGTCGGAGCCCACGCCGCCCGCCGACATGCACGCGGCGATGGCCGCGGCCTCGCCCCCGCTGGAGCCTCCGGGAGTGCGCTCCAGGTCCCAGGGACTGGAGGTGCGGCCGTGGAGAACGTTGCTGGTCTCCCAGGCCATCAGCAGTTCGGCCACGTTCGTGGTCCCCAGAATCACGGCCCCCGCAGACTTCAGGCGCGCCACCAGCACCGCGTCCTTCCCAGGAATGTGGCCGGCGCGCAGACGCGTCCCCGCTTCGCAGCGCAGCCCGGCAACGTCAATCGAGCTTTTGATGCTGACCGGCACGCCGTGCAGCGATCCCACGTCGTCGCCGTGCATCAGCACCGCCTCGGCGGCCCGCGCCGCCGTCAGCGCGCGCTTTTCGTCCACACAGACGAAGGCGTTGAACTTCGGATTGAGCTGCCGGATTCGCTTCAGGTGGGCCTTCACCAGCTCGACCGGCGAGACCTTGCGGGCGCGGACCGCGGCCGCCATTTCGATGGCGGTGAGGCGAGTGAGCGAGGACATGAGCGCCTCATTCTAATACGGCAGCGCCGGTGTCTCGCTCAGTGTGGAAGCGGGCGGCCTTGTCCGCGCTACTCTTTCCGCCAACTCCACTCGTTCGCGTATTTCGGAAACTCGTACCAGGAATCGCAGACGAACTCGCCCAGACCGGCCACCCGGACATCGGCCGCGAACAGGTAATCGGGATAGGCGATAGGCAGAAACACCGCCTCTTCCGTCAGCAGCCGCACCAGCCGCAGGTACAGGCGCCGCGCCAGCGGGCGGCGCGCGGGACCGACGGCGCGCACCCGCTCCAGCAACCGGTCCACTTCCCGATTGTTGTACGCCCCGTAGTTCTGGCTGCCGCGCGAGTGATACTTCTTGAACAGGTTATCGCCGGGATCGAGCAGGCCGCCCCATCCGCCGATGAACCCATCGTAGCGGTCGCCCATGTTGTCCGAGAGGCGGGCGTACTCGGCGTTGTCCACCAGGTGCAGGTTCACGCGGATGCCCAGCGGCGCAAGCTGTTCGCGCACCAGTTCGGCAGCGGTGCGGCGGAAGACTTCGTCCTTCCACACAATCAACTCCAGCGTGAGCATTTGTCCGTCGCGTTCACGCCACCCCTCCGCGTTCTTCTTCCAGCCGGCGGCCTCGAGCAGGCGCGCGGCCGCCGACGGATCGTGGCGGCGCCGGTTCATCACCGGGTCGAACGCCCAGGAAGCCGGAGGAATCGGGCTGTAGGCCGGCTGCCCGAATCCGGCGATGGCCTTCTCCACGATCTGCTCGCGGTGGATGGCCAGATCAATGGCGCGGCGCACACGCGCGTCCTTCAGCGCCGGACGCCGCAGATTCAGCGGCAGGGCGCGCCAGGCTCCAGTGCGCATCCGGTAAAGCCGCAGCTTGAGATTGGCCTGCAAGCGCGCCACGTGTTGCGGCTTCACTTGCGTCAAATGGACTTCGCCGCGGAGCAGCGCCTCGGCGCGCGCGTCGTCGTCGGCAATCACGCGAATCACCAGGCGCGGGATGGGCGGCGCGCCGAAGTGGTAGGCCGTGTGCCCGTCCAGCACGAACTCGCCGGCGTTGTTTCGCCCGAAAAACTTGTACGGGCCGGTCCCGACCGGGTTTTGGTTCAGATCGTGCGCGCCCGCGAGCTGGTGCGCAGGAAGCACGGGAACTTCAGTCAGCGGTGCGAGAAATCCGGTCTCCGGATAGTGCAGCCGGAAGATGACTTCGTGCGTGCCCGCCTTCTCCCAGGCGCGGACCATGGCCTGGTTCTGATCGAAGGAAGTTTCCGTCTGCGGGTCGAAGAGCCGCTTCCAGGTAGCGATGACGTCGTCGGCGGTGAAGGGCTGCCCATCGTGCCACTGCACGTTGCGCCGCAGGCGGATGCGCCATGTGAGGCCGTCGGAGCTGACGGTGTAAGACTCGGCCAGGTCGCCGACGATTCGTCCCTCGTGGTCCGGCCAGAAGAGCCGGCTGTAGACCGCGCTGGAAACTTCGTTCCACTCGTTGAGGTCGAGCGTAGGATCAAACCCGCGCGGCTCCAGGCCGGCACCGTAAATCAGCGCCGCAGGCTTCGGCGCTTCCTCTGCCCGGCCGCCCAGCGGACCCAGCAAGCACACACCGAGCAGGAGGGCGATGGGTCGCATTGCAGTTCGCAGCATTGCGGTCGGCATTAGGGTCGGGGAGAGGTTTTCATGCCGGGGCGGCAGGGGTCAACCTTACGCCGGGACGCGCCCCCTTCCGGTACAATCGAGTTCCAAGCAGTAACTCCTAAGGCAACACTGGCCGAACCGGGTATTGACTTCACAAGAGGAAAAATTCGCGCCCTCGGCCGCGCCCGTTTACTGGCGCGTAGAGGGCAGCCTGCTCAACCTGAGCGCGGTGCGCCCGGTGGCCTTCTTCACCTGGAACGCGCAGAGCTTCGTAGAGCGCTGGGCGCGCCGCGGCGGCCTGGCGCTGATGGCCCTGGTGCGGCCGCTGCTTTATGCCGCGCACCGCACCTTCGCCACCCGCGTACTGCACGCGGTGCTGCGCGGCGTGAGCCGCGATCGCCTGGATCTGTTGGGCGAAGAATTCTTCCACTACAAACTGCTGCCGCACCTGAAGCCCGGCGGCGTAGCCATGCTGAAGGAAGTGCTGGCCGCGGGCGAGCGCGTGGTGCTGGTGAGCCAGGGGCTCGACCTGGTGATGCGCCCCCTGGCGCGACACCTGGGCGTGGAGCGCATCCTCGCCAACCGTCTGGAGTTTCGCGACGGCCTGGCCACCGGACGCCTGCTCGATCCGGTGATTCGGCCGCGGGGCGGGTTGGCCCGGCTGTTCGGAGGAAATCCCGATGGCCGCGTGCCCGAAGAGCGCCTGGCGCAAAATCTCGACATAGCCGGCGGAGCCGACGCCTTGCGCCGCGCTGCTATCCCTCCCGGCCGCCAACCGCTCAAGCGGTCCCGGCCGGCTATCGTGTTCGATCATCAGAAGACTCCGGCGCAACTGAGCGTGCGCCGCGCCTTGGCCGGTAAGCACGTGATGCTCGTCGGCGTGACCGGGTTCATCGGCAAGGTGTGGCTGGTGAAATTGCTCGAAGACTTGCCGGAGATCGGCAAGGTGTATCTGCTCATCCGGCGGCAGAAGTCGAATCCTTCCGTGCGCCGCTTCGAGAAAATCGTGGAGGAGTCGCCCGTCTTTGATTTGCTGGAGGAACGCCACGGCGCAGGCCTGGCGCGCTTCTTGAGCGAGCGCATCGAAGTGGTGGAGGGCGACGTTTCCGTGCCTGGCTTGGGCCTCGACCAGGCCACGCACGCGCGTTTGCACAAGCACCTGGATCTGGTCATCAACAGTTCCGGGCTTACCGACTTCAATCCCGACCTGCGCGACGCGCTGGCCGGCAACGTCGAGGCCGTGCTCCACCTGATCGAGTTCCTGCGCGCCTGCGATCACGCCGCGCTGCTGCACCTTTCCACCTGCTACGTCGCCGGCTATGTGGACGGCCGCGTGCCCGAGGAGCTGGCGCCCAATTACACATCGGTGAGGATTCCGGGTTTCGATGCGGAACGCGAGCTCCAGTCGCTGCACGCGCTGGTGAAGACGGCCACCCAGGAATCCGAGGGCCCCAAGGTCGCTGAAGAGTTGCGCCGGCAGCTTGCGGAAAAACGCGGCGCCGCCGCGCCTCTTTCCGGCGAGGCCCTGGAAATCCAGTTGCGCCGCGGGCGCGTGCGCTGGCTGCGCAACCATCTGACCGAAGCCGGCGTGAAGCGCGCCAAAGAGCTGGGCTGGCCCAACACTTACACCCTCACCAAGAGCCTGGCAGAGTCGCTGCTAGCCACGCGTGGCAGCGGCTTGCCCATCGCGGTGGTGCGCCCCTCCATTGTCGAAAGCTCGACCCACCAGCCCTTTCCCGGATGGAACGAGGGCATCAATACCTCGGCGGCGCTTTCTTACCTGCTGGGGACTTACTTCCGCCAGCTTCCCTCGAACGAGCGCAAGTGCCTGGACATTATTCCCGTCGACCTGGTTTGCCGGGGCATGCTGCTGATCGCCGCGGCGCTGGTCGAGCGGCAGCACCAGCCCTTGTACCAGCTTGCCACCTCGGCCAGCAATCCCTGCGACATGCGGCGCTCCATCGAGCTCACCGGCCTGGCGCACCGCAAGCACTACCGCGCCCAGGAAGGACTGGAGCACTGGCTGCGCCTGCGTTTCGATACCATTGCCGTCTCCAAGTCCCGCTACCAGCGGCTTTCGGCGCCGGGACAGAAAGCCATTGTGCGCGCCATCCGGCTGGTGGCGTCGCCCATTCCGCTCATGGGGCCGTCGCTGGTTCGGGCGGAGCGCAACCTCGACCGCGTGGAGCGGCTGATCGAACTCTACGAGCCTTTCATTCTCGAAAACGAGCAGGTGTTCGAGGCCGAAAACGTGGAACTGCTGGCGCACGCCCTGCCGCCCGCGGAGCAGGACGCTTTCGGCTACGACGCTCGCGCCATTGACTGGTGGGAGTACTGGATCAACATCCACGTGCCCGCGCTGCGCCGCTGGTCGTATCCTCTCATCGAGGGACGCCCCTTGGAGACGCGCCCCAAACGCGACTTCCGGCTTGACGCCCAGCCCGGCTCCACGCCGGCCGCGGGCCCCGGCATCCCCGCAGGAGCGACATGGCCATCTTCCTGACCGGCTGCACCGGCTACATCGGCGCGCATGTGGTCGCGGGCCTGCTGGAAAACCACCAGGACCCGCTCAACCTGCTGGTGCGCGCCAAAGATCAGCGCGAGGCCGAGGAGCGCTTGTGGCGCTCGCTGCAACTGCATCTGGATTTCCCTCGCTTCTACAACTTCCTCAAGTCGCGGGTCACAGTTTTCCGCGGCGACCTCACCCATCCTCGCTTCGGCCTGAACCCGGACGACTATCGCCGCCTGCTGGAAACCACGGATTCCGTAATCCACGTGGCCGCGTCGCTGAACCGCAAATCGGAGAAAAGCTGCCTGAACGTGAACCTGCGGGGGACGCTGGAGGTGGTGCAGCTGGCGCGCCGCGCCCAGGACCTCCACGGCCTGCGGCGCATGAGTCACGTTTCCACGGTCGCGGTGGCCGGGCAGAGGAGCCACGAAGTGGTCCGCGAAGACCAGGCGGTGGACTGGCAGCGCTCCGACTACGATCCCTACGCGCGCACCAAGAAGTTTTGCGAGCACATGATCCGCGAGCTGCTCCCCGAGGTGCCGCGGACCATCTTCCGCCCCTCCATCGTGCTGGGCGACAGCCGCCGCGCCGAAACCACGCAGTTCGACATGGTGCGCGCTTTCGTCTTTCTCGCCGGGCTGCCGGTGCTGCCCTTCCGCCCCAGCGACAAGGTGGATATTGTGCCCGTGGACTACGTCGCCGACGCCATCGTCACCCTGCACCAGAAGGAAAAGCCGGCGCACGAGATCTATCACCTGTCGTCGGGCACGGGCTCGCAAACCTTTCGTGAGCTCACCGACGCACTGGCCCAAGCGCGGCACAAATCGGGGCCGTGGTTTCTGCCCTCGCTGGAAGGCGCGTTTGGCTCCATCGTCAACTCGCTCGCCAGTCGCAAAGGCAGCGTGGGCCATGGAGCGTCGCTGCTCAAGGTCTTCTTCCCTTACCTGGTGTGGAACACGGTGTTCGACAACACCCGCGTGGTGGCGGAAATGGGACGGCAGCCGCGGCCGTTCTCCGAATACAGCCTGCCGCTGCTCAATTTCAGCCGCGAAAACCATTTCACGTTCCGCTATCAGGATTGGCCCGTCGCCGAAGCCATCGCCGAGGGACGCCCGGCGGGAGGGCCGGCGACATGATGGACCTGGTGCTGGAAGCCTGGGTCAGTGGACTCATCGAGACCTCGAAGCTCGCCTGGATGCTGGGCGCCGGGCATCCATGGAAGCCCGGGGAGAAGCTCAGCCTGCTGTTCGCCGGATACAACGGAACCCGCAACACCGGCTCGGACGTGCGCGTGGAGGAGATGCTGCGCCAGGTGCGCCGCATCCTGGGCGACGACCACCTGCGCGTCGCGGTGATGACCCAGAACTTCGACCTCTCGCGCGGATATTTTGCCGGCGCCGAGCAGGTCCGCCTGCCCGACATTTTTCCTCCCTTTCTGTTTCGCGAAGTGCGCAAGCACCACGGCGTGGTGGCGTGCGAAGGCTCCATGTTCAAGAGCAAGTTTGCCAACGCCCTGACCACCATGATGATCGGCTCGCTGGGCATCGCCTCGGCAGAGAACAAGCTGAGCGTGGGCTACGGCGCCGAGGCCGGACACATGGACAAGCTGCTGGCGCGCATGTGCAGCCGCTACTGCAGCCAGTCGCTCATCCTCACGCGCAACGACGAATCGCGCGACGTGCTGCGCGAACTGGCCGTGCCCACCGAGCCCGGCACCGACACCGCCTGGACCTTCGAGCCGCACCCGCGCGAATACGGGCAAAAGATGCTGCGCGACCTGGGATGGGACGGCCGCCAGCCGGTGCTGGCCGTGTGCCCCATCAATCCCTTCTGGTGGCCGGTGAAGGCGTCGGTGACGCGCTACGCCGCGCGCGCGCTCACGGGCGCATATCGCAACAGTCACTACCGCAGCGTGTATTTCCATAACTCGGGGCCGCAGGTGGACGCGGCCTACGAGCGTTATCTCACCGCCATCGCCAGCGCCGTGGAAGCGTTTCGCAAGGAGCACGGCGCGTTCGTCATCCTGGTGGCCATGGAGATGCTGGATGCGCGCGCCTGTCATGCGCTGGCGGAAAAGCTGAAGGGCGCACCCACGCTGGCCTCCGACCAATACAACATGTACGAGCTGGTGAGCGTGCTGCGCGCCTGCCCCCTGATGGTGTCGTCGCGTTATCACGGCATCGTCACTGCCATGCCGGGGCTGGTGGCGTCGGCGGGCATCACCATGGACGAGCGCATCCGCAACCTGATGCACGAGCGCGGACACCAGCACCTGCTGCTCACGGTGGACGACCCCGAGCTCGAGGGTAAACTGCGCGGCGTTCTCGACCAGCTTTGCCGCGAGCGTGAGGCCGTGGCCGACGGCATCGGGCGCAGCGTGGTGCGCAACCTGAAGGCCATGGCGCGCATGGGCGTCTACTTCGAAGCGCACGTGCAGCAGCGCTATCCGGAGTTTCCCTTCCGCACCGGCCAACTGAGTTGGGAAGACTACCTGCCGCCGCTCAGCCCCGGCCTCCGCACCCTCGTGGAAACCCACGGCGGATGAACTTCCTGGAAAACATCCTGCAGCGACTGGCGCGAGAGCCAGCACGCGTCGTGATCCAGGAAGTGCGCGACGGAAAGCTGGTTTCTGCTAACCCCGGCGAGTTGCTGGCGCTGGTGAACGCGGCGCGCTCGTTTCTCCGCAACGCCGGGCTGAAGCCCGGCGACCGCTGCGGGCTGCTGGCGAGCAACAGCATCCGCTGGACGGCGCTCGACCTCGCCATCATGGCCGAGGGCGGGATCGTGGTGCCGCTCTACGCGCGCCAGGCAGCGAAAGAGCTGGTGGCGATGATGAAGGACTGCTCGCCCTCGCTGCTGTGCTGCGGCGACGCCGCCTTGCGCGACGCGGTCCGCAGCGAGTGGCCGGAGGCGCCCCGCGCAGTTCTCTTCGACGAGATCTTCGTCGCTCAGGACGCCGGCGGCTCGGCGCCCGCGGCGCTTTCCGACGCCGACCCGGTCACCATCATCTATACCTCCGGCACTTCGGGTGAGCCCAAGGGCGTTGTGCTCAACGTGGGCAATCTGAACCACATGATTCCCTGCACCGGCGCACGGCTGGATTTGCTGATGGGCGGCGCGCGCTCGCAGCCCGACCGCATCTTCCACTACCTGCCCTGCTGCTTTGCCGGGTCGTGGATTCTGATGCTCACCGCGCTCTCGCTCAACAGTGTGCTCACACTCTCTACCGACCTCACGAAGCTGGCCGACGAAATGAAGCTCGCCGCGCCCGATTATTTCCTGAATGTTCCCGCGCTACTGGAGCGGGTGCGCCGCGGCATTGAGGATCAGCTTGCGCAGCGCGGCGGGTTTGCGCAGAACGCTTTCAGCAAAGGCCGCGCCGCATGGATGCGGCGGCGTGAGGGCCAATCCGCTGGCTTCGACTTCGTGTGGCGGTCACTAGCCGAAGGCATCGTGTTTCCCGCCATCCGCAAGAAGCTGGGCCCGAACCTGCGCGCGCTGATTTGCGGATCGGCGCCGCTGGCGGTCGAGACCCAGCTCTTTTTCATGATGCTGGGGCTGCCGGTGTTGCAGGTGTATGGACTCACCGAGACCACCGCCATCTGCACGCTCGATCATCCGCAGCGCGTGGAACCGGGCCGCGTGGGCCCGGCGATTCCGCAAGTGGAGATGAAGCTGGGTGAGAACAGCGAGATTCTGGTGCGCGGTCCCAACATCTTTCCCGGATACTGGAACCGTCCGCAGGAAACGGCGAAAGCGCTGCGCGGCGCTCCGGACGGCAAGTGGTTCCACACCGGCGATCAGGGCGAAGTGGATGCTGCGGGCAACTGGCGCATCATCGGCCGGGTGAAGAACCTGATCATTCCCGCTTCCGGCCACAACATCGCGCCCGAACCCATCGAAGACGCGCTCCTGCAACGCCTCCCCGGGGCGCAGCAGGTGGTGCTGCTGGGCAACGGCCGCAGCTTCCTGGCGGCGCTGATTGCCGGCAGCGTTGCGCGCGAGCAAGTCCAGAGTGTGCTAGATGCGATCAACGACGGCCTGCCGCATTACAAGCAGGTGCGCCGCTTCCACCTGATCGCCGAGCCTTTCACCATCGAGAGCGGCCTGCTCACCGCCAACGGCAAGCTGAAGCGGGACGCGATTGCAGCGCGGTATGCGGCGGAGATTGAGCAGATGTACCGTAACCCGGCCTGAGCGGTATGATTTCGAATGAATACCATGAAGAAAGCCCGCAGAGCGGCCCCCAACAGCGAAGGCCCGCGCCGACCAGACCGCGCACCGCTGGCGCGCGAGTGCGCCAAGCTCGATCCTAAGTCAGAACAGCGCCTGGCGGACGAAGGGATGGACGCCGAGCTGGAGCAATGGCCGGAATACTAACGGCCTGACGCCCGACACCTGACACCTGCTTCAGAACGGGGCCAACTGCCCGTCGGTGGGCTCGGCTCAACAGAACCAGGGCTCGGTGAGATACGGAATGGTGGCGCGCGCCGGGCCCGGCGCCACAGCCGGAAGCGCGGGGAGAGACTGCTGCAGCGCGCGTCGCGCCAGCTTCCAGACTTCGTAAAATATTGTCCTGCGGCCCCATTCTTTCTCGGCGCCGGCTTCGACCATCGCCGCCACCTCGCGCTGCAGCCGGTCCACGCGCGGGTGGGGATGCTGCCAGCGATAGCTGAGCGCTGCTTCGTCAAAAGGCCCGATCAGCTCCTGCACTTCTTGCAGCTCGAGCAGGCGCGAGCCCGCTGGAATCAGCAAGCGCAACATGAGCTGCACCGGCGGAACGTTTTCCACCAGATCGAGATCCGCCAGCGTGCGCAGCAGTTCTTCGTAGCCTTCGAGCGTGGTCCAGGGATGGAAAGCGACGAACGTAGGCGCCAGCACCAGGCCGGTCTCGCGGAACAGCGAAACCAGGCGGAAGAAATCGGCGCGGGTATGGCCCTTGTCGAGCAGTGCGAGCACGCGGTCGTCGAGCGACTCGACGGCGGTGGTAACGAAGGCGCAGCCGGTCGAGCGCAGCGCCGACAGATGCCGCGCGTGCTTCAGCAGGTGTTCGACTTTGATGGTGGCGTCGTAGCTGATTTGCGGATGCTCGCGGTGCAGCGCCTGCACCAGTTCGAGCGCATGGCGCACCCCGTTGAAGAAGTCGGGATCGCCGAAAGTAATGTGCTGGGCCCCGGCAGCCACCTGCCGTCGAATGTCTTCCAGCACCACTTCCCGCTCCACAATGCGGAACTTGCCGCCGTAAACCGGCACGATGGGACAGTGGCGGCACAGATGCTTGCACCCGCGGCTGGCCTCGGTGTAGCCCACGATGCGCTCGGTGCCGTCGGGCAGCACTAGATGCGAATAACGTTTGAGTTCCGGAAGGCCGCTGCGATCGGGCACGCGAAACTGTTGCCGCTCCAGGCTGATCTCGGGCTCGCGCTGCGGCTGCGGTCCGTTCCCTCCTCCTGCCGCGCGCAATCTTTGCGCCAGGGCCAGCAGGCCGGACTCGAACTCTCCTCCCAGAATGGTGGCCACGCCCGACCGCCGCAACATTTCAGCGTTCATGGGCGCATAGAGTCCGTAGGCGCACAGGTGCGCCGCCGGATTCAGCGCTCCCGCCCGAGCGATGACGCGCAGGGCAATGCGCGTGGCGGTGTGCATGGGCAGGTAGAAAGCGATCAGACTGGCGTCGCGCACCGCCGGTTCGTTCAGCGGCGTTTGCGAAAGGTCGAGGACGCCGGCGTAGAAACCATCTTCCCGCAGCCAGGCCGCCGGCGACGCCAGGCCGAAGGGCTGGTGGCCGGATTCGTAGGTGGAGACAAGAAGAACATTCATGGCGCAGGCCGCATTTCTCCATTCCGAGCAAGGCTGAGGGAGCAAAGCGATCCGAGGGCGAGTCGAGGAAGCTCTACCCCAAACACAGATGCCCGAGGTAGGGGTTCCTCGACTCGCGCTTCCTCACTGCGTTCGGTCGCGCTCGCTCGGAATCACAAATCTCTAGCTCTTACTTTGCGGCGGGACGAAGCCCGGCGGGAGGGCGGCGCCTTCGCCGAAGAAGTACTCCTCCATCTGCTGGACGATGATCTCCTGCGCCTCTTTGCGCGCCGGGTTGAGGCGGTATTCGTTGATGACCATCTTGGCGTGCTCCTGCCACATCTTCCACGCCTCTTCGGAGACGTTCTCGTAGATGCGCTGGCCCAACTCGGTGTCGAACGGAGCCTCGTCCAGCCCGGGCAGCTCCTTCTGAAACTTCGCACACTTCACCTTGCGCGTGCCTTCGGTGGAGGAAACGGGTCCGGGCATGGGACCGGAACAGGGCATAGGCATTCTCCTAGCGTGACGCTGAAGTCATTGTAACAGCGGACAGCGGCCAGCGGCCATTGACGATGGATGATTGCTGATTGACGATTGCCGGTCGCACCGCTACACCGCTTCGAAGCTCGCCGAGCCGTCCTCGCCCAGCGATGCGTAATACAGCTCGACTTGCCGGTTACCAAACCGCTTTTTCAGGAGGTCGCTCGTGTCGCGCAGGTCTGAGGTCATCCGTTGACGGATGCGCCCAGGGTTGTGCCCGAAACGCGCATCCAGATACCAGCGGCAATCCTCGTGAGCGATTAGGACGAGCCTCGCCGGGTCAACCAGATCCACGATGAACTGCACCCAGCGCCAGCCCGACCAGGAAAACTTGGGCAGGTAACCGGCGAGCGTCAGCAGCTGCGCCCCGCCCGGGGCCGCGATCAGGGCGTAGTTATCGAGCCCCAGGCCCTTTATCAGAAATTCCTGAAAGTGCGGCTGGTAACGAGGATCGCTGCAATGAATGACGACCGCGGCGCGCTCCATTCTTGCGGCGACCGCTTGGGTCCGGTAGAGCGTTGGCATGCCGAGATTCTAAGCCATGGCGCCGCCACCGCTGGTCGCGTGCGGCAAAACATGCGGCTAGGGCTTGGTCCGCTCCTTCTTGGACAGTTCACCCGATCCTCCGCCCGGCGTCTCGGCCGGCGTTCCACCGTTAGTCTGTTTTTGCACGCCCAGTTGTTCGAGGACGTTGGGCAGGTTCAGGCCCAGCGCCTCCAGTTGCTGCAACAGATTGAAGACGATCGTGGGACTGGTCTTGGCCAGGCGGGCCAAACCACCGCCGTCGGGGCCGCCGCCTTGATCAATCACCACCACCTTATCTATGTTGCCCAGTGGAGCGGCCACAGCGCCGAAGATGCCGGCGGAGGCCTGCAAAATCGCGGGCAGCTTTTCCAGGATGGTCTGCATGCGCGCGGCTTCGTTGAACTGCTTCCAGGCCTCCGCCTTGCGCAGGATGGCGGTGGCTTCCGCCACCCCCTGGGCTTCGATAGCTTTGGCTTGCGCCAGCCCGATGGCTTCGATCTTCGCGGCTTCGGCCCTGCCTTCGGCTTCCACCGCGGCGGCGCGGCCCGTGCCTTCCATGCGCAATTTTTCCTGCTCCGCCTGGGCGATGGAGATCATAGCGAGACGTCTGCCCTCGGCTTCGAGGATGGCCGCCTGCTTGGAGGCCTCGGCGCGCGTGATGGCCGCCTGGCGGTCGGCCTCGGCGGGTTTGATCACGGTGGCTTCCAGCTCCTTCTGCCGGCGCTGCACTTCCTGCTCCTGCACGGAAATCATTTCCTGCGTGCGGATGCGCTCCACCTTGACTTCTTCCGCCACCACCGCCTGCCGGGCCTTCGCATCAGAAAGCGGCCCGGCTTGCTGTGCCTTGGCCTTCTCGGTTTCGATCTCCGCCGTGTACTGCGCCTGGCGGATGGCAAAGTCGCGCTGCGCCTGGGCAATATCGGCCTCGGCGTTGAACTTGGCTTTCTCGCCCTGCTGCAGCGCTTCCGACGATTTGATCTTGGCGTCGCGCGTGGCCTCAGCCTCGCCGATGCTGGCGTCGCGCTTCACTTCCGCGGTGCGCCGCTTGCCCAGCGCGTTCAGGTACTCTTCTTCGTCGCTGATCTCCTGGATGGTGAGCACGTCCACGCCCACGCCCATTTTTTCCAGGTCCACAGCGGCTTCCGAAGTCAGCTTCTGGGCGAAGCTGGCGCGATCGCTGTTCACTTCCTCCACGGTCAGCGTACCCAGGATGGAGCGCAGGTGTCCTTCCAGCGTCTGGAAGATCACCTGCTGCAACTGCGGCGGAGTCATGCCCAGAAATCGCTCGGCGGCCGCCTTCATGGAGGTCTCGTCGCCGCGGATCTTCACGTTGGCCACCGCCTTCACCGAGACTGGAACGCCCTTCAAGGTGTAGGCGCGCTTGATCTCCAGCGGGATGGTGAGCACGTTCAGCGACAGGTACTCCACCTTCTCCAGGATGGGGATGCGCAGCGTGGAGCCGCCCCGCACCAGCCGGAACCCGCCCCGCCCGCCGCTGATCACCGCCACAACGTTGGGCGACACCTTGATGTAGTTGCGGCTGAACTGCCAGGCGGCGATGAACAGCGCCAGCACCGAAAGCAGCACGATAAAGGGAAGAAACAGGTCTTTGAGTTCGGACATCTTTGGGCACCTCCTTGAGGCGCTATTGCTTCTCCACCACGACCGTCTCGCCCAGAACTTCTTTCACCACCACCGCGGTGTTTTCGGCAACCGGAGCGCCGTCCCGCGAGCGCGCGATCTTGTCCACCAGTTCCCCGTGCAGGCTGCATCGCACTTGGCCCAAGCCTCCCGCAGGAATAGCCACCACGATGCGTCCGCTCAGCCCGACCAGGTCCGTCGAGACCATGTGGGTGGTGGACTGCTGGCCGTAGAGAAAGCGCGCAAAGGCGTAGATGACCCCGCCAAAAACCAGCCCGCTGGCGAAGCCGACTCCCGAGGCGGGCAGCGGGCCCAGTCCGTAGCGCGCGGCCACTGCGCCAAAGCCGCCAAATGCGGTGACGAACACGCTCATCACCCGCACGCTGAAAAAGCCGGGGCCGCCGCTCTCGGCGTGGGCGTCGAAGTGTCCGTCACCGAAATGTTCGAAGGCTTCGCCGAACACCAGCGACACCACCAGTAGGATGAACCCGATGGCAGCGATCGCCAGGAAGATGCTGAACGCGGAGAAGCCGGAGAGAAAATCCATCCCTGGGACACCTCGGCGAACCGTAACTCTATGCGGGGGTGACGAGGAAGTCAATATTCAGGGCTGTGTAGCCCGGCCGCCCCCGGCCGGGCTAGAATTCCCTATCCGCGAACAGGGGGCAAGGACATGAGCACGCTGGGACAAAAGGCTGCGGCCGCGCAAACCGTTTCCATCCAGGAGTTCGTCGCCGGGCTGCGCCAGTTTCCGGAAGCGGCGTTTAGCGGAACCCGGACCATCCAGGACTACCTTGCGCAGCATCCCGTGGATCCCGCTTCGCTCACGCCCTATCTGTTCTGGGACCGCCAGCACTACACCCGCAACCTCATCGACGCCACCCCGCTGTACGACCTCATCGCCATCTGCTGGGAGGCTGGACATCACAGCTCCACCCACAACCATCGCGACCAGAACTGCTGGATGGCGGTGCCTATCGGCCGGCTGCTGGTGCAGAACTATCGCGTGCTCTTCCAGGACCTGAAGGCAGGCAAGTGCGACATCCGCCCCACCGACATCGTGGAGATGAACGCCGCCAACCCACTGGCTGTGAATCCCGCCGAGCCCGTGCACAAGGTCTATAACCCGCGCGAGTTCGGTGAACGCGCCGTGAGCCTGCACCTGTATTCCCGCCCTTTCGATTCCTGCGACGTCTACTCCGAAGAACAGCACACCTGCGGGGAGATCAAGCTGAGCTACAACTCGCAGTACGGCGAGGTTTGCAAGAAGGCATGATTGTTCACCACGGAGACACGGAGGCACGGAGAACAGCAAGTCAAAAATCAAAAGGCAAAAGGGAAAAGGGAAAAGGCAACAAGCCGCTGGCAATACGCCATGAACGAGGCAAGAGGTCTTCTCTTTTGCCTTTTGATTTTTTACTCTTGCCTTCTCCGTGCCTCCGTGCCTCCGTGGTGAATCGTGACTCGCGAACTTTTGCCCCCGTTTCTGCGTAGTACCATCAGATAGCTATGCCTGCCAACGGCGCTGCCATCCGCACCGAAGACGTCCGCCGCCACTACCGCATGGGCGAAGCCGAAATCCGCGCCGTGGACGGCGTGACCCTGGAAGTTCCCTCGGGAGAATTCGTGGCCCTGCTGGGCACTTCCGGATCGGGAAAGTCCACGCTGCTGAACCTGATCGCCGGCCTGGACCGGCCCACCACCGGCTCCATCGTGGTGCACGGGCGCGACCTGGCGAAGATGTCGTCGCTGGAGCTGGCCGAATACCGCCGCCACACCGCCGCCATGGTCTTCCAGGCGTTCAACCTTATTCCTTCGATGACCCTGCAGCAGAACGTTGACCTTCCGCTGCGCTTCGCCGAAGTGGAGCGCCGCGAGCGCGAGCAGCGGGTGCGTGACGCCCTGGAGCGCGTGGGCCTGGGCGGGCGCAGCGGCCATCGCCCCAGCGAGCTCTCCGGCGGCGAGCAGCAGCGGGCATCGCTGGCGCGGGCGCTGGTGAACCGCCCCTCGCTGCTCCTGGCCGACGAGCCCACCGGTAACCTCGACAGCCGCACCGGCGAGGAAATCATGGGACTCATCCGCGACCTCAACCAGTCGCTGGGCATGACCGTGGTGCTGGTGACTCATGAACGGCCGCTGGCCGAGCGTTTCGCCGGCCGTTTCCTGTTCATGTCCGACGGCAAACTGGTGGCCTCGGAAGGCGCCTCCTCCCGGGGAGCACAGTCATGAAGGCACCCGACCTGTTCGATCTGGCCACCCGCAATCTGCGCCAGTCGATGCTGCGCAATTCGCTGACCACGCTGGGCATTGCCGTGGGCGTGGCCTCGCTGGTGGCCATGCTGTCGCTGGGCATCGGCTTGCAGGAAATGGCCGGCCGCCGGCTGCAAAGCTCGGGCCTGTTCGACACTATCTTTGTGACTTCGCGCCAGGACTTCCGCGGCGTGGAGCGCGACGAGCCGCGCAAGCCGGCGGAGGATGTCCGCTCGCTCAACGACGCCGCCCGCACCCAGCTCCGTCAGCTCGACGGCGTGATTGAGGTGTTTCCGGAAATTCGCCTCACCACCGAAGCGCGCTACGAGGGCAAGATGCACTTTGCTTTCGTGGCCGCGCTGCCGCCCTCGGCACGCGAGAACGAAGCGTTTGAGACCCTCCAGGGATCGTTCTTCTCCGGGCCCGTGGCCGAGGAAGCCATCCTTGCGCAGGAGTTCGCCAAGGAACTGAGCCCGCAGCCCGCTTCGCTGCTGGGCAAGGAGATCGTGGTGCGCTACGCCGAGCGCCAGCCTCTGGCCGGCGGCGACGGCGCCGCTGCTGCCGGCGCCCAGAGCGCGAACGACGACGACGACCCCTTCGGCTTCACCGTGGTACGCCGCGATCAGAAGCTGCGCATCGTGGGCATCGTGGAGCGCGAGCCCTTCGGCGGCGTGCGCGCGGTTTCCTCGGCGCGCATCTTCCTGCCCACCGGCCTCGCGGAAAATCTGAACGTCCTGCAGTTCTCCGACCTGCGCGGCGCCACCCGCTCCAGCAAAGAGCGCACCTACGTGAGCCTGGCGGTCCGTGTGGACAGCCCGGGGCGCGTCGAGGAAGTGCAGAACGCCATCAAGAAGATGGGCTTCCGCACCTTCTCGGTTTTTGACGCCGCCCGCAACCTGCGCCGCTTCTTCGCCGTGCTCGACCTGTTCCTCGGCATCTTCGGTAGCCTGGCGCTGGCGGTGGCGTCGCTGGGAATTGTGAACACGCTGGTAATGGCCATCCTGGAACGGCGCCGCGAAATCGGCATTATGAAGGCCGTGGGCGCCTCCGACGCCGACGTCAAGCGGCTCTTCTTCGTCGAAGCCGGAGTGATGGGCGCATTCGGCGGAGCATTGGGCGTCCTGCTGGGCTGGGCCCTGGGCCGCTCCATCAACTGGGCAACCAACCTCTACCTCGCGCGCCAGCAGCTTCCCCCGGAGCAGATCTGGTCGGTGCCCTGGTGGCTGGTGGCCGCGGCCCTGGGCTTCGCGGTTCTGGTCAGCCTGGTCTCCGGACTCTATCCCGCGGCGCGCGCCTCGAAACTCGATCCCGTGCAGGCCCTGCGCTATGACTAGCGCTGCCGCCTGCATGTCAAAAAATCGAAGGATAACTGCGGTCTCCAACCCTCTGATGTCGTTCTTGTCATTTTGCATTTTTACTTTTGCATTGTGCCTTGCTCCTTCCGCCCACGCCGCCTCCAGCGCCGAATGTAAAACGGTGAAGAGCGCCATCCTCAAGCGCGCGGTGCGCTACTGCGCGCTGCTGCCCGCCGGCTACGCCACCGACAAGACGCGCCGCTTCCCGGTCCTCTATTACCTGCACGGGCTGGGCGCGGATGAGCAGTCCCTGGTGCGCAGCGGCGGATGGAACCTGGTAGAGAGCCTGCAGGAGGAGAAACGCATCGGAGAATTCGTCCTGATCACGCCCGACGGCGGCCGCAGCTTCTACATCAACTCCCGCGACGGACGCCTGCGCTACGAAGACTTCTTCCTCCGCGAGTTCCTGCCCGCCATCGAAAAGCGCTACCGGGTGCAGGCGGTGCGTGCCGGGCGCGCCGTGGCAGGAACCTCCATGGGCGGCTACGGCGCGCTGCGCCTCGCCTTCAAGTATCCTCAGATCTTTTCCGCGGCCAGCGCGCACAGCGCCGCGCTCATGGAAAAGCTGCCGCCGGGCGCGGGCGAAACTCCCGGACTGGGAGGCAGCCGCGGCTGGATCCTAGGCGATGTGTTCGGTTCCCCGTTCGACCAGGCCTTCTACGACCGCAACAGCCCGCTCGCCCTGGCCAAAGCAGGAGCCGGACTGTCGCGCGTGAAGATTTACTTTGACTGCGGCCGCGACGACGAGTACGGCTTCGACGCCGGCGCCGAGAAGCTCCATCAGGAGCTGAACTCGCGCCGCATTGCCCACGAATTTCACATCTACCCCGGCGGACACAGTTGGAGCTACGTGGCCGAGCATCTGGACGAATCGCTGGCGTTCCACTCGCGGGCCTTCGGGCTGACTCGATAGCTCCAAGAGCACTTCAGCGGAAGTAGACTGGCATGAGTCTCAGATACCCTCGGCCCACTAGATGGCCTTCGAGCACGCCACGAACACTTCGTCGAGAAACGCCTTACACCGCCTGAAGTTCCACCACGTGTCGGTGAGCGGATGAATGTAAACCCATTTACCGTTCAGCTCGACTAGGATGACATCTTCCATAAGTGTCTCTCGCTCGTAACGAGCCATTCGAGCGTTCGAGCGCAGCGTGTCTCGAAACTGGTCGCGTGCCTGACCGGGCGGGAAAAGACCCAAGCACCGATCAAGTCCAGCTTTGCGGATATCATCATCTAACTCATCCACAGTTGGTTCGTGATCGGGCTTTTGAACCACCTTTCCCGGTGTCACCATTCCGCGATGCGCGGTGGTATGTCTTACGGTCGCTACCCGATTAATAAATTCCGTGTGGGCTGGATTCTCGAATACAGCGTAGACCTCGGGCGATTTCGCTCGCAGGGCTTTCAGAAACTCTGGGCTTCTAGCACCAACCCGCCTTGAGGGTATTCCCAGGCCCAGCAAGCCACTTACTAGGACCGCAGCGTGGTCGAATGCGCCATACAGCAACAGATAATAAAAGTTTAGGTAGTAAGCAATTTCAGACGAGAACTTCTGCCGTTTCCATTGGGCACGCCTCGATACCGCCTGTTGCATCTCGTAGAAGAGCAAGCGATCCCGAGTAAAGGAGAGGTCACCTAGTCGGTTGTAAACCAGCGAACGCCCGGCCTCAACAGCCTCGGAGTCTGCGCCCTTTGTTTGACACAACGCCAGGAACTCCATTCCGGGCTTGAAGGTCCACGCTTCTGACAGCTGATAGGAAGCGGTCCAGGTGGTGAACCACGCTTTGTATGCAAATGCCCAAGGTACGTCGTGACCTCTCACGAATATTTCCGAGTACCGGAGCACGAAGTCAGGAGTGGTTAGCAAGAGGCCTAACTTCTCGAATTCTCTTATGTAGGGAAGCCACTCAGCGGCATCGGTTACTACGCAATCGGCGTCGCACGCTAGCGCCGTAGCCGCAACAATTTGTAGTTGGCCATCAAGCTGGTCCCGGATGGCCGTACCGATCGTAGAAATATCGGTGGACTTTGTGATTGGTGTCACATCAATGCCGATGCCGCGCATTATTGAGATCCCCATTTCATCGTCCGCGGGGATGAAAAGGTGGATCGAACAAATCGGTGGCTGAAAGTGGTTAAGGTACGCACGCAACTGCTCGAGCTCGTCGAATAGAACCAGGTTCTTCCGGTCCTGAGGTGAGGTCAGCCACACCAATACATCGAGAGACCGTTTTGTTCGTCCTGCATCTTCAACCTCGGGGATTATCCTTCCACGGACAAGCGGCAAGTATTGTCACCTCGCTCTCGCGTTATCGGCTTGCTCCGTCGTGGGCGCCCGCAGCGGTCGCAAGCGGCGCTCCTCCTGTACGGCGCGCAGCGCCTCGATCACGAAGATCACGGTCAACCCCAGCAGCAGCACTGCCACCACGCCGTTGATGAGCACCGGGTCCCAGCGCAGCCCTGCCCTCCGCAGTGCGGCCAGGCCTTCGCCAGCCTGCACCACCAGCGCGCTGACGGTGACGGTCATCAGGAACATCATGGGCAGCAGGGTGTACCAGCAGCGGCGGCCGCTGCGGTACAGCCACACGCTCACCGCCAGCAAGGTGAGCGACGCCAGCAACTGGTTCGAGGTCCCGAACAGCACCCAGAAACTGCGCCACGAGCCTTCGCCGGAGGAAAGCAACACCACCAACGCGAGGCCGGCGGTGACCGCGGAGGCGACCACTCGCGCGGCCCGTCCGAAGAATGGTCCCAGCAGCCCGCCCGCCAGTTCCTCGAGCAGGTAGCGGCCCAGGCGTGTGGCTACGTCGAGCGTGTCGAAGACGAACGTGGAGAAGGCCATGGCGCCGAAGGTGACGGCGAAAATACGCCACTGCTCTCCGATCAGCACGGTCAGAAACGCGGCCACGCCGTCTCCGTAGAGCTTGCCGGGCGCGCGCCCTGCCACATCACCGGGGAGCACGATCATCACGGTGCTCAGCGCGATCAGCGCCACCAGTCCTTCCAGCAGCATGGCCCCGAAGCCAATG
>CAYTIL010000026.1:0-67230 GCA_964437985.1 uncultured Acidobacteriaceae bacterium
CAGGTGTCAGGTGTCAGGTCGCAGGTGTTAGGTCGCAGGTGGCAGCGAGTGGATACTAGCCCTCATGCCCCATGGCTGTCATTCTGAGCGAAGCGAAGAATCTATTTATTTGCAGGGGCCTATTGCGGGCGGTTGAGCGATACCGCTGAAGCTCGACGGGAGAGCGCGCACATCTCCACATCGTTTATCATTGCCCCATGGCGGCCGACCGCAAGCCCGGAGAGAAGCTGGCGGAAAGTCCGATTCAGGACGTCTTTGAGGGGCGGTATCCTTCGGAATCCGAGAAGCAGTGGGCGGAGAAGACTCTGGCCCCGGCGCTGGAAAAGAATCCGGAAAAGCCGATAGGCGCGGCCACGGGCACGAACCTCGACGCCAGCGGGCAGGCGCGCTTCAGCACCATTTCGAACCTCCCTATCCGGCGGCTGTACACCGCCGCCGACCTGCCCGCGGACTGGAACTACGACCAGCACCTGAACTATCCGGGCGAGGCTCCGTACACGCGCGGCATTCACGCTTCCGGCTATCGCGGGAAGATGTGGACCATGCGCATGTTCTCCGGGTTCGCGTCGCCGGAGCAGACCAACCAGCGCTACAAATATTTACTGGAGCACGGCGGAGGCGGGCTTTCCGTGGCCTTCGACCTGCCCACGCTGATGGGCTACGACTCCGACCACGCCATGAGCGAAGGCGAAGTGGGCAAATGCGGCGTGGCCATTGATTCGCTGGAGGACATGGAAATCCTGTTCCGCGATATTGACCTAGAAAAAACCACGGTCTCGATGACCATCAACTCGCCGGCCTCAGCGCTGTGGGCCATGTACCTGGCGGTGGCGGAGAGGCAGGGCGCGGACTGGAAGAAAATTTCCGGCACCATCCAGAACGACATCCTGAAGGAGTACATCGCGCAGAAGGAATACATCTATCCGCCGGCGCCCTCCATGCGGCTGGTGGTGGACACCTTTGAGTTCGGGTCGCGCTTCACGCCGCGCTTCAACACCATCTCCATCAGCGGGTATCACATCCGCGAGGCGGGTTCCACCGCGCTACAGGAGCTGGCGTTCACCCTCTACGACGGCGTGGAGTACGTGGAGTGGGCGCTGCGCCGGGGGCTCGAGGTGGACGACTTCGGTCCGCGGCTCAGCTTCTTCTTCAACGCGCACAACGACTTCTTCGAGGAGATTGCCAAGTACCGCGCCGCGCGCAAAGTCTGGTACCGCGTGATGAAGGACCGCTTCCATGCGAAGAACCAGCGCACCTGGCTGATGAGGTTCCACACCCAGACGGCGGGAGTCTCGCTGACGGCGCAGCAACCACTGAACAACATCGCGCGCGTGGCCATCCAGGCGCTGGCCGCGGTGCTGGGCGGGACGCAGTCGCTGCACACCGACTCCTACGACGAGGCTTTGGCCCTCCCGCATGAGGACGCGGCGCGCATTGCGCTGCGCACCCAGCAAGTGCTGGCTTACGAGAGCGGCGTGGCCAACACGGTGGACCCGCTGGGCGGGTCGTACTTCCTCGAGCGGCTCACGCTGGACATGGAAAAGGGCGCCTTCGACTATTTCGAAAAGCTGGACGCCATGGGCGGCATGGTGGAAGCCATCGAGCGCGGGTATCCGCAGAAGGAAATTGCCGATTCCAGCTACCAGTTCCAGCGCGCGGTGGAGGCCAAGGAGAAGATCATCGTGGGTTCGAACGAGTTCGTCATGGAGAACGAGCACATGCCGGAGACGCTCTACATTGACGAGTCGGTGGGGCAGCGCCAGTCGGAAAAACTTAAATCGCTGCGCGCCCGGCGCTCGAACGAAGAAGTGCGCCGGCGCCTGGACGCGCTGAAGAAGGCCGCGGCAGCTGAGCCTGCGGCGCCGGGCGCGGGCAAGATTTCCGACGCCAACACCATGCCTTACATCCTGGACGCGGTCCGCGCGTATGCGACCGTTGGCGAGATCTGCGAGGCGCTCAAGGATGTGTACGGGACGTACGAGGAGACGAGCGTTACGTGACGTGTGATGTGCGATGTGTGATTTGTGATGTAGGGCCCACCTTCCAGCGACCTGACGAAAACCGAGATCCGCGTTCCTCCGCGTAAATCCGCGGTAAGAAGGTTTTTGGATGTGTACGGAACGTCCGAGGAGACGAGCGTTACGTGATTCGTGATTTGTGATTGGGTATCGTCAACCGAGCCATCCGCCTTCCGAATTCAGGAATCCGCGTTCCTCCGCGTAAATCCGCGGTAAGAAAGTTTTTCCCTGACGGCTGACCGCTGATGCTGAAGCCTCCTACCGGAACAGATTCTTCAGCACAAAGAAAGCATTGGCCGGCCGCTCCGCCAAGCGCCGCATGAAATACGGATACCACTCCGTACCGAACGGAATGTAAACCCGCATGCGCCAGCCCTCGCGAACCAGTTGGTGCTGCAGGTCGCGGCGGATGCCGTAGAGCATCTGGAACTCGAAGGCATCGGCGGGGATCTTTTCGGCGCGCGCGAAGGCAATCGTGGCCTCGATCATCTTCTCATCGTGCGTGGCGACGCCGTGATACACGCCGCTCTTCAGCAGCATCTTCATCAGCTTGACGTAATTGGCGTCCGAGTCGGCCTTCTTCGGGAAAGCAATCTCCGCCGATTCCTGGTAAGCGCCCTTGCACAGGCGGATGCGAATGCGCTGCGCGAGCAGCGCTTCCACGTCCTGCTCGCTGCGATAAAGATACGACTGAATGACCGCGCCGATCACTCCGGCGTTTCCCGGCTGCGCATGCACCTTGTGCACGAACTGGAGCGTGCGATCGGTGTAGGGCGAGCCTTCCATGTCCACCCGCACGAAGTTGCCGCTGCGCGCGGCGTGCTCCACCAGGCCGCACACCAACTTGTGGGCCAAGGCTTCGTCCACGTCCAGGCCCATGTGGGTAAGCTTGAGGCTGACGTTGGCGTTGAGCTTCTGGGCCGCGATCTGATCGAGCATCTGGCGATAGAGCGCGGCGCTGTGCCGGGCCTCTTCGGCATTGGTGACGTTCTCGCCCAGGTTGTCCACGCTCACCGACATTCCCAGGTCATTGACGGCGCGGGTCGCAGCGAGAGCTTCCTCCACCGACTCACCCGCCACGAAGCGATGCGAAAGGCGCTGGCCCACCGCCGAGCGTTCGGCAAAGGCGCGCAGCCGCTGGCTCTCGGAAAGCCAGATGAAGAAGGCCCTCAGCATGGCGCTCGCCGGGATGGATCGCGGCTCATGGGCAGAGCGATGTTTTACCATGAGCGCGCATCCGAGGTCAGCTTTCGGAGAAGAACGAAGGGAATCTGGTGCCCGAGGACGGCGAGCCTCTTGGCGCCTGGCCTCAGAAGGCGCCCTCACTAGCTGCTGCGGCCGGCTGGCCGACCACAGCACCCGAGTGCGCCGTAATCAGCAGGCTGCCGGCTGCCATGTACCAGAAGGCGGTACTGATGGCCGTCACGTTCCACCACGGGCTGATAAAAGGTCCGGGAGCGAACGTCCCGCCCCACCAGGCCAGCAGCGGGAAGACCCCCAGGATCACGCCGATGAGAGCAAGTGCCCAACGAACCGCGCGGTGAGCAGCTGGCGCTACTGCAAGGCTGACCGCGAAAATGGCTGTCGCACCGCCCAGCAAGATCCAACTCACCAAGCCCATCCGAATGACGACGAACTGATTGGCGCGGAAGATTGCAAGGATTGGCATGGCCTGGGAATTGTCCGAGCTTTCCAGGAGAGCTCTGGCCAGGCTGGGCGCCACGAAGCCGTCGAACACGAAGGCCACGCTCCAGCACACGGCCGCCATCACCAGGGCGACCAAGCCGAGAGTGCTCCACCGTTTTTCACCCGCCCGATGCAGTAGGTCTCGGAGCGCAACCGCTCCCAGCGCCCAGAGCACGGGCCCGACCAGGATCCCCCCGTGGATCCCTTCCCAGTTGGAATGTCGCACGATGTGCTCGGCGAACCCGCGGAAGTACTCCAGGTCACCCGCGCCCAACCGGATACCTGGGTGCTGACTGCCACCCCAGAGAAACAAGACGCTTCCCAGAATGAGAAGTGCGCCCGACAACAAGTAATACGACCGTTCCGCTGCTCTAAACATTGAACCTCCTTAAGGATTTTCCCTGCTGTAGTTTTTTGTTCGACCCTCTTTTTCCTCAGTCTTAGGTTTTCGCCACGGTTGCATCCTTACCGTCGCCCTTCTGCGGTTGTGGGCGCAGTGATGGGCACTAGCCCGGACGGCTCAGCGCCCGCACCACTTCCGGCGCTTCCGCCAGGTGGGGCATGTGGGTGTTGAAGATATGGATCCAGGCACTGCCGGTGCGTAACGTGGTCACTGCCTTGAGCACGCCGAAGTAGGCGAACTGCAGCATCCAGGCCAGCGACACCATGGCCTGCGTGGAAGTGCTCCACGCGAAATAAAACTCACCGCTGTGATAGAGGCCGTACACCAGACCTGCCAGCACTGATCCGCTCACCCAGGATCTTGCAAGGATGGCTAGCCGCGGAGCCAGCAGGCTTTGCGTCAGCACCATCACCGGCAGAAACGTTCCCAGGCTGAACAACAAAAGCGCCAGGCCGTGCCCGCGCAGCGGAAGCTGGAAAAACTCCGGTTTGACGAACGCGCTGGCGCTCAGCATGGCCGTGATGGCCGCGTACGGAATCCATTTCTTGGGCTCGGGAAAGCTGAGCAGCAGGCTGCGCAACGAGTAGCGCCGCACCATGACGAAGAACAGAAGCGGCGCCACCACGCCTGCGATAAAGAAGTATCCCGCCCAGAGCAGCAGCGAAGCGAAAGTTTGCTGGCTCCAGGCGTGCAGCGTCCCGGGGCTCAGCCCCACGGAAGCCACGTGCGCGCGCAGGCCCATTCTGGCTCCGAGCACGATGACCAGCCCCAGGTAGAGCAGCAGGCCGATAGTCTCGGCGCCGGCGTTGCGCACGCCGAGGTCGCTGCGGTGGTCCACGGGCGCGCGCTTGCGGGTCATGGCGATCAGCACCAGCACGGTGGCGCCGGTAAACAATTCGCCGAAGAGAAATCGCACGCGGTCGGGTGGAGCGTGCGGCAGGCTGTTGCCGGCGTCACCCAGAATCACTACCCACGAGAGTACCCACAACAAAGAGAAGCCGATGAGATACGGATTCATGAACGACCTCCAGGCCGCGCTAACTTGCGCTTCGATCGGATTTTTTCGGACCGCAGCGGCGACCGCCTTGCGTCGCTGCGCTCCCAGCGCGAGATCGCGGCCAGCGTTTCCTCGGACCATTCGGCGAAGGCGCGGCTGCGGTAGCGCCCGAAACTCAGCGTGGTGAGCCACCAGCGCAGGTCGGGATGGCGGGCGTGATGTAAGCGCAGGCTGCGCTCCACCTGGTCATAGCGTTCCAGCAGATTCCGGTGCAGCGCGTGGAAGGCTTCCACCTGGCGGCGGCTGGCCGGGGACGCCGTGCGGCCGCCAAAGAACAGCCGAAGCAGCAGCTCGCTGCGCGGCGGCTCGAAACGCGCCGGGAGCGCCAGCCAGCGTTCCAGCTCGCGCCGTCCCGCGGGAGTGAGCGCGTAGACCTGGCGGTCGGGGCGGCCGCGCCCGGCTTCCCTGCGGCGCGAGGCCAGGCGCTCGGCCTCCAGACGGCGCAGCGTTGGGTAGATCTGCCCGTAGCTCTCGCTCCAGAAGTGGGCAATGCTTTGCTCCATCAGCTTCTTCAATCCGTAACCGGAGCTGGGCCCCAGGCTGAGCAGGCCGAGGAGGGCAAAGCGGGTGGTGCTCTTGGGCGCTTCCATATATCTATTAGATAGATAGCTGCCAGAGCTGTCAAGCCCTCTTTCCCTCCCCGCGTTGGCTTCACGCTTCCGGCTGTGTTACAACTCAGCCGGCTTTAGCCCGGGCAGACGCGGATTGCGAATGAAGAAGAGGATGCTCACTCTGCTGGCGGTGGTGGCGCTGTTGTTGCTGGTCCTCAGCCTCTGGCTGACCCAGCCGGTGTTCGTCGCTTCGGGGAAATCTGCCGTTCCTGCTGCCCTGCCGCAGCGCCTGCGAACCCATGTGGAAGTTCTGGCCAGTTTTGCGCCGCGCGACCTGTCGCACGTGGCCAACCTCGACGTGACTGCGGCCTACATAGCCTCCGAGTTCCGCAAAGCCGGCGGCGAGGTGCAGGAGCAGCCGTATGTGGTGGAACAGCGGGAGTATCGCAACGTGATTGCGCGCTTCGGACCAAAGAGCGAGGAGATCCTGGTGGTGGGCGCGCACTACGACGCCTTCGACGACTACCCCGCAGCCGACGACAACGCCAGCGGCGTCGCCGGGCTGATCGAGCTGGCGTACCTGCTGGGCCAGGCGAAGCTGCCGTCGCGGGTGGAGCTGGTGGCCTACACCTTGGAGGAGCCGCCGCAGTTTCGCGGCACGCTGATGGGCAGCGCCATTCACGCTTCCGAGCTGGCCGCCAGCGGCGTCCGCCTGCGCGCCATGATCGGCCTGGAGATGATCGGTTTCTTCACCGACGCGCCCGGCAGCCAGCAGTATCCGGTTTCCGGGCTCAAGCTGCTGTATCCGGATTCAGGAAACTTCATTTCCGTGGTGGGCAACTTCACCGACGCGGGCCTGGTCCGCCGCGTGAAGAAGACGATGACCGCCGCCGGCGATCTTCCCGTGCGCTCCATCAACGCGCCGCGCTTCGTCCCCGGCGTGGATTTCTCCGATCACCTGAACTACTGGGACAACGGCTACCGCGCGGTGATGATTTCCGACACCGCCTTCTACCGCAATCCCAACTACCACCTGCCGGCCGACAAGCCGGAAACCCTGGACTACCAGCGCATGGCCAAAGTGGTGCAGCAGCTTTTTGCCGCGGTGATGGAACTGGCGCAATAGCGGCGCGGGCCCCGCAGCGGGAATCCTTGACCTCGTGCGCTGAGCGCGCTAGCCTACCGCCGCATTGCTGCAATTGAGGTGACCGATGGCCTTCGCGTTCCTGCGCAGGTGGAGAGTGGACGGCTGCGTGTCGACGCTGGTGCTGCACGAATCTCCCCACATGCGCGCGCGAGCGGCCGAAGACCTGGGCAGTCTGGGAGCGCGTGAGGCGGTGGATGCGTTGGTTGGGGTTGCGGCCGGAGATTCCAACCCCGGGGTGCGCGAGGCTGCCGTGCGAGCGCTGGATCAGATTGACAAACAGTGCACCGCGGTAGAGGGCCGCGTCAGCATACCGGCGCTCATCAAGCTACTCCGCCATTCCGACACCAGCCATCGAGCCAGCGCCGCCCTGCTCCTGGCCCGGAGCGCAGACCCTCGCGCCCTGGAGCCTCTGGTGAGGGCCGCGTGCATGGAGGCTTACGGCGCTGCCCACGGCCACGACCCGGCCTGGGCCCTGGAGGCGTTGAAGAAGATGGATGCCCGCTGGGGACAATCTCCGGCAGCCCGTTCCGCGATTCCCGAGTTGATCATGCTGCTGGTTCTGGGGGAGGCGGCGGAGCAGAGCGCGGCGCGGACCGTGCTCCAGGAACTGGATCCCAACTGGAGAACATCGGCGGAAGCCCGTCCCGACCGGCACGAGGTGATCGCATGCCTGACCAAGCCTGCGGCTTACCGGGAGGCCCTGCGGGTCCTGGACGAGATCGAACCCGGCTGGAGGACGGAGAAAACCGGCGAACGGGCAGCCAGGCTGCTGGAAAAGGCGCTGGATGACAAGGACGCCGAGATTCGCAGGACGGCCGCCGAGGTGCTGGCCGAACTGGGACGCCGGGGTTAGCGGCCTTCGGCTTCCAGGAATTTTTCCGCTTCCATGGCAGCCATGCAGCCGGTGCCGGCGGCGGTGACCGCCTGGCGGTAGCGGCGGTCCTGCACGTCGCCGCTGGCGAAGACGCCGAGCACCCGCGTGAGCACGTAGTCGTGGGTCTTCAGGTAGCCTTCGCTGTCGGTGTCGAGCTGTCCCGCAAACATCTTGGCATTGGGGATGTGGCCGATGCCCAGGAACAGGGCCGAGGTGGGCTGGTCCCAACTGGCGCCGCTCTTCAGGTTGCGCAGCCGGACCGCGGTGACTTCCTTCTTCTCGACGTCGTAAACGTCGTCCACCACGGTGTCGGTGAGGAACTTGATTTTCTCGTGGGCGCGGGCGCGGTCGAGCATGATCTTCGACGCGCGGAACTCGTGGCGGCGATGAATGAGCGTGACCTCGGTGGCGAAGCGGGTGAGGAACAGCGCTTCCTCCATGGCCGAGTCGCCGCCGCCGATGACCACCACCGGCTTTCCGCTGAAAAAGAAACCGTCGCAGGTGGCGCAGGAAGAAACTCCGTGCCCGATGAGCGCCTGCTCGTGGGGCAGTCCCAGCCAGCGCGCCGAGGCTCCACTGGCGATGATGAGGGTCCGGGTGAAGATGGTTTCGCGGCCCAGGTTGAGCGCGAAGGGGCGCTTGCTGAGGTCCGCCGAGACCAGGTGCGCGGCGCGGTACTCGGCCCCGAAGCGCGCTGCCTGCTTCTTCATGTTCTCGATGAGCTCCGGGCCCTGGATGCCTTCGGGAAAGCCGGGAAAGTTTTCCACCAGGGTAGTAAGCGAGAGCTGCCCTCCGGGCTCGTGGCCTTCGAGCACCAGCGGCTTCAGGTTAGCGCGCGCGGCGTAGAGCGCGGCGGTGTGTCCGGAGCATCCGGAACCGATAATCACGGTGTTGCGCAGGGAGTCTTCCATGACGTTCACTGTTCTCATTGGATGAAAACGGACGGCTTTTGATTCATGCCTGCGCCGGACCACAGCGCGGGCGAGATCGCCCGCTTCCACATCAGTTGGGCCGATCGGCGGGCGTTTGCGGAACCGCGGCCTCGGACTTGGGCGCGCTGGGGGCCTTCTTGCCGTTGGCCGCGGACTTGGGCAGGCCGCCCAGACGAGCCAGATCCCCCGGGACCGTGGCCCGCACCTTGAGCGCGGTGCGGTAGGCGGCCATGATTTCCGAAGCGGCGCTGAACAGCGGCTCGTACGCCGCCTGGTCGGTGTGTCCGCAGCGGCGGAGCGCCACCGAACCCTTGCCAAAGCGCTCGATCTTGACGTGCTCGGCGGGAGTGTTCTGCGCCAGAGAGGCAGCCACGTCGGCGGCCGCGGAAACGCTGTCGTCCATGGTCACCAGCAGCAGGAGGCTGGGGTCGCGCACGCGAAACACCAGGGTCTCTACGATGCCGTTTTCGTCGAGGCTCAGCGAATACTGCACGCTGCTGAAAAAATTGCCGGCAGGAAATTCCCGGCGGATGCGCACCCAGTGCGCCACCGGCACCTGGGGCATGGTGGAGCGTCCGCGGGAGATCTCGAAGTCGGCGCTGAAACGCGCGCGGCGCGGGATGCGGGCCAGCGCCTCGGCCAGCGCTTGCTGCTCGGCGCCGGTGGGATTGCACACGTTCAGGTAGTTGATCTTGATGGGCGTCCCGCCCGAGGTTTTTTTCGGGGACTGCACTTGCGAGAACGCCAAGGCGGACAGCAGGAAGAATGCCGGCAGAAATCTCATCATGGGCCTGCGCACCAGGCCATTCTAGACCAGTTCCGAGTTTCCAGTTTCAAGTTTCGAGAAGCCAGGCGTGAACCAGAAAGGTTCACCGGCCCGGCCCCGCCCGGCGGGGCGACGTGGCGCACCTGGGGCTACAATCGCGCCATGGCCAATCTGACGCTCGTCTATGGAATGAGGCTGCTGCCCTCGGAGGAAATTGCGCAGGTGAGCGATGCCCCCATCCAGCTCAAGAACGGACACGCCGCCCGCGTCACCATGCACATCCTGGAAGGCAGCAAGGAGGAGATTGAAAAGCAACTGCGCGCGAGTCTGGAAGCGTTCTTTGATTTCTATCCGGAAATCTAGCCGGCCGAGGAAGAACTCGGAAAGGCGCCCGGTTTTGCAGGGGCGCAGATCCCTCCTACCCTCCTCCCATTTTCCTTTTTACTTTTGCCTTTTTACTTTTTTCTTCCCCGCCGGCAATTCCACTTCCATCACCGTGCCTCCGCCGCGGCGCGCAAGGGCGCGCACCCGGCCACCGTGGTGGGCCGCGATCTGGGCCACGATCCACAGACCCAGCCCGGTTCCGCGATCTCCCTTGCTGGTGACGAAAGGCTGGAAGATTCTGGGCGCGAGCTTCGGCGGGATTCCCGTGCCCGTGTCGGCCACACGCAGGCGCGCGCGGTGTGTGTGGGCCAGCCGTCCTCGGCTGGCCGGCAGCAAGCGCGTCTCGACGCGCAACTTTCCTCCCGCGGGCATGGCGTCGGCGGCGTTGGTGGCCAGGTTGGAAACCAGCAGCCGCAACAGCACCGGTGAGGCGGTCACGCGCGGAAGCCTCCCCAGAGAGGTGGTCACTCGGACTTTCGCCCGGCGAAGCCGCGGCTGGAGCGCGTGCAGCGCCTCGGCAACCGCAGCGTTGAGGTCGGAAGGCGCAGCCGGCTGCGAGTTGCGATACAGTCCCAGGATTTCGCGCACCAGCCGTCCCAGCCGCGAGGTCTCGCTGCGCAGCAATTCGTAGGCCGGCGCGCCCCGGGTCTGCACCTTGCCGGAAAGCAGGTGCAGGCAGTTCTGGATGGTGTCCAGAGAGTTGTTGACTTCGTGCGCCAGAGTAGCGGCGAGCCTGCCGTCCGCACTCCAGGGGGGCACCCCCGTGGCCCGGGCGCGCTCGGCCCGCGCGGCGTTCGATTTCTTCCCTGGCTTCATTTCCATATCCTGCGCGATCGGGCCCGGCCATTCCGGCAACGGAAAACAGGAGTCTATAATCTAATCCCAAGGCTGCAAGGAGGCATCCGCAACCTGCCCGACACCCGGCGAAAACTCGTGGGCATCGTGCGCCGAAGCCGGCTGGTGCGCGCCGCGTTGTATCTGGCGGCGGTGGCGGTGACCTTCTGGACTCTGTTTGCCGGCGGCATCATCACCCGGGTTCCGGCGTGGGTGAACCTGGTTGACTTCGCGCTGCTGGTGCTGCTGAGCGCGCTGGCGCTGCGCTGGTTCCTGCGCGTGGCGTTGTGGCGGCTGCGCAACCGACTGCTGGTCGCCTACGTATTCATCGGCGCCATTCCGGTGTTGCTGGTAATCGCCATGGCGATGATTACCGGCTACATCTTCGCCGGGCAATTTGCCACTTTTCTGGTGACCTCGGACCTGCAGACGGAGCTGAAAAGCATGGAGGCGTCCAACCAGACCATCGCCTCCGAACTGGCCGCCAACCTGCGCCGCGGATCGGCAGCCTCGAAAGCCGGCATTCCCGCGCTCACCGAACTGGCTCGCGCTCCCGGGCGCTCGACGAACATGGAAGTGATCGCATGGTTTCGGGAGCGCTCCATGGTACTGAGCGCCGGCGCCGCGGAATCGAAGCTGGAGCCGCCCGCCTGGCTCCGAGACAGCTTCAGCGGGATGGCGCGCCAGGGCGACCAGCTTTTCCTGCGGGTGGTGAGCACGGCGCCGGTGGGAAGCGAAACCCTGATCGTGATTTCCACCGCTCCCGTGGACACCGATCTGATCAGCCGGGTAGCGGGCAGCGCCGGCGAGACCACCTTCTACGTCAGCAAGGGAAACCTGCTGATGAAGCTGGGCCCGGGCAGCGTTGAGGTAACCGAGAAGCCGCAGTCGGGGCTGGTGGTGGAGTCGGGCCCCAATCGAGACGGGCGCGCCGCGCAGGCCACTGCGGGACAGAGCTTCGTGGTGATTGCCGGAGGCCGCGTGCCTCCACCTGCGAATCCCTTCGACCGCGATGTCTCCTTCGTTTCCCAGTTTCCGGTGACCAACTGGGAGAACGGCGAATCCCTGGGCGTGCCCTTCGCCGTCCACACCAATCCCTCCCTGCTCTACCACCGCCTGTTCGCCAGCCTGGGCGATTTCGCCAACATCGCCGTGGTCATCCTGGGAGTGTTTGCGGTGTTGTTCGTCATCCTCGACCTGGTGGCGCTGGTGGTGGGCATCTGGCTCACCCGCACCATCACCCGCTCGGTGGCCAATCTTTACGAAGCCACGCAGGCCATTGACCGCGGCGATCTGCGGCACCGCATTCAGGTGCGCACCCGCGACCAACTGGCGGAACTGGAAACTTCCTTCAACACCATGTCGGGCTCGCTGGAGCGGCTGATCGAAGAGCAAAAGGAAAAGGAGCGGCTGCAGAACGAGCTGGCCATCGCCCAGGAAGTGCAGGCGCAACTCTTTCCCCGGGAGTTCGCGCAGCTGGCGTCGCTGGAAGTGCACGGCGCCTGCCGGCCGGCGCGCATCGTCAGCGGAGACTACTTCGACTTCCTGAAGCTGGGACCTGGACGCTTGGGGATTGCCGTGGGTGACATCAGCGGTAAAGGAATTTCAGCGGCGCTGCTGATGGCCACGCTGCACTCGGCGGTGCGCGCCTATGAGTTCGGCCTGGTTCCGCAAGAGACGCCCGCGGTGGTGGGCGCGTATGCGCCGGGCATCATGGCCCGCGCGCAGGTGTCGGGCGCGATCGCGGTGGCCTCGTCCAACGGAAAGCTTTCTCCCGCCGCAATGCTCACCCTGTTGAACCGGCACCTTTTCCACAGCACTTCGCCGGAAAAATACGCCACCCTGTTCCTGAGCATGTACGACGAGGAGTCGCGCACCCTCACCTACGGCAACGCCGGCCACCTGCCGCCCATGGTGCTGGGCCGCGACGGCTCGGTGCGCCGCCTGGACACCGACGGGCTGGTCATCGGGCTGTTCGAGGGCCCCCGGGGTTCCGGCTACGAAGACCGCAGCATCCAGTTGCGGCCGGGCGATATTTTCGTCGCTTTCAGCGACGGCATCATCGAGCCGGAAAACGAGTTTGGCGAATTCGGCGAGCAGCGGCTGATGGAGATGGTGCGCGATCACAGCCAGCTTCCCTTGCCCGAGCTTTCGGAGGCGGTGCTGGATGCGGTGCGCGACTGGATTGGTCCTGCCGAGCAACCGGATGACGTGACCCTGGTGCTGGCCCGCGCGCGCTGAGTGCAAGGCAACCTGGATGCGGCCAATCAGCTCAAAGTTAGGAGTATGATTGCGGCCTGCGGGCCGCCTTCTCATCCAAAAGAAGTGAGGAAATCATGAAGACACTCATCGCAATCCTGCTTTCCGAGTTTCTGTTTGCGCTTCCCGCCGCGGCGGGCGACAAGGAAAACGAACGCCTGGAAGAAGCGGGTCAGGTGATGCAGGAGATCCTGAACATTCCCGACAACCTCCCCCAAGACCTGCTGGACAAAGCGGAGTGCATCATCGTGCTGCCTTCGGTGAAAAAGTTCGCCATCGGAATCGGCGGCAGCTACGGGCGCGGGGCCATGATCTGCCGAGGTGGTGAGAACTTTACCGGCGCCTGGGGAGCGCCGGCCATGTTTGCGCTGGAGGGCGGCAACATCGGCTTCCAGGTGGGCGGGCAGGCCACCGACTTCGTCATGCTGATCATGAACGTGCGCGGCGCCAAGTCGGTGATGGGCAGCAAGGTGAAGCTGGGCGCGGACGCGGCCGCCGCGGCCGGTCCCAAGGGACGCACCGCCACCGCCGCCACCGACGTGGTAATGCGCGCGGAAATCCTTTCCTACTCGCGCTCGCGCGGCCTGTTCGCGGGCATTTCCCTGGAAGGCTCGACCTTGCGCCAGGACAACGGGGCCAACAAGAAGCTCTACGGGCGCCAAGTCAGCGCGCGGCAGATCCTGCTACACGCAGCGGTGGGCACCCCCGCAGCGGCCCGCAAGCTGGTCTCGGTGCTCAACAGCAAGTCACCGAACAATCTCTCCGATCCGAAGTCGCTGCAGTAGGGAAACAAGATCATTCCGAGCGAGGCCGAGGGGGGCCGCCTAGCGGACGACTGAGGTCAAGTCGAGGAAGCCCTATACCCAAGGTGCCTCTCGGACCACCTGAGGGACACCGCTGCCGATCGGCGGCATTTCCGGGAGAGTCTCCTGGGAATAGAGGTTCCTCGACTCGCGCTCTCTCCCCCTTTCGCCCGCTGACGCGGGCTCACGGGTCAGTCGAACTCGCTCGGAATGAAAGAGCAGAATTGCTTTTTCGGTGTCCAACTCATCTAGAATGAGCCTCCGCACGGTTTGCGGGCGGCGTCTTCGCGCGCCAGGAGGAAGCCATGGCCATCGCCAGAAAACTCGTGAGTGTGGTTGCCGGGACGGCTTTGCTGCTGGCGCTCAGCGGGTGCAGCCGCGGCTCTGGCCACGAACCCGAAGAGAGGTATTACTTCCTCTCCGCCAACATCAAGATCCCGTACTGGCAGGCGGCGGGCGCCGGTTTCGACCGGGCCGCGTCGCAGCTCCATGTGCGGGCGGAGTTCCTGGGCCCCGACCGCTACGATCCCAAGGCACAGCAGGAAGAGTTGCGCCGCAGCATCCAGCTGAAGCCTTCGGGCATCCTCATTTCCGCCGCCGATCCCGTACTGCTCGGCCCTGATATTGACGCCGCCATCGCCGCCGGCATTCCCGTCATCACCATGGACGCCGATGCTCCCAAGAGCAAGCGCCTGTTGTTCATCGGCACCGACAACTACCAGGCCGGCCGGCTGGGAGCGCAGGTTCTGGCGAAGCATCTGCGCCTGCGAGGCAATGTGGTGGTGTTCACCATGCCCGGGCAGGCCAATCTGGACGAGCGCCTGCGCGGTTACAGCGACGTGCTCGCGGGCTATCCGCAGATCAAGATCGTCGAGGTGGTGGACATCCAGGGCAATCCGGCCGTGGCCTTCGATCGCGCCAAGCAGATCATCGGCGAAGGCGCCAAGGTGGACGCCTTCGTTTGCCTGGAAGCGCTGGCCGGCAAGGAAGTGGCCGACGTGCTCGACCGCAACAAGTCCAATAAGGTGGTGGTGGCCATGGATACCGACGAAGGCACGCTCAACTGGATCCGGCAGGGACGCATCGTCGCCACCATCGCCCAGAAGCCCGGCACCATGGGCTACTACGGGCTGAAGATGCTCGACGACCTCCATCACCACAAGGTGACGCCGCTGGACGGCAACTGGTCGCAAAACCCCAATTCGCCCCTGCCTAATTTTGTGGACACCGGCAGCATGCTCATAGACAAAGACAACGTGGACGCGTTTATCCGCGCGCAAGAGGCGGCGGGAAAGTAGCGAGTCCTCCCACCCTATCGCTCCAAAAGCAGGAGCGATAAGGGTCGGGGCAGCCCAAGGATTACGGAAAGGGCGGCTCAGCCCTCCGGAGGACTGACCTCAGGGTTCGACATGGCCTTGCACGTGGTCAGCCGCTACTATGGGCGCGAAGCCTCCAAGGCCACGGCCGAATACATGGAATACGCCAGCGACTTGTGGAAGTAGGCCGGGCGGGAGCGCGCTGGGGCGCGCTCCCTGGTTCCGAAGAAGGACGAGTCGCCCGCTGCGTCCCCACGTTAGGCCGAACTGCACGGCGCGAACGTGGGGCACCGACAGCAGGAAGATGAAGACCACCCGTCCGGCTGCTTACATGGCGGGCACGTAGCTCAGGTCAGGGCGATACTTCGAGGTGTAGCTGACGGTGTAGCGGATGTTCTTGCGAACACTGCTGAGGATCTGGGCGGCCTCTTCCTTGCCGAAGGCTTCCTCCACCATGGCGTCCAGAGTCTTCTCCGGGGGCTGAAATTCCGCCCAGTTCTTGCGCAACTGGCGCAGGACGAAGCGCGGCCCTTCGCCGCCGCTCACCAACTGGTACCACATGGGGCGGCCCAACCCGCCAGTCTTCTTGCCGGCTTCTGTGATCTTGCGAACGCCGGCCACGAAATCGGCCTGGCCTTCGGGACGGACGTAGAAGTGCGTGGTCTGGACGAGCACAGGCTCGGGGTTGCCCTCGGGCGCGTAGCTCATGTCCGAACGATAGGTGTAGTAGTGAACCGTGGTGGATTCGGCGTGCGGCGCCAGGTTGATGGCCACGTCGGCGCTGTCGAGCGCGTCGAACTTCTCGCGGCCGTCCAGATCCTTCCAGTGGTGGTCGGGGCTGACGGTGACGTACGAGCCGGTGTTGTCGCCGGAAAGGATCTCGTAGGTCATCCAGCTCCAGGTGTCTTTCTGCTGCTTGTGAAACGCCATGTGGCGCTTGCGTCCGGCTTCGTACTGGCTGGTGTGGCCGGCTTTGGGCTTGGTGACGATGGCCTCGGCAACGTTGCCCTTGTCCTGCGCCCAGGCGGAAAGCGACAGCAATGCCCACACACTGATTGCGACGACGGTCTTGCGCATATGCCTCCAGAGGGTCCGGGAATGAGGTTTGCGATGACGGAACTCGCAGCCCGGAACGATGGGATGCTACGTCCAGCAAGGTAACGGCTGGAGGCGGCGCGTGTCAACCACAGTTGCGAGTACCGAGTTGCGAGTGCCGAGTTACGAGTTGCGCGTTGCGAGTTGAGGGAATCTGCGGATTGCGGGCGAGTCGCCCGCTTTCACACCTTTGCCCTTTGTCCTGCCCCCGTGTATTCTCTAGCCCACTTCACTCGGAGACCAAACTCTGTGTTGCTCAACATCGAGAAACAGCAAGCCGCGAACGGCGTGGTGGTACTGAAGATTTCCGGACGCATCAGCCTGGGCCGCGACAGCCAGCAGGTGGAGTGGCAGGTGAACGACCTGCTGAAGGCAAACCAGAACCGCGTGGTGTTCGACCTCACCGACGTCAGCCACATGGACTCGACCGGTGTCGGCATCCTGATGATGTGTTCGGCGCGGCTGCAGAAGGCGGGAGGCAGCCTGCGTGTGGCCGGCGCTCAGGGCCTGGTGAGCGACGTGCTGCGCATCACCCGCATCGACAGCATCGTGCCCATGCATCCTACCAGCGCCGAAGCGGCCCAGGCGTTCGACGCGTGATCTAGTACCGAGTTGCAAGTACCGAGTTGCGAGTTCCAGCTAGATTCAAGCCAACCCACTCTAGCCGAGGGAGCGGCGCCAGCGGGCGTGCACCCAGAGGACGGCGCCCAGGCCGACCAGCTCAATGGGACCATCGGTGATCAGGAGCAGCCGCAGGCTCTCGGGACCGCTGGTCACCAGCGGGCCCACCAGCGCGCGCACCGCCAGCGCCAAACCGGCGCCGGCGACAATCCCGCCCAGGCGGACCTCGTTGTGGCTGTTGAAGACAGAAGTCATGACGACGCGCAATATCTTACGCCAGACCGGTCCTCCTTAGGGGTTGGCGGTGGCCCTCGGCCACTTCACCCCTCTAGGGCAGGGTCTCGTCGATGGTCAGCTTCGCGCCCTTCTCCACGGTGATGATCTTCTTCAGCGGCTTGTGGGCGGGGTGCATGAGGGTGATCTCGTAGCTGCCGGGGTTGAGGAAGAACTCCACCGGAGTGTTCTTCTTAACGGGCTGGCCGTTGACCAGGACTTGTGCTCCTTTGGGAGTGGTGCGCACCGTGACCCGGCCCTGGTCCTTGGACCCGCCTCCGAGGATCCCTCCCAGGCCCCCGGCGGTCTTGATGTCCGCGGTGCTGCCGCTGAGCTTCAGCGTAGGAGCAAACTGCGCCGACTGCCCGGGCGCGAGATCCATGGTGCTGGAAGCGTCCAGGTAGTTCTGCTTGCGTACCAGGACGGTGTGCGAACCCTTGGCGAGGATGAGATCGGCGGGCGTGACCTTGCCGGTGTTCTGGCCGTCGAGCAGGATGGTGGCGCCAGCAGGATCGCTGCTGACGGAGATGGTAGCAGCACGCTCGGCCAGTCCCGCCGCGACCACAACTTTTTTTCCCGCCGCAACGTCCACCGTGCGGGTTACGCTCATGCGTCCCGGCATGGTCATCGTGACCGCATGCTGCCCCGGCGGGAGGGCCGCGGTGTAAGGCGTGATCCACGCGGCCTCGTGCCGTCCGTCAATCTGGATTTCGGCGCCCGGCGGAGTTGACTCAATCGCCAGCTCACCCGTCACCACCGCCACCGGCTTGGGAGGCTCGGGCTCCGGCTTGGCTTTCCCCGCTTTGGTGGCAGAGCTGGAGGGCTCGCTGGAAGGCGGTAGCGTTCCGACCGCGGGCGTGGCGGTGTCCGGCGTGCCTGCCGGCGGCGTCGTCGTGGGCGTGGTTTCGGTGGAGACTGGAACTGAAGTTGCAGGAGCCGCAGGAGTTGTGGCGGTGGTTGCGGCGGCGTCTTCCTTCCCGGAACCGCCCCGCCAGAGGACGGCGCCGATCAGCACCACCAGCAAGAGCACGATGGCACCGCCCATGGCGTAGACCAGCTTGGGCGGCACAGCTATGTGCGCAGCAGCCGCAGGTTTGGCTGCCGCCGCTGCCTCAGGCTTTGCCGTGGGAGTGGCGACCACCCGAGTTGCGGGCGGTGCCGTCGCTTCCGCCTCCGGCACAGAGAGTGGCGGTGAGGGCGCTGGCTGGTCGGAAAGCGGAGCAGCCGGGATTGCTGCTGGCGCCGCGGTTGGAGTTGCGGCCGGCGGCGAGATCGCAGCGGGCGCCGGCGGTGCTGAGATTTTGACGGCGGCTGGTGTCGGCGCCGGCGGGGGCGCAGCGGGCGGCGGTGGCGACGGCGCTCTTACGACGGCGGGCGGCGGCGGCTTCACCGGCTTGGGCGCGGGCTCGGGAGGCTTCCCAGGCTGAAGCTGTTTGTAGTTTTCCAGGTCGCGCACCAGTTCGGCGCCCGAGGCGTAACGATCGGCAGGCACCTTGGCCAGCGCCTTCATGATGATCTGGCTCAGGCCGGGGTGGACGTCCTTTTTTACTTCGTGGGGCGCGGGCGGCGTGTGCTCAAGGATCTGGCGCTTCAGAGCCTCGGCGGTCTCGCCGCGGAAGGGCCGCTGGCCAGTGACCATCTGGTAGAGGATGGCTCCCCAAGTGAAAAAATTTGCGCGCGGGCCCGGCTGCTTGCCTTGTACGTCCTCGGGCGAAGTGTAATACAGGAACTCGCTGAGCTCGACTCCCAAAAGCTTGCGCGGCATCCCGAAGTCCAGCATCTTGGCGGTGCCGTCCCATTCCAGAATGATGTTGCCGGGCTTGAGTTCGGGATGAACCACGCCTTTGGAGTGGGCGTGGTCGAGCCCGAAGCAAATCTGCCGGGAGAGGTCGGTGAATTCCGAGTGCGAAAGCGGCTGGCCTTTCTCCAAGGTGGTGGAGAGCTTGACGCCTTCCACAAATTCCCAGGCCACCAGGAAAACGTCGCCCGCCTTGCCGCCGCCCAGCACTCCAGCGATGTTGGGGCTGCTGAGCCCGTGAGCGGACTTGGCGGCCACCGAGATATGCATCACCCGTTCGGCCGCTCCGGGCGCGTCCATGCGCAGGGTGCGCAACAGTACCGTTTTGCTCTTGGCGTCGGTGGCCTTGTACACCGCACCGCCTTCCCAGGCGGCGATCTCGGCCACGATCTCGAACTGCCCGATGCGGTCGGGTTTCATGAAGTCAAGACCTGCTGCCCTGCCTCGCCTTCAGGCGGCCAGGGCGGGGAATCAAGGATGAAGATGATTACTCCAACCGGGCGCGGCGTCAAGATGAGAGTGTGCCTGGGAGCGCGCCGGGCGCCTGGGCCTATAATGTGGCGACTCCGGCGGAAGCTGGCGCCGCCGCCGCGTTCAAGCATCTTTCCATGCCCAAGGCCCTGAAACGACTGGCACGCCGCAACGGGTTCCTTTACGTCCTCTACAACATTCCGCGCCTGCTGAAGGGGTATTACCCCATCTTCCTCGATTACCCGGTGCGGCCGGTTCCGCGCTACGGCTACGGCAAGCCTCCGCACGCAAAACTCCATGCGCTGTTTGCCGCCGGACGGGAGCGGTACCGCGAGCTGTTGCGCAGCTTTCTGGTCCTGGAGCCGCATCTGCTGCGCATTCCACTGCGGACGCCGAAGCAGTCCACCGAGCCCTGCTGGATCAACAACTGGCTGGACGGGCTGGACACGCTGGCTCTTTATTCCCTGGTATCGCTGCGGAAACCGGCGCGCTATCTGGAGGTGGGCTCGGGGTACTCGACCAAGCTGGTGCGGCGCGCCATCCGCGACCACGGCCTGGCGACGCGCCTATCTTCCATTGACCCGCGGCCGCGCGCGGAAATTGATTCCATCTGCGACGAGGTCATCCGCCGTCCCATGGAAGAAGTTGAGCTCGAGCGCTTCGATCAGTTGGAGCGCGGCGATTTCCTGTTCGTAGACGGATCCCACCGCAGCTTCATGAACTCCGACGTCACCGTGTTCTTTCTGGAAGTGCTGCCCCGCCTGAAGCCGGGAGTGTTGGTGCACGTCCACGACATTGACCTACCTTACGACTACATGCCGGAGCGGGCCGAATGGTACTACTCCGAACAGTACCTGCTGGCCGCCAGCCTGCTGGCCGGCCACCAGGGGTACGAGATCGTGCTGCCGAATTCGTTCCTCAGCTCGGAGCCTGAGGTAATGGAGGTGCTGCGCGCTTTCTGGTCGCGGACCGAGCTGGCGGGCGTGGCGCCAAAAGGCGTGTCGTTCTGGCTGGAAACCAGGGCAACCTCCGGGGCGTAACCTCAAGACTTCCTCATCCCTGCCCGGTGGCTGCGGCCCATTCGCCGGCCAGCGTGGTCACCATTATCAAGTGTTGAGATACCTAAACTGCGAGTTCAGGATTCTCATGCCTACTCTGATGAAATTGCGCGGGCGACGAAAAACTGCGGCCAACCGATTTGGCGTATAATCTACAAGTCTCCTTTCGCATCTTTCCGCCGCGTTTTGAGGTCGGTTCTTTGCGCGATTAGACGTGCACCAGAAGCGGTCGAGCAAGCATCTCGCGCGCCCTTCACCAAGCACCAGAGAATCGCCAATCCGCGCAACCAGGAGAGTGAAGCGTGAAGAAGATCTATGTTGGCAACCTGTCGTTCAAGACCACCGAGGACGAGTTGCGGGGACTGTTCGCGACCCACGGCCAAGTGGACAGCGTGAGCCTGATCACGGAGCCGGGCACCGGTCGCCCGCGCGGGTTCGCGTTCGTAGAGATGCCCAACGACGGCGAGGCGGAGAAGGCCATCGCCGCTATCAATGGCACCGACTTGGGAGGACGCCCGGTGAATGTGAACGAGGCGCGCCCCAAGAAGGACCGCGGAGCGGGTGGTGGGGGCGGTGGCGGTAAGGGTGGTGACCGCGGTGGTGACCGCGGCCACGCTCGCCAGCCGCGCGAGCCTCGCTGGTAGCCTTGCGATCCCCGTAAATCTTGGCCGCGACGCCATTTCCACACAGGTTTGCCGAGGAGGCGCCTATGGCAGGTCATTCAGGTTCGAGCCGCAACAAGCGCCAGAAAGAACAGGCACGGCAGGAAAAGCAGCGCTCCAAGGTGGCGCGCAGGCAGCAGCGAAAGCTGGAAAAACAAAACCCTGACGCAGAGGTTGGCCTAGCTCTTGACGATTCCCTTTTAGAATCGCAGCCAGAATCGCAGCCAGAACCGCAGGCGGAACCGCCCAGCTCCGATTAGCGCATCGGAGAAGGAGGCCAGGGACAGCTGGGGTAGAGAGGCTCTCCTTATTGCACCGTTTGCACCGTACTCGAGGAGCTGCTGGCAAAGTCCGCCGACCCCCCGTAAGCAGCCGTAATCGTATGGGAACCTTTTTTCAGTGCCGAGGTCGCGAATGTTGCTTGTCCGCCGGCCAGAGTCACGCTTCCAAGGTTCTTAGTCCCGTCCTTGAACGTTACCTTTCCCGTAGGAGTTCCAGCTTCAGAGGTCACTGTCACAGGGAAGGTCACAGCTTGGCCGACCTGTGAGGGATTGAGCGACGAGGTGAGCACCGTCGCCGTCGCCGCTTTGCTGACCTTTTGTGTTACCGAACTCGAGCTTGCCAGGAAGTTCGAGTTGCCGGAATAGGCCGCGGTGATAGGACTGGAACCGCCGTCCAGAGCGGAGGTCGTGAAGCTGGCTTGGCCTGAGCTGTCCAGCGCTTCCGTCGCCAGGACCGTGCTTCCCATCCTAAAGGTCACCGCTCCCACAGGTACGGCAAAGGCGGAGGTGACGGTCGCGGTCAGAGTCACTGCCTGGCCGTAGGTAGAGGGGTTCAAGCTGGATCCAACGACCGTGGTCGTGGCCGCCGCGCTCACAGTCTGGGTGACGCCGGCTGATGTGCTGGCTTCGAAGTTTCCGTCACCGGCATAGACGGCGGTGATCGAGTGCGAACCGGCCGAGAGGGATGGGGTGCGGAAGGCCGCCTGCCCGCCGCTGAGCACTGCGTCTCCGAGAACAGCCGCCCCGTCCATGAAACTCACGGTGCCGGTGGGCGTTCCTGCAGCGGAACTTACCGCCGTGAAGGTGACGGGCTGTCCGTAGGTTGTGAGCGCGATGTCGGAGGTGAGTGCGACCGTCGTAGCGGCAGCGTTCACCGTCTGAGTGAGGGCGTCCGAAATGCTCGCGGCGAAGCTGGCATCGCCTTCGTAGGCTGCGGTAAAGGAGTGCGAGCCGCCGGACAGTGCTGCCGCGCTGAAGCTTGCCTGCCCGCTGCCGTCGAGCGCGCCGACGCCCAAGCTGGCCGCGCCGTCGTAGAAGGTGACGCTTCCGCTAGGGGTACCGTCGCCGGAGGTCACGGTCGCGGTGACGGTCACCATCTCCCCGAAAGTCGATGGGTTGGGTGAAGCCGCAAGGCCTACGGCGGTAGGTGCCAGCCTGCAGTTGCCCGCGCTGCCTGCATTGAAGATGGCAGCGATTTCGCCCGCAGTAAGCGCACGGTTGTATAGCTGGACCTCGTCGATCTCGCCCTCAAAGATTTCCGTTGCTACAGCAGTCGTCCTCCGGCCTATCCTCACGCTGCGGGGGGTGGAGTCCACGATATCAGTCGGAGATCCTCCGGAAAACGCTGCTCCTGCCTCTTCAACTCCGTTCACAAAAATCCTCAGGTTCGATGTGGAGCCGCCTCCGTCCAGGATGCCCGCCACGAACACCCAATCACCGGTATTCACAGCCGCAGTACTTACTCGAACCGAGTAATTGCCTGGGGACTTGTGATTGAAAATGGCGATATTCCCATTACTCACGTACAAGAGCATCTCATCTTCAACAAAATCATGACCGAGAGAGAACACGGCTTGAGGGCCAGGTGCCGTAGTCTTGATCCACGCTGTCACCGTGGCGCTTGTAGAAAAGCCCCAGTTTCTTGCTGGGGTCTCGACGAGGTCATCCACTCCGTCGAGATTCAGCGCCTGCCCAACCTTGCCCGGGCCGAAACCGGCGCCATTCATAAGCGTCCCGTTGTTGGCTCCAATTATGTCGTCGGCATTGCCGTCGGCCGGCCACCAGGCGACCATCCCGGTCGGGGGCGGCAGGCATGTCGGCGTTACCGCCACAACGGTGGGAAACCCTCCCGCTGCGAAGGGCGAGCCCGCAACGGGCGTCAGCGCTCCGCTACTGGGGTCGCGCACGAAGGCAGAGACGTTGTTGGCATCCGCGTTCGCCACATAGACCAGCTTTCCCGAGGGATCGACCGTCACTCCTCTGGGACCAGCCCCCGTTGTAAACGGAGAACCTACCACCGGAGTCAGCGCCCCGGTGGTGACGTCGATGGCGTAGGCGGAGATGTTATTCGAGCTTGCGTTGGCCACGTACACGAACTTCCCTGAGGGATCGACCGCTACTCCCCAAGGACTGTTGCCCGCCGTGAAGGGCGAGCCCGCCACCGGGGTCAGCGCTCCGCTGGTAGCGTCAATGGCGTAGGCGGAGACGTTGTTGGAGGATGAACCGGCCACGTAGGCGAACTTCCCTGAGGGAGCAATTGCCACTCCATAGGGATTGACTCCCGTTGCAAACGGCGCACCCGCTACCGGCGTAAGGGTCCCGCTGGTGGCATCGATGGTGTAGGCGGAGATGTCGCTGGAACCAAAGCAAGCCACGTACAAGAACTTGCCGGAGGGGTCGACCGCCAGCCCAGAGGGATTCGTTCCCGCCGCGAAGGGTGAGCCTGGAACCGGCGTGAGCGCCCCGCTGGTGGCATCCATGGCGTAGGCGGAGACGGTGGTGCTATTGACGTTGGCCACGTACACAAACTTTCCTGAGGGGTCGACCGCTGCCACAAAGGCACCGAAATCCGCCGTGAAGGGCGAGCCCGCGACCGGGGTCAGTGCCCCGGTGGTGGCGTCAACGGTGTAGGCGGAAACGTCGTTGGAGGAAGCGCCGGGCACATACACAAACCTTCCCGAGGGATCGACTGCGACTCCGTGGGTAGCAGTCCCTGCCGCAGGAAAGGGCGAGCCTGCAACCGGGGTCAGCTCCCCGGTTGTGGCGTCAACGGTGTAGGCAGAGACGTTGTTGGAATCCCGGTTGGCCACGTATACGAACTGGGAGGCCGCCACCGCCCACCCGCTCATCGAAAGCAAAGCGATTCCGACGCAGAGCAGCGCCTTGGAGCTAGCACAGCACTTCGAGCGCAGAGCAGACATGGGGCTCCTTTTCACTACCGACGGCTCATCGCCGCGAACCCAGCAGGGCAGACCCGGCGGGCCCCGCCTCCGCCATCGCCCGGCTTACTTGCGAAAGCTGATGTGGAACCGGATGTAAAACTTGCCTTGCTGCTCGTTCTGCGTCTTCCCCTTGACCGTAACCTGGCGGGTAAGCCGGGCCACGTTGCGCGCGCCCCCGGAGTCGGACATGCTGGGCTCCATGGTCCAGGCGACGCAGGGGGCGTTGGGGTCGGCGGCATTACCGCTGACCTCGGTGCACGTGACTTTGAGGTCGTTGGTATCAGGAAGCGCTGCCCGATCCATGATCAACCGATACGTGTCTGCTCCCCAGAAGAACGCGAAAATCACCGGGCAGTTCAGGGTGCTCCCCAGGCCCGTCATCCCGTTGATGCTGGCCGGCGTAACCTGGTGACACTTGCTGATAAACCGGGCCCTTACCGCGGCGTAGGCGAAGGGCGGGTTGGCCGTGGCATCCACCGGCTCGCGCAGATCCACCACCACCGTCCGTACGGACGAGTTTTCGGTGCTGAGTTCCCAGTCTCCCGCGCCGGTGCCGATGGAGCCTCCCTGGAGCCGCGAGACCACGCCGTCCACGCCGTTGGTGTAGTCGCCTAGCAGGTCGCTCTGCCAGCGGTCGTTGGGAATGGTTCCATCCGCCAGGATGCCGGCCCCCACAATGGTGGAAACGACATTGGTTTGGGTCAGGGGTTTCCCGGCGATGGCCGCATGGCCGAGCGCGAGTACAGCAACTGCGACTGCGATCCGAGAAAATCTCTCTGTTTTCATATTTCCTTTCAAGTTCAAGTGATCGTCTGCCCGGCACTTTTTCGACAGGCTGCCTGGCGCTTTTCGACAGGTTTCGTCCGAGAGCGCAGAGTGTGGCGCTCAACCGAGGAACGGTCAATGCACAGCGCGTTGTCTCGGAGTTAACTCGCTATTAACCCGCAACGTGTTGAAAGCAAGGAGACACCACAAAACTCCGTGCCGAGGCCAGGGGCCTGCTACCATGGTTTGCTCACGTTGAGGTGGCAGTCATGCGGTTAGGTCCGCCGGAGGTTCGCGAGTATCGGTTCGGTCCTTTTCGAGCGGACGTCGGAACGGGCGAGCTTTGGAATAACGGCAACCGCGTCAAGATCCAGGAACAACCCTTCCATGTTCTAGTGGCGCTGCTCGAGCGCCCGGGCGAGATGGTGAGCCGGGAAGGCCTGCAACAGCGGCTCTGGCCTGCCGACACTTTCGGCGAGTTCGATGTGGGGCTGAACGTGGCTATCAAGAAGCTGCGCGACGCCCTGGGCGATTCCGCCGAGCACCCTCAGTACGTCGAAACGCTGTCTCGCCGTGGATACCGCTTTGTCGCTCCGGTCGAGGCACTGGATGGCCTCAGGACGGCGGACTCCGCGCCTTCGCCTCCCTTGGTTGCCGCGAGTGACCAGACGCCGCCCTTGCCAAGGCCAGCACTCCGTGGGTGGCGACGCGTGGCCTTGGTGGGCACGGTGCTCGCGGTTGCGGTCGGCGTCTACACCTGGCTCTCGCGCCCGGCTCCCGTTGCCTTCCCGCAGCGCGGCTGGATCCTGATTGCCGGCTTCGAAAACCGCACCGGTGAGCTGCTCTTCAATGACACGCTGGAGCACGCGCTCGAGGGGGAAGTGAGCAACTCTCAGTTTGTGAACGTCGTCCCTCGCGAGAGGATCCAGGACACCTTGCTGCTCATGAAGAGGCCGCTGGATACGCGCCTGGATGCTTCCCTGGCTCGGGAAGTCGCCCTGCGCGACGGCAACGTTCAGATCGTGGTGACCGGGCGCAGCGAGAAAGTGGCTTCAACCTTTCTACTCACTGCTTCACTGATTGACCCGACAACCGGAGTCGCGCTGCGGAGCTTCAACGAGCAAGCCGCCGGCCAGGATGCCGTCTTGTTGGCGGTGCGCCGACTCTCCAATGACGTGCGGAGGAGCTTAGGCGAGGAGTTGCAGCGGGTTCGGCACGACAATGAGGCGCTGGAGAAGGCTACTACCTCCTCCCTGCGCGCCCTGCATCTCTACTCCCAGGGTATGGGCTTTGTGAATCAGGAGCAGTTGGCTTCCGCCGTCCAACTGCTCGAGCAGGCCCTCGCGGTGGATCCCGACTTCGCCACCGCTCACATCTATCTGGCACATTGCTACTCCAACCTGGGCCAGGAGAAACAGGCTGCGCCCCATTACCAACAGGCCCTTCGCCTGGCCGACAGCACCGCTGACCGCGAACGCTACTTCATCCTGGGCAGTTACCATGATGGGTTCACCAAGGACTACAACAAGGCCATCACGACGTACGAAGTCCTGGTTCGGCTGTATCCGGACCACTACTGGGGCGTCAACAACCTTGCCTGGACGCTTTCCCAAGTCGACCGGGACGAGGAAGCAGTGCCTTACCTGGTGGCACGAGCGGAGTTGCGTCCCAACCACTTTCGCTCGAACTTTCGGGCTTGGGAAGCATTGCGTCGCTTTGGCAGGGATGCGACGACCACCAAGCGCCTGAAAGAGCGCTCCCTGCGCTTGGCATCCTCTGAGGAGGTTCGCGCCGCATTTCCCGATGAGTGGGCAGAATTGCAGCTTCTTCGCGCGCAGGAACACTTGGAAAGGGGCGAATGGGCGCAGAGCTTGGGCGAAGTGGATCGAATGGTAGCGTCCCTGGCAACTTATCACGGTTCTGCGAAGACCTCGCTCGCCCAGAACGCCGGGTTGGCATACGTGTCGCTGGGCCGGCTCCGTCAGGCTGAGGAACTTTACCGGAGCCTTCCCGCGGACTACCGATACTGGTCGCTGGCGAGTCTAGCGGAAGTCCGCGGTGATGCCCGGGCAATGCGCCAGCATCTGCGTGAACAGCTCACCGCTGCCCCGGAGGTCTCGCACGGTCCCGGCACAGCGGCGCGGCTGGCCCGCGCCGGTATGCTCTCGGAGTCAGAGCAGTTGATCTCCCGACTGCCCGCAAGGGGCTTTCCGAAGTATCGGGTTGACCACGCCCGGGGCGAACTGGCGCTGGCACGTGGACAGGTCCGCGAGGCCATTCGTCTCCTTAAAGCTTCCTTCGACTCCCTTGGCAAGAGCCGAGACGGCTATGTGCTGCTGACGTCAGAAGCGCTGGCCCGCGCGCTGGCCACTCAAGGAGATCTCACCGGCGCGGCCCAGGTGCTGAAGCTGGGAATCGCGGACACGCCCCCCAGCGATTTCGCCTTCGCCTTCATGCCCAAGTACAAGTATCAGTTGCTTCAGCTCTATCGAAAACTCGGCTGGGACGAAGAGGCGCGCAAGACGGAGGCCGAAATAAGGGGGACGCTGGCCGTCGCCGATGCCGACCACCCGATTCTGGTAGCCCTCGATCATCAGCGAGGGTTAGATAGCGCTGCAGACATACCGGACACAAAACCTCAGAGGATCGCGTCTAAGCGGTAGGAGAATTCAGCCGGCGAGACGCCGGCGCTACCTCATCGCTGCCGATTCGGCGAGGACCTGCCTACTCGCCCGCCGGCGTGGCCACCGGCACCGCATTCTTCCGCGGGCGCCGGTTGGCCTGCAACACCTTCTTGCGCAGGCGCAGTGATTTTGGAGTAACTTCCACGTACTCGTCGTCGGCGACGAACTCGATGGCCTGTTCCAGATTCAGCGCGCGGAAGGGCACCAGGCGGATGGCTTCGTCGGCAGTGGAGGCGCGCATGTTGGTGAGCTTCTTCTCGCGCACGCAATTCACGTCCAGATCGTATTCGCGCGCGCTTTCGCCGATGATCATGCCTTCGTACACCTCGGTGCCCGGCCCGACGAACAGCGCCCCGCGCTCCTGCAAAGCCCAAAGCGCGTAAGCAGTGGTGGCGCCGGGGCGGTCAGACACCTGCGCGCCGGTGAGGCGATGGGGGATCTCACCCTGCCACTCGATGTGGCCGTCGAACAAGGCGTTCATCACGATGGTGCCGCGGGTATCGGTGAGCATTTCGTTGCGCAGACCGATCAGGCCGCGGCTGGGTATGCGGAACTCCATGCGCACCCGCCCGTATCCGTGGTTGTGCATTTTGGCCATTTCCGCTTTGCGCATCCCCAGTTGTTCCAGAACCACGCCGATGAATTCCTCGGGAACGTCCACGCTGAGCCGCTCCACTGGTTCCATCACCTTGCCGTCTTTCATCTTGGTGACGATTTCCGGTTTCCCCACCATCAGTTCGTAGCCTTCGCGGCGCATCATTTCGATGAGGATGGAGAGTTGCAGCTCGCCCCGGCCCGTGACTTTGAACGAGTCCGGGCTGCCGGTGTCTTCCACCCGGATGGACACGTTGGTGAGCAGTTCCTTCTGCAGCCGATCGCGCAGGTGACGCGAGGTGACGTACTGTCCTTCCCGGCCGGCCAAGGGCGAGGTGTTCACCGTGAACAGCATGGCGATGGTGGGCTCGTCAATCACCGTCCGGGGGAGGGGCGCCGGCGATTCCGCGCTGGTGATGGTTTCCCCGATGGTGATCCCAGTGACCCCCGCGATGGCCACGATGTCGCCGGGGTCGGTCTGCTCGATGTCCACGCGGTTCAGCCCGCGGAAGGAAAACAGCTTGGTGATGGCGACCTTCTCCAGGGAACCGTCGAGCTTGGCGATTCCCACCAGGTCGCCGGTGCGCAGAGTTCCGTTGAACACGCGGGCGATGGCCAGCCGCCCCAGGTAGTCGCTGTAATCCAGATTGGCCACCAGGATCTGCAGGGTGGCCGCCGGGTCGCACGCAGGCGACGGCAAGTGGTTCACGATGGCGTCAAACAGCGGGCGCAGATCGGTTCCCTGCGTGGGGCCCGCCTGCGATGCGCCGGCCGAGGCGGTCCCCAGCCTGGCATTGGTGTAGAGCACGGGAAACCCGAGCTGGTCCTCGGTGGCGTCGAGATCAATAAACAGGTCGTAGATCTCGTTCAGCACTTCCTGGGGACGCGCGTCCGGCCGGTCAATCTTGTTGATGACCACCAGCGGAGGCAGCCTGGCCTCCAGCGCCTTGCTGAGCACGTAGCGGGTCTGGGGCAGCGGGCCTTCACTGGCGTCCACCAGCAGCATCACGCCGTCCACCATCTTCAGGGCGCGCTCCACCTCGCCGCCAAAATCGCTGTGCCCGGGCGTGTCCACAATGTTGATCTTGACGTCGCCGTAGAACACGGCCGTGTTCTTGGCCAGGATGGTGATGCCGCGCTCGCGCTCCAGCTCGTTGGAATCCATCACCCGGTCCACTAGTTGCTGGTTGGCGCGGAAAACGCCGCTCTGGCGCAGCATGGCGTCCACCAGCGTGGTCTTGCCGTGGTCCACGTGGGCGATGATGGCGAGGTTGCGAATCTTGCTCACTCGGAGTCCTCTTTAGGAAGTATAAGGGCAATTTCCGCCGCAGGCGCGCTTGCAGCTCAGAAGCGGAACGTCCAACGCAACTTGACGGCAATCAGATCGCTGTCGGGCACCAGACCGATGCCGCCCGGGCTCAGGCTGAGCCGCCGCCATCCGCGGTTCCACACCATAAACAGGTCGTTACCGGGCTTGATGGTCCAGCGCAAGCGGGTGTTGGCGCCCACGTTCTGCGACTCGGTGTCGTACTGCACAAACGTGGTCAGCACCAGGTTGGGATTCCAAGCCAAGGCCGACTGGAACTGCCACAGGCGCTGCACAAAGTTTCCCTGCGGCAAGTGCCCGAAATTGTTCTCCGCGCTGGCCTCGAGCTGCAAGCGTCCCTTGGGCGAGGTCCAGCGGACGTACTGCTCCCACTGGCTCAGGTCGCCGTTGTAGAAGTCTCCGAACCAGATGGTGGAACCGGCTTGAAGCGAGCGGTGCGGACTGGACTGCGCCTCCACCCGCCAGCGGGTGAAGTGGTAGCCTCCGGGCGGGATCACCACTCCGGGCACGATCTCGAAAGGCGCGAGCAGGAGTTGGAACTCGGGAGCGGCGTTGAACTCGACGCGCTCGCCGCTTTCCAGGCGCGCGTTGATGGGCGCCGAGAAGAAGCGCCAGGTCTCGACCACGCCTTGCGAGTTGGTCACGCGCGTATAGAAGTTCTCAAAGAACATCTGCCGCACTCCCCGCAGCCAGCCGTCCTTGGAGGGGCGGGGCTGGTAACTGCAGCCGAACCCCAGCCGGCGGCCGGGCCGCGGCAGGAAGCCGAGCAGAGGCTGGAGCGCATCTCCGAAGCGGTGCAGGGTGAAGTTGCAATCCCAGAGATCGTTGGGATAGTCCACCTTGAAGCCCCAGCCGGCGCGACTGCCGGGCCCGTGCTCGCCCCGGGTGAACGCCGTCCATCCGCCTACCAGGAAGTTCTTATTGCCGCGGAAGCTGGAGGTGCGCCACACCGCGTCGAAGCCAGCCAGCGAATTGCGGCGCAGGCCTTCCGGGTCGCCGTGGGTGAAGATGTTGCCCAGCCGCAGCTTGCTGTTCACGTCGTAGGAGATCCTGCCGGCCAGTAGGTTCTGGCCGGGAATGATCTGAGTTCCCACCCGCGCAGCGCGGGTTTGCACATCGAGTAGGGCCACGTTCAGCCTGCCGATGCGGCCGTTCAGCTTGACCCCGGCTGCAATGGGAACCTGCGCACCCTGCAACAAGCCGATCCGCCGGCTGAAGAAGGGGACGAAGAGCTCTCCCAGGCCGAGGCCGAACTCATACTGGTTCGATCCCTCCAGGAAGAAGGCCCGCTTTTCCGGAAAGAACAACGGAAAGCGGGTGAGGTTGATCTGGCGCGCGTCCACTTCGGTCTCGGCGAAATCGGTGTTGAGGGTGAACACCCCGACCAACTGCGAGGTAACTTTCCATGTGACCTCGCCTCCCGCAGCACCCTGGAAGGCCCGCGGCGCGCTACTGAAAAAATCTGTGGTGCGGCCGGTGGCATAAGGGCTGATTTCCAGTCCCAGACCCTGGCGCAGTTCGCCCACTCCGGCCAGCGAGCCGCTGCGGCTGAGGTCGTAGAAGAAAGAATCCAGCGTAGGCGAGGCCCAGCGCAAAGTGACGCGCTCGCGGGGGACAAAGCGTTCCAGGTTCAGACCCCACTGGTTGAGTCCCTTGGTGAAGCTCAGGGTGCGCGCAGGTATCTGGATCTCGGCGGTCCAACCCTCGGTGGTGCGCGCCGTCCGCACGTCCCAGATCCCGTCCCAGTCGAAGGCCGGGTTTTCTGGGTCAGAAACCAGCCCATCCACTCGAGTTCCGGCCGCGTTGGCGCGAAAGAAGTAGCCGGTTCTGCGATCGCCGTAGGTGTCGAGCACGATGCCGACGCTGTCGTCGCCGTCGATATCGCCGTCGCGCCGCATGGTGTGAATGGCGATCTTGCCGGGTTCCGGGTCGCGGCAGGTGAAACCGAGGTAGAGGGTGTCCTCAGTCAGGAGAAGGCGAACCTCGGTCTGGTACGGTGTTTCGGCCCCGGGGCTGGGCGATTGCTGAACCAGTTCCAGGACGGGTGAGTCGCGCCACGCGGGCTCGTCCAGCCGGCCATCGAGCGAGACCGGGGCGGAGGACGACTGCAGGCTGACGGACTGGCTTTGGGCAGCCGCCACTCCGCACAGACTGAGGAGGACTGCCAGATACCGCAGCCGGATTGGAAGCAGTCCAGTCTTCACGCTGAGGAAGCTAGCGTATCTGAGCCTGAGTGGAGTTGGTACTGCGAAGCTGGTAGCCCGCGAGTCGCTGAGACTGGCTTTCCACCAGGGCACCCGGAGGGAACCCGAAGCCGGTGCCCTTCGGATTCCCTTACCTTCCACTCATGGACCCGCTGCCGGAAAGATGTGAGCAAGGGCCTCAGGAAGCGCGTCCGTCCAGTGGGTCCAGTTGTGGCCCGCATTGACCTCCCGATAGGCGAAGTCATAGCCCTTCGATTCCAGCACCTGCTTCATGGCGCGGTTGCTGTCGATCAAGCCTTCGTAGCGCCCGACCTCCAGGTAGAAGCGGATGGGCTTGCGCTCGGTTCCCTGGATTGCGTAGATGGCCTGACCCGCATTCACGCTGAAAGCCGACGACTGGCCCAAAACTTTGCCGAAGATGTCGGGCCGCATCAGAGCGGCGAAGCCGGCGATCAGTCCACCGAGCGAGGCGCCGGCGATGGCACGGTGCTCCGGGGAAGCCAGGGTGCGATAACGGGCGTCCACGGCAGGTACCAGTTCGTGCACCAGCGAATCGACATACAGCGGATTCATCCAGTACTCCCGCATGCGGTCGAGGGGCGCCACAAACACCATGATCAGCGGCCGCATCCGATTCTGCGCAATGAGATTGTCCGCGATGACTGCGGCGTGCGCTCGCTGGATGTATTCCACCCCGTCCCCGAAGTACACCGTCGGATAGCGCTCGTCCGAGCTGTCATACGCCGGTGGCAGGTACACGCGGATGGCCCGCTTGCCCAGCGTGCTGTCCGGCAGCGCCAGGTCCTCCAGGCGGCCGCGCGGCACACCCGGGCGCTCTTCGGCCTCCGGAGCCGGACGATACTCCGGCATGGTAAAGAAGTTGTTCTCGCCGCCTACCCCGTTGTCTTTCTTCTTGGGGTTGAGAGGATCGAGGATCCAGGTGCCGTCCACGATGAACTTGTACTCGATGCGCGCATCGGCCGGGAACTGCATGGAGAAGTGGCGCACATCGGAACCGGGCAGCAGCTTCATAATCAGCCCGCGGCGGTCCCAGTCGGTGAACTCACCTACCACCTCGATTTCCTTGCCGGAGCCGCGATAGACGAGGGTCACCCAGGGGCCGATGATGACCGGTGAAGCGCTGCTACGGAGTTGCTCGGCGACTCGTGCGTCGTTCGGATCGGGCGGCGGCACGTGGGGCGCCACGGAAGCCAGACCCTCGCTGCGCTGCGGACGCACGACCACCTGGTCGAACGCGGTCTGGCCATCGGCGGAAATGGCGGCTACGCTGACCCGTACCTCCCTTCCTGCCGCCTCCACCGCGAGCTTGAAGCTGCCCGGCTTGAGCGGACGAAACTCGTCGCCGACCAGCGCGACCATCCGCGCTCCATCCGCCAAGCCTCCGATTTCCAGCTTCTGGCCGGGCTGGACCTCCATGCTCACCGGCAGGGGATTCAGGAACAAACGCGGCGGTTGGCCAGCAGACGGCAGTGCCTCCCGGTATCGCTTGCGAACCACCGCAGGCGTCTCCGGCAGGCGGCCTTCCTGGATGGCGATGGCGAGCCGCACGAATTGCGCATTGGTCCAGGCCAACGGCGTCGCGGAACCCGTGCCCTCGCCGAGGCGAAGGCTGGAGGCCGGCGATTCAGTCCGGTCCCAGACCTGCTCGGAGAGCATGCGCCCGGCGTTGGCCATCCCCTGCATGGCTTCCAGATAGGGACGCGCGTCGACTCCCGCCTCCAGCGCGTATTCGCCACGTTCTCCGGTGAGCAGCGGCCACAAGCGGCCGATGCCGGTGCCGTCATACCCGCGGCCGTCCCCCTTTTCGCCGTAGCCATCGTGGTTGTAGCGATACCAGCCGGGCCCCCTTGGCGTCTCTATGCGAATGACCTTGTCGATAACCTCCAGCGACCTGCGGATGAGCGGGTCGTCCGGCCGTCGGATACCCAGACGAACCAGCTCAAGGAAGCCGGCGTCCACGATCTCCCGCTCGTCGAATGTGCCACCGCCGTTGTTGATTTCCAGCTTGTCGCCGGCCTCGGGAGTCCCATTCTGCGTGATGCGCAGGTAATAACGCTCGCCGTGTGGGCCCCGGCTGGTGACCGTCCAGGAGTCGAGCTTGCGAGCCCAGTCGTCGGCCGCCGCCAGCCAGAGCGTGGCCGCGTCCTCGTCATAGTTCTGACGCGCGATCTCTGCCGCGCACACCAGGCCCGCAATCTCAGCCGCGATGGTCGAAGGTGAAAAGCCGCTCTCTTCCTCCCAGCGCTCCTGCGGAGTCGAAGGTCCGTGGTTTACCAGAAAGTTGGCAGCCGGCTTGATGTGTCGGGTGTAGGTCTGCCCGTCCGTCCGGCCCAACTGGTAGGCCAGGATCAACGGGTAGGCAACCTCATCGAGCTGCAGTGAGCCCCAGAACGGACGTCCGTCGAGCCACGAGTTCTGCGGGAACGAACCGTCGGGTTTCTGCTGGACGCGCAACAGGTAGTCTAGAGCACGGTCTGCCGATTCCTTGTCCCCGATGGCGTGGAAGGCAGTGGCTACCTGGTACAAGTCGCGCGACCAGACCAGGTGATATCCACCCACCGAGGGCTCGCTGGCGTCAGCTTGGTCCCCCCAGGGGATGGTGAGCGAGGCGGCACCAGCGCCCCGCCAGGTCTTGTCCTCGTGCGCCTTCAGCACCATGGCCGAGGTCTGATATTGCTCGCGGAAGCGTTCGTCCACCGGCTTCAATGTGCCCAGGTACTCATGCCACCCCCGCGAATACTGCTCGAGCGTTCGCCGAAAACCCTTCCGCAGCGACTCCCTCGCCGCGGCCAGAGCGACTGTGCCCTCCCCCGCAAACGCCAGGGCCAGCGTAAATGGCGTACCCTGAGCGGCCGCGAGCGGTAGCTCTCCGATCTGCACCGCGTTGCCGTCAGCCGCGCGGGCATACACATGGTCCAGACGAAAGTCGGTTTTGAGATCGGTCCATCCGTCGCTCGTCTCCGAGTAGCCGCTGGATGTACGGACGAACGCCAGGCTCGACACCAACGCCGTGGCCACACCGCTGTCGGCAGCAAGGAGCGCGGCGCCCAGCGAGTAGCCGGTGTCATGCAGGCCGCTGTTGTTCACCGCCGGGTCGAAAAGAGCATGAAGACGGTAGGTTCCGGGCCGCAGCGCCTGAAAACGCACTTGCACCAGCACCGTGCTGCGCTCGGGGTCGGTGACGTAGGTCTTGGTGATGCGGTAGCGACCGCTCTTTGAGGTATTGACCTGCTGAAAGACGAGCGCTGCCGGATCCGGCAACTGGACGCTGTGGTCGGTGTCGCGACTCTCCCGCTCCACGAAGGTGCGGCCATCGGTGACGATGAACTCCAGACTGCGCGTGTTGGCTTTGTCGATGGTCGGGTAATACACCTCTTGCAGGGCGCCGTCGCCTAGTGTGAACCAGACCTTGGACTCGAGCGTGACCGACGTACCGATGCCCTGCTTGTTGCCGTTGGTCCAGTTAGGCTTTGCGCCCGGCGCGCCCGGAGCAACCTGGGCCGACGCCGCACCGAACAGAAGGAAAACAGCAAGAAGATGTCGCGTGGGTCTCATGGTTTTTGCTGAAGGACTAGAGCCTGGATGCAACGGCCCGGCCTTCCGGAACCGGTTCCAGGCTCAATTGCGTCAGCCAGTCCGTCAACAGGGTCCGCATTTTGGCCCCTTCCGGGCTGCAGCGGACCGCATCCAGAACGGCCAGTTGTGCCTCCGGTCCCCGACCGAAGAAGCCCACCCAGTAGGGGACATAGAACTCGAAATCCAGCGGCTCGACGCTCAATGCTAAATCGCGGACGCGGAAGAACCCGGTAAGGAAAAGCAAGCGACGCACTCTCTCCGCTACCAGTTCGCGCGCACGATCCGTGTCGATCCCCGGGTGCGGATGATTTCGCGTCTCTACCTCTACCGTCTCCGCCTCTTCCGGGACATGGTCGAAACCGTAGAGATCCAGCGTCCCTGCCACAGAGTCCAAAGCCAGCAGACGGTGGTCACGCTTGCCGCCGTTCCTGATCTCGACCTGGTACAGCCGGAACGGAATGTACACCTCGGCCAGCGACCGCAGCGGACCGCGACCCAGCCACCCCAGGAAGCGCGTCGGACGCAAACGCGCGAGCGCCTGCTCGCGGCTGAGATTCGGACGCAGGCTGCGGATGGTGCTCACGGCCTCACTCCCCTACGCAAAATAGATCCAGAGCGCCACGACCGTAATCACCAGCAACACGCTCATGGCGATGTTGATCTTGCGCTCAGCCGGCGTTTCCGGAGCCGGCTTGTGCTCCATCACCGACGGGTCGCGCAGGGTGCTGACGTCGATCTTCGCGCCCAGCGTGGCGAAGGTCAGCCCCGCGAGCCTGGCGCGATCGGGAACGGCTGTCATCAGACTGACCGCGATCAGCACCGCCGCGCAAACCGCGAACATCAGGATGGCGTAGTGCAGAAAGTTCATGTCCACCAACCACCGTATGGCGGTGGAGTCGTAATGCCGGGTCTTGTCCAGCACCTCCATCACGAAGCGTATGCTGCCCAGGACGAATCCGGTCAGCAGCGAGCTGATGGCGCCGGTGCCGTTCAAGCGCGGCCACAGGATCCCGAGCAGGAAGCACGCCGCGATGGGCGGGCTCACATACGCCTGCACGCTCTGCAGATAGATGAACAGCTGCGCGCTCAGCAGGTTGATGAAGGGTACCCAGAGGATTCCCAGGAACACCATCACCGCGGTGGCGATCCTCCCGATCAACACCAGTCGCCGCTCGTCGGCCTGGGGCCGCAGCTTCTTGTAGAAATCCAGGGTCACCAGCGTCGACGCCGAGTTGAAGACCGACGCCATCGAGCCCATGAGTGCCGCCAGCAATGCCGCGATCATCAGCCCGACCAGGCCCGTCGGGAGCAAGCTGATTATCAGCGTAGGATAAGCGACATCGCCGTTCGTCACCCGCCCGTCCACCATGTGGAAGGCGCTGGGATAGAGCGCCAGCGCGATCAGTCCGGGGAGCACCAGCATGAACACCGGCAGGATCTTCAGGTAGCCCGCCATGATGCAGCCGCCGCGTGCATGCCCCTCGTCTTTGGCCGAGAGCACGCGCTGCACGATGACCTGGTCCGTGCACCAGTACCAGATGCCGAGGATGGGTGCGCCAATGAAGATCCCGGTCCAGGGGAACTCCGGGTCGCTCGCCGGCTTCATCATGTGGAAGTAGTCGGGTGGGAGTGCTGCCCGCAGTCCTTCGAATCCGCCGACCCGGTCCAGCCCGATCACGGTCAGGGCCACGGCACCGGCGATCAGGATCAACGTCTGCATCACTTCCGTGTAGATCACCGCCGAAAGTCCGCCCGCGATGGTGTAGATCCCGGTCAGCACCACCAGGATAATGGAGGTCGTCAGCGGGCTCCAGCCCACCACCCGTTCCAGCACCACGGCCGCGGCGTAGAGGTGTACGGAGATCTTGGTGAACACATAGGCAATGATGGAGATGCTGGCCAGATAGATGGCGCAGGAGCGGTTGAACCGCCGCTCCAGGAACTCCGGCATGGTGAACACGTTGGAGCGCAGGTAGAAGGGCACGAACACCCAGCCCAGGATGAGCACAATCAGGCACGCCAGCCATTCGAAGTGGCCGACTGCCAGACCGGAGGTCGCGCCCGATCCCGCCAGGCCGATGAAGTGCTCGGTGGAGATATTGGAAACAAACAGCGAGGCGCCGATGGCGAACCAGCCCACATTGCGGCCGGCCAGAAAGTACTCGGCCGACGTCTTCTCCTTGCGCGCAAAATAGAAACCGATGGAGAAAACGAGGAGGAAGTACACCCCGATGATGATCAGATCCAGGGTCTCCAGAGCACGGTGCGTCAGTTGAGTGCCAGCAGCCTGTACCATCCGTTTCTCCTGCACTGCGGGATGCGACGGAAAGGAGTCGGAACTCTATCTCATCGCGCGTGAATTTCAAACCTGTTTCGCGGCTCCAGGGCGTGTGCCTCCTGCTGGCACTAGAAGCGCGCACGCGAGCGCAACCAGCAGCCCGGCTCGAATCGGCGGCGCGGGCTCATCGCACCTCGTAGATGGCGACGGTGCGCGCCGGAACTTCCAGTTGCGCTTGGCCGGAGTCCACCTGCGCCGTGCGCGCGGAGAACAGCGGCTCCAGGGACTGGGCGTTCTGGATGGGCGTGTCAGCGAGCTCCACAGTCAGCCGCCGGGGCATGTCGGAATTGTTGAAGGCGACCAGCAGAGTCTCGTCTGTCGTTTGCCGCAGAAAAACGTAAGCGGTCGGGTCGGCAAATAGGTGCCGCTGCAGGCCGCTGCCCAGCGCCAGATGTTCGCGGCGCAGGCGGAGCAGCGCCTGCACGTGCGAGAAGATCTCCTGCTCCTCCGCCGTCCGGCCCTGGGCGGTGAAGGCGTTGCGCGGGTCGCCGGGAAATCCCCCGGGAAAGTCGCGGCGGTTGTCGGGGTCGTCGCCTCCGGGCATGCCAATCTCGTCTCCGGTGTAGAGCTGAGGGACACCCCGCAAGGTGAGCAGCAGCGAAAACGCCAGGCGAAGTTTTTCCGGCGAACTGCCGGGTTCGCCGGCGAAGCGCTTCACGTCGTGGTTGCCCAGAAACGTGACCAGGAGTTCGGGCCGCGGGTAGAGCCAGTCGCGCTGCAGCACCTGCGCAATCTCCGTGGCGGGCGCGCCGCGCAGCACCACGTTGCGCAAGGCGAAGTAGAGCGGGAAGTCGAAAACGGTGGTGACTCCGGAGTCCACGCCGTCCCCGCGCGCTTCTCCGCCGGCAAAATACGAAGTCACAGTGACGTCGCCGTGGAACACTTCGCCGATGGTGCTCAGGCGGGGGTAGGCATCCCACAGCTCATGGTGCCATTCGGACCAGAAGCGGCGCGAGACGTAGGGAAAGGTGTCCAGGCGGAAGCCGTCGAGGCCGCTCTGCTCCACCCACCACAGGGTGTTCATCACCAGGTACTCGGTCACGTCCGGGTTCTCCTGGTTCAGGTCGGGGAGGACGTTGGCAAACCAGCCCTCCACCACGTCGCGCCACTGGCGGGGGACGGAGTGGGGATCGGTGAGCGGATCAAACGGCGAGCGCGCGGCCAAGTGTTGGGCGACGGTTCCGTGAAACCAGTCCGGCTGCGGCGGCGCTTCCGTCCAGGGATGGCGGGGCCCGCAGTGGTTGGGAACGTTGTCCAGAAAAATCTTGATGCGGTGCTGGTGCGCCGACTTCACCAGCTCTTCGAACTCGGCGAGCGATCCCAGGTGCTCGTCCACGGCGTAGTAGTCCACCGCACCGTAGCCGTGATAGTCGCTGGGCGAGCGGTTATCGTTGTCGTAAACGGGATTAAGCCAGAGCGCGGTGACGCCCAGCTCGCGCAGATACGGCAGCCGGTCGCGGATGCCGCGCAGGTCCCCGCCGTGATAGCCGCGCGGCAGGCTGCGATCGTAGGTTCCCGGCGACTGCGGCGGCTGGTTGTTGGCAGGATCGCCGTCCGCAAAACGGTCGGGCATGATCAGGTAGATGACGTCGCCGGTGCTCAGCCCCTGAAACACTTCGGCGTCGGCGGCCGAGCGGCGGCGAGCCAGGGGCAGTTCCGCTTGAGTAGAACCCTCGGGCGACTGGATGTGGAGCGCCACCGTTCCCGGCTTCGTCGTCTTCCGAATCTTCAGCCAAACAAAAAGATAGCGCCCGTCGGCGGAAGGCTCGCTGCGCGCGACGCCGACGCCGGGATAGCTGGTGCGCACGGTGGCTGGCGACAAGTTTTCGCCCATGATCAGCAGCATGGGATCGCGCAACCCGATCCACCAATTGGGCGGCTCCACCTTGCGCACGGTGGGTGGCGAGGCCAGGGTGGAGCTGGAAGCCAGAAGCAGGAAAGCAAGAAGCCGGAGCAGGCGCATTCGTCAATTTCCTCCTGGAGGCGGTGGCGCCGAGGGCTGGCCGCCGCCCTGGGGCTGCGCCAGGTCCTCGGCCTTGGCGCCGGAGAGGCGCAGCTTGCGCGTCTTGTCCAGGCGCATTTGCGCGCTCTTGATCTGCTTGTCCAGCTCTTCCAGACGCTTGAATTCGGCCAGCGCCTTCTCCGCCTTTTCCTTCTGCTGGTTGCGCGAATACATCAGAAAAAGCTGGTAATAGGCCTGGGTGAGGTCAGGACTGAGCCTAAGAGCGCGCTCGAAAAACTCGATGGCGCCCGCGTAGTCCCGCTGCTTGGCGCGAGCGCGTCCCAGATCGAAGGTGCTGGCCACATGGCCGGGATCCGCGGCAAGCACTCTCTTCAAATGCTCCTCAGCCTCCGCGAAGCGCCCGTGCTCCACCGCAATGTAGCCCAGGTTGGCATGCGCTTCCTGATGGCCGGGCGCGACCTTCAGGTGACGCTCGAAGCTGGCGCGCGCCTCATCGAACTTGCCCTGTGCGCGCAGGTTGTAGCCGATGAGGAAATGGATCTCGGGAAGATTAGGATCGAGCGCAGCGGCCTGCTGAAACGCGGCCGTGGCCTGGGTGTAGCTGGCGGCGTGAAACTGAGCATTCCCCAGGCTGAGAAAGTACAAGGGCTGGCGGGGGTCGAGTTCGGTGGCGCGCTGGTAGGCACCTACGGCGCCCTCCCAGTAACCCGCCTGGAAGTACTCGCGCCCCTGCAGATAGTGGTACTGGGCGCGATCGGGAGCGCGCTCCACGGCGTGCTTGAACTCCAGCAGCGCGTTTTCTCGATCGCTGCGTTCGGAAGCGATCAGCGCCAGGCGAAAGTGCGGCTCCGCCGGCTTGGGATCAAGGTCGGCAGCCTCTGCCAGCGCCTGCGAGGCCGGGTCGAACTGCTTGAGGTTGTAGTAAGCGACACCCAGGTTGTACAGCACTTCCGGAGTTCCCGGGCGCAGCCGGCTGACTTCAGAAAACAAGCGCGCCGCAGGTTCGTAATGGGCGCCCTCGGCGAGGGCCACGGCCAGGTTGAACAGCACGCGCTCGTCGCTGGGAAACGCTCGCGCCAATTTCTCTGCCGCCTGCAGAGCTTCTTGAGTCTGCTGCGCGCGCAGGGCGGCGCTGATGTACGCCAGCGACACTCGCGGGTCGGGCTGCGGGCTGAGCTTGAGGGCAGCGGCAAAGTGGCGAGCGGCCTCTGCGTATTCCTGCTGGCCTGCAAGCAGGCTGGCCAGATTGTAGTGCGCCTGGGCGTGCCCAGGGTCGGCCTTGAGGACGCGTTTGAACTCCGCGCGCGCCTCCGCATTCCGACCCAGCCGAGCCAGCAGGTTCCCCAGATTATTACGTGCGCTGACCAGACCGGGCGCCAGGCGCAGCGCCGCGCGGTAATCGGCTTCGGCTTCCGCAGACTTCCCTTGTTGATCGTGGATGACGCCCAGCACGTTATGCAGGCTGGCGGACGCAGGCAACTTCCGGAGCGCGAGGCGCACGGCTTGTTCCGCCTCGGGAAACCGGCCCTGGTCCATCAGGGCAGCGGCCTGCTCCAGCGCCGCCTTTTCTCCGGCGACGGGTGCGCCGCGCGGCGCCGCAGGCTGGGCCGGCTGCTGAGGCACCGGAGGCTGCTGGGCGAGAAGCGGAAGCGCGAGCGCCAGGATTACCGCGAACAGCCGCACTCTGCTATTCCGAGCGAGGCCCATGTACCGTGTGGAAGCGGGCGACCTCGCCCGCAAGATCCTTCGCGCACGCGGGCGAGGTCGCCCGCTTCCACACGGGTCGGTCGCGCTCGCTCGGAATGGCACATGAACGAACCTCGGACTCACGGCTTCTTTTCCTCCGTAGCCGGCTGCCCCATGCCGCTCGAGGCGCTGCGGCGCTCGCGGTTCAGGCGGTCCACGGCAGCGAACTCGCGGCGGGCATCGTCGGAGCGTCCCGCCCGCTGCAGCCCCAGCCCCAACTGGTAGTGCGCCTCGGCGCTGTTCGGTGCGAGAGCCACTGCTTCCTGCAGGCGGAGAACGCCCTCCTCAATCCGGCCTTCCTTCACCAGCAAGCGGCCGAAAGCGAGTGCGGCCTCGAAGTCCTGCGGAGCGATCTCGCGCGCGCGCTGAAGCTGCGCCAGCGCTTCTTCCACCTGCCCGTACTTGGCCAGCACCGCGCCCAGCCCGATGTAACCGCGGGCGTCCTGGGGGCGGCGAGCGATCAGCTCGCGATACTCGGCCAGGGCCGGGTCCTTCTCGCCCGCAGCTTCGAGCACCGTGGCCAGGAAGAAGCGGGCCTCGACGTCGTCGGGACGGACTTCGAGCGCGACACGGAAGGCATCGCGGGATCCCGGCAGGTCACGCAGCGCATAGCGCGCGCGCCCCAGATAGAACTGTGCGTCAAAATTCTTGGGATCGAGATGGGCGGCACGGGTGAGTACTTCGAGCGCATCGTTGTGCGCTCCCTTCCCCGCCAGGATGATGCCCAGCAGCGCATGCGCGTCGGCCGAACCCGGACGCAGCGCCAGGGCACGGCGAGCCTCGGCCTCGGCGTCGGCGCCGCGCTGAGAGTTCTGCAACGCCAGTGCGTGGAAGTAGGCGGCTGCAAACGACCGCGGCTGCGACTGCGTCAGCGGCGCCAGCACCTCGAGCGCTTCCGGCCAGCGACCCGCGTGCGTCAGGGCCACTCCCAAATCCTGGCGCACGGTGTCCAGTCTGGGATTGATGTCCAGGGCGCGGCGAAAGCGTATCACGGCAATTTCCAGATTCCCCAGGTCCGCCTGCAGGAGCCCTTCTGCGTACAGGATGCCGGGGTGGTTCTGCGGCAGCAGCATGCGCAGCAGAGACAACTGGCGGGCCGACTGGTCCACATCGGTCACCAGCCGGTAGGCGGCAAAAAGCTCGAACTGGACGTCCACGTCTTCGGGATTGCGCTCTGCCGCTTTCTCCAGATGCGTGATCGCTTCCCGGGTTTCGCCCCTTGCCTTCAGGATCCGGCCCAGGTAGAAGTGCGCGCCCGCATGCGTGGGATCCTTGACCAGCGCGCCGCGGGCGGCCTGGGTCGCTTCCGGCAGCCGGTCGAGGGAGAGGTAGGCGTAGGCAAGGGCAGCGGCGGAGTCGGCGGAAGCGGCGGGCAGGGACGCGGCCTGAGTCAGGTCGGCCAGGGCCTCCTCCCGGCGGCCCAGCCTGAGGCGCGCCAACCCGCGCTCCCGCAGGGCATCCTGGTTCTGGGGGTCTGTCTGCAGGCGGGCATTGTGCTCGCTTTCCGAAAGCGCGTCCTGAATCTGGCGGCCGGAGAAGCGCTGGCGGTGGGGCTTCTCGGGCTCCTGGATCGCGTGAGCGGGAACGAATCCTGCCAGGAGCAGCAGCAAGAGGCAGGCACCCGGGCAAGACCTGCGGGAGAAACCCATAAGTGGCTCATTGTATCAATGCGGGAAGCGCCCCCGGGTGACTGCGCATGGCGAGCAAAAAAAACTAGGGGCGGCCGAAGCCGCCCCTGAGGCTGGGTACTACTCCGCGTCAGAAGATGACCTTGATGCGGTACTGCATGGTCCGCGGGGACAGGGAGTTGCGGAACAGCCCGAAGTCGCCGTTGTTGGAGAAGTTCTGCGGGATCACCCGGTTGTCGTGATTGAAGAGATTAAAGAACTCCAAGCCGAACTGGGTGGTAACACTCTCGGTGAGCCTGGTGTTCTTGAACAAGGAGAAGTCAGTCCGGAAGAACCCGGGGCCGGTGAACTGGTTACGCCCCGTGTTGCCGAAACAGATCTGCCCGGGTGAAAGGCCCGCCGGACGCGCCACACAGGTGACTCCCGGATTGCCCGGGAAGGCCGAGGTGAAGGCAGCCTGATTGAGGTAACGGCCCGGCTGGAGATTGGCAAACGGATCTCCAATGAGCGAGGAGACGGTGTCGCCGCTGGCGCCGTTGGCGCCCACGCTGAAGTGCTGTCCGGTCTGGCCGCTCAAAATCACGTTGGCCTGCCATCCGCCAATCACCCTGTCCCAGCCCGAGCTTACGTCGCCGCCCACCGCCTTGCCGCGGCCAATGGGCAGGTCCCAGATGGCGTTGGTAACGAAGAGGTGGCGATGGTCGAGGGAGGAACTGCCGCGGTCGCGGCTGTGGTCAAACGGGTTGATGGGGCCGAAGTTGCCCCCACGCTGGTCGCCGGGTGCAGTGTAGACGCCCGCGGAATCATCAATGCCGTGGCCCCAGGTGTAGGAAACCAGGGCCTGGACGCCCTTGGAGAAGCGCTTCGCCAGTTTGGCTTGCAGCGCGTCGTAGTTGCTGCCGGTACGGTTCTCATAGGCGGTAACACTGTCAATGAAGCAGGGTGGGGGGGCGCCGCCGCCACAGAGCGCTGGGTCCACCGTAGGAGCCAGTCCCAGCCCGTTGCCCCGGTCGCCCAGTTCACGAGTGGCGAGCAAGTTCCTTCCGCGCGTCCCTACATAGCCGAGGTCAAACAGCCAATCGCGGGCGAACTGCCACTGGAGGGTTAGGTTCCACTCATGGATGGTGCCCGTCTTCTGCTCGCGCTGCTGGCTGAACAGAGGAACGTTGGAGCGGATGATCGGCGGATCCACGATGGGCACCACCGGCGGCCCCGTCGTGAGGCTGAACATGGTGTTGGCGACCCCGCCGCCGGCAAAGGGGTCGAAGGCGATGGAGCTGGTGAAGGGCGGGTTGCGGACCAGCGGCGGGTAGTCCACGCCGTCCTGGGTATAGAAAAGGCCGTAGCCGCCGCGCACAACAAACTGGCGCTCATCGCCGAAGCTGTAGGCGAAGCCCACACGCGGCCCAAAGTTGCTGTGGTCGGTGTCAATCAGGCTGTTGCCACTGCCGCCGGCCTGGATAACGGAGCCGGTGGCAATGTCGAAGTTGGCCAGGCGGCCGTCCCGCTCGCTGAAGCCCGGATAAATGTCATAGCGGACGCCCAGGTTCAGGGTCAGGTTGGAGGTGACCTTCCAGTCGTCCTGCACGTAGAACGACCACTCGTTGGCCTTCAGCCGGAAGGGGCTGATCTCGCCGTTGGCGTCCGGGGCGATGGTGCCACGGAAGGCTTGAATCGACGGAATCCCCAGCAGGATGTTCGCCTGGGCGTTTCCTGTGTCCGTGTCGCCGTACGCCAAGTTCCCCTTCAGGCCGCCTGACCTCCCGCCATCGATCGTGTCGAGGCGGCGTGGTCGGAGCTCGAATCCCGCCTTCCACGTGTGCTTGCCGGAAATGATGGTGAGGCTGTCGGCCACGTAGAAGTTGTTGGACTTCACCAGGAACAGGCCGCCGTCGCCGGTGAACTCAAAGAACCCGTTGCCAAAGCCCCCGGTGAGGATGCCGCCACTGGTGGGCAGGGTGCCGCTGTTGCAGTTGGGGATGCCGATATCGTCGCAGAAGGTTTCGCTGACGCCGCAGGCGCCGCCCACGCCGCAGTTGAAGATGCCGATTTCAATCTGCGTCCAGCCGAACTTGGCCTCGTTGAGGATGGTGGGACGGAAGGCATGGGTATCACTGATGGAAACCTGGCGGGTATTGCCCACTTCGTCGCCGGCGCCGAAGCCCGCGGTGGGAAGGTTGGGAAAGAAGTTGGCTCGCGCGCGGCTCTGGTTGCTGCGGTGATAACGGCCGCTCAGGTTGTTCTTGTCGGTGAACCGGTGATCAATCTTGACGTTAAAGGAATCAATGGTTTCGGTGTTGGCACGGTTGCCAAAGAAGTTCTCGCTGCCCTGGTTCGGGCCGACCACGTTCAACGTGGGCAAGGGATACGCGTCGAGCAGGGCGGTACCCGGTAGACTCCTACACAAAGCAGCCGGGGGAACAACTGGGTCGCAAGCAGGCAGGCCGGCAAAGCCGGGAATAATGTTCCCGGGGAACGCGATGCCTGTGAACGGATTCCTCACCGTTGCAAAACCGGTGAAGTCGCCCATGCGCGAAGCGGCGGTGGGCACCACGGTGCGGAAGGCATTGGGAATACTGTTGCGCTGGCCCAGGTAGTCCCCGAAGAAGAAGGTCCGATTCTTGATGAGGGGACCGCCAAAGGTGAAACCGAATTCATGGACGCGAATGGTGGACTTGGGGCGATTGGCTTCGGCCTGCGCGGGCGTCTGGCCGCCGGCGATGAGGTCCACCCGGTCGCGTTTGAGCTGCGGATGGGTGGCGTTGAGGGCTTCGTTCTGTCCGTAGTAGTACACCGAACCGTGGAAGCTGTTGGTGCCGGACAGAATGGTGGTGCTGATGCTGGCGCCGCCGCGGCCGCTTTCCGCCTTGCCCACGCTGGTTTCCACTTTGAACTCAGCGATGGCGTCGGGGTTGGGGAACACGCCGATGGTGCCGAACTGGGGCTCGTTGTTGTCCACGCCGTCGAGCGAGAAGTTGTTATTGGTGGCTCGCAGGCCGTTGGCGGAGATGGAAGCGCCGCCGGAACGGCTGAAGCGCGCGCTCTCCGTGGATCCTCGCTCGTTGCTGCCGCCGGGAACGTTGCCCGCGTTGGCATCGCCCTGGTTGAAGTACTGCGCGTCAGTGAGGATGCCGGTCAAGGCACGAGAGACGCCGGGAGTCAGGGTGGCCAGGTTGGTGAAGTTGCGGTCGCGCAGGGGCAGCTCGGTGACTTGCCGTCCGGTAATGACGTCGCCGCGGTTGCTGGTTTCGGTTTCGAGCTGGGGCGCTTCGCTGGTGACGGTAATGGTTTCGCCGGCGGCGCCTACTTCCAGCGTGACGTTGACTTCCTGCACGTCTCCGATCTGGAGCAGGACGCCGGAAGTGACCTTGGTCTTGAAGCCGTCGCGCGAGACCTCGACCTTGTAGTTGCCGGGCTTGAGGATGTTGGGAGTGACGAAGCGGCCGCCGTCGTCGCTGGTGGTGTCGAAGCCGGCGCCCGTGGCCTCGTTGGTCACCTTGACGACCGCGCCTGAAATCACCGCCCCGGTGGGATCGCTGACCCGCCCTACAATGGAGGCGCGGTCACTCTGCGCCCAAACCAGCGCGCTGCACGTGATGAGTAGTGTCAGCAGCAGACAGGCGAGGAACTTACCCGGCATACGTTTCATGGCGGTCATCCTTTCCCTATTTTCCTTTGTTGAACTGGTCAAGCCCCCTTGCGAACCACCCTTCCGGACGTAAACCGAGCGGACGGGTAGTGCCGACAAGTTATTCTCCGCAGGGGACTTGTGTCAAGGGGTAGGGCAAAAATATTACGGGGAGCCGACGCGCTACTTCTTGCCGGTCATGGCCTGGTCGAACTTCTTCAGGTCGTTACGGTTCACGGAAACGTACTTGAACTCGACCTCTTCCTGGTAGCGGTCTCCCAGGCGCTTCTTGTGGGCGGAAAGAAAGCGGATTTCGATGCGGAACCCGCCCTCGGCGTCTTGTTCGCGCACCCAGACGGTGCGTTCCCGGTCCTCGGTCTCGCTGACCTTGTAATCCAACCGCCAGCGGGGGTCGCGGGCCGTGACCGCCGTGGAACCAGTGCCGGTGGAAAGATCGGGCGCCTTGTCGCGGTCGTCCATGCGGACGATGGTTCCCGGGCCGGAGGGAAGCGTACCCGGAACCGACGGTGCCACTTCCGCAAGCGCCCCTGCACGGGTAGAACTAATGCTCTCCCCATAGGCCGAATCCTTCAGCTTGAGCAGCCAGAAATCATTGGTCGGCCGGGGCGGGGTAAACCGCAGGGCGATGTGGGAAACGTAATTTTCCTTGCGGAAGTTCACCTGCAGGACGTTGCCGCCTTCCAGCTTCCAGAAGACGATGATCTCGTCCTTCTCGTCCTTGCGCTGGTCGGGCATGCGCCCGCCCAGCCGTTCCAGCACCTCGGGCGTGGTCATGCCGATGCGGATGCCGTGAATGGAAGCCTGATGGTCTTCGTTCGGCTCCGCGGTCTTCGTTACCGGCTCCGACTGCGCCCAGCAGAGCACCGGCAAAAGCAGCAGGACGGGAATAATCTTGACGTGCATGAGGAACCTCATTCCTACTTCTTCCCGGTCATGGCCTGGTCGAACTTCTTCAGGTCGTTGCGGTTCACGGAAACGTACTTGAAGTCAATCTCGCTTTCGAAGCGCTCGCCCAGTCGCTTCTTGTGCGCAGAAAGAAAGCTGACTTCGATGCGGTAGCCCTGGGGCGACTTCTCCTCGCGCACCCAAGCGGTGCGCTCCTTGTCCGTGGTCTCGCTGGCCTGGTAATCCACCCGCAGGCGCGGATCGCGTGCGCTCAACCCTGAGGTGTTGCCAGCGCTCTTCAGGGGCGCGAGCCAGAAGTCATTAGTCGGCCGCGGAGGCTTGAACTGCAGCGCGACGTGCGAAACATAGTTCTCCTGGCGGAAGTTCACCTGCAAGACGTTGCCGCTTTCCAGCTTCCAGTAGGCGATGATTTCGTCCTTCTCATCCTTGCGCTGGTCGGGCATGCGTCCGCCCAGCCGCTCCAGCACCTCGGGCGTGGTCATGCCGATGCGGATGCCGTGGATGGAGGCCTGATGGTCCTCGCTCGGCTCTTCGGTTTTCCTCGCGGGCTCCGCCTGGCTCCATGCCAGAGTCGCGAGGAACAGGAGTACGAGGCTCGTCGGTAGATGGGAAACGCGCATATTCACCTCCGGGCGACTTCGATGGCAGGCACTCGAATGCCTAGTGTAACCCCCATGCGGAGCCGGAACGCTAGAACTTGACTTCCACCTCCTGGGGGCCCCCGGTCTCCGCTATGACCATGGTCACGCGCTCGCTGTGCGCATCGTGCTTCCATCCAGTGATCGGCTTCCCACCCAGAAGAACTTCCCGCGGTGCTCGCGGGCTGCCATAGACCTGGATCTCGATCTGCTTCCACCACGGCGCGTATCGGCCCTCCGGAGCCAGTCGCAACTGCACGCCGTTCAGGACGACCGCGCAGGTGTAACTCACTCGCAGGTAGTCTCCGCGCTGGTAGGCGAACGTTGCTCCATCGTCCAGGTACAACGACCCGCCGCAATCCTGACCCGGATAGACGCGCACCTCCAGTGGCCCATCGGGCACTTGGTCAGTGTGCTGCACCACCGGCTGCTGCGGCAGGATCGCCCCCGCGCGCACGTACACGGGCAGAGTGTCCAGCGGCGGAGTCACCTGTGCCACCTTGCCTCCCGCGACGCGCTGTCCCGTCCAGTAATCAAACCAGTCGCCGGCGGGCAGCTTCACGTCGTAGGTGTCCAGGAATTCGTAAGCCTTGGGTGCCACCAGCAGGTCGCGTCCGAAGAGGAACTGGTAGGCGTAGTCATTCGTTTTGTAGAAGTCCTCTTCTTCCGGATACTCCAGGAAGAGCGGCCGCATGATGGGCACGCCGGTGCGCGACGCTTCTTCGGTTACGGTGTACACGTAAGGGAGCAGGCGGTAACGCAGCTCGATGTACCGCCGCCGGATGGCCTCATGCTCGGGCCCGTGCACCCAGGGCTCCTGATCGCGGCTTCCCTTCATGGTGTGGTTGCGGAAGATGGGCGTGAACACGCCCAGCTCGATCCAGCGGGTCAGCAGGTCGGGCTCCGGACTTCCCCAGAATCCGCCCACATCGTTGCCTACCAGCGCGTATCCGGAAACGCCCAGTCCCAGCAGCGTAGGCACAGTCAGACGGAAGTGATTCCACGAGCTGCTGTTGTCTCCCGTCCAGGTGGCCGCATAGCGCCACGCCCCGGCATAGGCCGCGCGCGTCAGCACGAACGGGCGCTCGTCCGGGCGCAGCCGCAGCAGTCCTTCATAGGTCGCGCGCGCATTCAGCATCCCGAAGACGTTGTGCACCGCGCGATGGTCGAGGACGCTGCCGTCGTCCATGCGATGCCGTGTCTCCAGCGGCATGGTCTTGTCGTCGCGCTCGAAAATTGCCGGCTCGTTCATGTCGTTCCAGAACCCCCGCACGCCCATCCCCACGAAGTCCTTGTAGAGGGTTCCCCACCACTCCCGGCTCCGCGACAGAGTGAAATCCGGAAACACGCTCGGGCCCGGCCACACCACGCCCACGTACTCCGAGCCGTCGGGATTCTTCACGAAGTGGTCGCCCGCGTGGCCCTGGTTGTAGGGCGCGTAGCCCGCTTCCTTCTTCAGGTGCAGATCGGTGATGACAATCACCTTGAACCCCTGCGCGCCCAGATCGCCGATCATGCCTTCGAAGTTGGGAAACTTCTGGCGGTCGATGGTGAACGGCCGGTTGCCGTCCTGGTAGTCGATGTCCAGATAGATGACGTCCGCCGGGATTTGCTTTTCCCGGAAGATGCGCGCGATCTCCCTCACTCGCGCCTCCGGGTAATAGCTGTACCGGCATTGCTGATAGCCGAGCGCCCACCGCGGCGGCAGGGGCATGCGCCCGGTCAGTGCGGTGAATTCCTCCACCACCCGTTTCGGATGCGGTCCATAAAAGAAGTAGTAGTCCAGCTCGCCACCATCGGCTCCGAAGGAGTACGCGTCCCGTGACTCTTTGCCGAACTCGAAGCTCGACCGCCAGGTGTTGTCCAGAAACAGGCCGTAGGCCCTCCCCCGCCGCAGCCCCAAAAAGAACGGAATGCTCTTATAAAGAGGATCGGTGGATTCCTGCCAGCCGAAGGTGTCCGTGTTCCACATGGTGAACGCCTGGTTGCGGTGGTCGAGTGCGCCCGCCTTCTCCCCCAGTCCGAAGTAGTGTTCGTCCTCCGGCATGGCCTTCCACACCCGAAAGCCCCACGGTCCCCAGGTCATCGGACGACCGGGCGCGTCTTCCAGAACGACCGCGCCCGCTGGATCAAGGAACACGACTCGCAGTGGCGATCGCATCACCCGCACTAACACCCGGCTGGTTCCGAACTCCACGGCATCTGTCGACTGTGTGACCTTCACGTGCAGATCTGACCGCAGCGCCTCCGGCAGCACCGCCCACGATTGCTCCTTGGGAAAAACGCCTTCGGGAGCCAGCCGCACACGGATGACCGATTCGCCGACCGCAACCACGCGCACCCGCGCACTTCCGGAGGCCAGCTCGACTCCGTGGGGAAGCACGCGGACTTCCGTCACCCGGCCGGCCTGCCCGGCGTCTCGGGCGTCGGCCGTCCGCACCAGCACCATAAGAATGATGAAGAGCAGCACCGCTCCAGCCCGTTTCATGACCTTCCCCTCGATGGAGTGCAGCTTCGGCAGGCTAGGATAGCGGAGGAGGTTCTGAAACGAAAGCTAATCCAGGATCGAATCGACAAGAAGAGCTTCAAGACGACCCTGCGGCAGCCTGTAAAAACGAGCCGGAAGCGACGTGACCACTCTGCTGGCTGCCCGAGAAAGTCGTTGGATCGAGTCGGTCAGCGGGCGGGAGCTGGTAGCCCACGTGACGGCGAGATGGAATCAGGTCTTGAACTGGCTAAGCCAACTGTCGCTGCTCCGCCAATCCACCGTTTGCACCGCTTCTGACGCTCTAAGCCACGGCTCTGCAAGAACTTGTTGACACCGTGGATACTACCAACGTTGTATGGAACAGGGTCTCTCGCGTGTCATGGTAGGGCGCAGCAGTACTTTGCCCTTCGGCGTAAGTGTCACGCAAGTTTTCTTGAGGATGGAACCTTGTCTACTGGTTTCCTCCTCTGCACAGTGTGCAGTAAGAGCCTTGCCTGCAATCGGCTTGTCAGAGTCTTGCGTGTGCGTTTGAGCTTCGTGCCCTTCAAGTCATGTTCCCAGAACCGCCAAACTCCTATGCCCATTCTACGAAGTGCCCTGCGATTAGCACCATCGCGTGTCTTGTTTCTTCTGAGCTTAGGTCGCCAATACTTGGGGTTGGACTTGGGGGTATGTCCGTGAATGGGACATCCGTGATAAAAGCACCCGTCTGCAAAAATAACGAGGCGAAGCTCAGGGATGAAGACATCAGGCTGACCGGGCAGGCTGCGGACATTCCGAAGGACGCGCCAGCGATGCCCCAGCGTGTCGCGAACTAAGGCAAAGAGTCCGACCTCTGGCGAAGTGCCGGTGCTTCTGATGCGCGACATTATCGCGCTGCGCTTAGCCCTACTGAAAATGTCTGTCATTTTCGCCGCCGTACCGCAGCCAACTCGGCCTCGATTGCTTGCTGGTAGACGCCACCGGGCGGCAGATTGGCGGGCGCTGTAAAAGCAAGTGCGACTTGGTCTACTGTTGTGGTGTACTGGCCTTCGTTCAAAAGCTGCCGAATCTGGCCAGCGGGGGCGTCGCCGCCGATGTTATACCACCTGAAAGTCAGGGCACCCGGCTGAAGGGCATAGGCCCGCATCTCTCCGCCTAGCCGTGCGCGTATTCGCTCATAGACCGGCGTTGGGCAAACGAAGAAAAGCCCTTGCCGGCAGGTAAGACATGGCGACAGTCTCCCAACGCAGCGGAAGGCGTGCCTCGATTACTGCAAACAGCAGGGTTACGAAGTGGCCGAAGTCTTCATGGAAGAGGGCGAATCCGCAACCACGCTCGACCGGACTGAGCTACAGAGGCTTCTTGAATATTGTCGCAAGAACAAAGGCAAAGTGCAGGTCATGGTGGTCTATGCCCTCAACCGCTTTTCGAGGGAAACCCTCGACCACAAGACGCTTCGAGTTCTTCTCCTAAGCTATGGCGTAACCCTACGCTCTGTTACTGAGCCGATAGACGACACACCAGAAGGCGAGTTTATGGAGCACATCATCTCCGGTGTTAGTCAGTACGAGAACAGGCAACGGGCACGCCGCACCGTGGCTGGCATGAAAAACAAAGTTGACAAGGGCGGATGGCCTTTCAAGACCCCGCTTGGCTACTGCAACGTGATTGACGCAAATGAGCAAAGGACGGTCATACCTGACCCAGAGCGTGCGCCGTTAATCAAGACAGCATTTGAGATGTTCGCCACAGGTCTGCACACCAAGCAAGAAGTGCTTAGGCGAGTAAATGGCATGGGGCTGCGGGCACGCGACCGCAAGGCCGTTTCGATACAGACTCTTGACAGAACACTAAAGAATCCGTTCTACGCCGGTATCCTGCAAGTGCAGGGGAAGAAGGTTAAGGATTGGCATCAAGAGCAGACCGCCAGTTTTGAAGCAATCATAAGCCGGGAAACGTTTGACAGAGTTCAAGCCATCCTGTCTGGGAGGAAGGTCACTGTGACACCGCGCCAGCGGAATCACCAGGACTTCCCCCTGCGTCATTTTGTGCGCTGCGGAGCTTGCGGCAGGCCGCTGACGGGGAGTTGGAATACAGGCCGCGCCGGTCGCAAGTACGCCTTCTATCGGTGCCAGAATCGTCACTGCCCTGCGAAAAGCAAGAACATCAAGAAGCAGGTGCTTGAAGCTCGGTTTGTGGCCTTCCTAACTCAGCTTCAGCCAAGAGCAGAGTACCTACGGTTGTATAGGGCAATCGTGATGGACGTTTGGAATAAGAAGCAGGCTGACGCGCACCAGCGGCTCGCCGGTCTGGAAGGAAAAATTGCAGACCTGCGCGAACGGAAGACGAAGCTCAACGAGGCTTTCGTCTATCACCAAACGCTGCCGCGAGAAGACTACCTTGCAATGAAGGCGGCGCTTGAAGGCGAACTTGCGTTGGCTGAAATCGAACACCGTGAAGCCCAGAGCATGGAACTCGACATAGACGCGGTTATCAACTTTGCGGAGAACATCTTTCTTGATGCTGCGCGGGTCTGGCAGGAGATGAAGCTAGACCAGAAACAGCGGTTCCAGCAGGTCTTGTTCCCGGAAGGCGTTCAGTACGAGGACGGAGTGTATCGAACCGAGCGAACCTGTTTGATGTTCAGTGACTTACAACAGGAAGAGCTTGAAAAAACTCAGTTGGTAGCGCTACCGGGAATCGAACCCGGGTTTGAAGATTGAGAATCTTCCGTCCTAACCCCTAGACGATAGCGCCGTAGAAACAGTGGGCAGTGGTCAGTGGCTAGTGGTCAGTAAGAAACCAACCGGCGCACTCAAAAATTATAGCAAAAGGAAGCGGCGTGGGCGGGACGCCCACGCCGCTCCCGGCAAGATGCACGTCGTCAGTTCAGCCGCTTATCCAGCGCCTCCACGATGGTCTTCAGCACCTTTACGCGCGCCCAGTACTTGTTGTTGCCTTCGACGGCGGTCCAGGGTGCGTAGGAGGTGGAGGTGTGCAGCAGCATGTCCTCGACGGCCTCGGAGTACTCGCCCCACTTGGCGCGGTTGCGCCAGTCTTCATCGGTGAGCTTGTAGGAGCGGTAGGGATCGAGCTCGCGGCTCTTGAAGCGGCGGAGCTGTTCCTCCTTGGTGATGTGGACCCAGAACTTGCAGATGACCATGCCGAAGGAGTGCTGGTGCGCTTCAAATTCGTTGATCTCGGCGTAGGCGCGGCGCCACTCGTCCTCATGGCAGAAGCCTTCCACGCGCTCCACCAGGACGCGCCCGTAGTAGGTGCGGTCGAAGACCACGACGTGCCCGGCGCGCGGCAGCTTCTTCTGGAAGCGCCACAGGTAGTGGTGGGTCTTATCCTCGCCGCGGGGGGCGGCGTAGGCGGAGACGGTGAAGCCGCGCGGATCCAGGATCTCGGTGACCCGCTTGATGGCGCCGCCCTTGCCGGCCGCGTCCCAGCCCTCGAACATGCACAGCACCGGCACCTGGCGCTTGAACAGCTCGAAGTGCATCTCGCGCAGGCGCACCTGCAGCTTGCCCACCTGTTCGTCGTATACCTTTTCGTTGAGCTTGCGGTTCATCTCCAGCTTTTCCAGCATGATTGGCTCCTGGCTTTTTAGCTCTTTGCTTTTAGCTCTTAGCTCTTAGCGTCGTCCCTACGGGACTCTTCCTCGCGGCTTGTCAACCCAGCGCTGAAGCGCTGGGCTACTCTACGTCGCGCCTACGGCGCTTACTGCCTATTGCTTAGTACTTACTGCTTACTGCTTATTGCTTCTGCTCACGCCGAAATCGGCTCGACGGCTGACTTCTTCTCCTCATCCCGGGCACGCTCGGCGTCGCGGCTGGCGCGGTCGGCGCGTTCCTTCGAGGTGGCCGCCTTGGCAGCCGCAGTCCGAGAGATCACCGTGGGCTGTTGCTTGCGCCGCTCCAGCGCCTCCTCGAGGCGGGCCACCAAGGTTTCATACACGCGAACCCGTGCCCAGCGCTGATCGTTGGCCTCCACCACCGTCCAGGGAGCGTTGGCGGTGGTGGTCTTGGCCAGCATTTCTTCCACCGCATCCAGCCAGCGGTTGTACTGCTGGTGGTGCCGCTTGTACTCCTTGCTGATCTTCCAGCGCAGCAGCGGATCGTCCTGGGCATCCTGGAAGCGCTTCTTCTGTTCCTTCTTGGAAATGTGCAACCAGAACTTCACCAGCACCTGGCCGTCGTCGGTGAGCCAGCGCTCGAACTGGTTGATCTGTTCGTAGGCCTCGCGCCACACTTTTTTCTTACACAGCTTGTCGCAGCGCTCCACCAGCACCCGGCCGTACCAGGAGTGGTCGAACAAGGCCATCTCGCCGTCGTTGGGCAATTCCACCTGATAGCGCCACAGGAAGTGAAAGCGCTGCTCCAGGGGCGTGGGCGCCTTCCCCGGATGCACCCGGAACAGCCGCGGATCCAGCTTCTCGGTGAGCCGCTTGATGATCTGCCCTTTGCCCGCCGTGTCCCAGCCCTCCAGGCAAACGATCACCGGCAGCTCCGCCTTCTGGGCGGCGTACTGCAGGCCGCGCAGCTTCTCCTGCAACTCCCGTATGGCCTTGCTGTAGGCCGGCTTCGACAATTGCTTCTTCAGATCCAGGGTTTCGAGCATGACGCTCCTCCACAGAGGTCGGTGAATCGTCTTGCAGACGGCTTCCGCGTTGGGGGTGGTTCCGGACCCGTCCAAGGTAAAAATATGAGAACGGCTTTTTATCACGAATGGCCGACATTTGCACGGGTTTTCGGGAAATCAGTGCCCAGTACCTAGTACCCAGTACCCAGTTTTTCTCCGTGGCTGTTGCTCGCTAGGGCTGGGTACTGAGTACTGAATACTGGGTACTTTGATGAAAATATGGGCTTGACAAGCGCCCTGGGGCTTGGCAAACTATCTTTTTATAGCGAACAAAAAGCGAATCTAATGGCCGCTGCCATCACCCTTCGCGAGCAGATCGAGTCCCGGGCCCGTCTGGGCGCGCGTCTGCTTCCGCCTGCCCTGCTACCGCAGAGGCCTGCGCCGGAGACCGTCCCCACCGGCGTCGCTGAAGTGGATGCCCTCACTGCCGGTCTGCCTCGCGGAGCGCTGACGGAAATTTGCGGGCCGGCGTCCTCGGGACGCACCAGCCTGTTGCTCTCGCTGCTGGCTGCCGCCACCGGCCGCGGCGAGGTCTGTGCCCTGGTGGACGCCACCGACGCCTTCGATCCTCACTCCGCCGCGGCCGCCGGGGTGGAGTTGAAAAGACTGCTGTGGGTGCGATGTGGAAAGACAGGGGGCAGGAGAAAGTCAGGCAGCAGGAGGGAGGAAGCAGGAGGTAGGAAAAACGAATCCTCGCGAGGAAGCCAGAACCATACGCTCGAAAGCATAGCAGATGCGTTACGAGCCACTGACCTGCTGCTAGCGGCCGGAGGCTTCGGGGTGGTGGCGATGGACCTGGGCGACGTCCCGGCGGCCAGTGCGCGCCACATTCCGCTCACTTCCTGGTTCCGCTTCCGGCGCACGGTAGAAAACACTCCCACCGTCCTGGTGGTGCTGGAACAGGAACCATTCGCGCGCACCTGCGCCTCGCTGGTGCTGCGCCTGGAGGCGGAAGAGTTGCAATGGTCGGTGGCCGCCGACGGCGGTGCGGTGAAGAAAACAACGCCCCGGGATGCATGGTCGCCGGACGCGCGCCCTGCGGACACCGGTATATCGCCCGGCGCAACGTCTGCGCTGCTGCGCGGGCTTCGCGTGCATACCGAAGTAACGCGTGCGCGTCATGCGTGGCCGGGGAAGATGCACTCGATGGAAACAGCATTTCAAACTCTTGCGGAGTTGAATCATTGATTCATTGAATCATTGAATCAATGACCCGATGATTCAATGACTCAATGATTCAATGCCTTTCGCTTGCCTCTTCGTCTCCGCTTTTCCCGTCGCCGCGGTGGTGCGCGGCGAGCCGGATTTGCGCGGACTGGCGGTGGCGGTGGTGGAGGGCACGCCTCCGCAAATCATTGTGGCCGCGGCCAACGCCAAGGCGCGCGCCGCGGGAGTGGAAGCCGGCATGACAGAGCTGGAAGCGCTGGGGCACTTGCCGTCGCTGATCGTCCGCCGCCGCTCGCCGAAGCTGGAAGCGGCAGCGCAGGCCGCGCTCCTGTGGCTGGCGCAATCGGTTTCTCCGCACATCGAGGCCGCCGCTGCGGACACGGTGGTGCTCGATCTGAGCGGGCTCGACCGCCTGCTGGGGCCTCCGGCGCGGCTGGCGCGCGAACTCGAGCAGCGCGCGGCGAGGCTGGAACTGGAAGCGAATATCGGCGTAGCGGCCAACCCCGACGCCGCGCTGCACGCGGCCCGCGGCTTCGCGGGAATCACCGTCATCCCGGCAGGCCGCGAAGCCGAGCGCCTGAGCGGCCTGCCGTTGGACATACTTCTTATGCCACCCACGAAGAACGACGCGGCCGAGGACGGCCGCGCCACACAAATCCGCGCTACACAAATCCTGGAGACGCTGGACCGTTGGGGCGTGCGCACTTTTCGCGCCCTGGCCGCGCTGCCCGCAGTGGCCGTGGCCGAGCGCCTGGGAGAGGAAGGCCTGCGGCTGCAAAAGCTGGCGCAGGGTGCAGGGTCGAGCGTTCTGCGGCCGGCGCAGGAAGATTTGCAATTTGAGGAAACGCTGGAGTTGGAGCCGGCGGTGGAAAATCTGGAGCCACTGGCCTTTGTCCTCAGCCGCTTGCTCGACCAACTCTGCTCGCGTTTGAAGGCGCACGCCCGGGCTGCGCAGGAGTTGCAAGTGAGGCTGGAACTGGATTCACCACGGAGGCATGGAGACACGGAGAGAATTCAGGTATCAGGTCTCGGGTATCAGGTGTCAGGCGCGGAGAACCTGAAGCCTGACACCCGAGACCTGATACCTGCGACCTCCGTGTCTCCGCGTCTCCGTGGTGAAATCAACGTGCACGAGCGCACTCTGCGCCTGCCGGTTCCGCTGGCCGATACGCGGGTCTTGCTGAAGCTGTTGCAACTGGACCTGGCATCGCATCCGCCGCCGGCGCCGGTGGTAAAAGTCACGTTGCGGGCGGAGCCGGCCCGGCCGCGCGTCCGGCAGAACGGACTGTTTCTCCCCATGGCGCCGCAGCCGGAGAAGCTGGAGCCGGTGCTGGCGCGACTGGCCGCGGCCGGAGCGGAAAACGTGGGCTCGCCGCAACTTCTCGATACTCATCGTCCGGGCGCGTTCCGCATGACGCGGTTTGCGCTGGATTTGCACTCACCTCGAACGCTGGATTCACCACGGAGGCACGGAGACACGGAGAAAATTCAGGTGTCAGGTGTCGGGTATCAGGTGTCAGGCCCTGGGAACCTGAAGCCTGACACCCGCGACCTGATACCTGCGACCTCCGTGTCTCCGTGTCTCCGTGGTGAAACCCAAGCGCGCGCTCCGCTGCTGGCTCTGCGCCTGTTCCGCCCGCCGCGGGCAGCGCGGGTGGAAACCCGCGACGGGCGCCCGAGGCGCGTCACTTGCGATGGAATCCGCGGCGCGGTGGTGTGGCTGGCGGGACCGTGGCGCTCCAGCGGCGACTGGTGGCAGCAACCCGCAGACCATCCCTCCGCAGATCCTCTGTCCACAGATCCTGCGTCTGCAAACCCTGAGTCCGCAGACGGCGCTTCCGGCACAGCGGCCGGCGCTGCTTCCTGGGCGCGCGAAGAATGGGATGTTGCCCTGCATGCGGACGACGCCAGCAAGGAAGAGGGCGCCCACGGGCTGGTGCTGTGCCGCATTTTCCGCGACCTGATCCGCGGGAAGTGGTTCGTGGAGGGAGAGTACGACTGAATTGAATCATTGAGGGATTGAATCATTGAATCATTTTCATTTGCACGCCGGAGCGATGATCCACGGCGGAGCGGAATCAATCATCAATGATTCAATGACTCAATCATTCAATGATTCAATGTACATCGAGCTCCACGCCCGCTCCGCTTTCAGTTTCCTCGAAGGGGCCTCGCTTCCCGAGGACCTGGTGGAAACTTGCGCGCGGCTGGAGCTGCCGGCACTGGCGCTGCTGGACCGCGACGGGGTATATGGCGCGCCCCGCTTCCATATGGCCGCGAAGACGGCCGGCCTGCGCGCGCACATCGGCAGCGAGGTGACGTGCAATTTCGACTCACCACGGAGACACGGAGGCACGGAGGATATTCAGGTGTCAGGTGTCGGGTATCGGGTATCAGACCCTGGGAACCTGAAGCCTGACACCCGAGACCTGATACCTACGACCTCCGTGCCTCCGTGCCTCCGTGGTGAATTCCGTCTTCCTCTGCTGGTCGAATCCCGCGCCGGCTATCAGAACCTTTGCCGGCTGATTACGCGCATGAAGCTGCGCGCGGAGAAAGGCGGAGGCGCGGCCACGCAGGAGGAACTGAGCGAACACGCTGCCGGGCTCATCGGCCTGACGGGCGGCGACGACGGCCCGCTGGCGCGCGCGCTGGAGCGCGGCGGAGTGGAAGAAGCTCGCGGCGCGGTCGTCAATCTGGTGGAAATCTTTGGGCGCGGCAACGTATACGTCGAGCTGCAGCGGCACTACGACCGCCGGGAAGAAGCGCGCAACCAGGCTGCGGTGGCCATCGCGCGCTCGCTCGGCCTGCCGCTTTTGGCCACCAACGACGTCCGCCACGCCGCCAGCGCGCAGCGCGAAGTGCTGGACGTGCTCACCTGCGTGCGCCACCACCGCACGCTGGCCACCGCCGGCCGCCTGCTGGCCCGCAACTCCGAGCGCCAACTCAAGCCGGCGGAGGAAATGGAGCGCCTGTTTGCCGATCTGCCGGACGCCATCGCCAACACGGGCGAGCTTTCTGCGCGACTCGAGTTCACGCTGGCGGATCTGGGTTACCGTTTTCCGCGCTATCCCGTGCCCGCGGGCGAAAGCATGACGTCGTTCCTGCGCGCCCGCACCGAGGAAGGCGCGCGGCTGCACTATCGTCCATACCAGGGGCGCGCGCGCCGCCAGATCGAACGCGAGCTGGCGCTGATCGAGAAGCTCGGTCTGGACGGATATTTCCTCATCGTCTGGGACCTGGTGCGTTTCTGCCGCGAGCAGGGCATCCTCGTGCAGGGGCGCGGCTCGGCGGCCAACAGCGCCGTCTGCTACTCGCTGGGCATTACCGCGGTGGATCCGGTGGGCATGGACCTGCTCTTCGAACGCTTTCTTTCGGAGGAGCGCGGCGAGTGGCCCGACATTGATCTCGACCTGCCCAGCGGCGAGCCCCGCGAGCGCGTGATCCAGTACCTGTACCGGCGCTATGGCGAACGCGGCGCCGCCATGACCGCCAACGTCATCACCTATCGCGGGCGCTCGGCGGCGCGCGAAGTGGGCAAGACGCTGGGCTTTGAGCCCGCAACGCTCGACCGCCTGGCCCGCTTCCTCGACTCCTGGGAATACCAGGACCCAACCGGCACCGCTCCACGACAGTTCCGCGATGCCGGCCTGGACTTGGAGCATCCGCGCATGAAGAAATTTCTCGAGCTGTTTTTCAGCCTGCGCGACCTGCCCCGGCACCTGGGGCAGCACTCGGGCGGCATGGTGATCTGCGAAGGCGAGTTGGACGCTGTAGTGCCGCTGGAGCCGGCGACCATGCCCGGCCGCGTAGTGGTGCAGTGGGACAAGGAAGACTGCGCCGACCTGGGCATCATCAAAGTGGACCTGCTGGGGCTGGGCATGCTGGCCGCGATTGACGAGTGCATCGAGCTGGTGCGCTCGGCGCACGGCGAGGAAGTAGACCTGGCGCACCTGCCGCCGGACGATCCCGCGGTGTACGAAGCCTTGCAGCGCGCCGACACCGTGGGCATGTTCCAGGTGGAAAGCCGGGCGCAGATGTCGTGCCTGCCGCGGCTGCGTCCGGAAAAGTTTTACGACATCGTGGTGGAGGTGGCCATCATCCGCCCGGGACCCAGCGCCGGGCGCATGGTGCATCCTTATTTACGCCGCCGTCAGGGACGCGAGCCGGTCACGTATCCGCATCCCTCGCTGGAGCCGGTGCTGGAGCGCACGCTGGGCGTTCCCATTTTCCAGGAGCAGTTGCTGCGCATGGCCATGATTGCCGCCAGGTTCACCGGAGGCCAGGCCGAGGAACTGCGCCGCGCCCTGGGCTTCAAGCGCTCGCTGGCGCGCATGAAAGAAATCGAAGCCAAGCTGCGCGCGGGCATGACGCGCAACGGCATCCCGGGCGACGCTCAGGAGCAGATCGTGCAGTCCATCACCTCGTTCGCGCTCTACGGATTTCCCGAGTCGCACGCCGCCAGCTTCGCGCTGCTGGCCTACGCCAGCGCCTGGCTGAAGTGCCACTATCCCGCGGCCTTCACCGCCGCGCTGCTCAACCACCAGCCCATGGGTTTTTACTCTCCCGCCACGCTGGTGAAAGACGCGCAGCGCCACGGCGTGCGCGTGCTGCCGGTGGAGGTGATGCGGTCGGAGTGGAAGTGCACGTTGGAAGAAGTTGCCGGTTGCCAGTTGCCAGTTGCCAGTTTTCACCACGGAGACACGGAGGCACGGAGGAAATCGGATTCTTTTAACCAGCAACTCCGGCAACTGACAACTGACAACCGGCAACTGGCTCTCCGTCTCGGCTTCTGCTACGTCAAGGGCATGCGGCAGGAGGCAGCCGAGGCGCTGGTGCGAGAGCGGGAGCGCGCGCCCTTCGCATCCGTGGACGAGCTGGCGCGCCGCGTCCCCGCGCTGCATAAGGACGAACTGGTGACGCTGGCGGGGATTGGAGCGTTGAATTCAGTGGCCAGTGGTCAGTTGCCAGTTGCCAGTTTTCACCACGGAGACACGGAGGCACGGAGGAAATCGGATTCTTTTAACCGGCAACTGACAACCGGCAACCGGCAACTGCTGTTCCACCGTCGCGACGCGCTGTGGCAGGTGGAGCGGGCGGCGCGTCCCGCCGGGCCGCTGCTGGAGGAACTCCCGGAGCCCGGCTCGCCCTCGCCGCTCGCGCCCATGACTGACGAGGAGCGCCTGGTGGCCGACTTCACGGGCACCGGGCTGACGGTAGGACCGCATCCCATGGCCTTCCGCCGCGCGCAGATGAACGCCATGGGAGTGGCCCGCGCCGCCGATCTGCCGGGCATGGCTGCGGGCCGGCATTTGCGCATTGCGGGATGCGTGATCGCGCGCCAGCGGCCCGGAACCGCGCGCGGGTTCCTGTTCCTCAGTCTGGAGGACGAAACCGGCATCGCCAACGCCATCGTCACGCCCGACCTGTTCGTACAGAACCGCGCGGTGCTGGTGAGTCATCCCTTTCTGCTCATCGAGGGGGTGCTGCAGAAGCAGGACCGGGTAATCTCGGTGAAGGCGGAGCGGGTGCAGCCGCTGCACATCAGCCGGGCGTCCAGCCCCTCGCACGATTTTCACTGATGGCCGGGGGCTGTCCCACCAGCCGGTGCAGCATGCCCAGCAGCCGCTCAAAGTCCGGAGGCCTGCCCAGGCATTCTTCCGCGCCCAGCCGCCGGACCGCCTCCTCCGTTTTCGGATCGAGCGATCCGTTGATGACAATGATGGGAATCTTACTGGTCTCGATGGAGCTCTTCAGTTGCCGCAATACATGGAGCCCCGTGCCTCGAGGCATGTTGACATTGAGCAGCACGGCGGCCGGGGCAATGTGCTGGGCGATCCTGATGGCCTGCATGGCATCGAACACCACCTGGGTCTCAAAGCCCGCCTGCTTCAGGCGAGTGCTGAGGACGCTGGCCAGGAGACGATCATCGTCGGCGATCAGAATTGTCATGCCTTCTTACTCCGCTGCCGGGCGCCGACCCTTCGCACGATTTTCACTAGGCCGGCGCTAGTCCACCGGCTTGGCTCCCATCGCCCCCCTGCTTCAGCAACTGGTTGATCTTGCCGACCAGCAAGTCGTAATCCGGGGGCTTGCGGACGTAATCATCGGCGCCCAGCTCGCGAACAGTTTTCTCCGTTTCCGGCTCCAGGCTGCCGCTAATCACGATGATGGGCACCTGGCTGGTCTTGGTGGAACTGCGTAACTGGCGCAGCACCTGGAGCCCGGTACCTCCGGGCATGTTCACGTCGAGCAGCACAGCCGCGGGCGGATTGCGCAAGGCGGCCATGATGGCCTGCATGGCGTCAAACGCCACCACTACCTTGTACCCGTCTTTTTTCAAACGGGCGGTAAGAACACCGGCTAACACGCGATCATCGTCGGCAATCAGAATGGTCATGGTTCCTCCGCTGCCATGGCAATCAAGGCAGGCTGCAGCTTGGCAATCTCCGCTTCCAGTTCCGCACAAGCCTTCTCGGCCGAAGCCAAGTCCGTGCGGCGGCCGAGGTTTTCTAGCTCTTGCGCCGCCTCGACCGCCGCCGGCGCAAAGAAGTTGCTCACCGAACCCTTCAGGGCATGAGCTGCGTACGTCAAAGCTGGCGCATCGTGCTCGGCCACGGCCCGGCGGATGGCCTGCAGGCAATGCGGGGTGGAACCGTTCCACAGGGCTACGACCTCGCGGAGCAACTGGCGATCCTCTCCCAACTGCTTCCACAACGCCGTGCGGTCGAACAGAACTTCGGGCGGCGACAACGGCCGGCTGGCCCGATCAGCGGTGACTTGCTCGATGGCGGCGTACAACCGCTCCACCCGAATGGGCTTGGTGATGTAAGCATCCATGCCTGCCGCCAGGCAGCGCTCGCGGTCGGCAGCCATGGCGTGCGCCGAGAATCCGATGACTGGCAAGCGCGCCCCTTCGCCGTTGCCTTCGCGCGCGCGCAAGAGTTTGACGGCCTCCACGCCATCGAGGTGGGGCATCTGCACATCGAACAGGGCGAGATCGAAGCCGCCGCGAGCCAGGGCTTCGAGCGCGGCACGCCCGTCCGGCGCCACTTCGACGGAGTGCCCGCGCCTTTCGAGGAGCCCCACCGCCACCTTCTGGTTCACGGGATTGTCCTCGGCGAGCAGGATGCGCAGGGGACGCGCCGCCACCAGCGCCGCCCGGGAAACGGGCAGAGCCGCCTGGGCCGCTCCCGGGAACAGCGTGCGCAGCAACACTGTCATCAGATCGTCCTGGGAAACGGGCTTGGTGAGATGCGCAGCCAGGCCCAGTTCGCGGCAGCGGGCGAGGTCAGCCGGCTGGCCGTCGGAACTCAGCATGATGATGGCTGCCGAGGGCGCCCCGTCCCGCGTACGCAGTGCCTCCACCAGTTCGAATCCGTTCATTTCCGGCATGCGGTTGTCAGTGAGCAACAGGGGAAACGGCCGCTTCGCCACCCGTGCTTCCGCCACCGCCAGAATGGCCGTGAAACCGCTCTCGGCCATGACGGGCTGCATTCCCCAATTGCGCAGGGTCTGTTCCAGCACGCGCCGGTTGGTGGCGTTGTCGTCCACCACCAGGACGGACACGCCGCGCAGCCGCGCCAGGTCCGCCGACGTGATGCCAGCGGCGCCTTCCGCAGCTACACCCAGGCGGGCGGTGAAATGGAAGGCGCTTCCCTGGCCGGCTTCGCTCTCCACCCAGATGCGGCCGCCCATCTTGCGCACCAGGCCGGCAGAGATGGAGAGTCCCAGGCCCGTGCCTCCAAATTTCCGCGCGGTGGAATTGTCGGCCTGAGCAAAGGCCTCGAAGATCACCGCCTGTTTGGCGGCGGGAATTCCGATTCCGGTGTCACGCACGGTGAAATGAACCAGCACCGCCTCCGGCGTGAGCGGGCGCACTTGCGCGCCGACGGTAACCTCGCCGTGCGCGGTAAACTTCACGGCGTTGCCGATCAGGTTCACCAGGATCTGGCGCAAGCGGCCGGCATCATCCAGCAGCGCATCAGGAATCTCAGGCCCAAGATCGCAGTTCAGTTCCAAACCTTTGTGGGCGGCGGCCAGGGAAAGAACGCGCAGGGCACCCTCCACGGTGCGGCGCAGGCTGAAGGGAGCCATTTCCAGTTCGAGCTTGCCGGCTTCGATCTTGGAGAAGTCGAGGATGTCGTTGATGACGGTGAGCAGGGCCTGGCCGGAATCCTGAACGGTGTCCAGGTACTCGCGCTGCAGGGTAGTGAGCTCGGTGCCCAGGGCCAGCTCGGTCATACCCAGAATGCCGTTCAGGGGAGTGCGGATCTCGTGGCTCATGTTGGCCAGGAATTCGCTCTTGGCGCGAGTGGCGCCGTCGGCCGCCTGTTTGGCCCGCAGGAGTTCCGCCTCCACCCATTTTCTCTCGCTGATGTCGAGCACCACGCCTTCGATGACCTCGGTCCCGTCTTCCGCGGGTGACAGGCTCTGGTTTTCCAGCACCCACAGCGTGGTGCCATCTTTTCGGCGGTATTGCGCCTCACGGTTGGCCAGGGATCCGGCTCGGCGCAGGTGGGCCAGCATTGGTTCGCGTTCGGCGGTGTCGAGATAGAACTGTGAAACCGGCTGGCTGCGCGCTTCTTTCACGGAGGAAAAACCGAAGAGGGAGGCAAAGGCCTGGTTGCAGTGCAGAATGCGTCCCTCGGGAGTGGACCGGAAGACGCCTGCCAGGTTGCGATCAAACAACTGGCGGTAGCGACGTTCCGATGCTTCGACGCGCCCCTGCGCCCGCTGCGCCTCCCAGTAGCTGGAGTACTGAGAACGCGCCTGGAGGAGCAGGAACAAGAGAAAGACGACCATCACTAGGGCGAGCACATGATCGCCGCGCGCGACCCTCAGGCAAAACGAGGGCAACAGCAGGATGAGCAGGTACGCGGCTGTCAGCTTGAAGTGGGGCGACAACGAGACCGCGGCCCCGGCGCCCACCCCGGCCAGGATCATCAGCTTGATGCTGGTAAACATGCTGTGGTCGAGAAGCAAGGCTTCCGCTACCGCAAACCCCGACCAGGCAACGGCGGCTGACAATACCGCGGCGCAGAAGATCCCGCGCCAGGCCGCCGCCGCGGGCGGCACGCGAGTGAGGCGGCGGGCCACCAGCAGGCGCATCCCATTGCCCGCCAGCAGCAGAGCGCCGGCGACGTAAACGAACCAGTGGGTTGCATCCTCAGGCGCCGCCAACACCAGCAGCGCAAACAGCAGCAGGTGCGACACGGCGGAAACCAGCGAGCGGCGCCCCAGTTCCCGGTAGATCTCCCCGGCTCCGTCCAGGCGCGGGCGGGGAAAGGCCGCCTGGTGCAAAAACGTCGCGTCCAGGCCGTTGGCTATCTCTGCCATAGGGTTTTTTTATCCGCCCCGCCCCACAAATCCACAGACTTTTCGGTTACATTGGAAGTGCATTCATAGAAAGGAGCAGGATCCCGATGTCCCCCAGCAAGAGTCCCCGCGCCACCACCCGCAAGCCTGCAGCCGCCAAGAAGCCGGCGACCAACGGAACCACCGCCAGCAATGGGAATCCCGACCTGAATGAGCTGATTCGCCAGCGCGCCTACGAGCTTTATCTGGAACGGGGCGGCGAGGAGGGCCACGCGGCCGAGGACTGGCTGCGCGCCGAAGCCGAGGTCCGGGCGCACTCGAAAGGGCGCACCGCCTAGCGGACCATCGTCGAGTTTTCCCGCGGGCACGGCCCAGGCCGTGCCCGCATCGTTTTTAGGTAAGAGGCTGGGCATGTTTAGTCCGTGCCAGCCGTGCTGTCGGTCGGCTGGGCATCGAGCACTTCGCGGATCTTGAGCACCAGCGTTTCGCCGCTGAAGGGCTTTTCCAGAAACGGCGCCTGGGGATCCAGGTCGTGGTTTTGCCGGGCTCCCCGGGAGGTATAGCCGGACATGAACAGCACCTTGACCCCGGGGCGCTGTTGACGAATGTGATCGGCGAGTTCGGGGCCGTTCATCACCGGCATGACCATATCGGTCAGCAGGAGATGGATAGGCCCGTTCTGGGCGCCGGCCAGACGGAGGGCTTCCGGGCCGTTCTCGGCTTCCAGGACGCGGTAACCGCGCGCTTCCAGGAAGCCGCGCACCACCTTGCGGACGCCCTCTTCGTCTTCCACCATGAGCACGGTCTCGGAAGCCTGGGCGCGCGGGCTGGCGACGGCGGCCACGCGCTCCGGTTGCGCTGCGTCGGTCACGCGCGGCAGGTAGATTTTGAACGTGGTGCCCTCGCCGGGCTCGCTGTACACCCAGATGTAGCCTCCGCTCTGCTTCACGATGCCGTAGACCGTGGCCAGCCCCAACCCGGTCCCCTTGCCCAGTTCCTTGGTGGTGAAAAAGGGCTCGAAGACGCGGCTGCAGGTTTCCTGGTCCATGCCGGTGCCGTTGTCGGTTACGGCCAGCAGCACGTAGGGGCCGGGCTGGACGCTGATGTGGTGGCGCGCATAAGTGTTGTCCAGTTCCATGTTGCGGGTCTCGATAGTCAGCTTGCCGCCGTTGGGCATGGCATCGCGGGCATTCACCGCCAGGTTGACGATGACCTGCTCAAGCTGGCCAGGGTCGGCCTTCACACGTCCGAGGTTCGGGGCCTTGACCACCTGCAGCTCGATGTCCTCGCCAATCAGCCGCAGCAGCATCTTGCCGATGTCGCCAACCACAGTGTTCAGATCGAGCACGCGCGGCTGGAGC
>CAYTIL010000027.1:0-2586 GCA_964437985.1 uncultured Acidobacteriaceae bacterium
TTCCCGCCTCCGGTTTTGCCCTTGATGAAATTCCCCATGGATGAGTGTACCCTGGGCTTCCATCGGAGGAAATGGGAAAATGAAATTTCAATACCAAGGCACATCCCAAAAATAAATAGAAACCGTTCACCAGGCATAAGCCGAACGGAAGGAATAATTAATCCACCATCCTTATCGCAGATGTGATTCCACTGCCACCTCCCCTTGGGCCACGGTGCTGCACCCGCCGCATTATTTTTACTTTTTTTCGTAAACTGGCGCAGCTGCGCCGCCAGAATTTGCTACCATTTCTCTCCCGGATTTCTCACCGAGGGAGTTGAAAGAGGCTGCTCCTTTTGGCATAACATCTTTGCGTACAAGACACTACACCAAACTTTAGGAGACAGCCTCATGTTTACTATTTCTAACATATCGATACCCCCTTTGCCATCCCTAATCCCAGGGAATTTTATTCTGCCGCCGGACCTTTTTCCACCGCCCCCTGATTCTCCACCCATTGAACCGCCACCCCAAGATCCTCCTGCCCAGAGGTCCTTCACTTTTCTTCCGCCAAACGGACGGATCATCACCGCTACCTTCGACGGCGAGATTATTTCTACCGATGCCGGCGCTCTGCTCCTCGCCGAAGTCGAAGAACTTACTCATATCCAGGAAAAGTTCGCCGCCTGTTTCACCGACCACCGCGACCCCGACCTCATTGAACACTCGGTTCCCGAACTTATCGCCCAACGGGTCTACGCCATTGCTCTTGGCTACGAAGACCTGAACGACCACGACCAACTGCGCTACGATCCGTTACTGGCCACCCTGATCGGCAAACTGGACCCCACCGGCCAAGACCGTAACCGCCAACAGGATCAGGGCAAACCGCTGGCCGGCAAAAGTACGCTCAATCGTCTCGAATTGACGCCTCCGGATGCCACCGCTGCCGCCCGCTACAAGAAAATCGTCGCCCGCCAAGAGGCCATCGACCAACTTTTCCTGGAGGTCTTTTTCGAGTCCTTTGCGGAACCGCCCGCACAACTGATCCTGGACGTGGATGCCACGGCGGATCGGATTCATGGTCAACAAGAAGGACGTTTCTTTCACGGTTATTATCGGGATTACTGTTACTTGCCCTCCTACATCTTCTGTGGGCGTCATTTGTTGTGCGCCCGTTTGCATCCGGCCGATGTGGATCCCGGCGCGGCCGCGTTGCCGGACGTGCAGCGCGTCATTGCCGCCATTCGCGCCCGCTGGCCCAATGTGCGCATTCTGCTGCGTGGCGACGGTGGTTTTTGCCGGGAGGCAACGATGGCGTGGTGCGAACGACCTGGGGTTGGCGTCGATTACCTGTTCGGTTTGGGCGAGAACGCGCGTTTGCTGGCGGAGGTTGCGGACGACCTGTTTCGGGCGCACATTTCGTACTTGCAAAACGGCGTGCCGGGCCGGATCTTCGGGGAGTTCCGCTACCAAACCGAGAAAAGTTGGTCAAAGGAGCGGCGGGTGATTTACAAGGCGGAATATTTGCCGTTGGGTCCCAACCCGCGTTTCGTGGTGACGTCTTTGCCGGGCGAGTCGGACCAGTCCCAGGTGTTGCCCGGCGAGATCTACCTGCCCCAGGCGTTGTATGAGCAGATCTACTGCGAACGCGGCGAGATGGAGAATCGAATTAAGGAGCAAAAAAAAGACCTGAAGTCGGATCGGACGAGTGCGGCGACGCTGCGTGCCAATCAGTTGCGTTTATCGTTTGCTTCGGTGGCGTACCTGTTGCTGGAAGGATTGCGTCGTTTGGGTCTGGCGGAGACGGAACTGGCGTCGGCCCAATGTGGCACGATCCGGACGGTGTTGTTGAAAGTAGCGGCGGTGGTGAAGGTAACGGCGCGTACCATCCGGGTGTCGTTTTCGCGGATCTGGCCGTTCCGGGAGTTGTTGAGTGAAGTATGGGGTCGGTTGCAAGGGCGGTCGGTGGTGGTTCCGCCGGTTGGGGATGGCTAACGATCGTTGCGGGAGGAAGCAAGGGTTGATGGCCGCGGCTCGCCCGGGTTCGGGTTGCGCGCCGAACCTCGAAAGGGCCACGAAAAACAGCTGAAGAGGGCCCGCAAAACAGCTGAAGAGGGCCGGAAAACAGTTGTCGGTGTGTGGCGACAGTTGTGCAAGGGTCGCGCGGTCGCAAAAAAGGCTGGCGAGGCGTGGCAACGCCCTTTGTTGATCCCTCTTTCAGATCATTTAGGATCATTTAGGAAGATTTTTCTGTTTTGGTAGGGTTGGTGAGAAATGCGGGTTAGGGGTGACCGTGGTACAATCAGCAGAGTCAGGGGAGCAATGACCCCACTGTTTGCGGTTCGGGGAGCCGAAAACGTCGATCCACCCCAAGGGGCAAACCCTACCCGAAGCATGACGCTCTTTCGGATCACCAACGCCTGATACGGCAGCTTGGGGTCATACCCCTGATGTACCAGTTTGGCGAGAAGGTGACAATAAAACCGAAAGAGATGACTCATTGAACCACAAAAAAGATCCCCTAACTCTTATAAAAAGCTCCCGTCCAGGCTCTCGTGGAAGGTACGCACTATAGTCGTTTTCCCAATTCCCCTATGGCAGCTT
>CAYTIL010000028.1:0-8041 GCA_964437985.1 uncultured Acidobacteriaceae bacterium
GGCTGACTTGAAGGTAGTTAGGTATGAGGTCCTTGAAAACAACACCTTTATCCCGTTGCCAATCATCACATCTTATTAAATAGCATCCTGGGTGTAGTGTCAAGTGGTATTCGCTCATCGTTCGCCTAGCAACGCGAGTGGCGTAAACCCATCAGCGAACGGAGAAACCGAGCATCGGGGCGAACCGCGAAGCGCCAAGAAATGCGCTGCCCTGTTTTCCCCCTCCCGCCTTCTTTCCTGGGAAGCCTCTCCTCGTCGGCCACGGCCGACGAGGATGCGGCGAGGAAAGAAGGCGGCAGGGGAAAAACAGGGCAGCGGGTTTTGGGGACGTTTGGGACCCAGCGCTGAAGCGCTGGGCTACATTACGTGGCGCCTACGGCGCTGACGGCAGAGGTTTCACCGACACTACCTTGGCCCGGCCAAGCGCCTTCTGGCTCTGGCCAAAGCCCGCATAGCGGCCAGCAGGAGGAAGCCTAACGACGGTGATCAGGAATGCCTGGATAATAAAGACATCCAGCATCTCGCTGCCGAGCCATCCCCCAGGAAAGCGCCAGTCGAGCAGGAGGAGAGCCGGCAAGTAGAACAGGTAACCCAGTCCTGCCATCAAGGAGTGCGGTCCAACGTTCCAAGTGAGCACCAGGACGGGTAGTTGTGCAAGCCATCCAACCATAAACGCGACGACTAACATTTTTCCCGCGCTCCAGCGCGCCATTGCTATTTTCTTCCCTCGCGCTTTTGCGCCACCACCAGACCGCGAGGCGTGGGCAGGAGCAGCACGGAGAGCAGACCTTCCTGTTCCATGCGCAGCGCGGCCTCGCGCACCGTGGCCAGGTGAGAGCTGGCGTCGTGCATGAGGATCAGGCCGTGGGGGCTGATCTGGGACAGGAAGCGGCGCACCTCCTGCTCGCGAATGGGAGGGTCGCTGTCGCTGAAGAAAAGATCAATCGTGCCTTCGACCTTGATTGCCAGGCTGGATTCGTTACGGCACTCCACCCAGGGCATGAGCCCGGAAGCTTCCAGGCGCTCGCGGGCCTTGGCGAAAACCACAGGGTCGTACTCGCAGGTGATGACTTTGCCGAAGCCGTTCTGCTTGAGCCCTTCGGCGATGGCCAGGGTGCTGACGCCCATGAAGCTGCCGGTTTCGACCACCAGATGGGGCTTCACCGTGGTCACCAGGCACTTCAGGAACTCCAGCACTTCGACCTCGGCGGTCATGGAGTCATACATCTTCCAGCGCTGGGGCTGGGGGCACTCTGGAGTGGCGCGGTGATACTCGGGTTGCACCACGTCGCCGTGCGCGTCGGCGTGGCGCGCGATGCGGTGCTCGGCCTTCTCCGCGCGGAAGCGCCGGCGCACCACGATCAGCAGGGCGGCGCCCGCGATCATGAAGCCCAGACTGGCCACCTGGGCGTTGGTGAGGCCCAGGATGGAGCGCGGGTTAAGGCGGATGAACTCCACCAGGAAGCGGGCCAGGCCGCTGAGCAGGAAATACTGGGCGGCGACTTCGCCCGCGGGCCGCGGCTGCAACAGCACTCGTCCGCCGGACTTCCAGAGAAACGCGAAGATCGCGACCCCGGCGAGAAACTCGTAGATGGGCGTGGGATGGACGCGCTCGGTGGTGGGCTCCAGTCCTTCGGGAAAGCTCATGCCCCAGGGCAGCGAGGTGGGAATGCCGTAGTCGCCGTCGCCGGAAAGCAGGCAGCCCATCCGGCCTACGGCGTAGCCCAGCGCCGCCGCGGTGGTGGCCACGTCCAGCATGGTGAGTTGCGGAATGTGGTAGCGGCGCGCCAGCAGGAACAAAGTGAGCAGGCCGCCGACGGCGGCGCCGTACCAGGCGAATCCGGTGGTGGAGAACAGACGGCCCAGGGGATCGGCAAAGAAGGTGGCGGGCGTTTCCAGCACGTGCCAGAGCTTGGATCCCGCCAGGCCGGCCACCGCCAGCAGCGAGATCATGGTGACCGGGTCGCCGGGGAGCTTGCGGCGGCGCAGATCGGCGGCCAGCGCCTGGTAGCCGAACACCAGGCCCAGCCAGACCATCAGTCCGTAGGTGCTGAGCTGGACTGGGCCAAGTTTGAGAAAAGGAATCAGGCGGTGATCTCCGGAAGCACGCTGGAAGTATAAATGTGCGATGTGGAGATGTGTGATGTGCGATGTAGGAAGTTCCCAGATCTTGCACAGCAAACATCAAACATCACACATCGCACATCGCACATCGCACAATGGTTCATTTATTCTAGGAACTCATGCGGCTTCTGCTGCAACAACGCGGCCTGCGACTGGTGCTGACCGCCAACCTGATTTCCATGCTGGGCAGCGGCATGAACATGGCCGCGGTGATCTGGTACATCCTGCAGGAGACGGGCTCGGAGATGGCGCTGGGCACCCTGGTGGTGCTGCAAACCATTCCGGCGTTGCTGATGATGCCGTTTACCGGCGTGGTGATTGATCGCCAGGACCGGCGGCATCTGCTGATGCTGCTGGACGGCTTCCGCTGCGTGGTGGTGCTGGCGGTGGCGGTGCTGGCCTGGTACGGCCAGGCTGCGGTGTGGCATCTCTATCTGATGGCGATCTTGCTGGCCGCGGGCTTCTGGATGTTCTGGCCCACGCTCACCGCCCTGGTGCAGGAACTGACGCCGGAAAGCGAGTTCGTGCACGCCAACACCTTCATGCTGGCCGGGGTGCAGGGAGGCTGGCTGGTGGCCGGAGCCATCGTGGGATTCGTCTATGACCACGTGGGACTGGCGGGGGTGCTGCTACTGGACGGCCTCACCTACCTGGTTTCCCTGCTCTGCTACTTCCTGGTGCGGCAAGGGCGGCAGGTGGTGGCGCGGCCTCCGGCGCCGGAGTGGCTCCAGCACGAAGGCCCCGTGGCGCACTGGTGGCACGAACTGCGCGAGGGCATCCACTACCTTCACCATCGCCGCTTCCTGGTGCTGCAAGGATCAGCCTGGGCCCTGTTCATCGCCGCCATGCTGGCCCAGGGAGTGATCACCGCGCCGCTCAGCGATCGCATCCTGCACGCGGGTTCGGTGGGATATGGATGGCTGAATGCCGGCTGGGCCGCGGGCGCGTTCCTCAGCGCTCTTTATGCGCCGGCGGCGATCCGGCGTCTGGGCGGACGCCGCGCGGTGGGGCTGTCCATGGCGCTGCTGGCCGCGTGCCTGTTCGTCGTCCCCTTTTCCCCGGGACTGGCCGTGGCCGTGATGCTGTTCGCGCTCATGGGTTCGGCGCGCGGCGTGGGCGGAGTTTCCATCAGCACTTCCCTGATGGAAGTCGTGCCCAAACACTTCATGGGGCGCGTGCAGAATATTTTCTTTTTCGCGGGCACCGTCCTGCAACTGGGACTGGGCTACGCGGTGGGCGTGAGCGCAGAACGCTGGAGCCTCCCCGCCGCATTCGCGGTGATTGGGCTGGTGTATTGCGTGGCCTGCGCGGCGGCGGTTTGGCCGGTTGCGCGAACCGTGGATCTGCCGCAGGCGGTCGAAGCGGAAGGCGCGGCCGGCGACGCCTCCTGATATTCTGTTGGGCCGTCACCACCACCACGCCCGCAGGAAAGGATGATCCATGCCCGGCAGCCTGGAAGGACGCAACGCCGTGGTTTTCGGAGTGGCCAACAAGCGCTCCATCGCCTGGGCCATCGCGCAGAAGCTGAGCGCCGCCGGCGCCAAGCTGGCGGTGACGTATCAGAACCAGCGCCTGGCGCAGGAATGCGCCGACATGATTGCCGAACTGCCGGGCGCGCAAGGCTTCCAGTGCGACGTCTCCAGCGACGCGGAGATTGAGCGCCTGTTCGCCGAACTCAAGTCCCGCTACCAGAAGCTGCACGTGCTGGTGCACAGCGTGGCCTTCGCGCCCGCGGAAGAGCTCAAGCGCGAATACATGTACACCACGCGGGAAGGCTTCCGCATTGCGCACGATGTGAGCGTGTACTCGCTGGTGGCAGTGACCCGAGCCGCCGCCCCGCTGATGACCGAGGGCGGCAGCATCCTCACGCTGACCTACTACGGTTCGGAGAAAGTTGTGCCCCATTACAACGTGATGGGTGTGGCCAAGGCGGGGCTGGAAGCCAGCGTCCGCTACCTGGCGCACGACCTGGGCAAACAGCGGGTGCGAGTGAACGCCATCTCCGCCGGGCCCATCAAGACGCTGGCCGCGCGCGGTATCGCCGGCCTGGGCGACATGCTGAAGTCGCATGCCGAGCGCGCTCCCCTGGGCCGCAACGTGGAGACCAGCGAAGTCGGCGATACGGCGGTGTTCCTGGCGTCAGATGCCAGCAGCGCGATTACCGGCGAAGTGATTTACGTGGATTGTGGGTACAACATCATGGGATTTTGATTAGCCACAGAGACACAGAGGCACAGAGAGAGATTTGGGTAATCGGGAAAATTGGTAATTGGGTAATTTGGTGATTTGGTAATTCTGGGATTGCCGCCTGGTGGTTCTGCAATTTCCCTCAAGTTTCCCTCTGTGTCTCTGTGCCTCTGTGGCCAAGACGTATTTGCCTTTCGTTTTCGCCCAAACGCTCAATGGTGACCTCGAGGTCTCGCTCCTTACGGAAGCGCTCGAACTTTTCTCCCCACTCGATGAGCAGCACGCTGCGCGGACTGAGCAGGTCGTCGAGGCCGATGGTCTCCAGTTGGCGCGGAGTGTCCACACGGTAGAGGTCAATGTGGTAGATGTCGGCCTCGGGCGCGCGGAATTCGTGCACCAGGGTGAAAGTGGGACTGGTGACGTCTTTCACCGAGGCTGCATGGAAGCCCTCGACGATGCCTTTGATGAGCGTGGTCTTCCCTGCTCCCAGGTCGCCGCTCAGGATGACCAGCTTGGGCGGCGCGAGCTGGGAGGCGAGCCGGCGGCCGAAGGCGATGGTTTCGTCGGCGGAGTGAGTGATGGTTTCCTGCATGGTCGTGGAATCAACTGATGCGAACGAACCGGTCGCCGGCGCGCCCGCCGGCAACCCGGAAGACTTGCGGAAGGAATCGCAGCAAATCGGTTGCGATCAAGGAATGCTCGCCCAGTTCGTCGCGGGCCAGGTCGCCGGCCAATCCGTGCAAGTGAACTGCTGCCAACGCGCGATGCACTCCATACTGCTCGGCAGAATATTGCGCCATCAGCGAGGCAATCATTCCGGTGAGCACGTCGCCGGTTCCGCCGGTTGCCATGCCCGGATTGCCGGTGGTGTTGACCCAGACGCGGCCGTCGGGTTGGGCAATGAGAGTGCGCCAGCCTTTCAGCACCACGATGCAGTGGTGTTCAGCGGCGAACCTGCGGGCCATGCCGAGGCGGTCCTTCTGTACCGCTTGGGTGGAAGTCCCAGTGAGTCGCGCCATCTCGCCGGGATGCGGAGTGAGGACGAGCGGGCGTTGGCTGCCGTCGAGTTTGTCGGCGTGGCCCTCGAAGGTGTTGAGTCCATCGGCGTCGAGGACAACGGGCAGCTTCGACTTCGCGACCACGCTGCGCACGAACTCGGCAGCCTCGGGATGGCGGGAGATTCCCGGTCCCAGCGCGATGACGCTCTTCCCTTCCGACAGCTGCTCCAGTCGGCCGTCCTCGAGCGCACGCATGGAGACAATGCCGCTGTCCTCCTCCAGCGGTTCGGTCATGAGTTCGGGCGCAAAACCGGCAACGGTGGGCAACACCGATCTGGGAACTGCGACCGTGACCAGCCCGGCGCCGGCGCGCAGCGCGGCCATGCCCGCCATAGCAGCGGCGCCTGCCTTGCCGAGGGAACCACCAATCACGAGCACGTGCCCGAAGTCACCCTTGTTAGCCTCGGGATAGCGTGGCGTCAGCAGCGCGCTGATGTCCAAGGGTGTAATCACTTCAAGATTCAGCTGTGACTGGATTGCGTCCTGCGGCGACCCGATGTCAGCTACTACGGCATGACACATTGGAATGCCGAAAACATGCACCCGCTTCGGCGACGTGAAGCTGACCACCGCGCTGGCAAGCACAGCGTCGAGGGTAATGATCTGGCCATCAGCGTCTTCACCTGAAGGGACGTCCACCGACACCACCGGCCACCCTTGCTCACGAATCGCCAAGACTGCGGACCTGTAAAGGCCCGTGATTGGCGGCTTGAATCCAGTGCCGAGGATGGCGTCCACGAACAAATCGGGCTTGATCACTTCCCACGCCTGCTCCAACGCTTCCTCGCTGCGCGCGATCGCCGCTTTCACGGGCAGCCGCTTGTACATCTCCGCGGCGTCGCCTTTGAGTTCAGAAGGATCGGCGAGCAGCAGGACCTTCACGGTCTTGCCCGCCTCATGCAATTTGCGGGCAGCGACCAAGCCGTCGCCGCCGTTGTTGCCCTTGCCGCAGATGACGCCGATGCACTGGGCCTGGGGATACTGCTGCAAGACGAAGTCGGCGACGGCCGAGCCCGCGTTTTCCATCAGGGTGAGCGAGGGGACGCCGAACTTTTCGGTGGTGAGGCGATCAATCTCGCGCATTTCCGCAGCGGTAACGATTTTCATCGCCGTGCGGCCGCGGTTTGCTCGAGCTGGCGGAGGTTCGGGGCCTCGCCCACCGCGATCAGGAAGTCGCCGCCCTGGATGCGGTCGGTGGCGGCGGGATTGAAGCGCATGGCGACGCCGTCGCGCTTGATGGCCAGGATGATGACCCGCATCTTCTGGTGGATTTTGGATTCGCCGATGGTGACGCCGGCCAGGGGCGAATCCGCGCCCACGTAGACTTCCTCGATCTCGATTTCCACCTTGTCGTCGCGGCCGGTGGCGATGTCGAGGAAGTCGAGGACGTTGGGACGCAGGAAGGTTTGGGCAATGCGGTGTCCGGCAAACTGGTAAGGGGAAATCACGGAGTCGGCGCCCGCGGTCTTGAGGTGCTTTTCCGAACCTTCTTCACTGGCCCGGGCAATGATCTTGAGTTTGGAGTTGAGGCTGCGCGCGGTGAGCACGATGTAAATGTTGGTGGCGTCGGTGGTGGTGGCTGCGACCAGTCCGCGGGCGTGCTCCACGCGCGCCTGGCGCAGGACTTCTTCCTTGGTGGCGTCGGCCACAATCACCGGCCACTCGGCACAGCGCTCGGCCTTGGCGGGATTGTTCTCGATGATGAGGAAGGGCGTGGGACGGGCGGTGAGCTCGCGGGCCACGCTGCGTCCCACGCGTCCGGCGCCACAGATGATGTAGTGCCCGGAGAGCCGCTCGATTTCCCGCTCCATCCTGCGCCTCCCCATGAACCTGCTGAGCTCGAATTCTAGCAAAGCCTGGGCCACATACCCGATGGCCAGAAACATCAGGCCCACGCCGCTGAGCATGAGAAACATGTTGAAGGCGCGGCCGGCGTTGGAAAGTTCGTGGACTTCCTTGTAGCCCACGGTGGTCAGGGTGATGATCACCATGTAGAGGCTGTCAAACAGCGGCCAGCCTTCAATGAAGTGGAAGCCGAGCGTGCCTACCACCACCAGCGCGCCGATGCCCGCGGCCAGAAAACGAAGAGTGCGAAGTGGCTTCATCAAGCTCCTAGCTCTTGGCTCCTAGCTTCTACGCTAGTTGCTTTTCCATCCTCAGAGCGTCGAGGCTGTTCTGGTAGTAGCGGGGGATGGTTCCCACCACCGAGTATCCGTGGCGCTTATAGAAAGCTAGCGCGGCCTGGTTGTCAACCGCGGTTTCCAGGGAGATGGTGGAGCAGCCCGCGGCGCGCAGGCGCTCCTCGGCGGCGGTGATGAGCTTGGAGCCCAAACCGGTGCGCCGAGCCCGGGGCAGCACGTCAATGGTGACGATGTGGCCGCGTCCGCGGCGAGAATCGGCCACCAGGAATCCGGCGATGGCGCCGTCGCGTTCACCAATCAGAGTGATGGCCCCGCGGCGATTCACGTAATACGCCAGCTCCACCGGCGAATAGGCGATGCCCGGGGGAAAACATTCCTGATCGATGCGGCACAGGGTCTCGAAGTCCGAGGGGCGGAAGGGGCGGAGAAGCAGGTGCGAGTTGGCTGCGGCGTCGGGCACTCGTTGCCATCGGGCGTCGTCCCTGACGGGACTTGCCCCATTCCCTTCCGCGACCCAGCGCTGAAGCGCTG
>CAYTIL010000029.1:0-48607 GCA_964437985.1 uncultured Acidobacteriaceae bacterium
ACTGAGCCCGATGAGAAGTTTAGGGTTTGACACTGAATGGCGACATTGGCAGACCAAATCGTGGAAAAGGGAAGGGCGCGAGGCGCGTTCCATCCGGCAACTTCGGTTGCTCCGGACGTGCTTTCACTCGTGGGCAATTCGCCCCTGGTGCGCCTACAGACCCTGACGCGTGATGTCCCCGAAGTCGAGCTCTACGCCAAAGCCGAGTGGACCAATCCGGGCGGTTCGGTTAAGGATCGCGCTGCGCTCAGCATCATCCTGGAAGCGGAGCGCACGGGAATACTCACTCGCGACAAGATTCTTCTCGACTCAACATCCGGCAATACCGGCATCGCCTACGCCATGATCGGCGCCGCCAAAGGCTTTCCCGTCACTCTGTGCATGCCGTCCAACGCCTCGGTGGAGCGCAAGCGCATCCTGAAGGCTTACGGCGCCACCATCGTGTACACCGATCCGGGCGAAGGATCGGACGGCGCCATCCGCAAGGCGCAGGAGATGTACGCGGCCGACCCCGGCCGCTATTTCTACGCCGACCAGTACTCCAACCAAGCCAACTGGCGGGCCCACTACCACGGTACCGCCAACGAAATCTGGCAGCAGACTGGCGGGCGCGTCACCCATTTCGTTGCCATGCTGGGAACCAGCGGAACCTTTGTGGGGACGTCGCGTCGTTTGAAGGAGCTGAACCCCAAAATCCAGTGCATCAGCTTGCAGCCGGACTCACCCTTCCACGGCATCGAGGGCGCCAAGCACATGGCCACGGCCATCGTGCCGAAAATCTACGACCCCGCACTCGCCGACCGCGACCTGGGCATCGCCACCGAAGAAGCCTACGAGATGGTGCGCCGCCTGGCGCGTGAAGAAGGACTGTTGCTGGGAATTTCGGCGGGCGCCGCAGTGGCCGGCTGCCGTCGCGTGGCCCAGGAGCTGGTCGCGAAGAAGCAGAAGGCGGTGATCGTGACCGTCTTCCCGGACTCAGGGGACAAGTACTTGAGTGAGAGGTTTTGGGAGGAGTGAGGAGATTGAATCATTGAGCGATTGAATCATTGAATCATTAGGAGACGTCCACGTCACACGAAGCGGCACGGGCGTGCGTCAATGACTCAATGATTCAATGATTCAATCGAAAGAATGCTTCTAATCAAGAGAAGTGACCTGGACTCGCTTCGCCGCCACGGGGAAGAGACTTATCCGCACGAGTGCTGCGGAATCCTGCTGGGGCGGATCGAAGGCGAAACGCGCACGGTGGAGGCCACCCTACGCGCGGGCAACACGCGCACCGACTCGCCCCACGACCGGTACCACATTGATCCCAAGGAACTGGTGGCGGCGCAGCGCTTGGCGCGGGAACAAGGGCTCGACATCGTGGGTTTTTATCACTCGCATCCCGACCATCCCGAGCGCTGGTCGGCCACCGACCTGGCCGAGGCCCACTGGTACGGCTGCTCCTACGTGATCACCAGCGTTGCAAAGGGTCGCGCGGCGGTGACCAACTCGTTTGCGCTCGTGGGCTCGGGCGAAGAAGACAGGTGCTTCGCCGACGAAGCCATCGAGGTGCTGCCCGTGAGAGTAGCGGCTGAGCCCCCCGCGCGGTAGCGGTTGAATCCCACCGCGGTAGCGGTTGAATCCCACCGCGATAGCGTTGAATCAATGTAGGGGCGATAATCATCTGTTACCCGGAGACTTCATGAAGGTGCATATCCCCACCCCGCTGCGGCAATACGCCGACAAGCAGGCCACCGTGGAAGTGGCCGGCAAGACCGTGGGCGAGGGTCTGCGCAACCTGACCACGCAATACGCGGATCTGCGCCGGCATCTTTACGGCGACGACGGCAAACTGCGGGCGTTCGTCAACGTGTACTTGAACGACGAAGACATTCGCTATTTACAGAAGGAAGAAACGCCGGTGAAGGAGGGAGACGCGCTGTCCATCGTGCCCAGCATCGCGGGCGGGAGCGCCGTCCCCAAACCGACACTTGAGCCGGTAACGCTCTCCAACGAAGAGGTCCTGCGCTACTCACGGCATCTGATCATGCCGGAAGTAGGCATGGAGGGGCAGCAGAAGCTGAAGGCGGCGAAAGTGCTTTGCATCGGCGCCGGAGGCCTGGGCTCGCCCCTGGCCATGTATCTGGCGGCGGCGGGCGTGGGCACGCTGGGATTGGTGGACTTCGACGTAGTGGACTTCACCAACCTGCAGCGCCAGATCATCCACTCCACCGCCGACGTCGGCCGCAAGAAGCTGGACTCGGCGGAAGAAACGTTGAACGGCATCAACCCGTTCGTCGAGGTGCGCAAGTTCGAACTCAAGCTGTCCAGCGCCAACGCGCTCGAACTTTTCCGCCAGTTCGACGTGATTGCCGACGGCACCGACAACTTCCCAACCCGCTATCTGGTCAACGACGCCTGCGTGCTCACCGGCAAGCCCAACGTCTACGGCTCCATCTTCCGCTTCGAGGGACAGGCCAGCGTGTTCGCGACCAAAGAAGGTCCGTGCTACCGCTGCCTCTATCCTGAACCGCCTCCGCCGGGACTGGTGCCGTCGTGCGCCGAAGGCGGCGTGCTGGGCATCCTGCCAGGACTGGTGGGCGTGATCCAGGCCACGGAGACCATCAAGCTGATCCTGGGCCGCGGCGATTCGCTCATCGGACGCCTGCTGCTGGTGGACGCCATGGGCATGAACTTCCGCCAGCTCAAGCTGCGCAAGAATCCGGACTGCCCGGTCTGTGGCACGAACCCGAGCGTCACCGCGCTGATTGACTATCAGGAATTCTGCGGCATCCGCGGCGAGGAGCAGCCCGCCACCGCTGCCGTCCCCGAAATAACGGTGGAAGAACTGAAGCAGAAACTGGACGCGCGCGAAGACGTCTTTATCCTCGACGTGCGCGAGCCGCACGAGTACCAGATCTGCCACCTGAACGGATACCTGCTGCCGCTGGGCGACCTGCCCAAGCGCGCGCACGAGCTCGACTCCAGCCGCGAGATCGTCGCGCACTGCCGCTCGGGCGTGCGCTCGGCCAAGGCTGTGGACTTCCTCCGGCAGGCCGGCTTCCGCAAAGTGAAAAACCTGAAGGGCGGCATCCTGGCCTGGGCGGACAGGATTGATCCGAGGATGCCGAAGTACTAGCGGCCCGGAACTCGCTCAGGCTTACTTGGGAATGTGGAAGTCGGACATGCGGCCCTGGCTGCTTCCGCCCATGGTCTGGCCCTGATTCCCGCCCATGGACATACCCTGGCCGGTACCCATGAAGAAGCCCCACTCACCGCCGGGCAGGTCTTCATCCAGGGTCACCCGGTAGGTACGCGGGGCCACGCGCTCGTAGTTAAAGGGGCGCATCTTGTCGGTGCGCACGCCCGACTTGCCGCCCACCATGCCGCCGATAGAACCGATCTCAAACTGCCGCTTGTCGCCCTTGGGGTCGAGCTTGATGAGCACATAGTCAGCCGCGCTGGTGCCTTCCATCACGTAGAAGAAGAAAACCGGACGGTTCTCACGGACGACGTTGCGCGAAGTCTTTCCGTTCACAAAACCGTTCCAGTGCTTGGCCTTGATGCCCATGGTGGCAAAGCTGCCCCAGCGGCCACCCAGCTTGGCCTGGCTGACGGCCTGGCTGTCAATCATCACCCAGTTACTACCGTCCTTCCAGAAGATGCCGACTTCCTTGGGAGGAAGGTTGGGATCCTCGGCCACGCCGCCGCCCGGCGCTGCCGCCACTGCCGCCGGAGAAGCAGGAGCGGCTAGTCCGGCCTTGGGGTTGATCATGATTTTGATGATGCTGTCCGGTACCTGGGCGGCCTTGAGCGCTTTCAGACCGTCCATGCTGGTGTCGAAGGCCGGGTCTTCGGCGGCGCGGATTTTCTCGATGATCACGTCTTCGCCCAGCCCCAGTCCGACCATGTCAATCACGTCCTGGTTGGTAAACCGCTTGGTCAGTTCCTGAGCAGCGGCCGGCAGGAGCAGCAGCGCCGCGGTGACCACGATGGCAAGAAACTTTCTACTGCGCATGTTCGCAACTCCTCCGGGCGGCAAGCAGGTTGCCACCCGACCGGGGATATCCCCCTCCGAGCGCGCTACTCTAGCGCAAACCGCGGCTTTCCTGCAAATGGAGGGCTCGCGCCACCGAGCTCAGGCCTGTTCGGATTCCTGAACAAGACGGGAAACTCCAGGCCAGGGCCGGTATCCGGCTCGTATAATAGGCGCCGCCCTTTCCATTGGTCGGAGGTCTGCCATGGCCCGTGTCGCGTGTCGCTGTCTTGTTCTTGCCCTGTTTGTGACTCTGCCGGCGTTCCTGCTCCCGGCACAGGACCTGGGCCAGCGGCCAGCGCCACCGGCCGTGGCGGCCGGGCAGCAGCCTAACTCGGACCCCACGTACCAGCAGTTGCGTAACGTGGGCCTGAGCGGCGAAGTGGCCGCCGCCAACAACCTGGTGCTCAAGCGCGACGCCGGTACGTTCACCTTCCGCTCCGGGTCGTTCCAGTTCCTGGCACCGGTGAACGGGAAGGTGACGGGCGCGGTGTTCGTGGGCGAGGGCAGCTTCTCGCTCACGCCGCCCCTGGAGATGGAGAAGAGGAGCCTGGCTATCCTGACCAAGGGGCAGCCCTTCGTCGAAGACTTCAGCCAGTTGGTCCTGCGCTTTACCGATGGCACCTACGAGGAACTTAAGAAGGCGGCGGGCACATCGGCGGGCGGGGAAGGCGGCGGGGCAGGCCAGCTCAGCGACATCAACACTTCGCTCAAGACCAAGCTGCACTGGAACCTGCATGGCCGCATTCTGCAGGACGTCCTCAGCTCCCAGCCGGGCGGCCTGTTCGTGGCCTTCGTCAAGGGCAAGAAGTACAACGACAAACTGCTGTTCGTGATCGATCCCCACGGCTCCCCCTTTGCCGAGCCCGAGGAAGTTTCCCTGATGACCTGGGACGAGAACAACCGAGGCATCTGGGCGGCTTTCCACTACGCGCAGGAGTACGCCACCGGGCAGGCTACGGGCAAACAGCGGAACCGGATGGTAGACCTGGAGCATCACAAACTCGACACCACCTTCGAGAAGAGCGCCCGGGTCCGGGGCGATGCCACCACTACCTTCACGGCGCAGTACGAAGGGGTTCGCGTGGTTCCCTTCGACCTGTTTCGCACCCTGCGGGTGTCGAGCGTGACCGGAGCGGACGGGCAAAGCCTGGGCTTCATCCAGGAAGACAAGGACGACGACCCGGACTTTTACGTAATCCTCCCCAAACCGCTGGCCAAAGGTGAGCGCTACACGCTGCGCACGGTATACGAAGGCAAGGATGCAGTGAGCAACGAAGGCGGCGGCAACTATTTCCCGGTGGCTCGCACCGACTGGTACCCCAACGCCGGCTTCAAAGACTATGCCACCTATGACCTCACCTTCCGCTTCCCCAAGGGCCTGAAGATGGCGGCCACCGGGTTGCCGGTGCGCGAGATCAACGAAGGCGACCAGACCATTTCGGAATGGCGCAGCGAAATTCCCCTGGCCGTCGCCGGCTTCAACTTCGGCGATATGAGACGCAAGGAGGCCAAGCTGGAGAAGGAGGCCTTCCTGGTAGAGGCCTACGCCAACGAGGCCCAGCCGGACTGGATGAGCGCCCTTTCCAGCGGAACCGTGTACCGGGTCGAGGAGAATCCCCGGGACCCTTTTTCCGGAGCCTCGGGCAACCGCGTGGAGGCCACCGGTGCGGTGGGCACGATGAACACCACCAGCTTGATGGACAAGGCCCTGGCCGAAGGCCAGCTTTCCGTGCAGCTCTTCACCGACTATTTTGGCCCTTTGCCTTACAAGCGAGTGGCCATGACCCAGCAAACGGCCTGCAACTTCGGGCAGGCCTGGCCGGGGCTGGTCTATCTTCCGCTTTGTTCATTCCTGGATTCCACCGCCATGCAAGCCATGGTGGGGCAGTTTGTCAAGAATCCGCGCGACCGCCATCGCCTGACTATCTACTTCAAGGAGGTGGCTCCCCACGAGGTAGCTCACCAGTGGTGGGGCCATGCGGTTGGCTGGAGCGGCTATCGCGACCAGTGGATGAGCGAAGGCTTTGCTACCCAGTCGGCTTCCCTGTTCCTGCAGCTCATTCGCAAAAACGAAAAGGAATACCTCACCTACTGGAATGACCAGCGGCAGCAGCTGATCGACCGCAACCCCGAGGGCTACCGTCCCATCGATTCCGGCCCGGTCACCATGGGCTACCGGGTGAACACCACCAAGACCGGCTTCAACAACTACGGCGACCTCATCTACCCAAAAGGCGGCTACATCCTGCATATGCTGCGCATGCTTATGTTCAACCGGCAGACCGGCGACCAGGCTTTCAAGACCATGATGAGAGACTTCGTCAAGACCCACTCCAACCAGCCCGCCACCACCGAGGACTTCAAGGCCATGGTGGAGAAGCACATGACCCCGGATATGGACCTCGACGGAAATCGTCGCATGGACTGGTTCTTCAACCAGTACGTGTACGGAACCGCTTTGCCGCACTACAAGTTCGAGCAGTCCAGCATTACCGGCTCGGACGGAAAGCCGGGGCTGAGTTTCAAAGTCACCCAATCAAACGTGGACCCGCAGTTCAAGATGGTGCTCCCCGTTTACGCTGACTTTGGTAGCGGAAAAGTGGGGCGGCTGGGAACGTTGGCCCTGACCGGCAACTCCTCCCAGGATGGGCAGGTGCCCCTGTCAATGTTTAAGGACAAGCCCAAACGCCTGGTCCTGAACTACTACAACGACGTGCTTTGCACCCAGGAAGAAAAGAAATAGCGGCGGAACTCACGGCCTCGCGCTCTACCGGCGGTAGAGTCCCATCTTGCGGATGTAATCGGCCACCGCGGCGGGCACCATGCCTTCGAGCGGGCGGTGATGACGCGCAGCGTCGCGCACGGCGGTGGCCGAAACCTGGGAGTGCGCGGCGTCCAGAAGATGAATCGTGGTGGAACCCAGCGCCAGCGACTTCCCTTCGACGCCGCGGCCCGGTGCGGATTGCGCCCGCTTTTTCGCTCTGCGCGGCAGAGCCGCAGCCACACCCCGCAGATCAAACCCCGGGCGGCTGGCCACGATGAAGTCGCACTCCTGAAGCAGGTCATCGGCGCGGTGCCAGGTGGCGATGTCGAGGAAGGCGTCCAGGCCGATCAGGAAAAACAATCGCTCGCCCTTGCCCAGCGTCAGCCTCAGGCGGTGCACCGTGTCGATGGTGTAGTTCGCGCCCAGCGTGCGCACACCTTCCGGCGGCGCTTCCAGCAGCGAGGGCACCAGCATCGGGTCGCCGGTGGTGGCCAGCGCCAGCATGGCGTAGCGATGGCGGAAGTCGGTGAGCGCCCGCCGCTGTTTGTGCGGAGGGACGTGGGCCGGCGCCAGCAGCACCTGGGACAGGTGGAAATGCTCCGCCGCCGCTCGCGCCACCTCCAGGTGCCCGAGGTGCACCGGGTCGAAGGTTCCACCGAACAGCGCGATGTTTCTGGAGTGAATCATGGAATGATTGAATCAGTGAATCATTGAATCAATGAATCATTGGAAAAGCGAAGGCTTAACGGGTTCTTCAATGATTCAATGACTCACTGATTCAATGATTCAATTCTCCTCAGCTTCTCCACCCGTCGCGCCAGTTCGTACTTCAGTTCTTCCAGGCCCTCCCCGGTGGCCGCCGAGATGGGAAACAGCGTAAGCCTCTTCTTGGCGCAGTGCTTGCTCAGCGCCACCAGCTTTTTCTTCCCAACGATGTCCATCTTGGACGCGGCCACGATCATGGGCTTCTTCTCCAGGCCGGCGCCGTAGCTCTCCAGCTCCTCGACGATCACTTCGAAGTCCTGCGCCGGGTCGGGACGGCCGCTGGTTTCCGAAACATCCACCATGTGGACGAGGAGGCGCGTGCGCTCGATGTGTCGGAGGAACTGCGTGCCCAGGCCGGCGCCGGTGTGCGCGCCTTCGATGAGCCCGGGGATGTCGGCCACCACGAAGCTCACCAGCTCCGGCTCTTCGCCCACCGCCACCATGCCCAGGTTGGGCTGCAGCGTGGTGAAAGGGTAGGCGGCAATTTTGGGACGCGCCGCGGAGATGCGGGAGATGAGCGTGGACTTGCCCACATTGGGATAGCCCACCAGTCCGACGTCGGCCAGCAGCTTGAGCTCGAGGCGCAGATGGCGCTCGACGCCCTGGCCTCCAGGTTCGGACTCGCGCGGCGCCCGGTGCGTGGAAGTGGCAAAGCGCGCGTTGCCGCGCCCGCCGCGTCCGCCGCGGGCCACGCACATGCGCTCGTCGGCGCGCGAAAAGTCGTGCAGGCGCTCGTCCGTCTCCTGGTCGTAGACGATGGTGCCCACCGGCACCTTGAGGACAATGTCTTCACCCTCGCGCCCGGTGCGGTTCGAGCCTTCACCATGACGCCCGCGATCCGCCTTGTACTCGGGGTTGAAACGGAAATGGACCAGCGTGTTGTGACGCTCGCTGGATTCCAGGTGGATGTCGCCGCCCTTGCCGCCGTCTCCGCCCGACGGGCCGCCCCGAGGGACAAACTTCTCCCGCCGGAAGGCCACGCATCCGTTGCCGCCGTCGCCGGCCTTGACGCGGATTTTGGCTTCGTCAATGAACATGCTGAGAGTCCACCACAGAGGCACCGAGACACGGAGATTCTAAGGATGTTACGGACAAAATGCGCGGGCGAAGCGCCCGGAGTCGCCTGGCCAAAAGAAAAGGCACAGAATTCTCTGTGCCTCCGTGTCTCCGTGGTGAGAACGAACCTACGCCTTGGCGGGGTCGGGCGCCGGATCGACCGTGACGAACTTTCCCATCGAGCCCCGGTCCACGAACTTGATCACGCCCGTGATCTTGGCGAACAGGGTGTCGTCCTTGCCGCGGCCCACGTTCAGCCCGGGCTTGATGCGGGTGCCCCGCTGGCGCACGATGATGGTCCCGCCGGGAACCAGTTGTCCGCCGAAAGCCTTTACCCCCAGACGCTGCGATTGCGAGTCGCGCCCGTTGCGAGAACTGCCGAGTCCTTTTTTGTGTGCCATGACGAGTTCCTAGTTCAGAGTGCAGAGTATCGAGTCGGTCCTACTTTTTCTTTTTCTTGTCAGCGTGCCTCGCCGGGGCGGCCTTGTGTTTTGCCTTGGCTTCCGGCTTGTGGGCGGCGGCCTTCTTGCTAGCTGCCTCTTTCTTCTGGGCGGCTTTGTGCTCGGCCTTCTTCTCCGGCTTGGCGGCGGCCTTCTTTTCTGCAGCTTCAGCGGGTGCCGCTTCCGCAGCGCGCGCCGGCCGGGGCGCCTTGACTTTCTTTGCGGGCAGCTCGGGTGCGGCGAACTTCTGTCCGTCGAAAGCGATCTCGGTGATGCGCACCCGGCTGAACGGCTGGCGATGCCCGCGCAGGCGCTTGTACTGCTTCTTGCGCTTAAAATGGAAGACCAGGATCTTGTCGGCGCGGCCTTCTTCCACCACCGTGCCCAGCACCCGGGCTGCGCCCTGCGGGCGGGCGATCTGGCCCTCGGCCGCAGACACGGCGAGCACGTCGCTGAACTCCACCTGGCCGTCGGTGGCGGGGTGGCGCTCGATGCGAATTACGTCTCCGGGCGAGACGCGATACTGCTTTCCCCCGGTGCGAATTACCGCGTACATGGAAATGCCTCCCTGAAGTGGCACGCCTATCCGGCTGAAGGGATTGGCACTGCAGGCTGACGAAATCTATTCTAATGCCCGGGAGCGAGGCCGTCAAACCCGCGCGGCCAGCCGGACCGCGCCCCATCCGTGAGACAATCGCCGGCCGTACTTCTCCGGGAGGCGCTTATGAACCGCCGAATCCTTGCAGCAGCAGCCTTGATCCTGTTCTCCGCCGCGCCGGTTTGGGCGCAGACCAGGCCCGCGCCCTTCGACTTCCAGGCGCGCATGAACCAAATGCTGCGCGCCTGGGAAACGCTGGACCCAGCGAAAGCCGCTCCGTACTACGACAAGGACCCGAAGCTCGCCTTCTACGACATCGTGCCCTTCAAGTACACGGGCTGGGAAGAATACGCAAAGGGCGTCATCGCCACCTTTGGCGGCACCTACCAGTCGGGAAAATTCTTCCTGCACGACGACATCGACCTCCACCGCGGCTCCAAGGTCACCTGGGCCACGGCCACGCTGGATTTCGAGATCCTGCGCAAGGACGGCGGCCGCGAACTGCTCAAGGACCTGCGCTGGACGCTGATCTGGGAAAGGCGCGGCCGCGACTGGCTGCTGGTGCACGAGCACTTGAGCGCGACCATGGGAAATGCGCCCCAGAAAAAGTAACCGCTCGCGCCGGCGCGAGAATTCATGGTTCGCGGTTATGATGCTGCGGGCCCAATCGGGCCCTGGAGGAAGCGGAAATGGCGATCGCCCCAGAAGTCATGACCATGGCATCAGAACTCACCAAGGAGTGCATCCGTGTCAGTGGCGGGCAGTACATCGAAAATCCGGAGAAGGTAGCTGCCTTTCTGGACGTGATGGTCCACAAGCTGGACGAGCTGCGCTGGGGCAAGTCCAGCGGCGGAGCGGGATAGGCCTGAGCACGGCCGGCGCCGGACCGCGCGCCGACGTTGTGCATCAGGCGGCGGGATGACCCTCGAGCCAGGCCACGGCGCGCGCCACATCGGGCGCGACGTAGTAATGATTGCGGAACTCCGGTGACGCCAGCTTCTGCTCCGCAATCTGCTCCAGCATGGTGAGCAGCGGATCGAAGTAGCCGCGCGGATTCACGAACACGGCGGGCTTCGAGTGCACGCCCAGAGACTTCAGCGCCAGCACTTCCAGGATCTCGTCGAGGGTGCCGATGCCGCCGGGCAGCGCGACGAAGGCGTCGGAACGCGACTCCATCACCGCCTTGCGCTCGCGCAGGTCGCGAGTGACGATGAGTTCGTCCGCCGGCACGTAAGCCAGCCCCTGGTCGCGCAGGCCTGTAGGGATCACCCCCATCACCCTTCCCCCGAAGCGGTGCACCGTCCGCGCCAGTATGCCCATCAGGCCCACGTGGCAGCCGCCAAACACCAGCGTCCATTCGCGCTCCGCCAGCGCCTGCCCCAGTTCGGCCGCCATCTGCTGGTAGGCCGGCGGCGCGTGCTCTTTCGAAGAACAGAAGACGCAAACGCTGCGGATGGCCGAGGGCATGGGCGGATGATTTAATCACGAAGCGGGCAGGAAGATTGAATCATTGGGGGATTGAGCGTATTGAATCATTGAACCATTGAATCAATGGCGTTCTGATGCTTTGCCAATGATTCAATGATTCACTGATTCAATGATTCAATAGCTACACTCGGTCCAGCACCGGCACCGTCCGCTCGCTCTGCACGTTGCCGGTGTTGAGCGTGGTCTTGGGCTCCAGCAGCACCACGTGGCACTCCTCGCCCTCGGCCACGGGGCAGTGTTCGGTGCCGCGTGGCACGATGATGAACTCACCCGGATGCACCAGCACTTCGCGCTCTTCGGGGTCGCGCAGCTTCATGCGCATGGTGCCCTTAACGACCCAGAAGAGTTCGTCTTCCTGTTCGTGATGGTGCCAGAGGAATTCTCCCTGGAGCTTCACCAGCTTTACGTAGGTGTCGTTGATCTCGCCGGCAATCTTGGGCTTCCAGTAGTCGGCGAATCCGGAAAACTTCTGCGCAAGGTTTACGGTTTCGATGGGCATGACGGTTGGATACCTCGGCCGGCTGGGGCGCTGCAAATTGTTTGCTGGCGGCAGATAACCGCATCGCCGAGAAAACGCTGCGGCGGGTTTCGTCCCACCGCAGCGCTTCGCAAGGCTTACGCGGCCGGCGTGGCGGCCGGCGTGGCGGCCGCCTTCTTCGCTCTTTTCACCCGGGTGTGCTGGATCTCCATCATCTTGTACTCGGGTGCGTTGCCCTGCTTGGTGTACATCTCCAGAAGGAAGTGGTCGGGGTCCTGCAGGGTGTACACCGAGCGCATGACGGTGGGCAGACCGGTCATGGCATCGTCGTAGGTTCCGGTCACGGTGCGCGACTTGCCGCCATCGCTGCACTGGCCCTCGCTCACCAGGACCATGGTGCTCATGTTGTCCATCCAGGTCTCCACGTACTTTTTCTTGTAGCGGTCGTAGGCGGCGTGGCCCGTACCGGCGAAGGGCGAGCCGAAGAAGTCGCCCTGGTAGCTGGTCTCCAGGTAGCGGCCGCCGAATATCATCTTGTGCGCTGCCTTGCCCTTGGACTCCTGCGGCGGGGCGCCGGGCGCCGGCCACATCTTGGTGACCGTGGTCCAGCGGCCGGCCATGGCCTTCAAGTGGCCCTGGTGCTCGCCGGGTGTGCCGTACTTGGCCATGTAGTCCTTCATCATGGCGTCAAACTGCTCAGGTGTGGGTGGCCCTTGCGGTTGCTCCTGCGCGGCCAAGGCAAAACTGAAGACCAGCAAAGCTGTGAGTGCGATTAAACGTGGTTTCATTGCGTGCTCTCCATGTGGGGGAATCTGCGGCGAGAAATGATACCTCAATCGGCTGGCGGCTGACAGGCGGCTTGCAGTCGGCAGCTAGCAGCTTGCAGCTAAACACTTGGGTTGGAGCAGCGGCTCTGTTTCGCCTGGCTTGTTCCCCAACCATCCGCGTCATCCGCGCAAATCCGCGGTGAAGGTCTTTTTCTGACGGCTGATGGCTGAATGCTGACCGCTGCTACCGCGGCCAGAGCCAGCCGAACGTTCCCGCGGTCAGCAGCGCGTACACCAGGCCGTCGAAGATGTGCTTGAAGGTGGTGCTCCAGAGCTGGCCCTTCCAGATGGAATCGCTGGCGTGCGCCGCCGCGTAGCCCAGGAAAGCCGCCGTACCGGCCACCCGAAACACCGCCAGGTACGGTGCGCCGGGGGCGACGGTGCGACCCGTGAGGTAGGCGGTCATGGCGCTGATAAGCAGGCAGAAGATGAACCACGACCCAAGGTATTTCCCCATGTTCATGGGACCGCTGGGCATGATGGTGAGTAGCCCCACCGGCCCCCGCTTGAACTTCTCCAGCATCTCGGGCGAACCCAGCTGTTTCATGTCGGCACAGTGCGGGAAGTGGTAGGTGCCGGGCGCCAGCGACTCGCTGCGCATGGCGTCCAGGACCTTGTCCTCAGCGGGCAGCTTCCGGTAGTCGCTCTTGTGATAGGGCAGCGCCATGTGAATGATGGAACTGGCGATGAAGACAATCACCGCGGAAAGCAGGATGGGAATCCACAAAGCTGTGAGAGAAACCATGTTCGACCCTCCTTCAGGCCGCGACCGCGCGAGAGACTACGCCGGGCGGCGTCAATAGGGTGATTCGTTGGGTGACCAGGGTACCTTGCGGCTGCTGATTCTCTCGAACTGGTTGCCGCTCCAGCGAAAGGTAACCACGGTGTACTTGATCTTCAAGTCGGGATCGGAACAGTGGGTGGACTTGACCGTCAGCAATTTCTTTCTGGAGTTGTAAGAAAGGCCAGCATCATCTTTCCCGCCGTAAGTGATCTGCTGACGCACCACAAGCTTTCGCGAAAACAGCTCAAACACCTGAATGACACCAGTAGCTGATGAGCTGCCACCGGCGCTGACAATATTGAAATCCACAACTGTCCTCTGAGGTCCTGCGGCTGTGGAGGGCATATGGCGGACTCGGCCGAGTCCGGCCCAGTCCCCGCCCACATCGTGCTTCTTCTCGTACTCGCCCGCGGTCAGCTTGAGAGGATCGGACGGACGGCCTTTTTTGTCGAATTCGTGGAATGTGAAGTTGCGGAAGTCGACTGCACGCAGCGATCCATAACTTTGCTGGTAGGAGAAATCGGGGTAAGTGACCTCGACGCTGCAGTCTTGGGCATGCGCGTTTGGGGACGCGAGCAGAAGAACCCCGACGAGACCGCGCCATCCAAAACCTGCCGCTCGCATGACAAAGCGCTTGCCTATGGCATTAGCAGGCTGCATCTGGCAATCCTACTGCACCGCCCCGTTCCCGTTCCGCTCCTCAGGCGGGATGACGACGGCGGCGGCGAGCCTGTCGCCGGGCTCGAGGTGAAGTAGATGGACGCCCTGGGTCGAGCGGCCGGCTTCGCGGATGTCCTTGGTCTGGACGCGGATGATCTTGCCGAACTGGCTGATGACCATGGCCTCGGAGCTTTCGTCCACCAGCATGATGGCGACCACCTTGCCGTTGCGGGACGTGGTTTTGACGTTGATGACGCCTTTGCCGCCACGCGACTGCAGGCGGTACTCGTCCACGTCGGTGCGCTTGCCGTAGCCGTTCTCGGTGACCGAGAGGATGAGGTTGTAGTGGGCTTCTGCGGGGACTTCAGCCGCGGCCGAGTCGGCCGCTTCCACACGCTTCGGCGTGACCGCCATGCCCACAATGTAGTCGCCTCTCTCCAAGTCCATGCCGCGGACGCCGTAGGCGGGGCGGCCCATGGGACGCACGTCCTCTTCCTCGAAGCGGATGGCCATGCCTTCGTGCGAGGCCAGGAAAACGATCTGGTTGCCGTCGGTGAGGCGGGCGGCGACCAGTTCGTCTTCTTTGTCGATGCCGATGGCGATGATGCCGCGCGCCATGATGTTGGAAAAATCCTTGAGCTCGGTCTTTTTCACCGTGCCGCTGCGAGTGGCGAAGAAAACGTGCTTGCCTTCTTCTTCGAGGTCGCGCACGTTCAGGATGGCGCGCACGGTCTCGCCCGGCTGCAGGGCCACCAGGTTGGAAATGGCTTTGCCTTTGCCCGCGGGCCCCACGTCGGGGACTTCATACACCTTCAGCCAGTAGACGCGCCCGGCGTTGGTGAACACCAGCAGGTAGGCGTGGGTGGAAGCGATGATGAGCTGCTCCACGAAGTCTTCGTCGCGGGTGCGCATGCCGATGCGCCCGGTGCCGCCGCGCTTCTGCTGCCGGTAGGTGGAGATGGGCGTGCGCTTCAAGTAGCCGCTGTGCGAGAAGGTGACCGCCACCTGCTCGTCGGAGATCAGGTCTTCGATGGTAAGTTCGGCGGCCTCGTCCTGAATGATGGTGCGGCGTTCGTCGCCGTAGTTCTTCTTAACTTCCTCGAGTTCCTTGATGATCACGCCGCGCAGCTTCTTCTCCGACGCCAGGATGCTCTGGTACTCGGCGACGCGCTCGCGCACTTCCTTGAGTTCCGCCAGGATCTCGTCGGTGGAAAGCCGGGTGAGGCGGTAGAGCTGGAGGTCGAGGATGGCGTCGGCCTGGCGCGCAGTGAGCTTGCCGCCGCGGCCGGTGTGCCCCGCAGCTTCCTTGTCCAGAATCTTGAAGCTGGCAGCCAGCAGGGCCTGCTTGGCTTCTTCGCGCGACTGGCTGCCGCGCACCAGCTTGATCACCGCATCCAGGTTGTCGAGCGCGATGCGGTAGCCCTCCAGGATGTGCTCGCGCTCCTGGGCGCGCATCAGCAGGTAAGAAGTGCGCCGGCGCACCACCTCCACGCGGTGGTCAATGAAATGCTGCAGGGCGGCGATCAGTCCCATTTCCCGCGGCTGGCTGTTCACCACCGCCAGGAAAATCATGGAAAACGATTCCTGCATCTGGGTGTGCTTGAAGAGCTGGTTGAGGATGATCTGCGGCTCGGCGCCGCGCTTCAGCTCGAGCACGATGCGCATGCCGTCGCGGTCACTTTCGTCGCGGAGATCGGAGACATCGTCAATCGTGCCTTCGTTCACCAGCATGGCCATGCGCTCAATGAGCGTGCGCTTGTTTACCTGGTAGGGAATCTCGGTGACGATAATGGCTTCGCGGTCCTTGGTGAGGTGCTCGATGGACGCCTTGGCGCGCATGAGGAAGCGCCCGCGCCCGGTTTCGTAGGCCTGGCGGATGCCGCTGCGCCCGTGGATGAAGCCCGCGGTGGGAAAATCCGGGCCTTGCACGATTTTCAGGATGTCCTCCAGCGGCGTCTTGGGCTGATTCACCAGGGTGATGGTGGCGTCCACGATCTCGGTGAGGTTGTGCGGCGGGATGTTGGTCGCCATGCCCACGGCGATGCCGTTCGATCCGTTGATCAGCAGGTTGGGGATGCGCGTGGGCAACACCACCGGCTCGGCCGTGGTGCCGTCGTAATTGGGCGTGAAGTCCACCGTGTCCTTGTCGAGGTCGGCCAGCAATTCTTCCGCCATGCGGGCCAGGCGGCACTCGGTGTAACGCGAGGCCGCGGGAGGATCGCCATCCACCGAGCCGAAGTTGCCTTGCCCGTCCACCAGCGGGTAGCGCAGGGAAAAACTCTGCGCCATGCGCACTACCGTGTCGTAAATGGGAGCCTCGCCGTGGGGATGATAGACGCCCATGGTTTGGCCCACCACCTTGGCGCACTTGCTGTACTTCCGGTTGTGCTGCAGACCCATCTCGTTCATGGCGTGCAGCACCCGGCGATGCACGGGCTTCAGTCCGTCGCGCACGTCGGGCAGCGCCCGCCCGATGATGACCGACATGGCGTAGTCGAGATACGACCGCCGCATCTCCTCTTCAATGTTGATGGGGATGAGGTTCCCTGAGGTGGGACTGGAAGGAGGCTGCGCGCTACCGCCGTCAGCCGGATCAAAAGGTAGTTCGGGGGTGCGATCGTCAGGCATGGTCAGGTCTCAGGCCTCGGGTCTCAGGGGTCAAGATTGGGTCGCGGTTGGGGCGGAAATCGAGCACGCTCGCGGCTGGTTTCGAGTCTCGCGAACGTGCGCTAAGTGCTTGCATTTAATGGATGTTATCGCCAGAGTAACCAGCCAAATTATAACACGAATAACGAGGGGGAAGAGTGGCCCAAATTGTCTCGCGAACAAGGGTCGAAGTTCGGTGGAAGAGCCGGCCTTCAGGCCGGCGTCAGCGGCCTTCAAACAGAAGGTTGTCATCCTGAGCGATCGCGACTGAGCGCGGAGCAAAGCGACGCGCGAAGGAGCGCGAGTCGAAGGATCTCGGTTTCTGGAAAGCGAGCACCGGATGGCGAGACGCCGGCGCTACGGCCTGGTAATCACTTGATTCGGCGACGACGCGGTGGGCAGGAGGAACTGCAAGCCGCGCTCTTCGTTGGCGGCGATAGTGGCCTCGAGGTCGAGGTTGGCGAGCAGGATTTTCCTGGGCAGGCGGTCGGAAAGATCGTAGAACAACTCGCCTACGATGGCGTAGTTGCGGACTTCGCTGCGGCGGCCGTCGCGAAACACCAGGACGGTGGCCGGAGGTTCAGGCTCAGGCTCGCGCTTGGGCGGCGCTGACTCCTCAACCAAGGGCTGGGGAGCACGGCGCTCCGGTTTCTGCACGCGCGCCGAGCGCCGTGGACGCCGCTGTTCTTCCGTGGCAATGGCTTCGTCCTGCCCGGCTTCGTCGCTCTCACCGCCGGCAGTGACGCGAACGTAGCCGCCGTCTTTCCACTCCAGAACCAGGGGCTCGCGGCGCTCGCGGTCTTCATCGTCCTCGCGGTCCACCACCACGACCACCGGAGGCGGAGTCTGCACCACCACCACCACCGGAGGCTGCGGTTGCGGCTGGTAGATCACCGGCCAGAAAAAGGGAACGACGTTGTGTACCGGGCGAAACTGCTGCGGTGGGTTAGCGATGGAAGCGATCGATCCGAAACGGTCCACCAGGCCCGCGGGGCCCAGCGAAGTTACGCTGGCGCCAATCCCTGGAGTCATGGGCGTGCCGCCCGATCCAATCGAAGTCACCGAGGGAGGGATGCCGCGAATCTGCGCCGCAAGGGGCGCCTGAAGAGCTACAGCACAGGCCGCGATGGCAAGCAGACGGCGCACGGGGGTAATCATACTCCGGCTACCCCATTGGATGCTGTGCTTCGCGTGCGGGTTTCCCAGGCTGGGGAGACGCAGCAAGCTGCGTCTCTACCGTTACCCGGGGAACGCCGACCATTCCCGCAGAAAGCCGATACACAGAACCGCGTTGAGCACCAATGCAGCCACCACCACCGCGCGCGCCCAGGACCGCGACTGCGGTTCTTCCAGCAGGTCGGCAAACACGCCCGCTCCAAACAGATACAGAAAAGGCAGCGCCCACAGCAGGTACTTGACGCTGAGGTAGTAGGGCGTGGCCAGCGACATCAGAAACAGCGGCCCTCCGATCATCAGCGGCAGGGCGTTGCCGAAATAGCGCGAGCGTTGGAAGCGGAAGAAGGTAAGCAGCGCCAGCCCTAACAGCGCCAGAGCCGGCAGCGTGGCCAGCAACCACCGAACCAGGGCGTCGCAGGGAATGCCTCCGGAAACATAGGCAGGACGCAGGGCGAAGAAGCGCGCCTGGTCCAGCGCCGCCAGCATCGCGCCGGCATCGAAGAAGAAGGCTGCCCACAGCATCAGCGCAGTCATGCCCGCCGCCAGCGCCAGCCAGGTCATACCGGCCGCGCGCCGCTGCGGCGTCAGGTAGAGCATGAGCGCCAGAGCGATGAGGAGCACGATGGCAACCGAGTAGTCCGCGCCCACGCCCATGCCTAGGGCCACGCCCAGCAGCAGCGTGCGCCGGATGCGGTCTGCGGGCGGCGCCAGCAGAGTGTGCGCGAGCGCGATGGCGGTGAACACCGCGCCAAACATTCCCCAGGCGGCGATCAGATCGTGCCCTACGGTGGCGCTGGCCACAATCATCAGCGGCGAGAACGAGTAGAGCGCCAGGGCGATGTATCCGCCGGAGTTGCCGTAGAGCCGCCGGGCCACGTGCCAGAGTGACCAGCCGAACAGAAAACCACACAGCACAAAAACAACGCGTTCGTTGAGCAACGGTTCCGGCGCATCGAAGAGGCTGGGCTCCAAAGTCAGGGGGCTGTTTTCAATCCATTCATACCAACCTGCGGCCAGCAACGGTACAAGCGGAGAATGGGATTCGCTGTTGCCGCCCAGTTCGCCCTCCCAGAGTACGTGCGTCCCGTTCCATACGTTGACCCGGGCGGTGCGGTTGGGCTGAGTCCACTGCACCCGGCCAGCCGCCAAAACCAAGCGCTCGTCTACATCCGGCGCCCAGAGACGATTGGCCATCCACAAGCATTGGGCAAGGAAAGCAGTCAGAAGCAGCAGCGCGTAGAACTGCGGGCGACCGACGCGCTGGGAAAGGGGAATCAGAGTGGCATGGTTGTATCACAGGGAAGAAGCAGTTAGCACTCAGCTCTCAGCAGTCAGCGAAAGCGGGTTGGCCGTAGCTGAGTGCTGATTGCTGAGTGCTGATTGCTGCCCTACCAACTGTAGTGCGCGGTGTACGTAATCACCTGCTCGCCGTCCGGGGGAATGGTCACGCGAAACTCCACCGTCTGGCTGTCGGTCTTGATGTACTTGTGCGAGGGAATCCGGATCCGCCAGTTGGTCCAGCGGTACAGGTGTTCCACCACGCGCACCTCCACCGGCTCTTTCTTGTGGTTGCGGATCTTGATCTCAAACGATTCGTCGAGCCAGTCTTGATCGTCGTTGACGGTGAAGTTCACTCGCTTGCGTTCGCCGGTAAGGTCGAAGGAGTTGCCGGTGTAGACGCGAATGGTTTCGTCCTTGGGAGTGTGGTCAATCACGTTCTCGCCGGTGAACTCGAGCTGGCCGTCGTCGTCGCGGCGGTAGAAGCGCAGCCGGCCTTTGGGCAACGGCATGCCCAGCTTGTTGGCCTCGGAGTTCTTGAACTCCTGCATCACCCAGATCTTGGGGTTCGACTGCGTGCCGTAGTCGCGGTCCTGGCGGATGTTGTCGTAGTTCCATCCGCGGTAGCGGTTGGGATCGATCCAGGCGCCGTCGTAAACGTAGAGCCGGTCGGATTTGATGCCGGTGGCGCGCACGAACTCCACCTGCTTGGTCTCGCGGTCGTGCAGCGTGGTGGGCCGCTGCAAGGTGTAGAGGTGGTATTCGTCGAAGGTCTTCTCGGTCACGGGGCGACCCATGTCCGCCTCCGCCATGGCGTCGCGGGCGCCATACATGTAGCCCCCCACCGCGCCCGGCTGGAGTGTCGAGACGTCGCCGGCCATCAGCTTGATGCGCGCGTTCTCAAACACCTTCCCGCTCTGGTTGTCGATGGTCACCCAGCCCACCAGGTCCACCACGTCGCCCTTTTCCGTGGCCACCAGGTTGTAGTCCGCTTCCCAGCGCATCCCTCCGGTTACGTAGGAAAGTTCGGCGTCGAACCTTCCCGGCCGGTCGGTCTCCAGTTGCCACGACAGCGTGGGCTTGAGGATGGTGTCGTCGCCGAGTGCAGGAAACAGCGGCTGCCCGGGCAGGGAGAAGCGCAGCTTGCCGTCCACTTCGATGATGGGTTGTCCGGCCCCGCCCTGCATGTATGCCATCTGGGTCTGGTAGTACTGCTGGCCATACTGCTGCCATCCGGCCTGGTGGGGCACGTAGCCGGAGCGGACGATCTTGCCGCGCACGATCTGCTGCTGCATGTCCTGCCGGTACACCAGGAAGTCAATGGTCTGGCCCTCGAACAGGTTCAGCAAAAGTTCCTGAGACACAGGATCGCTGCGGTAGTTCTGCTCCAGAATCTGCAGCCGGTAACGCCCCAGAGGATCGCGCAGGATCACCGACTCCGGCTCCAGGTGGGCCGTGGTTTCCGTGAAGTGGATGGTGTTCACTCCCGACTTCAAGTCGAGCGGCACCGTCTGCCGGACCACCGCGAAGTTCTGGTTGTAGATAATGAGTCCGTTGTCGGCTGCCCATAGGGTCGCAGGAAGGATAAGGACCAAAAGTCTCAACAGGATTGATCTCATCGTGTTCGCCTTTCGCTAAGATTCGGACTGCTTCACTTCGCCCATCACCCGATCGCAGATTGGTTACCAACTGTAGTGCGCGGTGTAGGTAATCACCTGCTCGCCATCGGGCGGAATAGTCACGCGGAATTCGACCGTCTGGCTGTCGGTCTTGATGTACTTGTGCGAGGGAATCCGGACTTGCCAGTTGGTCCAGCGATACAGGTGTTCCACCACCCGCACCTCCACTGCTTCCTTCTTGTGGTTGCGGACCTTGATCTCGAACGATTCGTCCACCCACTGGTTCCGCGCCGGGTCCAGGGAATAGGTCACGCGCTTGCGCTCGCCGGTAAGGTCGAAGGAGTTGCCGGTGTAGACGCGGATGGTTTCGTCCTTGGGGGTGTGGTCAATCACGTTCTCGCCGGTGAACTCGAGCTGGCCGTCGTCGTCGCGGCGGTAGAAGCGCAGCCGGCCCTTGGGCAACGGGAGACCGAGTTTGTTGGCCTCGGAGTTCTTGAACTCCTGCATCACCCAGACTTTGGGGTTCGACTGCGTGCCGTAGTTCTGGTCCTGGCGGATGTTTTCGTAATTCCACCCACGGTAGCGGTTGGGGTCAATGAAAGCGCCGTCGTAAATGTAGAGCCGGTCAAATTTGACGCCCGCTGCGCGCACGAACTCCACCTGCTTGGTTTCGCGGTCGTGCAAGGTCGTGGGGCGCTGCAAGGTGTAGAGGTGGTATTCGTCGAAGGTTTTCTCGGTCACCGGCGGAGCCATGGCCTTGGAACTAAGCTCTGCTCTCATCCTGCTGTTCATGGCGTACATTTCTTCCGGCTGGAGCTTGCTCACATCGCCGGCCATCAGCTTGATGCGCGCATTCTCGAACACCTTCCCGCTCTGGTTGTCGATGGTCACCCAACCCACCAGATCGACGACGTCTCCTTTCTCCGGGGCCACCAGGTTGTAGTCCGCTTCCCAGCGCATCCCTCCGGTTACGTAGGAGAGTTCGGCGTCGAATTTTCCCGGCCGGTCGCTCTCCAGTTGCCACGAAAGCGTGGGCTTGAGGATGGTGTCGTCACCCAGTGCGGGAAACAGCGGCTGTCCGGGCAGGGAGAAGCGCAGCTTGCCGTCCACTTCGATGATGGGTTGTCCGGCCCCACCTTGCATGTAGGCCATCTGCGCCTGGTAGTACTGCTGACCGTAGCGCTGCCAGCCCGCCTGGTGGGGCACGTAGCCGGAGCGGATGATTTTGCCTTGTACGATTTCGTCCCCCTCCTTGCGCTGCACCAGGAACTCAATCGTCTTGCCTTCAAAGAGCGAAAGCAACAGCGGCTGGGAAACGGGATCGGCGCGATAGTTCTGCTCCAGGATCTGCAAGCGGTAGCGTCCCAGAGGATCGCGCAGGATCACCGACTCCGGCTCCAGGTGGGCGGTGGTTTCCGTGAAGTGGATGGTGTTCACGCCCGACTTCAGGTCGAGCGGCACCGTTGGCCGGACCACGGCGAAGTTCTGGTTGTAGATGGTGAGCCCGTTGTCGGCGGCCCACGATCCCGCGGGAAGGGCAAGGGCCAGAAGGCCCAGAGAAATCGCCCTCATGAATGTTTCCTTCCTCTTGCCGCTTTCGTTTTGCATTTTTCCTTTTGCATTTTGCATTTCAGCGCGCGTCCTGCGGCGCCACGTACTGTACCGCATCCAGCCGGATCAGTGCCGCCAGTTTGGATGCCGCCAGCCGCCCGATGAGCAGCCTGGACGCCTTCGGTTCGGCCACCACTTCAAAGCCCAGCGCCTTGAGCTGCGCCAGCGTCTTCGCAGATTTGTCGGCCAGCCACACCTGCACTTCCAGCTTGCCGTCGCGACCCACCTTGCACGTGCTGGGCTGGCCCTTCAGGTGCGGACGCGCGGTCTGTTTTTCCAGGCAATGCATGATTTGCACCAGGCCCGGAGCGAGCTTCGATTCTCGCGCGGCACGATCGCGGTCCACGCGCGTGAGGCCCGAACGATCGAGTTGGACTTCCTCGTCCTTCACGTCAGGAACCGTCGCGGCGCCGCTGGCGATCCTGCCTAGCTTGCTCGGTTCGCGTTGAGCAGGCGGAGGCGCGGGCTGGCTGGTCGGCATGCGCCCGGACACCGCTGGTCCAATCGCGCCACCGACACCCACGGATTGTCCTCGCGACTTGTGCGCGACAGAGCCATTGGTGTGGATAGCCGTCTTGATCTCCTGCTCTGTTCCAAACACGCCCTCGTGGCTTACGCCTTCGGGCATTTCCACCGGCACCTGGATGGTGCGCGGCTCGCCGCCATCGGTGACGATCATCTCTTCCACCGCGACGAACGACGTGAACTGCGTCATCAGACGGAACTGCAGGCCCAGGTCCGTCACCTGCTCCTGAAGTCCTTTCTGCATGCTGCCCTGCTGGGCGCCGTTCGAGTCCTGCGCCATCAGATGATCGATTCGCTGCCGCGCCCACAACGTCGCCAGCACGTCATGCGCAGGCTGCGCGCCCGGCAGGTCGAGCTGGATCTCGCGCACAAAAGCCTCGCCGGCACGCTTGCCGCGCAGTCGGATGGTTCCTCGCGAGGGCACCCCGTAGCGCCCGGTAAGAATCACCGGCTTGGCGCTGAACAGGTCGGGCAGGCGCTGGGGATAGACGTCGGCCACCGGGATGCCGTTCCAATCGATTTCGAGATCCGTGAGCAGGGGCGTGCGCACGCGCTCATGGAAGCGGCGCGCGGCGGCTGAACCGTCGTCGTTCAGCGCGACGTACTCCACCTCGCCGCGACCGGCTTCCGCCATCTTGTCCAGCAGGAAGCGGTTCACGCTCGACCCGATGCCGAAGCTGAACACGCGCGCGTTGGGATGCTTTTGCACTTCCCCGATGATCTCCAGGTCGTTGCCCACGTAGCCGTCGGTCATAAAGCAGACCACGCGCACGTGCTCCTGGGAGTCCGAGGGATCGAGCGCAGCGCGGATGGCCTTCATCATCTCGGTGCCGCCCGAGCCGCTGCGCGAGGCCAGGAACTGCTGCGCCCGCTTTAGGTTCTCTGCGGTTGCGGGCGCCGGCTCCGGAAACAGGATGTGGGTGTCGCCGGCAAAGGTGATGAGGTTGAAGGTGTCGTCCGAGTGCATGCCTTCGAGCGCCAGCTTCATGGCTTCCTTGGCCTTCTCGATGGGGAAGCCGGACATGGAGCCCGAGGTGTCGAGCACGAACACGATCTCCTTGGGCGTGATTTCCGATTCCGGGATGCGGTCCGGCGGCTGCAGGATCAAAGTGAAGAAGCCGCCCGAGCGCAGGTCTTTGGGCCTGGCCGCCGACGCCTTGTGCACCAGCACCGCGTCCTCGATGCGGCCGCCGGAAACGTCGTAACGCAGGATGAAGTCCTTGTTGGGGATGACGCGCGCATGGCGCAGGTTCAGGCGCGCGCTGTGCACGCTGGTGCGGTCCCAGTCAATCTCGTGCGAGGTCGAGCGGAACTCTTCGATGGGCACGCCGGCGTCGAGTGAGACTTCGATGGAGATGTCGTGTCCCGCGCGCGTTCCCTTGGGCGCCACCGGGGGCGTGATGCGCGATGCGTCGGGGACGCGGTCGGTATCCGGCGACCAGCCTCCGCCCTGGTGACCCGTGGCTACGTTGCCCGGGATGTAACGCGGCCCCACCACCATGGGGAAGACAAACTCGTAGGCGCCCGCTTCGTACTTCAGCAACTGCACGTAGCTGATGGTGACCAGCACCCGCTCGCCCGGAAGAATGTTGGCGACGGATTGCGTGAAGATGTTGGGACGCTCCTGGTCAAGCAGCGCCGCCACCTGCCCGCCGCGGCGCGCGGCCTCGTACATGTTGCGCGCTTCCTCGCGACGCTTGATCAGCCCTTTGACGGTGCGGTCGCCCACCTGCAGCGTCATGTCGTCCACGGCCGCGTTCTGCGGCAGGGGGAAAACGTACACCGCTTCGATCTTTTCTTTCGACGGGTTCCAGAACTCCTGGGTCACGTTCACCCGCGCCAGGAAGCCGGAGACTTCGGCCTTCACGTCGGTCTGCTTCAGCGGGCAGACGCCGGCGGACTGGCCGCCCTTGCTCAGGATCTCGAGCGCGCCCTGGGTCACGGGCGGGTTGCCGGCAAAGGCCACTGCGGTGGTGGCCAGCAGAAGTATTACCAAGGTAATCAGGCTGCGATGCATGACAGTCCTCCCGTACGAGGGAAGAACGCAGGCGGGTCCCGGCCTTGCAGGAAATAATTTGGTCCCGGCCCGTGAAGCGCAACCGGGCGGCGAGGGCGGAAGGGCAGGCTCTCAGGCCCGTCCCCGCACGATGAATGTGTGAATTGTCATCCTGAGCGAGCCCGCCGCGGCGGGCCGAGTCCCGCTCCGCGGGGCGAGGCGGGAAGGAGCACGAGTCGAAGGATCTCGGTTTTCGCCTGGCGGATGAACGGAAGGGTGGGCGGAAACCGAGATCCCTCGGCTCCGGCGCTTCGCGCCTGCGCTCGGGATGACAATTCGCAGCTGGAATGTGGTCTTGGTGCGGCGGCCACTCTTCGTGCCTCTCCGCCCTCTGTGGTTAGCCCGGCTTCTCCGCCACCAGCCACATGTTGTCGCTGGTGGGCATGCGGTCGAAGAAGCCGAACTGGCAGACGCGGAAGCCGCACTCGCTCAGCAGGCGGGAAAGCAACTCAGGAGTGAAGTAGTTCACGTGCTCGGGCGAGCGGAATCCGCACCAGCGCGCACCGCGCACCGAGCGGTTCCAGCAGGCGTAGTTCGGGACCTTGACAATCAGCCGCGCGCCCGGCTTCAGCAGCCGCGCAGCATGCTCGAGGGCCGTCCGCGGATTGGGTTCGTGCTCAAGGTAGGACATCATCACCACGCCGTCGAAGGAGGCATCCGGAAATTCCCGCATGCCGCTGAGAGCGTCGGCGCGAACGCAGTGCCCGCCGCGCGGGGAGAATTTTTCTTCCGCCAGCCGGTGCAGGACTTTCGACACCTCGATGCCAAAGGGAACGTAGCCGGCGGGCAGGCGGGCAAGCGCGGAACCATCGCTGCAACCCACGTCGAGGATGCGTCCGAGCGAAAAGAATCGCCGCGCGAGGGTGGAGAGTTTGTCGCGCTTGAAAGTGCGCACACGCAGAAAATTTACCGCCGCGCCCAGGCTCTGAAGAATGGGTTCGCGTTCGCGCCGCCGACGCCGCTCCTCGTAGTACGTCTTCTCCCATGCCAGGTCTGCTTCCAGGGTCTGCGGTGGCGGCGGGTTCTCCAGATAGACCAGCCCGCAGCCGCCGCACTGGCGCAGGATCCACGGATCTTCGGCGTAGGGCAGTCGCATGCCGGCGGAGTTGTCGGCTGAGCAAAGCGGACATCGCCGTGGCTCCGCGTTCGACATGGCCGGGAAGTGTAGCGCAGCGGCAGCGACGACGAACTAGGAACGCCGGCCCTCGTCGGCAACCGTGCAAAGAATCGCCCAGATGCGATCCAGCCAGTCGAGGTGTTCAGGTTTCATCAGCACCGAGCGCAGGCAGGTGATGCGGTCGCGGTCCCAGGTGACCGCGGGCGCGAAAGGCTGGAAGAACTTCGCCGGCAGCTCGGCCAGCGCCAGGTGGAGGCCGTGGCGCGCGGCCTGCTCAAACATCTTTCTGGCTCGCTGGGAGATTTCGCTCGCACTCGCCGCGCGCGGCGCAAAGACCACGATGTCGAGCTCGGGCTCGAAGGCCGTAATCCAGCGCTGGTCCTCGTGTAGCCTGCGGTAAAGGCCGAGCGCGGCTTCGCGGCCGCGCGCCAGTCCGGACGCGAACTCACCGCCGCGTGTGAGCGGAAGCAGCCGCTGCGTGGCCCAGAGCGCAACCGCCGCGGCGCCCGGGCGCGAGCATTCCAGCGTGATCTCACCCAGATGCAAGTCGCCCGAGCTGAAGTAGGTGTAGGGCGAATCGTGCTTGTAAAAGCGCCCTACGCCGGGGTCGCGGAACAGCACGCAGCCGCAGCCGTAGGGCTGCAGGCCGTGCTTGTGGGGGTCGACGACGATGGAGTCGCACTCGCCGATGCGGTCGAACGCGGCTCGCGCTGACACGCCCAGATTTTCCGCCAGCGTGAAGTATCCTCCGTAAGCCGCGTCGGCGTGCACGCGGAAGCCGTACCTTTCGCGCAAGGCGAGAATTTGCGGCAGCGGATCCACCGACCCTGTGGCCGTCGTCCCCATGGTGACGACCACGGTGCCCACGTCCCCGCGCGCCAATCGCTGCTCCAGCGCGCTGACATCCATGCGGCCCACCGCATCGCACGGCACCTCATCGAACTTGAGCTGAAGCACGCTGCTGATGCGGCCGTGCGTGTAATGCGCCTGGCTGGAGGCGACGATGGCCTTCTCCGGGTTGACTCGCCCGGCCACCCACAACGCCTCAAGATTCGCCATGGTGCCGCCGCCGCACAGGTGTCCAAGGAACTGCTTCCATCCGCACATGGCTGCGATTTCCGCGACGGCTTCTTTTTCCATGGCCGAGCTGGCCCGGCCGCCGTCGAGCGCGTGGTTGTTGGGATTGATCCACATCGAGAGGGCGTAGGCCAGGCGCGCCACCGGGTGCGGCGGCTTGAGCATCTGTCCGGCATAGAGCGGATGGAAGTATGGGAAATTGTCGTGAAGGCGATCGGCTGCCGCGGCCAGGACCTCAGCCACGCGCTCCCGCCCGGGGATGGCAGGCTCAGCCGCAGGCAACGCAGCAAAGCCCGCGTCGAGGCGGGCAAGCGCGTCGCTGAGGATCTTAAGGGTTTCCTTTTCCAGCATGGAGGCCGTTCCGGCGGGACTAATGGTAAACGCTGGCTGCCAGTCTTGGGCTCAGATTCCCTGCTTTGCGGCGAAGTCGCGGGCCGCTTCCAGTTCGCCCTCACCGTAATGGGAAGGATTGTTGCGAAGTGCCTCAAAATTTTGCGGCCCAAGAAGCCGGGTGACGCAGGGAGCACAGGTGAGCTTGCGGCGGTAGAGAAAGCCTGCCCCGCTCTCCATGGGCCGGTTACAGTAGTCACACACCGGCGAGGACATGCGCAGACCTTCCGTGGACCACCAATGTTCGGCGCGGTGGCGCCAATAGGACCGAAAGCGCTCCTTGTCCTTCTCCTCGATCATGAAAACTGTGGCGCCTGCCGCAAGCAGCAGTTTCTCTGCCTCGCGGTATCCGTCCCTGCGAGCAACCATGAGTGGACTTACGCCACTCTTCGCAGCGAGGTTGACGTCGGCTCCTGCATCCATCAAGAGCTTGATCAGATCCAGATGGTTCCGCGCCGTCGCCCACCAAACCGCGGTGTGGCCGTCCGCATCGACAGCATTCACATTCGCACCGTGGTGGATCAGCAGTCGAGCCAAATCCAGGACTGCTGGGGCTGTCTTGTCGTTGGTAGGCTGGGCGTGTTCTTGGCAAGCCCAGATCAGCGCAGTGGCATGGGTGTAGTGACTCTTCGAATTTACGTTCACTCCGGCATCCAGCAGAGCTTTCGCTAAATCCAGCTTGTACTGCGAGCAAGCGGCGGAAAATGCATCTTCGCCATCGTAGGGCCAGCTTTTGGCGCCCAGTAGTTGGTTGAGCATCGTGAGATTGTTGCCATCCACGGCTCGTCGAAGAGCGGCGCCGGCACTCTTCTCCCAATTCTTCGCGCCGAGGAGCACTCGAAGTACCTCGAGGTCGCCCCGGTCCACCGCAGCCACGAGCGGATTGTCGAAATCAGTTAGGGAACATCTACCCTGGCCCCACGCTCCAACAAATGCTCAAGGGCTCGAACCGGCGCAACTTCAGTCGCAACCAGGAGGGAGTATTCAAGAAGCTCGGGATCGCTCAGAACGGGGCTCAAGGTTTCGAGATCCCCTGCGGCGAGCGCGGGCTTCAACCGCCGCAGCTTGTCTTGAAGAGTTTCCTGCGGGACGTGCTGGTGGCAAGCAGGGCAGCTGGGGCCCCAAACGGTGGCTCCGCAGTGAGGGCATGTTACGGCCATAATCGGCTTCCTCCGCGGCTGGTAATTCTAGATGTCCAGGTTCTTCACGTCCAGGGCATTCTCTTCGATGAATTTGCGCCGCGCCTCGACGTCTTCTCCCATGAGCGTCGTGAAGATGGTTTCGCACTCGGCAATATCTTCCAGCTTCACTTCCAGCAGAGTGCGGCGCTCCGGGTCCATGGTGGTTTCCCAGAGCTGATGGGAACTCATTTCGCCCAGGCCCTTGTAGCGCTGCACGCTGTAGTCCTTGCGGCCTTCGTTCAGGACGTGATCGAAGAGGTCGCGGGCCGAAGTTTTCTCCACCGCTTCCTCCTCGGAAGCCTTGCGACGAGGCGTCTTGGCGGACTTCTTCGCGGCCTTTTCGGTTGCCGGGCTGAGAGCCTCGGCTTGAGCTTCGCCCGCGGTTTCAGCTTCGGGCTCGTCGCCGTTCGAGGCGGCGCCGCGGCCCACCGACTGCACCACAAACGGCGGCTCCATGTAAGGTTCGATCTGTTTGTATTTGGAGACCATTTGCCGGTACTCAGGCGCCGACACCAGCCGCCAGTTGACCACGCGCGGCGCGCCCTGGGCATCGGTGAAGTGTGCTTCCCACAGGCTGTGCTCTTCCTCAAAGCGTAACTCCACCGCCTTGAAGCCTTCTTCCTTGGCCAGAGACTTGAGCTGCCTCTCGAGTTTCTCGAGTTTCTTGGGAGGCGAATTCTTGTCGCCCTCGAAGTCGGAGCGCATGGCCAGCCCCAGCCGCGGCAGCAGATCCGTGACGTGCTGGTTGCGCAGTCGCTTGTCCACCTTGTCGAAGAAGCCCAGATACTCGTTGAGCGTGGTCATGAACTTGGTGAGCGGCGCGCCCTCCAGCTTGGCCGCGCCCTCGCCGTAGCGCACCACCATGCCTTCGGCGGCGCGCTTCACCATGACGCGCACAAACTCGCGGTCGTCCTTGATGTATTGCTCGCTCTTGCCCTTCTTGATGCGGTAGAGAGGCGGCTGCGCAATGAACACGTGCCCGCGCTTGATGAGCTCCTGCATGTGGCGGAAGAAAAACGTGAGCAGCAGGGTGCGGATGTGGGAGCCGTCGACGTCGGCATCGGTCATCAGGATCACTTTGCCGTAGCGGAGCTTGGAGGGATCGAAGTCGTCCTTGCCGATGCCGCATCCCAGGGCGGTGATCATGGCGCGGATTTCCTCGTGGCCCAGCATCTTGTCGTAGCGCGCTTTTTCGACGTTGAGGATCTTGCCCTTCAGCGGCAGGATGGCCTGGAAGCGGCGGTCGCGGCCCTGCTTGGCGGTGCCGCCCGCGGATTCGCCTTCGACCAGATACAGCTCGCAGCGGTCGGCCTGGCGCTCGGAGCAGTCGGCCAGCTTGCCGGGCAGTCCTCCGCCGTCGAGCGCACCTTTGCGCCGGGTGAGGTCGCGAGCCTTGCGCGCGGCTTCCCGCGCGCGCGCCGCTTCAATGGCCTTGTTGATGATCTTGCGCGCCACCGGCGGCGTTTGCTCCAGGTACGCGCCCAGGCGCTCGTTCACGAACGCCTGCACGATGCCGGCGATATCGGAATTCAGCTTGCCCTTGGTCTGGCCTTCGAACTGCGGCTGCGGCAGCTTCACGCTGATTACCGCCACCAGGCCTTCACGCACGTCGTCGCCGGTCAGGTTTTCCTTCATGTCCTTGAACAGCCCGAGCTGCTGGCCGGCGTAGTTGATGGTGCGGGTGAGCGAGGTGCGGAAGCCGGAAAGGTGCGCGCCTCCGTCCACGGTGTTGATGTTGTTGGCGAAGCTGAAAACGGTTTCCGAGTAGCCGTCGTTATACTGCAGCGCGATTTCCATGCTCACGCCGTCGCGCTCGGCTTCCATGTAGATGGGCTTGTCGTGCAAAGTCTGCTTGCCGCGGTTCAGGTGCTTGATGAACTCGGTGATGCCGCCCGTGTACTTGAATTCGGTGGACTTGGCTTCGCCGGTCTTGGCGTCGGTGGCGCGCTCATCGGTGAGCGTGATCAGCAGGCCTTTGTTCAGGAAGGCCAGCTCGCGCAGGCGCTGCGCCAAAGTGTCGTGGTTGTATTCGGTGGCGGTGAAGATTTCCTTGTCGGGAACAAAGTGGACGCGCGTTCCGCGCTTGCGGGTCTTGCCGGTTTTCTTGAGCTTGGAGGTGGCCTCGCCGCGCGAGTAGGTTTGCTCCCACACGAAGCCGTCGCGCCAGATCTCGAGGTCGAGCTGGTAGCTGAGCGCGTTCACCACCGACACGCCCACGCCGTGCAGGCCGCCGGAGACCTTGTAGGTGGAAGTGTCGAACTTGCCACCGGCGTGCAGCTTGGTCATCACCACCTGCGCCGCGGGAAGTTTTTCGTCGCCCACTTCCATATCTTCCACGGGAATGCCGCGGCCGTTGTCCACCACGGTGATGGAGTTGTCGATGTGGATGGTGGCGTCAACCTGGTCGCAGTAGCCGGCCAGTGCTTCGTCCACCGAGTTGTCCACCACTTCGTAGACCAGGTGGTGCAGGCCGAGCTCGCCGGTGGAGCCGATGTACATCGCCGGACGCTTGCGCACCGCTTCCATCCCGCCCAGAACTTTGATGGAGTCGGCGGTGTACTCGCCGTTTTCCACGGCGCCGTTCCGTCCGTTGCCGCCGTTTGCGGAACGGTCGCCGTTCTCCGCGCCGGCGATCTTGCGCGGCGCCTTCTGATCTTTTTCCGCGCCGGCTTCCTTCTGTTTTTTTTCGGATTTCGCAGGCGCAACCGCGGTGGTTTCTTTGGAGGGCATGTGCTCTTTTCTTTAGTCGCGGAGCGGGCTCTTTTTGAGGGCCGTTTTCGGCCCGTCAAATCAGCCACAACCTATTGTTATTTCAGTAACTTAGTGGTCGTCCGAGCAAGACTTATTTTACCACGTTTGAGGGTCGGTTTCCCTGTGGATTTCGGGGCTCCGGGAAGGTCAAAAAACGGCGGATTTTGAGGCCAGCTAAGTGGTTGAAACTAAGAGGACAGGATGTTCATCGCGCACCTGACGATCGTCCCGGCGTGCTGTTTTCCTGTCCCTGACGCTCAGCTTTTCGGTTTGGCCGCCTGCGACAGGGCGGGAGCCAAGTTGGGAGTTGGGTCGGGCGCGAACTTCAGTCGCACTTCGGTTTCGAACTCCACCGATAAGCCCTCAACCACGTGAGGCTTGTAGCGCCACTTCTTCACCGCAGTTTCAGCCGCCTCCGCCAGGATGGGGTTGCCGCTGAGATGATACGTGCGCTCCACTTTGCCATCGGGACCGACAACGGCCAGCAGCAGGGCTTCTCCGGTGAGGCTTTCCTTGCGCGCAGCTTCAGGATAGGCGGGCGCCATGCGCTCCACGAGCATCTTCTCCGCAACTTCCGGTTTCACCCGCGCCCGGCGGGGAAAGTCTGCTATCCCTCAGGCGTACCCGGAGGCCGGAAACAGCGTGAGAAACAGCGCAACCGCGAGCAGGCTGGTCAGCGTCTTCATGGGTGCGTCCCCTGTGCATTAAGAAGACGGCCGGGCCCTGCTGGTTGCCCGCGCTGAGAGTTTTTCGGTTTGGTGGGATTACCCTTCCCCGGTTACTTTCGTAACCCAGGCACCCGGCGAGGTCAGCGCTGGGTATGCCGACGTCAGTCTCGCTGCGTGTCCAGATACGACAGATAGGCAGCGATCAGGCGATAGCTCTGGTAATAGTCGTCGAGCTTGACGGCTTCGGGCGTGTCCTTGGGGCTGTGCAGGATGGGAAGCGTTTCCTGAGTGACGGAATGAATGGTGATGGCGGGAATATTCTGCTGAGCGAACGATTCGGAGTCGGAAGAACCCACCTTGTCTACGTCAACCCCCTGGAGAGGAAGCTTCATCGAGCGCGCTACGTCGGCCAGAGCCGTGAGCAGCCTGCGATCGGCGCGGCTCACCCAGACCTTCGTCGGCGACAACCCTAGCGTATCGAGGTTCACCATGGCGCGGATTTTCTGCTTTTCTTCGGGCGTGAGCTGGCTCACATAGAACTTCGACCCCACCAGGCCTTTCTCCTCGTCCGTGAAACCCACGAACACAAACGTGTGGCGGCGGGCGTGGCCGGCAAGGCTTTCCAGAAGACTGGGCAGCAGGGCGGCTCCTGTCCAGTTATCCACCACCCCCTTGCCGCGCTCGGCCAGATCGTAGTGCGCGCCCACCAGGATTATCACTTCTGTCTCGCCGGGCAGCGTGCACACAAGATTGGGCAGGCTGGAGCCTTCTACCTTCCCCTCGCGAAAGCGCTCCCCGGTACAACCCGCTTCCTGAAACATGCGCTGCAAACTGGACTTGCGCTTCGCATTAGTGGTTGCAAACTGCTGCAGGCGCGCTTCGATTACCTCGCGGGAAACGGGAAGGAAACGAACTGCCTGGGTGGGCCGGCTGGCAACCGGGCCGGGGGGCGCGCTGTCGGCGGGCTTTGCTGGTTCTTGACCGCCCGCAATCGACGCCAGGAGGAAGAACGCCCAGGTGGCGAGCATAATTTTTCCAAGCGGCGCCGGGAAGGTGAGCCTTGGATGTCCAAGTTCGTCTTTGTGTTCATGCACACGAGAACGGGGACGCGCGCGGATCACTTCCATCCCTGGCGCTTCCGCAGCGACGTGATGTGGGCCACGTGGTGCGGGCCGTGCCAGGCGTACATGGCCAGCGCCCAGTCCAGGGTCAGCGCCTTGCCGTGCTGGGGATGAAAGAACATGCGCGCGAAGTCCCTGGGCCGAAGCGAGCGCAGCAGCGTGACCCAGCGCGCGTGCAGGTTCTCGAGCAGGGCGAGCGAGATCTCAACCGGCGTCTTGCGTGTATCGGCCAGTTCCGACCAGAGCTTCTCGTTGTAGGTCTTGATGGTGGGCGTGTCCTCGGTGAGCGCGAGCTTGAAGCGGATGTAGGCGTTCAGATGGCTGTCAGGGACATGGTGGAGCGCCTGCCGCACCGTCCATCCGCCGGGACGATACGGCGTGTCGAGCTGCTTGGCCGTCAGCCCTTTCACCGCTCCCCGCATGCGCGCCGGCGTCCGCGCAATTACGGCGATGTAGCCGCGTCGATCAGCAGAAGTGCTCCTGCCCTTCCATGCAAAGTCGCCGATCGGGTAGCGAATGTCCACGCAACACTCCTAGAAACAGACGATTCGGCGCACACCTCGCATGCCTCGCCACACGCAGAGGCCCATACTACTTTGCTTTCTGGGGCTTGGTGATAGTCAAGCTCTGCAGAGTTGTCAGCGAAGCCTCTAACGTGGCCTTATCGGGTGCCGAAAATTCCATCAGGAGCATGCTCTTGTGGGCGCGTGTAATGAAGAGCGAGTAATACAAGGGCTGCTGACCGGCTGTGTCCGTGTAGTTCAGACGAAATAATTTCTTGCCGTTGACCTTGATCTCCTGAGTCTTCGGATCCACGGAATAGCCTGCCTTCTCCAAATCTGGCCTCAGGAGGTAGGCTGTGAGCTTGCCGGTGTCATTCACCTCGGGTAACTCGAATCTGGAAACGAACAGCCACGTCGCAGGGCCATCTCCGCTCGCCAGTAGCTTGGTGTAGCCTCGTGAGGGGGTTAAGCCACCAAAAAGTGTCCGGTCGCGCTTCCAAGCGGTGGGAACAGTTAGCGAGACTCCGATGGTCGGATTTGTGTAACTGTTGCCATCCAGCGTGCCCTCCAGAGGAGCATCGGACAGGATGACAAATGCGGCTCTCCGCCCTTGAGGAACCCCAGTTTGTCCAACGGACGCTAGTCTGAGAGAACCAGCACAAGGTTCAGCCAAAGGCGCATAAGTTCCTTCAAATCCGCATCGGCATTACCACGTAGCGGTACTTGTAGTCCTCGCCCACCGCGGGCCGCATTTGTCCGGCGGACTGTTCGTCTTTGAACTCCAGGTTGATATCGCCCGAGCCGGTGGCTTTGAGGAAGTCGAGTAGGTAATGGGAGTTGAAGCCGATAGTGATGGGATCGGCGGCGTAGGCGATTTCGATCGAGTCTTCGGATTCACCCGACTCCATGGACGAGGACGAAACCTTGAGCTCGTTCTTGTCGAGCCTGAGGCGGATGGCGCCCGAGCGTTCGTCGGCGAACTGGGCCACGCGCTGGATGGCGCTGGAGATGTCTTCGCAGCGCACGCTCACTACCTTGGTGTTTTCCTTCGGCATCACCGCGTCGAAGTTGGGGAACTGGCCGGTAAGCTGGCGCGAAGTGAGCACTCGCCCGCCCAGGCGGAAGAAGAGTGTGGATTCATCGCGGGCAAACTCCACGGTTTCCGTGCCATTGGACTGCAGAAGCAGGTGCAACTCCGCCATGGCCTTGCGCGGGACCAGGGTGCGCATCTCCGAGACGCCCTCGAACCTGGCGCTGGCGTTTTCGATGTGGGCCAGGCGATGTCCGTCGGTAGCCACCATGGTGATGGACTCCGGCTTCAGCACCATCAGCGCGCCGTTCAGCGTGTAGCGTGATTCCTCGTTGGAGATGGCGAAGATGGTCTTGCTGATCATGGTGTTGAGCACGCCGGCCGGAAGCTTGAGGATTCCCGCCGTCGGAAACGGGGGCAGCGTGGGGAAATTACTGCGCGCCATGCCCACCATTTTCGTGTTTGACCGGCCCAGCCGCACCTGCACCCAGTGGTTCTCCAGTTGCTTGATGGACATTTCGCCGTCAGGCAGCAGCTTCACGTAGTCGTAAAACTTGCGCGCGGGAATAGTGCACGAGCCTTCCTTCTTCACCTGGGCCGCGCACGACGTCCGCAGGCTCAGGTCGAGGTCGGTGGCCGTAATCGCCAGGCGATCCCCTTCCGCCTCGAACAGGAAGTTGGACAGGATGGGGATAGTGGTCTTGCGCTCCACCACGCCTTGCGTGGCCGCCAGTTCCTTCAACAGCTCCGCCCGGTTGACTGTGATTTCCATAGGCCTTCCCTTGCCCGCAGTTTACCGCATGTTCGGGCTATTCCTGTTACTGCCTAACTTAATACAAGAACTGAGTATCTTAAAAGAAGTAGTAGCAGGTGAGAAAGGAAATGTGGATATCCGGTTCCTGCGTGTCCCCCTGTGCGAGTCTGCGCAGCCTAGCTGGGTGTGCGTGGATGGCCGTGAGACCTGGCCTCACTGTGGCAATTTCCTCCCGGTCTGCGGACTCACTCCCGGATTCCCACCCTTCCCACAGAACATCCACAGCACCCTTCGAGGAAGAACCGGTCCGTAAGTGGAAAACCCGGTTCGCGCCGCAGTCCATCAGCTCAGGATCTCGGTCAGTTTATTCAGCACCCTGTTCAAATCCGTGTCGGTTTTGCGGGAGTGCTCAATTTTCTCCACCGAGTGCATGACCGTGGTGTGATGCTTGCCGCCGAACTGGCGCCCGATTTCGGGCAGCGAGGCCTCAGTGAGGTGCTTGGCCATGTACATGGCAATCTGCCGCGGGTAGACCACGGCGCGCGAGTTGTCTTTGGCCTTGATCTCCGCCACCCGCAGTCCGAACTGTTCGGCCACCGCTTTCTGGATGGTCTCGATGGTCACCTTGCGGCTCTGCGCATCGATGATGTTCTTCAGCACCTGCTGCGTGGTGGACAGGTTCACGGTCACGCCGGTGAGCGACGCATACGCTAGCAGCCGGATCAGCGCGCCTTCCAGTTCGCGCACGTTGCTGCGGATGTTGGACGCGATATAGAGCGCGACGTCGTTGGGCAGCGCCACGCAGTCGGCTTCCGCCTTTTTCTGCAGGATGGCAACCTTGGTTTCCAGGTCAGGGGGCTGGATGTCCGCGATGAGGCCCCACTCGAAGCGGCTGCGCAGCCGGTCTTCGATTTCGGCCAGCTCCTTGGGCGGGCGGTCGCTGGCGATCACGATCTGCTTTAGCGACTCGTGCAGCGCGTTGAAGGTGTGGAAGAACTCTTCCTGCGTCCGCTCCTTCTGCGCCAGGAACTGGATGTCGTCCACCATGAGCACGTCCACGTTGCGGAAGCGGTCGCGGAAGCTGGACATCTTGTCGTAGCGCAGCGACTGGATCACTTCGTTGGTGAAGCGCTCGCTGGTGACGTAGCAAATGGAAGTTTCCGGCTGGCGCTTCTTGATCTCGTGCCCGATGGCCTGCATCAGGTGGGTCTTGCCCATGCCCACGCCGCCGTAGAGGAAAAGCGGGTTGTAGGCCTTCGAGGGGCGCTCGGCCACGGCCAGCGACGCCGCGTGCGCGAACTGGTTGCCGGCCCCGGTGACGAAGGCATCGAAGGTGTAGCGCGGGCTAAGCTGCGCGGCGCTGTCCCAGTCGAAGCGCGACTGTACCGGGCGCCCCTGCGCACTCACCGCGGGGAAGCCGCTCTCCGGACGCGCCGCCGTGGGATCTTCGTCGGCGGTGACGAACTCCACGTCCTTCACCTCCAGCGCCAGCAGCTCAATCGCTTCCTGGATGAGATCGCCGTACTTGTCGCCCACATGGCGAAACTCGGCCGTGGGCACGCGCACCACCACCACGTCTCCGCGCGTGTGACTGAAGCGGGTGGGGCGGAGCCAGGTATCATAGGAACTCCGGCTCACGCGTTTTTCCAGCCGGTCGAGGATGCGGGCCCAGAGATTGGCGCCCACTGCTGCAGCAGAAGATAAAGGCATACGCGAAGTTTCGGCTCGCTCGTTCCAGGCCGGGGCGCTGGCCGGCCGGATGCAAACTACATCGCTAGAAAGGCTGGACTCTCAGTTTCCTGCCGCGTCCGGACCCAGCGCCCGGTCCCGCTCACGGAGGAAACCCAAATTTTCTCTGCTGCCAACGCCGCCGCGCGAAAACAGTTTGTCCCTTCCGCGCTGTTGCGGACCGTGCTGCAATTTTCGCTGAATTTCTCGCTTGAGAACAGTGCAGGTTTACGCTGCCTGAAGCTGCGATGCATCCTACCACGAATTTTTTACCGCTCAGCAGTTCGCTCGCGGTCGTGTGCGGGCATGGAATGCCTGAAACCGCATTCTGTCAAGTAGCTAGTTTGTTAATACCGATAGCGAGTTTGCCAATGCCGCACCGGTGGTGCAGACGATGCAGGGTCTCCCGGCGATTTGCCGCATGCCGGAGCCGGAATGTATACTTCTACTTCGATTCGGGATCGCCATCCACCATGCCCAAGCGCACGTTCCAACCCAACCGCCGCCACCGCTCGAAGACGCACGGCTTTCGCGTGCGCATGAGGACCCAGGGCGGGCGGGCGGTGCTGTCGCGCCGCCGCGCCAAGGGACGCAAACGCGTCTCGGTGAAGCCCGGCTTCCGCGAGTAGAGATTGAATTCCGGCTGTGACCTACGCCCGTGGCCCCCAGAGTCGCGCTCGCTTTCCGCGCACGGCGCGGCTGCTGCGGCGCGCCGATTTCGAGCGCGTCTATCGCGCCGGCAAGAAGCATTTTGCCGGCAGCTTGACGGTGTTCTTTTTGCAGCGCCCGTCGCCCCAGGGCGGGCCGCGCGTCGGCCTGACGGTGGGACGCGCGCTGGGTGGGGCGGTGGTGCGCAATCGCATCCGCCGCCGCTTGCGCGAGGCGGTGCGCCTCCATCGCGGCCAGTTGCGCGTTGCCGTGGACCTCGTTCTGCATCCCCGCAAGTCGGTGCTGGAGGCGGAGTTCTCGCGGCTGTGCTCGGAAGTGGGCGGGGCGTTCGCGGCCATCGCCGCCAAGCTCGAGGCGGAAAAGGCCCGCGCCGGAGGAAAGTGATTTCGTCATGAAGCGGCTGCTCACAGCATTGCTGCGCGCGTATCAACGGATGGTTTCCCCTTTCCTCCCTCCGGCCTGCCGCTACGTGCCCAGCTGCTCGGAGTACGCGCTGGAAGCAGTGGAGCGTAACGGAGCGCTGCGCGGCGGCGTCCAGGCCGCGGGACGGTTGCTGCGCTGCCATCCTTTCGTGCGTGGCGGCTACGACCCTGTGCCTCAGGCGCAGAAGCCCCCGGTGTTGAGGAGCTGGTTGCGGCACGGCTGAGGCCGAGTCCTTCCAAAAAAACTGACTTGAGCGACTTCCAAAATCCTCAGCAAGACCCCGGCATGGAGCGCCGCTTGTTGCTGGCGTTCGCCCTGACCTTTCTGGTCATCGTTATTTCACAGCCGCTCATCAACCGCTACGCGAAGAAAGCGGAGCCAGAGCAGCCGCCGATACCCGTGCAGCCGGTCACCCAGGCAATGCCGGCAGCCTCCGCCGCAGTGAGCGCCGGCTCGGGCTCTGCGACTTCGGTGGCGACGCCTGTTCTTCCTCCTGCGAACTTTGTGCAGGCGAGCGCAGAAGTGCTGGTGGTGGTGGAAAACGATCTCTACCGCATCACCTTCAGCAACCGCGGCGCGCAGGTGAAATCGTGGGTGCTGAAGAAATACAAGGACGACAAGGGCAAGCCGCTGGAGTTGGTGCACGCGCAAGCGGCGTCCAAGTACGGCTATCCGCTCTCCCTCTGGACCTACGACAAGGAACTGCGGAAGAAGCTGGGCGAGGCGCTCTACGTCTCCGCCTGCCTCCCCAACACGCTCAAGACGGCGCAGCTCCAGACCAGCGATCAGCCTCCGGTGCAATGCAATCCGGCTGCACCGGCTCAGGTGACCTTCGAGTACGCCGACGCTGAGACCCGCGTGCGCAAGAGTTTCCGACTCGATCACTCCTACGTGCTCGAAGTCGAAACCGAGACCACGCACCGCGGCGCCGTCGTGCCGGCGTATCCCGCATGGCCGGCAGCCTTCGGCGACCAGCACGGGCCGGCCCACCACGTGGCTTCGCGACTGGTCTCGCAGAACGGAGGCACGCTCCAGCGCCTCGAGCCCAAGAAGGTCAGCGGCGGCAACACGGTGAACGGCCCGTTCCATTGGGCGGGCGTGGAGGGCCAATACTTCGGCGCCGTGTTCCTGCCCGAAAATCCGCAGACCGCGGTCCTTATCACCCTGCACGAAGCGCTCGACGTTCCCAACAATCCCGAGAAGCCCGAGCCCGGCAAAACCACGAAAGTTTCGGTGCTGGGCGCGGCCGTGGGAAGCAGTGAGGCCGTCATCCGCCAGCGGGTGTTCCTCGGGCCGAAATCGCTGGACGTGCTCAGCTCGGTGCAGGGGTCGCTCTCCTCCGAAGAGCGCAAGCTGCTCGGCGAAGGCGCGAAGGGGCCGAACCTGGAAGGCCTGGTGGACTTTGGCGAGTACCTGGGCTTCATCGCCCGCCCGCTGTTTCTCTGGCTCAAGTGGACCCACGACCATTGGATCGCCAACTGGGGCTGGAGCATCATCATTCTCACCTTCATCATCAACGTGGCGTTGTTCCCGCTGAAGCTGACCAGCATGAAGTCGGCGCTGAAGATGCAGAAGATCGCGCCCCAGATGCGCGCTCTCCAGGAAAAGTACAGCAAGTACAAGCTCAACGATCCCAAGCGCGCCGGCATGAACGAAGAGCAGTGGGCGCTCTACAAGAAGGAAGGCGTGAACCCGGTGGGCGGATGCGTGCCCATGCTTTTGCAGATCCCGTTCCTGTTCGCCTTCTACACCGTGCTCACCGTGGCCATCGAGCTGCGCCAGGCGCCCTGGGTCTTGATCAAAGACCTGGCCGCGCCTGATCCGTATTACCTGCTGCCCATCGCTTTCGTCGGGACCATGTTCTTTTTGCAGCGGCTGACGCCGCAGGCCGGCATGGATCCCATGCAGCAGAAAATGATGAACATCATGATGCCGGTGATGCTGGGCTTTGTGAGCTTCAATCTGGCTTCCGGGCTCTGCCTGTACTGGACGGTGGGCAACCTGATCGGGATCGGGCAGCAACTGGTGGTCAACCGCACCGCCTTCGGCCGCGAGATGCGCGCCGAAATCGAAAAGCGCGCGCAAAAGAAAAAATAGCCGTCAGCACTCAGCCGTCCGCCGTCCGCCTTGCGTCGTATAATCACTCGCCTGGTCCTGACCACTGACAACTGACCCCTGGCACCTGACACATGCCGATTCCCGACAAGATCGCTGCCGCCCGCAAGATCGAAGAGTTCCTGCAGGGACTGGTGCAGACCGGGGGATTCCGGCTGCGCTATCGCATCGTCGTGGATCCGCCGGCGCCCCAGAACCGCGACTGGGAGCATCCGGAAATCATGGTGGACCTCTCCGGCCCGGACAGTTCGCTGCTGCTGGAGCGCGGAGGCGAACTGCTGCGTGCCCTGGAGCACGTGGCGGTGCAAATGATGAAGCTGGAGTCGGAGGAACACGAGAAGGTCAGCTTCGACTGCATGAACCACAAAGCCCTCCGCCTGGAGGAACTGAAGCTGTCTGCGGGCGTGGCCGCCGAGCGCGTGCTCAAGAGCGGTCAGCCCTACCAGTTTGGCCCCATGTCGTCGCGCGAACGCCGCGTGCTTCACCTGGCGCTGCGCGATTTTCCCGATCTGCGCACCGAGAGCACGGGCGAGCCGCCGCGGCGCGGGGTGATGATCTATCCGAAAAACTACACGCCTCCCAAACCCACCCTGCCATCTTTCAGCTTGCGCCGCCGGTAGTCTTTGGTGACGCAACCGCCTTCGGCCGCGCCGCTCACCTGGGCGAAGGAACTCTCCTATTGAACCGCAACCCGCTCCGCGCTACCTTCGCAACAGGAAGCAACTTGCTTGCAGGAGGAATGAACCATGTCTACCGACGCAGCCATGTTGGCTGAGGTGCCGCTGTTTTCTCTACTGGATGAGCGGGAGCGCGAGACCCTGGCTGAAATCCTGGAGTCGAAGCCTTTCGACAAGGGCGACACCATCTCTGCCTTCGGCGACGCCGGCGACTGCCTGTACCTGCTGCGTTCCGGCCGCGTGGAAGTCTACGTGGAAAACACCCAAGGGGAAAAGATCGTGCTGGCTGCCATTGAGCCGGGCGAGCTGTTGGGCGAGGTTTCCCTGTTCGACGGCGGCCCGCGCACCGCCTCCGCGGTCGCCGTGGAAGATTCCCAGACCCTGGTCTTCGATCGCGACCATCTGCTGGAGTTCGTCCGCCGCCATCCCTCGGCCGCGCTCGATCTGCTGACCATCATGGGGCGCCGCCTGCGCAACACCGACGAATTGCTGCGCTCCCGCGTCTCTCGCAACTTGAACGAAGAGGAGGAAGAGCGCCTCACCTTCGGCCAGCGCCTAGCCGACCGCGTGGCCACCTTCGGCGGTTCCTGGACGTTTATCCTGCTGTTTGGCGGCTTCCTCCTGACGTGGATGGGCGTCAACGCGATCCTGCTCGCTCAGCGGGCCTTCGATCCTTACCCGTTCATCCTGCTGAATCTGGCGCTCTCCGCCCTGGCTGCGCTGCAGGCGCCGGTGATCATGATGTCGCAGAACCGCCAGTCCACCAAAGACCGGCTGCAGGCCGACCTCGACTACCAGATCAACCTCAAGGCGGAGCTGGAAGTGGCGCAGCTTCACGGCAAGATTGACCGCGTCTACGAACAGATGCAGGCCAGCTTCGCCAAAATGGAGAAGGACCGGCGGGCCGGGGATTCGCCCAGCCGCCAGACGATTGTCTAGAGGCAGTGCAGAGTACAGAGTTCAGAGTACAGGGTTTAGAGTTGCGGGCACGACATGGCGGGTCGCAACTCTGTACTCTGAACTCTGCACTCGCGCAGGAGACCGCATGCTTCGAGGGAAAAAAGTAGCCGTCGTTGGTCTGGGCAAATTGGGCGAGGCGTTGGTAACCGGCTTGCTGCGCAAGGGTGAACAACAGCGCGGCGACATATCCGGCAGCGTCGGCCACGAGCGCTCGCTGGCCCGGGTGCGCGAGAACCTGGGCATCGAAGCCACGCTCGACAATCGTGCCGCTGTCCAGGGGCGCGACATCGTGCTGCTCGCCGTCAAGCCCCAGAACATGGACCGGGTGGCGCGCGAGATCGCATCGGTCATCACCCCGCAGCAACTGGTGATCACCGTAGCTGCGTCCGTGACCACCGCCTACGTCGAGGAGCGCTTGGGCGGCGTGGTCCCGGTGGTGCGCGCCATGCCCAACACGCCCTGCGTGCTCAACGCCGGCATGACCGTGCTCTGCGGCGGACGCCACGCCACCACCGAGCACCTGGCCGTTGCCGAAGCCATCTTCAAGTGCGTGGGCGAGACCGTCTTCCTCGACGAGTCCCTGATGGACGGAGTCACCGGGCTCTCCGCCAGCGGCCCGGCGTATCTCTACGTGGTCATCGAGTCGCTGGCCGAAGCGGGCGTGAAGCTGGGCATCCCGCGCGAAATCGCCACCCTGCTGGCCGCGCAAACCATGCTGGGGTCAGCGCGCATGGTCCTCGAAACCAAGGCCCACCCCGCCATGCTGAAAGACATGGTCACCACGCCCGCCGGCTGCACCATTGACGGCCTGCTGGAACTGGAGGAAGGCAAGCTGCGCGTCACTCTCATCAAGGCGGTGGTGCGCGCCGCGGAGCGCGCCAAGGAACTGGTCCACGGAAAGTGAACTCATTTACAGCGCGCAGCCTGCACCGTATTATCGAATCCAGAACGCATGCCGCCCGTCCTCGAGCTGGACCGCTCTGCGCGCAAGACCGTTGTCCGGCGTCACCAGAAGTTCCGCTGCCGCTGGCTGGGGGGCGAGCGTGACCTGCTCGTGTACCTGCCCCCGGCCTACGACGAAAGCCCGCGGCGCCGCTATCCGGTTTTCTATCTACAGGACGGGCAGAATCTGTTTGACCCGGCCACGGCCTTCATTCGCGGGCGCGACTGGCACGCCGACGTCACCGCCGACCGGCTGATTCGCGCGCGCGCCATCGAGCCGCTGATTCTGGTGGGCATCGAGCACGGCGGCGAGCGACGCCTGGATGAATTTACGCCCACCGCGGACAGTCGTCGCGGCGGCGGCGGCCAGGCCGACCTTTACGGGCGCGCCCTGGTGGAGGAGATCATTCCTTTCATCAACTCCCAGTACCGCATCCGCTCCGGGCGCGAGCACACCGCGATCGGAGGATCGTCCCTGGGCGGCCTGGTCGCACTGTATCTCGGGATCAAACATCCGCGGGTCTTCAGCAAGCTGGCCGCGATGTCGCCCTCGGTCTGGTGGGACGCCAAGGTGATCCTGAAGTACGTGGCCGCCCTGCGCTCCCATCCTCAGACCAGCATCTGGCTCGACGCCGGCACCCTCGAAGGCGACCCGGAACTGCTTCACATCCGGCAACTGCGCGATGCCCTGACCCGTAAGGGCTGGGTGGCGGGCGAGGACCTGCACTACGCCGAAGTCCGCGGCGCCCGCCACGAAGAACGCCACTGGGGCAAGCGCTTCGGCGCCGTGCTGCGTTACTTGTTTCCGCGGTGAAGGACGCAATACAGCACTCGGCCATCAGCAGTAGGCAAACATTCCGAGCGCAGCGAGGAACCCCTAACCCTTCAGCAAGCGCTGCGATAGGGATTCCTCGCTTCGCTCGGAATGTAAAAGTTTGCTGCCTGCGGTACACTTCTGCCCCCTCATGCCCGAATCCCGCCCGCTCACCGTGCTGTGCCTGGCCAGTTGGGAAAAGGGCGAAGCCTTCCTGCGCGAGTGCAAGCGACAGGGCGCGAAGGTGCTGCTGCTCACCGTCCCCGAACTGAAGGACGCGGGCTGGCCACGCGACGCCATCGAGGAAATTTTCTTCATCGAGCCTTCCGAGCACGGGCAGATGAACCGCGACGACCTGATCAAGGGCGTCAGCTTTCTCCACCGCACGCGGCACATTGACCGCATCGTCGCCCTCGACGACTTCGACGTGGAAAACGCGGCCGCCCTGCGCGAGCACCTGCGCATCCCCGGCATGGGCGACACCACTGCGCGCTACTTCCGCGACAAGCTGGCCATGCGCTTCAAGGCCAGGAGCGGCGGCGTTCCCGTACCCGACTTCGTGCCCGTGCTGCACTACGAGACCATCGCCAAGTACCTGGAGCGCGTGCCCGGGCCCTGGCTGCTCAAGCCTCGCGGCGAGGCCTCAGCCATCGGCATCAAGAAAATCGAGCGCGCTGCGGACCTGTGGCCCATCCTCGAGCAGCTCGGCGACCGCCAGTCCTTTTATGTGCTGGAGCGCTTCCTCCCCGGCGAGATCTACCACGTAGACTCCATCGTCTCCGAGCGCGAGGTGGTCTTTGCCGTGCCGCATAAATACCTGCGTGCCCCCATGGAGGTCTCGCACCACGGCGGCGTTTCCGGCACCCGCAACCTGCCGCTCAAGTCCGAGGACGCCAAGGCGCTGCTGGCCATCAACCGCGACCTGCTGGCGGTGCTGGGCAAAGTGCGCGGCGTGGCCCACAGCGAATTCATCAAGGCCAACCAGGACGGCCGCTTCTACTTCATGGAAACCTCGGCGCGCGTGGGCGGCGCCCACACCGTGGAAGTGGTCGAGGCGGCCACCGGAGTGAACCTCTGGGCCGAATGGGCGAAGATCGAAATCGGCCGCGGCAAAGTTCCCTATCAGCTTCCCAGCGACCGCTACGAATACGCTGGCATCGCCATCTGTCTCTCCCGCCAGGAAACGCCCGACACCAGCGCCTACAGCGAACCGGAAATCGTCTGGCGCGTGGCCAAGAAGCACCATGTGGGACTCATCGTGCGCTCCAAGTCGCTCGAACGCGTGGAACAGTTGCTCGCCGGCTACACCCGCCGCTTCCAGCAGGACTTCCTCGCCGTCGAGGCGCTGCCGGGAAAGCCCTGGCATTAACCAGCGGGCGTCATCCCGAGTCCGCTGCGGCGGACGAGGGATCCTACGACTGTTTGTACCCTTCTCTGCCGTTCACAGGATTACTCTCGCCGAAGCACTACAATTTCTCCGTGTACCTCGACGACACCATCGTGGCCGTTTCCACTCCGCCCGGGCGCGGCGGCATCGGCGTGGTGCGGCTCGCGGGGCCGGAGGCGCGGGCCATCGCCGCGCCGCTGTTGCGGCTGAAGCGGGAGCTGGAGCCGGGCCGCGCCGTCTTCGGTGAGCTCATCGAGCCCGCCACCGGCGAGCGTATCGACGAGGTGGTGGCCACCTTTTTCGAGAAGCCGCACTCCTACACCACCGACGATGTAGTGGAAATTTCCACGCACGGGGCGCCCGTCATCCTGCGGCACGTGGTCGAACTCGCCCTGGAACGTGGCGCGCGCCTGGCCGAACCCGGCGAGTTCACCATGCGCGCTTTCCTCAACGGACGCCTCGACCTCACGCAGGCGGAGGCGGTGCGCGACCTCATCGAGTCGCAGACGCTCTACCAGGCAAAAATCGCGGCGCAGCAGCTCGGCGGCGCGCTTTCTCACCGCCTGCAGCCCATCAAGCAGTCGCTGGTCGAACTCATCGCGCTGCTCGAGGCGGGAATTGACTTCGCCGAGGACGACGTTTCCGTCCTCCCCGCCGAGCCAATCCTGGCGCGCATGGCCCAGGTGCGCGCGCCGCTTCAGGCGCTGGAGCAATCGTTCGCCTACGGCAAGCTGCTGCACGAAGGCTTCACGATGGCCATCGTGGGGCGGCCCAACGTGGGCAAGTCCAGTTTGTTTAACCGCCTGGTGGAGCGCGAGCGCGCCATCGTGACCGCTTCGCCAGGGACTACGCGCGATCTGGTGAGCGAAACGGTTTCGCTCGACGGCATCCCCGTGCGCCTGGTGGACACGGCCGGCATCCGCGATGCGCTCGACGAAGCCGAAAGCATCGGCGTGCAGAAGTCGCTCGAGGCCCTGGCCGACGCCGACCTGGCGCTCGTGGTCGTCGACGCGTCCGCGCCGTCTGATCCAGGGGATCTAAGTCTGCTGGCGTTGGTGGAGCAGCGGGCGGCGATTGTGGTGGAGAACAAGTGCGATCTTGCTGGCTCCCGCGCCGGGTCGGAGACTTGGCGCCACACGGGCCACGAGGGCGGAGGCACTGCTATCGCCACGCTTCGCACCTCAGCGCTCACCGGCGAAGGCATCGCGGAGTTGCGCCAGGCGGTGCTGGCGCGCGTGGGCGGTGATGTCGGCGCGCAAGCCGAGACCGGATTTCTCACCAACGTTCGCCACCAGGCGTTGGTGCGCGACTCGCTCACCGCGCTCGGCGCTGCCGCGCGTGCCGTGGAATCCAACCTGCCCCACGAGATGCTGCTGCTCGATCTCTACAGCGCCCTGCGTCCGCTGGACGCCATCACCGGCGCCACCACCGCCGACGACATCCTGAACCTCATCTTCAGCAGATTTTGTATCGGGAAGTGATTCGCGTTGTTGACATTCCGAGCGAAGCGAGGAATCGCTAGCCCCTCAAGCAAGTCGCTGCGATAGAGATTCCTCGCTTCGCTCGGAATGTTTTCCAATCGTCAATCCTTTCTCAGCCAGTCGGGAGGCTTAATCTCGGTGGCGCTGATCTCCAGCGTGCCCTGGATTTCTCCGGGATTGTCACGCCCCTTGAGAAACGAGGTGGTGCGCTCCTCGCCTTCGGCGATGACCAGACTGGTGAGCATCATCTCCTTGATCTCGAAGCGGCGCACGCCGGTAAGAGAGATGTACTCGTCGAACAGCACGCCGTGCAGCAGGTACAGGTTGCCGCGCCATCCCAGGAGCACGGACTGGCCGCGGCGGACCGCGGCGATCAGGTCGTCGGGCGCCGTGGGCGGTCCCACCGCGTAGCGTGCTTCCAGGCGGACCTTGCGCCCGTCGTCGAGCAGATACTCGCCGGGCACCAGGCGCGCCAGCGATTCCCAGTTGCCCAGAGCCGCGCATAGTTCGCTGCCACTTGCCTTCTGCACCCAGAAGGGCTGGCGCAGCTCCACACCCTGCGCGCGCAGCAGGGTTTCAACGCCCGCCGCCCACGCCCAGTTGGCGCACTTCTGCGCCGCGGTAACTGCGGTGAAGCCCGCAATCTGCTCTTTCTGGCCGCCACGCAGGTAGAAGGCCGGCGGCTTCTTCTTGTCGGCCGCGGAGGACGGACCACACAGAACGGCCAGCGCAACGATCGCGGCGGCTATGCGCGATGACCGCATGGTTTCAGTGTAGCTCGGAACGCGGCTCCGCATTCGCTCTGGAAACCGAGGAACCAACCTAGGACACCCACCGGCGCAGGTTGGGGGAACCCTTTGAAATCGTCAAGCGGCAATCGTCAACCGCCAATCCGCTGTGGTACCTTGAATATCTTCCACTGCGGGATGGCTTCCATGAAGAACAGTTTTTCCAGCCGCGCGACGCTGCGTGCAGGCGACCGCGAGTTTGCAATCTTTCGCCTCGACGCCCTTGACCGGCAGGGTCTTTCCACCACGCACCTGCCTTATGCGCTGCGCATCCTGCTGGAAAACCTGCTGCGCACCGAAGACGGCCGCGCGGTGAAGGACGAAGACATCCGCGCGCTCTGCGCCTGGGACCCGAAAGCGGCGCCCTCGCGCGAGATCGCCTTCACGCCCAGTCGCGTGCTCATGCAGGACTTCACCGGCGTCCCCGCGATCGTGGACCTGGCGGCCATGCGCGACGCCATGGTGCGCCTGGGCGGCGACCCCGAGCGCATCAATCCGCTGCAGCCTGCCGAGCTGGTGATTGACCACTCGGTACAGGTGGACGAGTTCGGTTCCTTCGACGCGCTCGAGCTGAACGCCGTGCTCGAATACCAGCGCAACCAGGAGCGCTACGCCTTCCTGCGCTGGGGTCAGAAGGCGTTCCGCAACTTCAAGGTAGTTCCGCCGGCCACGGGCATCGTCCATCAGGTGAACCTTGAGTATCTGGCGCGCGTGGTGTTCACCGGCCCGGTCAATGGAGCGCGTCCGCTGGCGTACCCGGACACCCTGCTGGGCACCGACTCGCACACCACCATGATCAACGGCCTGGGCGTGCTGGGCTGGGGCGTGGGCGGCATTGAAGCCGAGGCCGCGCTGCTCGGCCAGCCGGTTTCCATGCTCATCCCGCAAGTGGTGGGCTTCCGGCTGAAGGGCGGGCTGCGCGAAGGCGCCACCGCCACCGACCTGGTGCTGACGGTGACCGAGATCCTGCGCAAGCGCGGCGTGGTCGAGAAATTCGTCGAGTTCTTCGGACCCGGCGTGGCGAACCTGCCGCTCGCCGACCGGGCGACGATCGCCAACATGGCGCCCGAATACGGCGCGACCTGCGGCATCTTCCCGGTGGACGCCGAAACGCTGCGCTACCTGCGCGTTTCGGGCCGCTCCGAGGAGCAGGTGGCGCTGGTAGAAGCCTACATGAAAGAGCAGGGGCTGTTCCACGCCTTCGACTCGCCCGAAGCCGAGTACTCGGACACGCTG
>CAYTIL010000030.1:0-132167 GCA_964437985.1 uncultured Acidobacteriaceae bacterium
CAGGACGCAGGACGCAGGAGGCAGGAGGCAGGAGGCAGGGGGCAGGAGGCAGGAGGCAGGGGGCAGGAGGCAGGACGCAGGAGGCAGGAAACCTACTGAAGGGAACGGATAAGGCCGTTGAGGATGCGGCCCAGTTCGTCACACTGATCTAGCAGTGGATTGGCTCGGGCAGGCAGCAGATAACCGAGATCCACGGCCAGTTCGATTTGCGTCTCAAGCTCGAAAAGCGAGCCCCGAGCCTGCATTACGAAGTGACAGTAGTCCTTGCGGGTGCCGCGACCCTTGCCTTCTGCGATGTTACTCGGGATAGAGATTGCGGCACGCCGCATCTGGCTGGTCAGCCCATAGGTCTCTTCCTTGGGGAAGCTTCCGGTGGCGAGGTAAATGTCTTTGGCTAGCGCCTTTGATTTCTGCCAAGCAATGAGGTTTCGGAAAGTCTCTGTCATTTGTTCTCAGCGTCCTGCGTCCCGCTTCCTGCCTCCTGATTCCTGCCTCCCGCTTCCTGCCTCCTGCCTCCTGTTTCCTGCCGCCTGCCTCCTGCGTCCTGCCTCCTGAGACTCAAACCGTCATCGCAACCTCATAGAGGCGGGCGGCGGGTTTGAGGCTGAGCGTTTTGATGATCGCTTCGGCGGCGTCTTTGCCGGACTGGGCTCCGCCGTTCATGTAGCCCTGGAAGTCGTAGCTGGTGTGCTCGCCGGCAAAGAACAAATTTCCCACGGGCCTGCCTTCGGCACCGGCGATGCTGGTCCACTGCCCGGGCTTGAAGCAGGCGTACGCGGCTTTGGTGAAGGGATGCGTGGGCCAGTGGAAGCGGGAGACTTTCCCTGATTGCTTGGCGGTGATGCCGAGAAAGGCGCGCTCCAGTCCGGGCAGGAGGCGGGCGGCGGCTTCTTCGGCGGTGCCCTGGCCCGCGTCCATGCCCAGCTTGCCGCCGGAATAAAAGGTGAAGCCGCCGGCGATGCCGGGTTGCAGGGCGCTGTTGTCCCAACCGCTCTGGAACATTTCGTCGGTGAAGATGCCTCCGGCAAAGCCTTGCGAGCGCCAATGGCGGTCGCGGAATCCGACCAGCACCTTGGCGTTGGTGCCGTAGCCGAGTTCGCGAATGGCCTTCGATTTCCAGGGCGGCAGGTCCACCTTGATGTCCACTTCGCGCAGCATGGTGAAGGGCAGGGTGAGGATGGCGGCGTCGGCGTCCACGTCCAGGGAGCTGCCGTTGGCGTCCTGGAAGGTGAGGCGGAAGCCCTGGTCGCGGCTGCGGATGGCTTCCAGCCGGTGGCGGTGGTGTACCTGGTCGGAGACGCGCTTGGCGAGCTCGTCCACAATGCGATCGTTGCCGCCCTTGACCTTGTAGCGCTCGTCGCTTTCGCCGAAGAGCTCGAAGGCTCCCGGCTTGGTGGAGATAAGGAAGATAAGGTTGAGCGCGGACTGCTCGCCGGTCTCGAGGCCGTACTCGGTGACGAAGGCCACGTCGAGAAGCGCCTTCATCCAGCCGGTGGCACCGATTTTTTCGATGTACTCGGCGATGGACATGCGGTCCAGTTCCCCGCCCCCGCCTTCGTGCTCGAAGTCCACGACTTCCTCGGTGGAATCGAAGTCGGCGGCGATTTTTTTGGCGAGCGGAGCAAAGGCGCGAATGGCCTGGCCCTGGGTGTAGTGGCGTCCGCCGAAGAAGTAAGCGTCGTGCTTCACGCGGCCCATGCGGGGGCCGCGCATGTCGAGGAGTTGCAGGCCAAACTCTTTCATCAGGGCGAGCATTTCTTCGTGGCCGGTGTCGATGAACTCGCCGCCCAGTTCGGTGGTCAGGCCGGGCGCCATGAGGTCGCGAGCCGTGAACATGCGTCCTCCGGAGCGGGCCGAGGCTTCGTAGACTTCCGCGCGCAGGCCCGCCTTCTTCAGCTTGTAAGCGGCGTTGAGGCCGGCAATACCGGCGCCGACAATGGCCACGCGCGTCGAATTGGGCGCGGCCGAGAGCGGTTCCAGCCAGGCTCCCGCGGCCACAGCGGCTCCGGTCAGGGCCGTGGTCTCCAGGAAGCGGCGGCGCGTGGGAGGGTGCGGCGGCATTGCAAAGAGTTCGTCGCTCATTTCGTCGAGAGGCGGCATTCCCGGACGATCGGCCAGCGCGGCCAGGCGAAGCATGCGTACCACGGATTCGAATAAGGGTGTGCGCGACATTTTTTCTCCTAGCTTTCAGCAGTCAGTCAGGTGACCCTGTGAACGTCATCAGCGAATCGATGCAGTCGTAAGATCCTTCGCACGCTCGGTCGTCCGCCGCGGCGGACTCCCTCGCGGCTCAGGATGACAGTCGTCATGACTCCGTCGCGGCTCAGGATGACGATTCCTCATAGGTCCGCTCACACACGGCTCAAGGCGGCGAGCTCGTTGGTGCGACGGATGAGTTCGCCGCGATCCAGATCGCGGTAGTGTTCGGGCAGCAGGCTCTTGCTGGTACATTCCAGCACCGCTACGAGATTTTGCAACTCGATCTCCGTGGGATAGGACGGAGGAATGAAGTCTTCGATGGCGGCCTTGAGGTCGTCGACGTCGACGGCGTCGTCCTTTTCCAGCGCGCTCTTCATGCGGGCGCGGATGAGCACGGCTTCGATGTCGGCGCCGGAAAGGCGTCCGCATCTCTCCAGGAAAAATTTTTCCGCATCCGGCGAGGACATCTGGGTTCCGGTCTTCTTCTGCATGGCGCGGAGCATGGCCAGGCGCTCCTCATCGGTGTGGGGATAGAAGAGCGCGATGTGTTCCTCGGCGCGGCCCTGGCGCTTGAGGTCCACGGGCAGCAGGTCAGGGCGGCAGGTGAGCAGGAACCAGATGACCTTGCCGCGCAGCTCGGTGTTGCCCATGAACTGCGCGATCTGGGCGAAGACGCGGTTGGAGACGCCGGAGTCGCCGGAAGAGCTGCGGTCGCCGAGTTGGGCGTCGGCTTCGTCCACGATGACGGCGATGGGGCTCATGGCCTTGAGCAGGTTGAGCACGCGCTCCAGGTTGCCTTCGGTCTGGCCTTGCCACATGCTGCGGAAATTTTTCAGCACCACCGCGGGAATTCCGACTTCGCCGGCAAAGCAGGTGGTGAGAAAGGTCTTGCCGGTGCCCACGGGGCCGCAAATCACGTAGCCCATGGGCAGGACGTCGGTGCGGCCGGCGCGAATGGCGGCGGCGGCGTCCAACAGCTTTTTCTTCGCGGGCGCGTGGCCGGCGACCATGGAGAGATCGAAGCGGCTCTGCACGAACTCCAGCAGGCCTCCAGACTCGGCCTCGATGAGTTCCTTCTTGCGCTGGGAAAGCATCTTCATGGTGAGCGGCTGCTTGTTCTGCACGGCATGCGCGATCAGGCTTTGCAGTTGCACGCGCTTCAGGCCGCCGCTGAGCTTGCCCAGCGTGGGCGCAGTGACGTCAGAACCCTCGGGAAGCGGGGTGGCGGCGACGTGGTGCTCGGCGAAATGTTGCCGATCCTGCTCTTCGGGCAGCGGGATTTGGATGGGCGCCACGCCGGGATGCTGGAGGATGCCGGGGTTGAGTTCCACCTGGTTTTCAGCGATGAGGCAGATGGTGACGTCGGAACGCAGGAAGGCGGAGTTGTGCGCCCAGCGCTTGAGGATGACGAGCGCGTTGCGGTCCTCGCCGGACATGGAGGAGACCTCGCCGGCGGGAGCCAGGGTCTCAGCGAAATCGAAAATGAGTGCGATCTTCTTGCCGTCCTGCAGACGCAGGCGCACGTAGCTGTCGATCAGGTTGAGGACGGCGTCGGCGGTGCGAGGCAGCGCCTGGGAGAAACCGGTGCCGTGAAAGGTGTCGTAGCCGGCGAGGGCGCGGGAGAAATCGGACTGCATGTCGCGGTGCGCGAAACTGATGCCGCCGCCGCGGTCGTAACTGAGCACCAGGTCGCGCTGTCCGAACAACGCTTGTTCGAGGAAGGGGACCAGGGAGAGGTACTCGGTCTTGCCGGCGCGCGTGAGCGGCACCAGGTCGCGCACGTTGCCGTGCAGCACGAAAAGCGCGAAGGCGCGCGAGTAGTACTTCTCGGAAAGCTGGCGCGCCCAGGGCGGGAGGTCGGCAAACAAGGGACCGGCGGTGGTTGTGGGGGCGGTCATTTCAATTCAAAATTACAAATTAAGAATTAAAAATGAAAAGAACAAAACCAAGCGATGGAAACCTTACAATGCACGGTCAGAAAATGATACTGAGCGACATTTCATTGGCTCTTCTTCCTGGTGGAGACGAGGATCGCACCCAAAATTAGCTTCAGCTCCTTGACTTCACCCCTCAGCTCTCGCATCGGATCGGCAGACCCAATCTCTGTAGCGTCAAGCAAGCGCAACCAATAGTCTGTTTCCCGCGCCTCCTTAAGGGCGATTGAGATCTTGCTGATAAAGTCCCCGCGACTCTGTCCAGCCTGTGCCTCCTCCAGGTTGGCTCCAATCGAGGTGCCTGCCCGCAGCAGTTGCCGTGCCAATGTCGCATTCACACCAGGCCTTCCGTCGAGGCTTTGGCACAACCTGACTACACGAACCGAAAAAGCGAATGTACGCTCGCATATATCCCGCGGCTTCGCCTCAGCCTTCACGACTGGGCCGGCAGTCTGTTCAGCCTCCTGCATTTTGAATTTTTCATTTTGCATTTTCCGTTTCAGTTCTTGGTGCGCTGGCGTTGAGCGGCCGGTTTGCCGGCCGGGGCCGTGGTGCGCGCCGGGCCGGTGAGCAGCGTGGGCTCGCCCGCCAGTTGATAGATGGCTTCCATTTCGCGAATGCTTTCCTCGGTTTGCTCCACGTCGCCGACCAGGGTGTCGAGCTGGTCGCTGATGTGCTGCGGGTCCTTCATGGTGAAGGACTGGTCGCGGATGAGGTCGAGCACGTCTTCCAGGGCCTGGATCTGCGCGGCCAGCACCTTGCTGTTTTCCAGTATCTTGTCGTAGCGCTCCAGGCGCTTGTGCAGTACTTCGATGCGGCGGCGGTTGATCTCCTGCACCGCCTCGCTTTCTTCCTCCAGGCGGCGCTCCAGGCCGGTGATGTCCTGTAGGACAGTGTCGGTGTCGGTGGAGCGCAGGTACTGGCCGTGCTGGTGGGCGGCGTGCAACAGGCGCAAGTAGGAGTCGAGCAGCCCGCGCAGACGCTGGTCCATCTGGCTGGCAAACATCTGCGAGCTGTGGGAAAGCTTGGCGTAGTTGTCGCGGATGGCTTCCACGTTTTCGTCCATCTTGGCGTAACGCTCCTGGAGATCGAGCGGGAGCTCGACCATGAGCTCGGTCAGCTTCTGCTGGTGGTTCTTCTTTTCTTCGGCGTACTTCCAGGAGCGCACCAGGCGGCGGAAGCGGCTGCTTTGCGGCACCAGGCTGAGGTAGATGAGTTCGGCGCCGGCGGCCAGCACCAGCGGCAAGCCGCTGCCCGTGACCAGGGCAAAGCCGCCCAGGCCCAGCAGGCTGATCCAGTTGTATTGCCAGGTCAGCGCCTCTTTGAAGTAGCTGGTGGCGGTGTCCTTGAGCTCGTCGAGCTCGCCGGCGCGTTCCGAGAGGTCGGGCATCGCTTCAGGAAGTCTTTTGCGGCTCGCGGGCGCCGATGGTCTTCTCCGCCGAGTCGGCGGCGGGCGCCGGACTGAGCACGCCCATCTCCAGCTTGAACTGCTTGACCAGTTCGTTGGCGCGCAGCTTCTCGGCTTCCTCCTCGATCTTGAACTTGTCGGTGTCCACCTTGTCCAGGGCCATGTCCATGCGGGCTTCGGCGACCGCGGTTTGCTCCTCGATCTTGCGCACCATGTCGTCGTGGGTCTGGCTGATGCCGCCCACTTCGAACTGCTCCATGGCGTCGGCCACTTTTTTCTGCCACTGGGCGCGGTGGTAGTCGCGGATGGCGGCCATGGCCTCCTGGGTCTTGCGCTCCTTCTCGCGCATGAACGCCTGCTTCACGCCGAGCGCCTTGTCGAAGGCGGCCTGGGCGGTCTGGAGCTGTCCCTGATTGCGGGCCAGGGCGCTGCGCATCTGCTCGAGCTGCATGGCGAAGCTGCCCGCCATATCGTCGCGACCGGCCTGGATGGAGGCCTTGACCTTGGAGGTCAGCTCCGCCAGTTCGGTCTTGTACTTGTTCCCTTCCTTTTCGAGCAGAGTGACGTTGGCCTTGACCATGGCGATGCTTTCGTTCATGCGCGGCACCTGGTCGTTGAGGTCGCGAATGTTCTGCTCCAGGATGATTTCTGGATTTTCCACCGACTGGATGAAGAATCCGAAGAACGAACGCACCATGCGCGAGAATCGCTGCCACATAACGGACTCCTTTCCCTGCTCAGGAACTCTTGGCTGCCTTTTCCTGCGGGACCGCTTGCTCCGCGGCACTGACGGTGATGGGCTGGTCGAGCGCGAAGTAGGAGACAGCCACGGCGATGCGCTGCTCCTCGCGTCGTTTTGCCTCGCGCCAGGCGCGCAGCCGGTCTTTTTCGCGGGTTACGTCCTGCTTGCTCTTTTCCAGGCGTGAACTCTGCTCGGCCAGGTAGCGATCCATTTCCGCCTGAATCTGGGCGATCTCCTTGTTCTTATCGGCCTCGAGCTTTTCCAGGGCGCGGGACTGAAGAGCTTCGAAGGCGTCGAGGGCGCGGTCGCGGCGGACGGCGTCCTGGATGATGTCGTCAATTTTGACGCCGGCGGCGTCCAGGGCCACCAGAATCGAGCTGCGCTTTACCGGCGCCGCCATGCCGCGGATGTGCTCGCTTTCCAGCATGTCCGCGATCTTCAGGATGGAGTAGCGATGAGCCGGCACCTCAATGCCGGCGGCGTCGTAGATTTCGTCGAAGGCCAGGGCGTTGGCCACGGGCTGCTTGAAGTCCTGCGCCGGGGCGACGCGGGCGGCGATTTCGGCGACGCGCTGGGCGGGACTAGCGGGCGAGGGCGCAGCCTGGGGAGCGGGCAGGTCTGGGGGCGAGGCCTGGTCAGCGGGCGGGCCCAGGGTGACGAAATACTCGTACCATTGCTTGCTCACCCCACCTCCCCGGCTCGTGCAGCTAGAAGGGCGAAGTTACAGCCGCAGGGCGGGGATGTCAAGAATTGAGGATGGATGATTGACGATTGACGATTGTGGGAAAAGGCGCCGGGTCAAAGACCCGGCGCTACACAAACAGGCGCTACACAAACAGGCGCTACGCAAGCAGGCGCTACACAAGCAGGCGCGCGGGCGAGGGTGCCGGCGCCTACACCGGCGGGGCCCGGCCGAGGGCGGCCGGCCTACACGGGCGGGCCGCTCAACTCTTGTTATCTTTGCGCATGCGGAGTTCGGTGCCGCCGCGCTCGAAGTGGACCTCGTCCATAAGCTGCTTGATGAGGAAGATGCCGCGGCCGTGGTCGCGGAAGATGTGTTCGCCTTCCTGCGGATTGGGCAGGGTGGAAGGATCGAAGCCGGAGCCGGGATCGCGGACCACGATGAGCAGGAAGCTGCTGCCGGAGCCCACCCAGCAATGCACGGATTTGGAAGCATCGTACTTGCAGCCGTACTTGCAGGCGTTGACCAGGGCTTCCTGCACGGCGAGACCGATCTCAGCTTCCTTGTCCTCGGGAAAATTCTGCTGGCGGGCGATCAAGGTGATGCGTTCGACCAGGGGAGCGATGGCCTCGACCTGGGCGGGGAAGCTGAGGTCGAGGTGGACCTGGAGGCCGTCTTCGGCGGTTCGGTTTGGGGCTTGCTCCGGCATCGGTCAGTTGCCGGCGCGAGCGGCCGGGGCTGAACAGCACTCCAGGATCTCGGATTCGGAGAGCAGGCGGTCGGCGGCCTTGGCGCGCCGGAAGATGCGCTCCACCACATCGTCGGGCGCGGGAATGCCGCGCCGGTTCAGCCAATACAGGATGTTGGACTTGCCGGACATGGGGCCGATCTCGATTACCTGCTCCAAGCCGAAGACGTGCGCGGGCACTCCGGAATAGACGGCGTTGGCGAGTTCCACGTCGTCCTTCTTGAAAGCCTTGATGACGGCGGCAGCGTGCACGCCGGTGGCGGTGCGGAAAGCGTCGGCGCCCAGCACCGGATAGTTGTTGGGGATGGGCACACCAGTGGAGCGGGAGACGGCTTCGCAATAGTCCTTGAGGCGGGTGAGGTCCTGGTGCGCCCAGGGCTCGACGCCCATCAGCTTCAGGTTGACCAGCATCTGGTCCATCTGGGTGTTGCCCACGCGCTCGCCGATGCCGATGGCGCAAGCGTGGACGCAGTGCGCGCCGGCGGCCAGCGCAGCCAGCGAGTTGGCCACCGCCAGTCCGCGGTCGCAGTGTCCATGCCAATCCACGCGGATGTTTTCGCCGCTGGGCTTCACCACTTCTTCGATCACGAAGCGCACCAGGGCGCGCACTCCATTGGGAGTGGCGTGGCCCACGGTGTCGCAGAGCACCAGTGCGCGCGCGCCGCAGGAAATCGCGGTGGAATAGAGCCGCTTGATGGTGGCCGGATCGCAGCGGATGGTGTCCTCGGTGACGTACATCACCTGCAGGCCGAGAGAGAGGGCGTACTTCACGGCTTCCTCGGTGGTGCGCAGCAGGAAGTCGTCGGACCAGTCCTCGGCGTAGCGGCGGATGGGGCTGGAGCCGATGAAGGTCGCGGCCTCGATGGCCAGGCCGGTCTTCTGGCAGATTTCGGCGACCGGGCGGATGTCGTTCTGATGAGTGCGGGCGGCGCAGTTAGCCTTGATCTTCAGCTTGCTGCGGACGATTTCGCGCGCCAGGCCCTCCACCGCTTCGTAAGCCCGCGGGCCGGCGCCGGGGAGTCCGAGGTCGAGGGAGTTGATGCCCAGAGCTTCCATCAGGTGGAGGATTTCGATCTTCTCGGCCAGCGTCGGGTCTTTCACCGAAGGAGATTGCAAGCCGTCGCGCAGGGTTTCGTCGTTGAGCAGGACGGGGCCGGCGGGGCGGAAGTCGGAGTCGCCCTCGGCGTTCCAGTCGTGGATGAGGTTGGAGTGCTTCAAGGCGCCTTTTCTTCCTTGGCGGGCGCGGCTTCTTTTGGCGGCTTGGGCGCGACGGTGAGACCGAAGACGGAAAGCTGGCCGGAGCCGGCCACGTTCGTTCCGCGGGGCTCGTCGGGATGCGGCAAGTAGAGCGTCTGGCAGTGCTCGCAGCGGTAAATTTCAACGTCGCGGCCCAAAGTGGTTTCGATGTCGCCGCAGGCCTGCTCCTTCACGTCCGCAGAGTAAAACCAGCGCTTCAGGTGCCCGGCGCAGATCTTTCCCTTCTCGTTCTTTTCGTTGCAGGCCCGTTGCCCGGCCTTGATCTTGACCTTGAGCTTGTGATGGGGAAGCTGGGGAAGGGTGGCAGTGGACAAGTTCGGGCCCTCGTGCGCAGACGTTCTCGAGGCCATTGTAACCGAGTTTTAGCGCAGGGCAACGTATGTGGAAAAGCGAACCACGAAGGACACGAAGGTCTCACGAAGGGTGGATTGGGGTGATTGACGTTGCTACTGGAGCGGCGGGCTGGCCACGCTGGCGGGCCGGCCTTGCTCCGTGCGGATCACGCCGCTCTGGTCGGAGAAGAAGTGACGCGGGTGGAGTTCAGGGTCCATGGGATCGGCGTTCACGGTATAGGCCTCGAAGCGGCCGTCGCCATCGTGGTCGAAGGGGCGGTAGGCAAAGCGATAGCCTGACTTCTGCCCTCTGGCAAGCCGAAGGTCAACCAGATCAGCGGCGTCGGCGGAGAGGGCGTCATTCCCAAGGGGTGGTCCCAAGGCGCTCAGGCTGGGGGGGAAACCGCGCTGGGGATAGGTGTAGCTGTAGGTGACACACCCGGTGTGGATGGTCCGCAGGCTAATCACGAAATTGGTTTCGCCGCTTGCCGATCTTGACCGTATGAGGTATGGGATGCCGACGATGATGAACAAGAGCATCAGCAGGACGGAGCCCAGTGCGACCCAGTGGGGACCAAAGCGCGGCTTGTCGGTGGGCGGCGGAGAGGGGCCTGCGATCCGGTCATCGGGCGATCCCATCATCGGATCAGCTCGTCATATCCGGCCGTCACGCAGGAAGGCGGCCGCGGCTTTCAGTCCGCCGCGCAGGCGGCGGAAGGGAGAGCGGGCGAAGAGGAAGTCCACAAAGCCGTCCATCTGGGCGCTGAAGTCCTCGCCGTAGCCGTACCACCAGACTTTGCGGGCGTTGGGGAGCAGGTCGGCGTCCACGTACTTGCTGCGGACCATTTCCTCCAGGCCGAGGCGGCCGTGGGTACGGCCCAGGCCGCTGGACTTGACTCCGCCGTGCGGAGCTTCGCTGATGCCGTAGCAGCTAACCGCGTCGTTGATCATCACCGTGCCCGCCTGAATCTGGTCGGCCAGCATCTCGCCGCGCAGACGGTCGTTGGTCCAGATGCTGGCGGCGAGTCCGAACTCGGAGTCGTTGGCCAGGCGGACCGCGTCCTGATCGCCGTCGAAAGCCATCACCGGCAGCACCGGGCCGAAGGTTTCCTCGCGCATGACGCGCATGCCGTGGTCCACGTTGGCGAGCACGGTGGGCGCGTAGAACGTGGGCCCCAGGTCGCGCAGACGCATGCCTCCGGTGAGGATGCGGGCGCCGCGCAGGCGGGCGTCGTCCACGTGGTCCTCGACGATGGCGAGCTGGCGCTCGCTGATGAGCGGGCCGACTTCGGTGGAGGAACGCAGGCCGTCGCCCACGCGCAGTTGCTGGGTCTTGCCCATGCACAGCTCGAGAAATTTTTCGTAATTGCGGCGCTGCACGTAACAGCGTTCCACGGAGAGGCAGGTCTGGCCGGCGTTGACGAAGGCGCCCCAGACGGCGGCGCTGGAAGCGACGTCGAGGTCGGCGTCGTCGAGGACGAGCATGGGGTCCTTGCCACCCAGCTCCAGCACTACCGGCAACAGGCGCGCCGCTGCTGACTGCGCCACGCGCCGGCCAGTGGGTACGCTGCCGGTGAAGATGATCTTGTCGAGTGGAGACTCGACCAGCGCGGCGCCGGTGGAGCCGTCTCCTACCACCACGCGGAACACGCCCTGAGGCACGCCGGCCGCGAGCAGCAGGTCGCGCAACTCGAGGGCCACAAGCGGGGTGAGTTCCGAAGGCTTCAGGACCACGGCATTGCCCGCCACCAGCGCCGCCAGCGACTCGCTGGCGGGAATGGAGAAAGGATAGTTCCAGGGCGAGATGATGCCCACCACGCCGTAAGGCTCGCGGAGGAGCGATCCGGACTTGGTCTTCATCGCGGGGTTGCCGTGAGGGACGCGCTCAGGGCGGAGAAAATCGGCGGCGTTCGCGGCCAGAAAGCGGCAGCAGTCCAGCACCACCACCACTTCGGTGAGCAGCGCCTCCACACAGGGCTTGCCGCACTCGCGGGTGATGAGCTGTGCGAGGTCGCGCTTGCGGTCGTAGAGCAACTGCTGGAATTTGCGCACCGCGCGCAGGCGCTCGCGTACTCCCAGATTGCGCCAGGCGGGTTGCGCGTCCTGGGCAGTAAGGACGGCGGCGCGTACGTCGGCGGTGGTGGCGCAATCAAAGCGTCCCAGGACTTCGCCGGTGGCGGGATTGCGGGAGATGACTTCCCGGGGGACGACTTGGGGCTGGGAGGCCATGGGCAAGCGCCCAGTATTACGCAAAAGCAGGGAGGAAGCTAGATGGATGATGGAGGAAGCGCCGGTGCCGCACCTGATTTCGTTACAGCGAAAACGTCGCGGGCCTCCCCAGGTTCGCTAAGATGGACGGCGACCCATGCGCCGCGCCATCCTCCATCTGAAGAATGCCGACCCGGTCATGGCTGGGTTGATTGAGCGGGTGGGCAGCGGACGGATGGCGGTGCGTCGGCCGACGTTTGAGACCCTGGCGCGGGCCATCGTGTTTCAGCAGCTCAACGGGAAGGCTGCAACCAAGATTTACGAGCGGCTGGTCGCGGCCGCGGGCGGCGCGGTGACTCCGGATTCCATCCTGAAGCTCACGACGCAACGCATGCGGAAGTGCGGACTCTCGCGGCAGAAGCTCTCCTACATCCGCGACCTGGCGGAGAAGACGCGTAACGGTGACGTGGACTTTGCTTCCCTGCCCGCGCAGAGCGAGGAGGAAGTGATCGCGCACCTGACACGGGTGAAGGGCATCGGCATCTGGTCGGCGCAGATGTTCCTGATGTTCGCGCTGAAGCGCCGCGATGTGCTGCCCACCACCGACTACGGCATCCTGAGCGCGGTGCGCAAGGCGTATGGCATCAAGAAGCTGCCCAAGCCACGGACGGTGACGCGGCTGGCGGAGAAGTGGCGTCCGTATCGCAGCGTGGCCTGCTGGTATTTGTGGCGGAGTTTGGATGTGAAGCCGAATTGACGATTGCTGACTAAGGAGTGCGGCAGGTTCCGCGCCAAGAAAAGCTCACCACAAAGGACACGAAGGCTAACACGAAGGGTTGGGTCGAGGCTGCGAAGGGCGGCAGGATGCCGTCTTACCTAGCGCGGCACAAGCAACCGGTCCTGCGAACCGCAAGTTGCGGGGATGCTGTCGTAAGGTCCTTCGTCCGCCGGGGCGGACTCAGGATGACGGTGCCCTTACGAGTCTGCCGATAACCACTGCCCCAAAAATCAACGCGACTTCGCTGCTCTCTTCGCGGCCTGCATCACGGTTTTCTTCATGCGGCCGCCGGCGGCCCAGTAGAGGCTGATTTCGTGACCGTCGGGATCGTTGAGGTAGGCGTGCTTCCATCCCCAGGGCATCAGCTTGGGAAGCTGCGTGATGTAGAAACCCTTCGCTTGTAGCCCGCGGCAGAATTCATCGAGGTCGGGAGTTTCGAAGTAGAGGCGCACACCGTCGGCAGCGGTGGAGGCGCCGGGGCCGAGCTGGTGCAGCGCGATGGTGCCCTCGCCTTCCTGGGCGCGCAGGCGGGCGTAGATGGGCTTGCCCTCGTAGCGGAATTCGTCCACCTTCTTCATGCCCAGCAGCTCGGAGTAGAAGCGCAGGGAACGCTCCACGTCGCGGGCGTAGACCATGGCGTGGTTGAAGTCCAGAGGGCGGGCTTTGGCCTTTTTCGGTTTGGGCTTGGCAGCTTTCTTCGCTTTTTTCGGCATGGCGGCGCTCGCTAGTGGGGATGGGCAGGAATTGTAAATGAGGCGTCGTCCCTACGGGACTTGTCTCGCGCCGTTAGGATACCCAGCGCTGAAGTGCTGGGCTACTCTACGTCGCGCCTACGGCGCTGGCCGTAGAGACGTTGCTGGCAACGTCTCCGATCCAGGAAAGACGTAGCAAGCTACGTCTCTACGGGAGCGGAGGTGCTGGTCCTCTGTGTCCCTCTGTGTCCTCTGTGGTTAAATAGGGCCGCCCATGACAAGCGAGCGCAAAATCCGTGTGCTGGTGGCCAAGCCCGGCCTGGACGGGCATGATCGCGGCGCCAAGGTGATTGCGCGCGCACTGCGCGATGCGGGCATGGAAGTGATCTACACCGGGCTGCGGCAGACTCCGGAAATGATTGTGAGCGCGTCGCTGCAGGAAGACGTGGACGTGATCGGGCTGTCCATCTTGTCGGGCGCGCACAACGCCATCGTGCCCCGCGTACGCGACCTGCTGAAGGAAAACAAGATGGACGACGTGATGCTGATCCTGGGCGGCATCATCCCCGATGAAGACTTCCCGCGCATGAAAGCAGCGGGCGTGGCCGGCATCTTCCAGCCGGGAACGGCCATGGGCGAAATCGTGGAGTTTATCCGCAAGAACGTGAAGCCGCGGGGAGTGCCGGCGTAGTCGGTTGGCGGTTTTTGGTTTTTGGTTTCGGGATTCTGGTTTCTGGCGCCCGGCCAAGGGCGGCCGGGCTACGCAAGCCTCGCATTGCTCACCTTCGCGCTGTCATTTAACCTAGCTGGTCGCGTTACCCCGACATGACCAGCAAGCCCACTTCGTCCGCGCCGCATTCCAACCTGCTGGTCAGCCGCATGGATCCCACCTCGGCGCGGTTTGAGAAGAACATGCGCGCCATGGCCGGCCTGGTGTCGGCAATCCACAACGAGGAAACCAAGATCCGCGAGGGCGGGGGCGCGAAGAACATGGAGGCGCAACACAAGAAGGGCCGGCTGACGGCGCGGGAGCGGATCAAGCTGCTGCTCGATCCGGGGACGGAGCTGTTTGAACTCGGCCTCTACGCGGCGCACGGCATGTACGAAGAGTGGGGCGGAGCGCCGGCGGCGGGCGTGGTCACCGGACTGGGGCGGGTGGAAGGGCGGCTGGTGATGATCGTCGCCAACGACGCCACGGTGAAGGCCGGCTCGTTCTTCCCCATGACCGCGAAGAAAGTCATCCGCGCGCAGAACATTGCCATCGAGAACCGCGTGCCCACCATCTACCTGGTGGATTCGGCGGGCGTGTTCCTGCCGCTGCAGGAAGACGTGTTCCCCGACACCGACGATTTCGGGCGCGTGTTTCGCAACAATGCGGTGATGTCGGCCATGGGCATCCCGCAGATTGCCGCCATCATGGGCATGTGCGTGGCCGGCGGCGCGTACCTGCCGCTGATGTGCGATCACATCCTGATGACCGACGGCTCGGGACTGTTTCTGGCGGGGCCGGCGCTGGTGCAGGCGGCCATCGGGCAGAAGGTGTCCGCGGAAGAGCTGGGCGGGGCGCGGGTGCACGCGGAAATCTCCGGCAGCATTGACTTCCGCGAACCCAGCGACGAAGCCTGCATCACCCGCATCCGCTCACTGGTGGAGAAGACGGGGCGCAAGCGGACGTCGCCCTTCGACCGCAAGAAGCCGGAGCCTCCGATCTGCGCCGCGGAGGAAATCTATGGCATTTTCGAAGGCGACCCGGCGCGGCAGTACGACATGAAGGAAATCCTGGCGCGCATTGTGGACGGCGGGCACTTCGACGAGTACAAGCCGGAGTACGGCGAGACCGTGCTCTGCGGCTACGCGCGCATCGGCGGGTTCGCGGTGGGCATCGTGGCCAACCAGAAGACGCACGCCACGCAAATTGATCACGCCGGCCACAAGCGCATGGAGTTTGGAGGCGTGGTGTACACCGAGTCGGCGGAGAAAGCGGCACGCTTCATCATGGACTGCAACCAGAACATTGTGCCGCTGGTGTTTCTGCACGACGTGAACGGCTTCATGGTGGGGCGCGACGCGGAGTGGAGCGGCATCATCCGCGCCGGGGCCAAGATGGTGAACGCGGTCGCGAACTCGGTAGTGCCCAAGATCGCAATCATCGTGGGCGGATCGTTCGGCGCCGGACACTACGCCATGTGCGGCAAGGCGTACGATCCGCGCTTCCTGTTCGCCTGGCCCACGGCACGCTATGCCGTGATGGGCGGCGACCAGGCTGCGGGCACGCTGGTGGACATCAAGGTGAAGCAGCTCGAACGCAGCGGCAAGAAACTGAGTGACGAAGAAAAACGCGCGCTGTTCGAGTCGGTGAAGGCCACCTACGACCAGCAGACCGACCCGCGCTACGGCGCCGCGCGGTTGTGGATTGACCGCATCCTCGATCCGCTGGAGACGCGCGAGGCCATCATCCTGGCGCTGGAGGCGGCGGCGCTGAATCCGGAGGTGAAGGAGTTCAAGACCGGAGTGCTGCAGACGTGATTGGGTAATTTGGTAATTGTCCGAGGTCATCAAACTCGTCGAGTGTCCACGTGACGCGTGGCAGGGGCTCGCCGGACAGATTCCGACAGACGTCAAGGTCGGATATTTGCGGGCGCTGGTGGCGGCGGGGTTCAAGCATGTGGACGCGGTGTCGTTCGTGTCCCCCAAGGCGGTGCCGCAGATGGCCGACTCGGAGGATGTGCTGAAGAAGCTGGACCCGCCGGACGACGTGGAGATCATCGGCATCGTGGTGAACGAGAAGGGCGCGGAGCGCGCCATCGCCACCGAGGCGGTGCAGACCCTGGGTTTCCCGTATTCTGTTTCGCCCACGTTCCTGGAGAAGAACCAGAACCAGTCGCTGGAAGAGGCGTTCGAGGTGCTGAAGAAGATCAAGCTGCGGGCCGATGAGGCCGGGTTGAAGGTGGTGGCGTACATTTCCATGGCTTTCGGCAATCCGTATGGAGATTTGTGGAATGCGGAGGAAGTCGTGGAAGGGGTGCGTAACTTGAACGCAATGGGAATCCGTGAGATTTCCCTGGCTGACACCGTTGGCCTGGCGAGCGCGACGGAAATCAGCCGGCTGGTGGGCGCAGTGCTGGGCGAGTTTGGCGACGTGGAGATTGGCGTCCACCTGCACAGCCGTCCGCAGGATGCGGTCGCCAAGGTGTTGGCGGCGTACGATGCCGGGTGCCGGCGCTTCGACTGCGCCGTCGGGGGCCTGGGTGGCTGCCCGTTTGCGCAGGACGAACTGGTGGGAAATATCCCCACGGAAAGCGTGATGAAGGCGCTGCAGCAGCGCGGCGTCGCGCAGCCGGTGGTGCGGCCGCTGGATGAGGTGCTGAAGATGTCGGCGGAAATTGGAGGGCGGTACGGGACGAAGGTGGCGTGAGGATTTGTTCATTGATGATTGAAGGCGTGGCCCTGTGAACGGTGCGTGCAGCTAGAGACCGCGCGTAAGATCCTTCGCTCGGCAAGAAGCAAGGGCGCCTCGCTCAGGATGACGATCGAAATGGAATGGAAGACGGTACAACTCGCGGAAGCCGACGGCGTCGCGACGCTCACGCTGAACCGTCCGGAAAAGCGCAACGCCATCAGCTTCGAGCTGATTGACAATGTGATGGGCGCGCTGGAAGCGGCGGGCAAGTCAGAGGCGCAGGTGGTCATCGTCACCGGCGCAGGCAAGGCCTTTTGTTCGGGCATGGATCTGGAGAGCTTGAAGACCTTGAGCGCGGCGGGACGCCCCGTTGACGATAACCTGAAGGACTCGCAAGCCATGGCGCGGCTGTTCCGCACCATCTACGATTTTCCCAAGCCGACCATCGCGGCAGTGAACGGGCCGGCCATCGCCGGCGGCACGGGAATCGCCACCGCTTGCGACTTCACCCTGGCCAGCAGCGAAGCAAAGTTCGGCTATACGGAAGTGCGCATCGGGTTTATCCCGGCGATTGTTTCCTCGCTGCTCAAGCGCCAGGTGGGAGAAAAGCACGCTCGCGACCTTTTGCTCACCGGCCGCCTCTTCGGCGCCGAGGAAGCGTATCGCATGGGCCTGGTGAACGAAGTGCTGGAGCCGGAGAAGCTCATGGCGCGCGCCCGCGAACTGGCGGCGGCGCTCATGGAGAACAGTCCGACGTCGGTGCGGCTCACCAAAGCACTGCTCTCGGAATATGCCCGCGAACAACTGGACCGCGAGATGAAGCTCGGCCAGGAGGAAAACGCCCGCATCCGCGCCACCGACGACTTCCGCGAAGGAGTGGCGGCGTTCCTGGAGAAACGGACGCCGAAGTGGAAGGGGAAGTGAATTCACCACGGAGGCACGGAGACACGGAGAAGGAATTTGTAATTGGTAATTTGCAACTGAGTAATTGGTAATTGGTACTTTGCGACTCGTGATTTCTCTGTGACTCCGTGCCTCCGTGGTGAAGATTGACATGCTCGGGGAGACCCAGATTCGCGTGCGCTATGCGGAGACCGATCAGATGGGAGTGGTGTATCACTCCAACTTTTTCATCTGGTTCGAGGTGGGCCGCGTGGAGCTGCTGCGCCAGATGGGATTCAGCTACAAGGAAATGGAACAGCAGGACGACTGCCACATCGCGGTGGTCGATGTGCGCTGCCGCTACAAGGCGCCGGCGCGCTACGACGAGCAGATTGTTGTCCGCACCGAACTGAAGAATTTGCGCGACTCGCTGCTGCATTTTGGCTACAAGGTGGTGCGCGCCGCGGATGGGGAGCTGCTGGCCGAGGGTGAAACCACGCACATCGTGGTGGACGCCAATTTTGAGAAGCGGACATTGCCGGAGAAGTATCGGGCGGCGTTTCAGGCGGCGGTGAGAAGAAATGATTCACCGCCGAGTACGCAGAGGACGCAGAGGAACTCTTAGGGATTGCAGATGAAAGCTCTGCACATCAACGGCAACGATCTGACCACCGACGAGCTGCGCGAGGTGGTAATCGAGCGGCGGGTGGTGCTGCTCGACCCCGATGCCCGGGAGCGTTGCGCGCGCGCGCGCGAGGTGGTGGAGGAACTGCTGGAAGGCGAGGGCGCTGCCTATGCCATCAACACCGGGGTGGGCAAGCTGAGCGACGTGCGCATTGCGCCTGAGCAGATCGCGGCCTTGCAGGTGAACCTGCTGCGTTCGCACGCCGCGGGCGTGGGCGAGCCGCTGGCCGAAGCGGAGACGCGGGCCATGATGCTGCTGCGCGCCAACTCCCTGGCCAAGGGATTTTCCGGAGTGCGGCCGGCGGTGATTGACACGCTGTGCGAGATGCTGAACCGGGGCGTGCATCCGGTGGTGCCGTCGCGCGGCAGCGTGGGCGCGAGCGGCGACCTGGCGCCGCTGGCTCACTTGGCGCTGGTGCTGATCGGAGAAGGCGAAGCGCATTTTCATGAGAATCCGGTTCATGAGAATCCGGCGGCAGGTCATGATCAGCGCGGCGCCACGCGCATTTCCGGACGCGAAGCCTTGAGCCGCGCCGGCATCGAACCGCTCACGCTCGAGGCCAAGGAAGCCATTTCGCTGATCAACGGGACGCAAGCCATGCTGGCGGTGGGGGTGCTGGCGCTGCTGGAAGCGGAAACGCTGGTCGACACGGCCGACGTGGTGGGCGCGCTGTCGCTGGACGCGCTGCGCGGCACCGACGTCGCCTTCGACGAGCGCATTCATCGGGCGCGTCCGCACGCCGGGCAGTTGCGCTCCGCGGAAAACCTGCGGCGCATGCTCCAAGGCAGCCCGATCCGCGAATCGCACCGCGATTGCCTGCGCGTGCAGGATGCCTACTCGCTGCGCTGCATGCCGCAGGTGCACGGCGCGGTGCGCGACACCGTGGCCTGGTGCCGCCAGGTGTTCGAGACGGAGATGAACTCGGCGGTGGACAATCCGCTGGTGTTTCCGGCGGCGACTGCCCAGCGGGCGGCGAGTGAGGCGGGGATTGCGCGGCCGGGGATGGCAGCGCAGCCGGGGACGGCTGCGCCACATGAGGCGTCGGGCGAAGTGCTTTCTGGGGGAAATTTTCACGGCGAGCCGCTGGCTTTCGCGCTGGACTTCCTGGGAATCGCGCTGACGGCGCTGGCGGGCATCAGCGAGCGACGGGTGGAGCGGCTGGTGAATCCCGCGCTCAACGAAGGCCTGCCGCCGTTTCTCGCGCCCGAGGCCGGATTGCACTCCGGCCTGATGATGGCGCAGGTGACAGCGGCGGCGCTGGTGAGCGAGAACAAAGTGCTGGCGCATCCGGCGTCGGTGGATTCGATTACCACCTCGGGCAATAAGGAAGATTACGTCTCCATGGGCATGACCGCGGCGCTCAAGCTGAAGCAGATCCTCTCGAACACGCGCATGGTGCTGGCGATTGAAGCGATCAGCGCCGCGCAGGCACTGGATTTCCTGGCGCCGCTGAAGACCAGCGCGCGCGGCCAAGCAGCGTGTGCCGCCATCCGCGCGGCCAGCCCGGCGATAGTCGAGGACCGCTCGCTGGCGGGCGACTTCGAGCGGGTGGCGCTGACCATTGCCGCGGGCAAGCTGGCGGCGGCGGTGGAGTAGCTTTTCTTACCGCGGATTTACGCGGAGGAACGCGGATAGTGACCTGCTCCACCACTGAGGCACAGAGGCAATGAGAAGTGGCTGCGGTGTCTCTGTGCCCTGTGGCACTTTTTCGTCAGACAGCTTGCGATACCATGTTTGCTCCATGAAACCTCGGACCGCCTTACTCTCTCTGCTTCTGCTGTTCATTGCGCTCCCAGTTTGCGCGTCCGCGCAGGGTGGCCAGCGCCCGCCGGCGCGGCGTAACGCGGCGGCGGCCGCCGCGGGCGAAGCCGTGATCATGCGGATGATGTACGGCAACTACGATCCGCGGACCAAGACCAGCCGCTGGGACAAGCCGACCAAAGCCGCGCTGGAGATGCTGAGTCAGAGCGCGGGGCCGCTGTATTCCCAAATGGGCGGTGCCTTCCCTTTCCAGCAAGAGGGAGAAAAGAAACTGCTGTTCGTCACCTGGAGTGTGCCGCGGAATTACGACTGCCACGGCTGCGGAGCGCTGATCAGCGTGGCCGTGTTCTCGCAGGCGGCCGGGAAATGGAAGCTCGAGACCACGGAAGCCGCGCTGACCACATCCGGCGCCTGGGGCAAGCCCGGAGAATTCAAACTGGAGCAGATTGGCCCGGAGCGCCATGCGCTGGTGGTGAGTTCCGGCTTCACCGGCCAGGGCGAAACCACCGAAGCGGCATTTTTCTACGCGCGGGAAGGCGCCAAGTTCAAACAGATCCTGGCGCTTGATATCCACAGTGACAATGGCGGCAACTGCGACCCGCCGGGCCGGCCTTGCTATGACTTCAACTCGACCTATGAGTTCAAACCCGGCGGAACCGAGCCTTACTACAACCTCATTGTGAGCAGCACCGGCACCAAGCTGAACGACAAGGGCAAGGTGGCCCCGATTAGGAAGAGACAGATTTACGTTTTCAAGGATGGGGAGTACAAGGCGGGGCTGTGAGCTCTACAAGCGGCGCGCCGGGTCAGAGACCCGGCGCCACACGGCCGGGCCACACGGGCAGCGCCGACGCAAGGGAGACGTAGCAAGCTACGTCTCTACGGGAGGGTGGCGGGTGGCTTGGCGGCGGAGCCGTCTAGGCCCAGTTCCTGGGCGATGCCTTTCATGGCTTCGATGCAGAAGGCGATGTGCTGTTCGAGTTCGATGCCCAGATCGGCGGCGCCGGAGGTGATGTCGTCGCGGCTCACGCTGCGGGCGAAGGCTTTGTCCTTCATTTTCTTGCGCACGGAAGGCGCCTCCACTTCAGCCAGCGACTTGCCGGGCTTGACCAGGGCGGTGGCGGTGATGAAGCCGGCAAGCTCGTCGCAGGCGAACAGCGCTTTTTCCATCATGGAGACCCGGGGCACGCCCGAATAGTTGGCGTGCGAAAGAATGCAGCGGCGGATGACTTCCGGATACTCGCGCTCTTCCAGGATCTTGTTGCCGACGAAGGGGTGCTCGGCGGGCGTAGGAAATTTTTCGTAATCGAAGTCGTGCAGCAGGCCGCAGAGGCCGTAAGTATTTTCGTCGGCGGAGGGGTCGGAACCCGCGGCGGCGAACTTGCGGGCGTAGGCGCGCATGCAGGCTTCGACCGCGAGGGCGTGCTTGCGCAAGCTTTCCGACCGGGTGTATTCACAGAGTAACCCCCAGGCCTGCGGGCGAGTGGGCGTCATGGCCGTACTCGATTTTCTCCTGATTTTCTCCGGTTTTTGACCGGGTTACTTCGGTTGTTCATACTGGTGTTGTCCCGGTTTGACGGAAAATTTTGATTGACAAGCCCTGCCACTATACCGTAATTACGGAACAGCCTTTGCAACCGGTGTGCAGTGGATGCCCGCTCTGGCATCTCCCACAACCTGGATGGCCACAACACTAGCTCCCGTAGATTCACGGGAAGTGGTGAAATGCGATTACTGCCGTATGGTTCAATTCCGGACCGTCAACAACAATTGCCGCAAATGCCGTAAGTGTCTGGACCGGCCGGAGCCGGAGCCCGTCGCCGAAGTACCGGTGGCGGCCGCCGCAAACGGCAACGGACACGGGAATGGCAACGGCAACGGACACAGTCATCTGCATCTTGCCATGTCCATCCGCCTCATCCGCCACCGCAACGGCCTGAGCCAGCGGCAACTGGCGCTGCGCATGCAGGTGCCGCGCACCTACGTGTCGAAGATCGAGAACTCGAAGGCCACACCCACGCTGTCGTCCATTGCGCGGCTGGCGCGGGCGCTGGAAGTTACGGTGCCCGACCTGCTGGATGGATCGGACGGGCGCGAGGCGGAAATCCGCGACCTGATGAACGACGCCTTCATCGCGGAACTGGTGCCTTTCCTCACCCAACTCGACGGCCTGCAGTGGTCGAGCGTGCTGGCCCAGGTGCGCGACTTGTCGCTGCGACCGCGGCGGCACTCTTAAGGTCTTTCCGGGCAGCTCGCTGGCGACCCCCGGGCCGGAGCGCAAGCTCCGGCCCGTAGCCTTTGGTTGACTTCCATTTCTGGCAAGCTGTATCGTGTCGGCTCGAAAAGGCGCCAGCAGTGCGCCGAACCACCCATGGGCTTCTTCAGCAAGCCGGATATTCCGCGCCTTCAGCGTGAAAGGAATGTCCCGGAGCTTCTCAAGGCCCTCCGCTATTTATGGGATGAGGACATCCACGTCCAGGCTGCCAACGCTCTGGGGGACATGCGCGCCACCGAGGCTGTAGCGACGCTGGCAGAATACGCGGACCAGCCCATCGTGCCTGAAAAGGACCGGAAGGCGATGATCGATGCCTTGGGGGCGATCGGCGGCGACCAGGCGTCGGCGGCATTAGAACGCCTCCTGGTATCCACAAACCGTAAGGCGGCGACGATGGCACGTCAGGCCCTCGACCGCATGGGCACGCCGGAGGCACAGCAGGCCCTCGCAAATATCGAAAAACGCCAGAATGTCCTGCAACAACTCGAAACGGCAGCGGGCACGGAAGTCCACCTGGCTGTGCAGCTGGAGTTACCAACCGGCGGAGCCTACTTCGCGGGGAAGGTGGTTGCCGGACTCCTCACCGGTGGCGTGGGAGCCGTAACCCAGGACATCCTTGACCTTGCGGAGAGCATCAAGCTGCCGGAGAAATGCGCACTTTGCGGCGTGTTGCCGGGCACAGACGAAGTTAGTGCTGCCTATTTCACCTTCCAGGCGGCGTCAGCAGCGACCGCACTGGTTGGGGTTCAATCCACGATGCGCGGCCTGCTTCGCTATCGCGTTTGTGGCCGGTGCAAGCGTTCTCCCCTTCATGAAAAAGCAATGGCCTGCCACTCCCTCACCCGGGACAAGGACCAGGGCTGGGTGCTCGGACTTCGAGTGTTGAATCAGGAAGTTGCCAAAGAGCTCCGAAGCCTCAACACAGTGGCTTAGCCTTCCATGAGCAACCCTTAGAATCCCAGTCGTTAGTCGTTGGTCGAGCTACTTCTTGGCGCTCTTCCAGTGCAGCACCAGGCGGCCTGTGATTTCGCGAGGGCGGCCGAGGTGGGTGCCGGAGAAGACGCTCTCGAAGTTGTAGAGGAAGAAGCGGTCGAGCAGGTTCTGCACGTTGAACTGCAAGGAGATGGGCCAGCGAGAATCGCGCAGCAGTTCCACGCCCGCGGCCAGGTCCACAGTGGTGCGCGGGCGGATGCGGAAACGCACTTCGTCTAGTTGTTCTCGGATCTGCGGGTCGAGGGTGGGAAGAACCGCGGGATCGAACTCGGACGGGACGCCGCTGTCGTGGCGGCCGGTAAAGCTGAACCAGGCGCTGGAGCGATGGGTATAGAGCACGCCGAACTGCCCGCTGTTGCGCTGGTCGTGGTCGGCGAGGAACTGGACGCCGGGCAGGAGCAGTTCGCTGGAGATTTCTCCCAGGAAGAGCCCGCCCGCCAGGGGTGTGGTGGCGATGGCCTTGGAGTTGGCGTAGCTGAGAAACGCCGACCAGCCGTGGAGCGCGGCCAGGTCCACGCGCAGCTCGGTGCCGCGCACGTCGCCACGAGCGATGGCGATGGGAAAAATGACTCCGGTGTTGAGGAACTGGTCTTTGTCGGAGAGGTTGTGGATGGTCTTGACGTAGTGGGCCACGTCCACCCGCACGTAGTTGCCGATCTGCTGCTGCACGCCCACTTCGTAGAAGTTCTGGGTCTCCGGAGGGACGGCGCGCACGCCCCCGGCCAGCGGGGAAAAAGCGCCTGCGGCGGCCGAGGAGGAGAGCAGCAGGTTCTCCACGGGCGGGGTCTGAAAGAGCCGGTTGTAGGAACCGCGAAAAACAGTACCGGTCTTCTTGATGTGGAAGGCCAGGCCGATGCGCGGGCTGACGTGGTTGTCTTCGATCACGATGTCGTAGTGGTCCACGCGCAGGCCGAGGTCAGCGGTGAACCATCCGCCCAGGGTGATGCGGTCCTGGACGAAGAACCCGGCGTCTCCTCCGCCGCGCTGCTCGCGAAAGCGGAACGGGCTGGCGATAGGGAAGGCGGACGCAGGATTCATGGGGTCGGCGAGGATGGCGGGGTCGGTGGCGGCGGCGGTGAAGCTCTCGCTCAGCGGCGTGCGCACCACCTGGAAGCCGGCCTTGAAGGTGTGCAGCGCGCGCTGATGGCTCACGCTGAAGCGGATGCCCTCGCTGCGCTGGCGGCGCGATTGCTCGGCGAAAAAGGGAAAGCCGGTCACTTCGGGATCGAGCAGGCGCGCGCCGGAGGAGCGCCGGTAGGCCACGGCGTCGGAAACCGTGCGCGGGTTGAAAATATGGCTCCAGCCCAGGGACTGGGAGTCGTCGCGCAACTCCTGGCGCAGATGCTGCCCCAGCAGTTCCTGATCGGCGCGGTTGGGTACCTGGAAGTTGGTGCCGTTGGTGGAAAGACTGAGGCGCAGTGTGTCCTCGGATCCGGCGACCCAATCGAACTTGGCGAACAGACGTCCGTTACCGCCGAAGTTGTGGAAGCTCTGGATCTCGGGCGGGTCGAGGAAGCGCTGGCTGCGGCTGCCGGCCGCGGACAGGAACATGCCCAGGTTCTTCCAATGCCCGCCGACTTCAGCGCCCACTTCGGCGCGGGAGAAGGACCCCGCAGTGAACGACAGGCTGCCGTTCCAGGGCATCTCCATGCCGGATTTGGTGTTCACGGTGATGACCGTGGCCAGCTTGCCGCCGTACTCGGCGGGAACGTTGCCGGTGAGGATTTCGGCGGAGCGCAGGTTGCGGGCGTCGAGCGCGGTGGAGAAGACGGCGGAGAGATTGTCGGTGATGGGCACGCCGTCCACCACATATTGCACCTGCGACTCGGAGCCGCGAGCGTGCAGGCGTCCGTTGTCGTCCTGGGCCACGCCGGGCACGCTCTGCACCACCGCCTCCAGGCCGCGGCCCGCCTGCGCCAGAGTAAGCTTCTCCAGCCGCGAATGGTCGAGGTCGTGATGAGTGGAGGCGGAAGTGGTTTCCAGCAGCACGCCCTGTTCCTCGACGGTCATTTCCTGCTGGGCTGTGGCCACGGCCAGTTTTACATCTACCACCAGCGGGACGTTGGAGCGGAGCTCCGCCGCGGCGTCGTAATGGGCAAAGCCGGATGCCTCGACGTGCAGAGTGAAGGGCGAGAAGGGCACGTTGAGGAACTTGTACTGGCCGGAGGCGTCGGTGGTAGCCGTTTGACGGTAGCCGGAAATAGGGCTGGTGAGCCGGACGGTGGCTCCGGGCACCAGGGCGCCGGTGGCGTCGGTGACCGTGCCCTGCACCGTCCCCACGCTCTGCGCGTGGGTGGTGGACACCGCCAGCGCAAAACACATTGCCAGCGCCAGCAGGTTCCGTGACCGGATCAAAAATGGGGAGGTAGGGTTACGCACTAGGAACTTTTAGATGCACGCTAACGGCGTGTGGGTCTGCCGCAGCCGAGGTTTTTGTCCCACGAAGCTCATTTTAACATCTGCGGCATAGGGAAATGCGGACCTGGATGAGGCCCGGCCGGGGACGGCCGGGCTCACGGATTGCATGGGGAGCGGGGCTGTGCTAACTTACTTTATGAGATAGAGGAAGCCTTGCGCACGACGCCACCCGCAGGATTGGACCACAAAGAATCGGAAATTTGGGCCGGACTCGACCCCCGTGAGCTGCCTTGGCACATTGCCATCATCATGGACGGCAACGGGCGCTGGGCCAAGCGGCGGCACCTGCCGCGCGTGGCCGGACACCGGGCGGGCGTGGCCTCGGTGCGCTCCACGGTGGAGACCGCGGCGCGAGTCGGCATTCCGGCGCTGACGCTGTATGCCTTCTCCGTCGAGAACTGGCAGAAGCGTCCGCGAACGGAAGTGGAATTCCTGATGCGCCTGCTGCGCCATTACCTGAAGACCGAACTGGCGACGCTGATGAAGAACAACATCCGCCTGGAGTACATCGGGCGGGAGCGTGAGCTGCCGGACATTGTGCGCGCGCGCATGGACGAGGCGCGGGAGCTCACCGCGCGCAACACCGGGATGGTGCTCACCCTGGCGCTCAACTACGGCGCGCGCTCGGAACTGGTGGACGCGTTCAACGACATCGTGCGCGCAGCCGCGTCGAACGGCGGGCTGCACCACCTGAAAGTGGACGAAGCGCTGATCCAGAAGCACCTCTACACACGCAACCTGCCCGATCCCGACCTGGTGATCCGCACCAGCGGGGAGATGCGGCTCTCGAATTTTCTGCTGTGGCAGGTGGCCTACGCGGAAATTTTCGTCACCGAGACTCTGTGGCCCGAGTTCCGCGGGCGGCACCTACTGGAAGCCATCGGCGAATATCAGAAGCGCGAGCGGCGCTTCGGCGGGGTGGCGGCAAGCCCAAACGGCAATTCCCGGTAGATGCGACCAGCGGTCAGTCCCGACTCAATCCAAGGCGACGCCCTGGGGCTAAAGCCCCAGGGCGTCAAAGTTTTTGTGCCCGGCAGCTTTCGCCGCTGCGCACAAGTCCGCTGCTCCACCCTCGGAAACTCCACCCTCCGCTACTCCACCCTCGGACACTGTCATCCTGAGCGAGCCCGCCGTGGCGGGCGAGTCGAAGGATCTCGGTTTTCGTCGTGTTTCCAGAGGCCGCCGGCATGAAGCGCGTGGCCACAGCGGCGGTACTGATTCCGATCGTGCTGTGGCTGGTGTTCCTGGGCCCGTTCTGGCTCATGCCGTTAGTGTTGGCGGGTTTGGCGCTCGGATGCATTGTTGAGTATGAGCGTCTTGCGGAAGCCAAGGGCATCGCGATCAGGAAACGACTCCTGCGACTCCTTTCCATTGCTCCCTTTCTGCTGCCGTTCCTGGCCTCACTGCGGTACGCCGCTGATCTGGCCAACATTGGGACTATGGTGGCTTTGGTCGTCATCCTTTTTGCACCCTTCTGTTTCGTTGCAGCCCACATGTCGTCCAACTTGGAAGACTGCCTCGTCGGTGCGGGGGCTTCGATCTTTGGCTTCCTCTATGTCAGCGTAAGCCTGGTCTCTCTCTGGCGACTGTGGGTGGGTGATTTCGGAAGCCTGTTTGTTCTTTTTCTGCTTGTTGTAGTTTGGTCGGGTGACATCTCCGCTTACTATGTCGGCAAGAACCTGGGCCGTAGGAAACTCGCACCGCACATCAGCCCCGGAAAGACGTGGGAAGGAGCCATTGCCTCCTTTGTGGTCAGCGTTTCCCTGGGGGCTTGGATACTGGTCTCGCTCGAACCTCTGCACTCTTGGCTACTTTCTCTTGCGCTGGTCCCCCCGGTGGGCTTCGCGGGATGGAGTAGCCCAATTCCGCAATATCCGTGGTGGTTTGCAGTCGTTGCCTCCACTCTGGTGAACATTGCTGCCCAGTTAGGCGATCTCGTAGAAAGCGCAATGAAGCGCAGCGCGAACGTGAAGGATTCCGGTGGAGTTCTCCCCGGGCACGGGGGCCTGCTCGATCGTATCGACGCACTGCTCTTTGCCAGTCCGGTGACCATGCTAGTATTCGCAATCGGCGCAAGGATATTCCCCCCGAGCTTTTACTTCTAATGAAACGCATCGCCATCCTGGGCTCCACCGGCTCCATCGGGAACAGCACCCTGAGCATTGTGGAGCAGTACCCCGAGCGGTTTGCCGTGGTGTCGCTGGCGGCGGGCGGCAACGTGGATGCTGCCTTCGAGCAGGCCAAGCGCTGGAATCCGCGCCTCATCTCAATGGCCACGCCAGAGGCCGCGGAAAAGCTGGCGGTGCGGTTGCGCGGCGATGGTCTGACGGGAATCGAAGTGGCCGAGGGGGCCGCGGGGTCAGTGCGCGTGGCCACGCATCCCGACGCGGACTTCGTGGTCAGCGCGATTGTAGGCGTGGCGGGCCTGGAAGCAACTTACGAGGCGGTGCGCGCGGGCAAGACGGTTGGTCTGGCCAACAAGGAATGTCTGGTAACGGCGGGAGAGCTGCTCACGGCGGAAGCCAAGAAGCAAGGCAAGCCGCTACTGCCCATCGACAGCGAGCACAACGCGGTGCATCAGTGCATGCGCGGCGGACGCCTTGAAGAAGTGCGGCGAGTGTGGCTGACGGCTTCGGGCGGGCCGTTCCTGGACACGCCCAAGTCAGAGTTCCCCAGCATCACCGTGGAGCAGGCGCTGAATCATCCCACGTGGAAGATGGGGAGGCGCATCACGATTGATTCGGCCACGCTGATGAACAAAGGCTTCGAGGTGATCGAGGCCTGCCGGCTGTTCGGCCTGCCGCCCAGCCAGGTGGAGGTGCTGGTGCATCCGCAGTCCACCATCCACTCGCTGGTGGAGTTTGTGGACGGCAGCATTCTAGCCCAGCTTTCGGTGACTGACATGCGCCTCCCCATCCTGTACGCCCTCACCTATCCCGAACGGATTCAGTCCGATATGACCTTCCCCCTAGGTGACCTTCGTAATCTGGACTTCCGGCCCCCGGATATGGAAAAGTTCCTATGTCTGGCCCTGGCCTATGAGGCCGCGGCCGAGGGGGGGTCGAAGACCATCGCCCTGAACGCGGCGGACGAGGTGGCGGTGGCGGCGTTTCTGGAGGGCGACATCCGCTTCGACGAAATCGCGCGTACGATTCAGCAGGTGCTGGCTGCAACAAAACCCGGCCATCCTGAATCTATAAGAGAGGTCCTCAGCCTGGATGCCGAGGCGCGCGCCCAGGCCCGGGAGCAGATCATGAACCCGGCGGCGAGGAAAGCAGGGTAGCGCCAAGGGCAGCGTCCCCCGTTACAATGAGGTTCGCAGTTCGCTTGGAGCTTGCGCTGCGGAGGCAGCACCCAGGTTCGTATGATTGAAAATCTTCCCAGCAACGCCGTGGCCGTGGTGGTGGTGCTCGGCGTGATGATCGTGGTGCACGAGTTTGGCCACTACGCCGCCGCCAAGTATTTCAAGGTGCGGGTGGAAGTGTTTTCCGTAGGCTTCGGCAAGCGGCTCTGGGGCATTAAGCGGGGCGACACCGACTATCGCATCAGCCTGATTCCGCTGGGCGGCTACGTGAAGATGTCGGGCGAGAACCCCATGGACGAGCACTCCGGGGATGCGGGTGAGTTCGGTGCGCACCCGCGCTGGCAGCGGCTGATCATAGCCGTGGCCGGGCCGGCGATGAACATCCTGCTGGCCATCGCGCTGCTCACCGGCGTCTACATGGTGCACTACGAACACCCGATTTTTCTCGACCAGCCGGCGGTGATTGGCTGGGTGCTGGAAGATTCGGTGGGCGCCACGGCGGGCCTCCTGCCGGGCGACCGCATCGCGAAGATTGACGGCGTAAACAACCCCACCTGGGAGCAGGTTATCCTCAAGGTCGTACTCAACCCCAATCAGCCGCTGGAAATCTGGCTGCAACGCGGCGAGCAGGTGATCCAAAAGATCGTGCGCCCTGAAGCGGTGGGTCCGAACGAGGCCGGCAGCCTGGGCCTGATTCCGCAGAAACCCAACCTCATTACCACGCTGGAACCGGGAATGCCGGCGGAACGCGCCGGGTTGCAGGTGGGCGACGAAATCATAGCGGCGGACGGCGTGGCCATGAGAGCCATGCCGCAGCTCCAGAAGCATCTGCGCGAACGCCGCGACCAGCCCGTACGGGTGACGGTGCGGCGTTCGGGCCAAGACCTGGACCGCACCATGACCGCGGTGAAGGCGGAAATCGAAGGCGAGGTGTTCTACCGCATCGGCATCGCTTCCGACCCCTCGCAACCCACGCACGTGGACCGGCTGCCCTTGGGCGCGGCCTTCGCCAAATCGCTGGAGACCAACAAGAAATACTCGCTGCTGATCGTGGAGCTGGTGCAGAAGCTGGTGCAGAGGAAGGTGTCGCTGAGGCAGATTGACGGACCCATCGGCATTGCCGGTGCAGCCGGAGCGGCCGCGCGCCAAGAAGGCTGGACGCCACTGCTGCTGCTGACGGCCGCCATCAGCCTGAACCTGGGCGTGTTCAACCTGTTCCCTATCCCTATCCTCGATGGCGGCATGATCCTGTTTCTGCTGATTGAGAGCACTATCCGGCGGGACATCAACCTGGTAATCAAGGAACGTATTTACCAGGCCGCGTTCGTGTTCTTGATCTTGTTCGCGGCCATGGTCATCTACAACGACATTGCCAAGAACCTGCCGGGACTGGCGAAGTACCTGCCCTGATGTGCGATGTTCGATGTTGGATGGGCGAAGTGGAAACATCACACAGGACACATCGCACATCGCACATCCCCGTCTGCTGCTAAACTAAAGTTTCCCTATGGCCACGATGGAACGCAGACCGTCGGCGTGTGCGAGCGTGGGCGGAGTGCGCGTGGGCGGGGGCGCGCCGGTGGTGGTGCAGTCCATGACCAACACCGATACCGCCGACGTGGCCTCAACCGTCAAGCAGGTGGCGCTGCTGGCGCGGGCCGGATCCGAGCTGGTACGCGTGACCGTGAACAACGACGCCGCGGCCGCAGCCGTACCGGAAATTTCCGCGCGCCTGGAGCAGCAGGGCGTGCTGGTGCCCATCATCGGCGACTTCCACTACAACGGACACATCCTGCTGAAGAAATATCCGGCGTGCGCGCGGGCGCTGGCCAAGTACCGCATCAATCCGGGCAACGTTTCCATCGGCAAGAAGGACGATGAGAACTTCCGCACCATGATCACCGTGGCGGTGGAGAACCAGCGGCCGGTGCGCATCGGAGTGAACTGGGGATCGCTGGACCAGGCGCTGCTCACCCGCATGATGGACGAAAACGCCCGCCTCCCCGAACCCAAGGACGCGCGCGAAGTCACCATGGAAGCCATGGTGGAGAGCGCGATGCGCTCCGCGGCGCTGGCGGAAAAGTATGGCCTGCGGCGCGACCAGATCATCCTGAGCGCCAAGGTGAGCGGGGTGCAGGACCTGATTGACGTGTACCGCGCGCTGGCCGCGCGCTGTGACTATGCGCTGCATCTCGGACTCACGGAGGCGGGGATGGGCGCCAAGGGCATCGTGAGCAGCGCGGCAGCGCTGAGCTTGCTGTTGCAGGAAGGCATTGGGGACACCATCCGGGTATCGCTCACGCCCGCGCCGGGCGGCGACCGCAGCGAAGAAGTGCGCGTGGCCCAGCAGATCCTGCAGTCGCTGGGCATTCGCAGCTTTACCCCGCAGGTCACCGCCTGCCCGGGCTGCGGACGCACTACCAGCACTTTTTTCCAGGAGATGGCGGAGCAAATCCAGTCGTACCTGCGGGAGCAGATGCCGGTATGGAAAGAGCGCTACGCGGGCATAGAGGAAATGAAAGTCGCGGTGATGGGATGCGTGGTCAACGGGCCGGGCGAGTCCAAGCACGCCAACATCGGCATCTCTTTGCCGGGAACGTTCGAAGAGCCCAAGGCCCCGGTGTTTGTGGACGGCCGTTTGATGACAACCCTCAAGGGCGACCGCATCGTGGCGGAGTTTATCCAGATCCTGAATGAGTACGTGGAATCGCACTACGGGGCGCGGCGGGAAGTGCCGGTCGCCGCGGGAAAAAACTAGCCACAGAGGCACAGAGGGACACCCGACTGGGCGGGCGAGTCGCCCGCCCCTACACAAGCGAGCAAAACACAAGGGACACAGAGATTACAGAGGAAGGCGGGAGAGTTGGTTGACTCGAGTCCGTCTTCGGGCCCTCTGTGACCTCTGTGTCCCCTGTGGTTCGATCCTGGGTTATAACGCCAGCGCCAGAAAACCCACCGTGGCTGCTGTCCAAAGCGCAAAGCCCACGACAATCAGCGAGATGCGCAGCGCTGTGTTGTCGGAAATCTTGTTGTATTCCGCGCCCATAAACCTTTCCTCCGATCCTTCGACTCTATGCTTACTTAGACGTACGTAATTGGATGAGGTTAGGTTCCATGGGGACGCAAATTCAGTCGTTGGCAAGAAGGCTAACCACGAAGGACACGAAGAGCACGAAGGGAGGTGGGACTGAGCGACTGCCGACTATCATGCCCCCGTGCGGAACAAAAAGCCTTCGTGTGGCGTGGCGATCTTTTCCAACTCGGGATAGCGCGCCAGCAGAGTCTCGGGCGTGGCGACCGCGCGGCCGGTGAGGGCGTGCTTGAGCTGCAGGGCGTTGACTGCGGCCTTGCCCTCGAAGTGGTTGTTGGTGATGACGAAAATCCTCTCGGTCTTGGCGCTTAGGTCCTGGATTTTCTGCTGCCAGCCGGCGAGTTCCGACTGCGAATAGAGATAGTTGTAGCGGTCGGCGCCGGTGGGTGGGTCGAACCACTGGTCGTAGTTGCGGCCGTGGAGGCGGACGTAGCCGATGGGCGCGGTGGCGTGGGCGGTGGGAGCGAGCGACTGGCCCAGCACCGGCTGGTCGATGTTGCAGAAGGCCACGCCCTGCTGCGCGAAGTAGCGCAGGATGCCCTGGTTGTTCCAGCTCGAATGGCGCACCTCGACCACGCGCGGATAGCCGCTGAGGCGGGCCAGCAGGCCTTCCAGGTAGTCGCGGTTTTCGTTGCTGTTCTTGAAGGAGACGGGAAACTGCATGAGCAGCGCCCCCAATTTCCCTTCCCCGGCGATGCTGTCCAGACCTTCGCGGGCGAGGCGTTCGTCTTCAGGATTGGGCGCCAGGGTGGCGGCGGAAGTGGGCTCCATCACCGCGTGGGGGGAATGGGTGAACGACTGGTGCAGCTTCACGGTGAACAGGAAATCCGGATTCACGGCCGCAACCTTGTTGCACCACAGCTTGCCCAGTTCGGGGCGGATGTGTCCGTAGAAAGAAGTGTTGATCTCGATGACGTCGAAGAACCGCGCCAGGTAGGCGGCGGGGTGCTCGGTCTTGCGAATGCCGTGGGGATAGACGATGCCTTCCCAGTCCTTGTAGGACCATCCCGCGGTGCCGATGCGGAGTTCGGCCATGGATTCATTCTAGAGCAAGAAAAAGCTAACCACGAAGGACACGAAGGTCACGAAGGTGCGGCAGGACCTGAGTGGCGCCGGGTCAAAGACCCGGCGCCACACGAGCCTGGTCGGGGAGTCGGCGGACGAAGTCCTGGGTGACGTAGAGCTGGTCTCCGCGGCGGGCGACCGCAACTCCCAGGGTGTCGTACTGGGAGTCCAGAATATTTTCCCGGTGGGCGGCCGAGCCCAGGAAGAGCTGGTGTGCCTGGGCAGCGCTGGAGGCCAGGGTGATGTTCTCGGCCGCCTGGGAAAACTTCAAGCCGGTTTGAACCAGTCGCTGGCGGAGGCGGGACTCGCCAGGGAGGGCCTGGCCCACTTGCTTCTGCTTCGCCATCTCCTGGGAATGGGCGCGTGCGGCGCGGTTAAGGCGCTCATCAGAAGAATACGCATGCAGGCCGGCGCGGGTGCGCTCCTGGTTAGCCAGGCGGAACAGTTCCTGCTCGGCGGCGAGGTCGAAGCTGGTCTCGGCCGCGGGTGGTTGTTGGGCGTGCAGAAGCGAAAACAGCACGAGCGCGGCAAGTGCGGTCATGAGTCAATTCTAGCGAGATCTACCGCGCTGAGCGCGGGCGGGCCGCGAAGCGCCGGGTCAAAGACCCGGCGCTACACAAGCGCGGGCGAGTCGCCCGCTTCTACACTGGCCAAGAACCGAGGGCGGCCGGGGACGGCCGCCCCACACAAGCGGCAGAAAAGGAGGCGAGGCCCCGATGAAGGGGCCTCGTTGGGCCGGGGTGGTGAGCCGGCTGCTGCGGGCCGGGGCAGGACATCACCAACCTTGCGGCGAAAAACTGATGACGTCGAATCAGGCGCCTGGGAATCAGGCGGTAGCCAGGTTAACTTCGCCCGGGAAGTGGTAGTCCTGGATGCGGACGGCCAGCCTGGCAAAGGGACTGGTGGGGACCGGATCCAGTTTGCGGACCACCTGCCCGAGGCAGAGCACTTCGGGCGAGACTTCTCCCACCACATCCACTTCCAGCACCAGGATGACTTCCACTTCCTGGTTCACGTCGATGCGTTCGCCGGCGCGGATGAGCATGCCGGTGCAGCTTACGTTCTCGGTTTTGCCCTGGTTCCATTGCTCGGAGCCCATGGGCCGGTAGCGCACCGGCAACTGCAAGGAGAAACGGCGGGCGCGGGAAATGCCTGTGGCGGCTTCTTTTACGATTTCCAAAACGTCCTCCAAGTGTCCGACCCGGCAATCCGGGCGCAATGGGTTTGGGCTGCGACTGGGGAGAGAATAGATTCCCGCCGCAGAATGGGAAATGGCCCACCGGGGGTGGGCCCATGGCACGAAGGTGGGGGGGATGAACTGGGGCGGGGAGATTACCTTGCGAGCACCCAGTACGAGGTATGCAGTGTGCCAGGTGTGATGTGCGATGTTTGATATGTGATGTTGGAAGTGCGATGTTTGATGGGTCGCACATCAGACATCGAACATCGCACATCGCAGATTCCGTTCACGGGGCTTCCGCCAGGTTGTGGTTGATGGCGAACAGGGCGAGCTCCAGGCGGGTGGAGACGCCCAGTTTGTCGAAGATATTGGTGAGGTGGTGCTTCACGGTGTCTTCGCTGATGGAGAACTTCTGGGCGATGTCCTTGTTGGTATAGCCGGCGACGATGGTGCCCACAATCTCCAGCTCGCGGGGGGTAAGACCGAAGTTCTTCTTCTGGGGGGCGGCGGCCAGGCCGGAAGCGGCGCGCAGGTACTGGACCAGATCGGAAACGCTCTCCCGGCCCACCCAGTACTCGCCGGCCATCACCGTGCGCATGCTCTTGAGGAGCTGCTGGGTGGCGGACTCCTTGAGCACCACGCCGCGGGCGCCGAGTTGCAGGGCCTCGACAATCTGCTCCTTGCCCACGGCGGCGGAGAGCACGATGGTGCGCACGGGCACGGCGGCGGTGGTGAGCTCGCGCAGCGCCACCATGCCGGGCATGCGGGGCATGGCCAGGTCGAGCAGCAGCAGGTCGGGCTTGAGCTTCTGGGCGAGCTTGAGGGCTTCGGCGCCATCGCCGGCCTCGCCCACCACGGTGAAGTCGGGCTCGGACTCCAGCAGCTTCTTCAGACCGTCGCGGAAGATGGCATGATCGTCAGCGATGAGAATGCGGATCTTGGACGCGCCTTTTTCCATCAATCGTAAGCCTTCTGCGGGAAGGTGATTTCCAGCCGGGCCCCGCGACCGGGATAGGATTCTATCGTGAGCTGCCCACGAATGGAGCGCACCCGCTCGCGGATGACCAGCGGGCCCTTGTGGGCGGCGTCCAGTTCGGCCTGGCTGAGGCGTCCGGCGAAGTCGAAGCCGCGGCCGTCGTCGTCCACCACCAGCTTGCAGGTGCCGTCCTGGGCGCTCATGCGCACCAGCACGCGGTTGGCGTTGGAGTGCTTGAGCACATTCATCAGCGCTTCCTGCACAAGCCGGGCCACCTCGCGGGAAACGTTCACGGGCAGCACCAGGTCGGGCTGCTCGGCGTGGAAGGTGGCGGCAATGCCGGTCTCGCGGCGGAACTTGTCCACTGTGTTGGCCAGGAACTCGAGCAGCTTGCGGGGATCGGCCTCCACCGGACGCATCTGGCGCATGAGCTCGCGCAGATTGAGGATCTCGTGGTGGACGATCTGCTGGATCTGGGTGAGCTCCTCGGCCGCGGGTTCGGCGGCGCCCTTGCGGCGGAGAACTTCGAGGCGCATCTCCGCGGCCACCAGCGACTGGATGGTGCCGTCGTGCAGCTCGCGGGCCATGCGAGCGCGCTCCGCGGCGCCGGCGCGCGAGCGCATGCGCCGCGTGAGGTAGACGTTGTAGATGGCGGGGCCGATCTGGCGCATCAGGTTCTGCAGAAAGTGGAGCGTGGCTTCGCGGTCGCTGCCGCCGGCGGGATCCACCAGGAAGAGGCGGCCCGCCCACTCGTCTCCGAAGGCGAACCAGGCCCCCAGCAGCGAGCGGCAGGGATGGAGGCGCAGGAAGCTGGGAGGCACCTGGATGGCGTCGTCAATCCGGCTGCCGTCTACGTCCACGGCTACGGTGTCGGCGGATCCGGAACGCGAGCCGCGCAGAACATGAAAGGTGTGGGCCCGGGTGCGAAACATGTAGGCGCTGCGGTGCTCGGGCTCCATCTCGGCATAGCGGATCTGGCCGTCGCGCGCCTCGCCTCCGCTGCCCGTGTGCCAGATAAACACCCGCCCGCTGCCGGTTTCCTCGACGGCAAAAATGGCGTGGCGGGCGGCAAAGACGCGCAGCAGGTCGTCGAGGATGCCCTGCAACGTGCCCCGCAGTCCGATTTCGGCGCGCGCCTTGTTCAGGATGCGCGGCACCAGCGCCAGTTGTGCGCGCAGGCGCTTTTCGGCTTCCGCCAGATAGCCCAGCAGGAAGCCCAGAATCAGCAGATATCCGGAGCGGACTACGAAGCGGTTCAGATCCAGGCTGCCGGTCAGTTGCAGTCGGTCGAAGACGGCGGCTTGTCCCAGCATCAAGACGACGGCTAGGACGGCCGTGCCCACAGTCTCGGGAAATCCCCAGCGGTAGGCTGCGGCCAGGAGGACGAAGATGAAGAACAGGTAATAGGGGCTGCTGGGGCCTTCGGTAAAAAGAGTAATGACCGTGGGCCAGAAGATGTCCGCGGTGTGGACCAGGCGGCGCAACCCGGGCTCGAAGCGGGTGCGGGAGCGAAACAGCAGGAGAACGATGCTGCTGTAAGCGAGGTATCCCACCAGCAGGGCGTAGGCGGCGGTGGCGTAGTGGGGCTGGGCGGGATCGACGTAGATGGCCACCAGCGCGGTGATGGCCAGGAAGGTGCGTCCCGTGGCCAGCACGCGTTCCACGTGCAGGGCCTCGCCCGGAGGCTCCAGTACCCCCAGCCGGTTGAGCAAGCGATAACGGCCGATCATTCGAGTACAGAGTACCGAGTACAGAGTTCAGAGTACAGAGTGATGTGCGATGGGTGATGTGTGATGTCTGATGTTTGATGTGTGAGGTTGGGGTGGAAACAGCGGCCCCGTAGATCGCACCTCACATCGCAGATCGCACATCACACATCGCACATCAATACATCGCAGATCACAGTCCCGCTTCCATGCGGGAGCGGGGATCGAGGTAATCGCGCAGGGCGTCGCCCACGAAGTTGAAGGAGAGCACGGCCAGCATCACTGCGGCGGCGGGAAAGAGGACCAGGTGGGGAGCGTCCACCAGGTGGGAGCGGCCGTCGTTGAGCATGGAGCCCCAACTGGCGGTGGGCGGAGGCACGCCCAGGCCCAGGAAGCTCATGGTGGCCTCGGCCAGGACGGCGCCTGCCATCCCGATGGCGGCCTGCACGATCACCGGCTGGATGATGTTGGGCAGAATGTGGCGCACGATGATGCGCAGGTCGCTGGCGCCCAGGGCGCGGGCGGCCTCCACGAACTCGCGCTCGCGTGTGGCCAGCACTTGCCCGCGCACCAGGCGGGCGTATCCCACCCATCCACCGAGTGAGAGCGCCAGCACCAGGTTGAAGATTCCCGGTCCGAGAAAGGCGACGAACGCGATGGCCAGCAGGATTCCGGGAAACGACAGGAATGCGTTCATCACCACGATGTTGAAGAAGCGGTCGATGCGTCCGCCGTAGTAGCCGGCGATGGAGCCGATGATCAGCCCCAGAGTGAGCGAGAGCGCCACCACCGAGGCTCCCACCAGCATGGAGATGCGCGCCCCGTAGAGGACGCGGGAGAGGATGTCGCGACCGAGCTCGTCGGCGCCCAGCCAATGCGCGGTTGAGGGCGGCGTAAGACGCGCAGGCAGATCAATGTGCGCGGGGTCCTGAGGAGCAAGCCAGGGGGCAAGGAGTGCGGACAGCGTCAGCAGCACGATCAGCGCAGCGCCGGCAAGAGCGAGCGGGTTGTTCTTCAATTGAATCATTGAGACATTGAATCAGTGAGACATTGAATCATTGAATCATTTCCACTCGCTCTCGTGTGGCCGCCGCCTTTGTCGCAGATCCATGGCAACCGGGCCTTGATCACTTCGGAATTCCTCACTGCCAACGAGACCAGCGGTCTTGAATGATTCAATGATCCACTGATTCAATCGTTCAATGATTCAATCTGTCCTGATCCTCGGGTTCACCACCGAATACAAGGCGTCGGTCAAGAAGTTCACGCCCACATAAGTGAGTCCAATGGTCAAGATGCAGCCCTGCACCAAGTAGTAGTCGCGGTTGGAGATGGCCTGGACGGTGAGGCGGCCAATGCCCGGCCAGGAGAAAATAGTTTCCGTAACGATTGCGCCGGCCAGCAGCGCCCCGAATTGCAGGCCCACGACGGTAATCACGGGAATCAGGGCGTTGCGCAGCGCGTGACGATAGACCACGGCGCGCTCGGTGAGTCCTTTGGCGCGGGCGGTACGGATGTAATCCTGGCTGAGCTCCTCCAGCATGGAGGTACGCACCATGCGAGTGAGGATGGCAGCCAAGGCCCCTCCCATGGTCACCGCCGGCAGCACCAGATGGGCGAGTGTCCCCGAGCCGGAGACCGGAAGCAGCGCCAGCTCAATGGAAAACAGCAGGATGAGCACCGGCCCCAGCGCGAAGTTGGGGAACGACAAGCCGAGCAGGCTGACCAGGCTGATCAGGCGGTCGTCCCAGCGATTGCGGCGGCGAGCGGAGCGCACGCCCGCGGGGATGGAGATCAGGAGCGCAACCGCCAGAGCCGCGAGGGTGAGTTGCAGGGTTTCGGGATAGCGCTCGGCGATGAGCGTGCGCACGTCGCGGTCAAAGCGGATGGATTTGCCCAGGTCTCCGCGCAGAACGCCTTTCCAGTAATTCAGGTATTGCTGCCCCAGGGGAATATCGAGGCCGTAGTCGTGGCGGGCCTTCTCGATATCGGCGCTGGCTGCTCCTTCGCCCAGCATCTGCTGGATGGGGTCGCCAGGAACAATGTGGATGAGCAGGAAGACGGCCGAAACCACCAGCCAGATGACGGGCAGGGTGTAGAGCAAGCGGCGGCCGAGGTAGCGCAGCACAGGGGAGTTGTAATTGGTAATGGGTAATTTGTAAATCGTGTGACGCGGGCGAGTCGCCCGCTTCCACACGGGCCGGGGCTGGGACGGCGAGTTGCGCTCGCCCGCACGGGCGAGGGCGCCCGTGCCCACATGAGCCGGCGTCAGTCGCCGGCGCGCTCCAAGGTCTTGGCGGCTTCGGCGCGGTCCACGCGGACGCGGGCCACGCGGTTGGCTTCCATCTGCAGGACGGTGAAGCGGCGGCCATCATATTCGAAGGCATCGCCGGCGGCGGGAATTCTCCCCAGGCGCGCGAGCACGAAGCCGGCCAGGGTTTCAAAACCCTGGTCATGCGGCAGCAGCAGGCGGTGGTGGGACTCCAGGTCGCGCAGGTTTTCGGCGCCGTCGAGGATAAGCGTGGTGGAGCCCAGGGGCAGCTGAGGCTGTTCTACCACGTCGTATTCGTCCTCGATGTCGCCCACGATCTGCTCCAGGGCGTCTTCCACGGTGACCACGCCCACGGTGGAGCCGAACTCGTCTACCACCACGGCCAGGTGACGCTTGCGGGCCTGGAACTCGGTGAGCAAGTCGGAGACCGGCTTGCTCTCCGGAACCACCAGCACGTCGCGCATGATCTGGCGAATGGGCGCCGACATCAAAGGCGCCTCGGCCACCACGCCGCCGCGAAATTTCACCAGCTTTTGATGCATCACCCGCGCCAGGTCCTTGGCGTAGAGCACCCCGATGATGTGCTCGGGCCCGAGCTGGGGGTCGTAAATGGGGATGCGCGAGTGCTGCTCCTCGACCACCCGCGACATGGCTTCTTCCAGGGTCATGTCGGCGGAGAGGGAGAAGATGTCCGGGCGAGGAGTCATGATCTCCTTCACGGTGACGTCGCCCAGCTCCAGGGCGCGGTGCAGCATCTCCTCCTGCAGGGGCGGCAGCAGGCCTACGCGCTTGCTGGCGGTGACGATGAGCTTAAGCTCGTCGGGAGAATGCACTCCGCCTTCGCGCACCGGGCGCGTCCCGAACAGGCGCAGCACCACCTGCGAGGAATGGTTCATCACGAACAGAAAGGGGCGGCAGAGGGTCATGAAGACGATCATGGGAGCGGCCACGGCCAGGGCCACGCGCTCGGCGCGCTGCAAGGCCAGCGACTTGGGTACCACTTCCCCCAGGATCACGTGCAGATAGGTGATCACCGCAAAGGCGACGGTGATGGCGATGCCGTGAGCATAGACGCCGGCGAAAGGCAGGCCGCGAAACAGGGGCTCCAGAAGCGAAGCCACCGCGACTTCGCCCACCCATCCCAACAGCAGGCTGGCCACGGTAATGCCGAACTGGACGGCGTTCAAGACCTCGTCGAGGTTCTGGTGGAGCTTCTGGACGGTGCGCGCGCCCAGGCGGCGGGCCTCGATGAGCTGCTGGATGCGGGTGTCGCGGACGCTGACCAGGGCAAATTCCGCGGCCACAAAGAAGGCGTTCAGCGCCACCAGCAGGCCGACGGCAAACACCCGCAGCAGGACGTCCACCATGGGAAGAGAATTCTAGCAGGGTTGGGCAGCGGGACGGTCCTGCGGGCGGCAGGTGAGGGTCCCAGCCGCCGTAGGGTCCTTCGCCCCGACCCATCGGGGCTCAGGATGACACGCAGGACAGGCCAGCGCCTTTGTTACCTTTTTCCATATTCCCTGTCTAAGATATTGGGAGACAAGGCGGCATACCCGAAAACCGGGCATCAAGACCCGGGAACCATTTGCCTGCAGGGTACGTATCTGAAGAGGGAGAACCCAGACTATCCAAAACCATCCGACCGAGGGTGTAGCAGCGCTTAGGGAGGCAGTTCGTGGCCAACGGAAACGGCAAAAGCAAGAAAAAGAAGAAATGGATCATCATCGGCGTGGTAGTGGCCGTCCTGGCGGGCGCCGGGGTCCTGGTGGCGTTCACCCGCGGCGGCAAGAAGATTGACCAGAGCAAGCTGGCCAAGGTGGAGAAGGGCGACCTAGCGAAAAACGTAGTGGCCACGGGCAAGATTGAGCCCATCACCGACGTGGAGATCAAGTCCAAGGCCAGCGGCATCGTGAAGAAGCTCTATGTGGATGCCGGCGACCTGGTGAAGCCCGGGCAGTTGCTGGCGGAGCTGGACAAGGAAGAGATCCAGGCGCGGGTACGGGAAGCGCGGGCCGCCCTGGAGGCGGCGGAAGCCAACCGGCGCGCTGCCGACGCCGATATGGAGCGCGCCAAGGTGGACGCCATCGGGCCCGAAGTGCCGCTGCTGCTGCGCGCCTACGAGCGCGCCAAGTCCATGGCCGTCGAAGGGGTGGTGAGTCAGGCAGCCCTGGACGACGCGCAGAGAAACTACGAGCTGGCGGTGAGCAAACAAGGTATGGCGCGGGCGCAGCTTACCGTTTCCAAGGCCAAGGTGGCGCAGGCGCACGCGCAAGTGCAGCAGTCGCGCGCCAGTCTGGAGCGCTCGGAAGAAGAGTTCCGCAACTCCACCCTGATCGCGCCCATCGAGGGCACGGTGCTCCTGCGCAACGTGGAAGTGGGCGACGCGGTGAGTTCCATCCTGGTGCTGGGTTCTTCGGCCACCCTCATCATGACCATCGGCGACACCCGCGAGGTCTACGTGAAGGGCAAGGTGGACGAGGCCGACATCGGCAAGGTCTACCTGGAGCAGGCGGCGCGCATCAAGGTGGAATCGTTCAAGGACAAGACCTTCAACGGCAAGGTGACCAAGATTTCCCCCATGGGCGTGGAGAAAGACAACGTCACCACCTTCGAGGTGAGGGTGTCCATCACCAACCCGGGCGGCGAGCTCAAGGCCGCCATGACCGCCAACGCCGAGATCCTGCTGGAAGAGCACAAGGGCGTACTAATCATTCCCGAAGGCGCCATCCTCTACGACAAGGACCGCAAGGCTTCGGTGGAGGTGCCGGACGCCAATGGTAAGGACGGCAAGCAGAAGAAGGACATCAAGATCGGCATCTCTAACGGCGCCAAAACCGAAGTGCTGGAAGGGTTGAAGGAGAAGGACGAGGTGGTGCTGCAGTAAGGCAGGTGTCAGGTCTCAGGTGTCAGGTTGTCAGGTGTCGGGGGCATGGCGAGAGCCGTGCCCCTGAGTTCTTTGTGGAGGAAAATTTCCCGGCGCTGGGGCACAAAGCCCTGCCCCACATCCGAACTCAATTTCAGCCCGAACTGCAGGTTGCGGCAGTTGAATGTGCCCGAAGCACGTCCGACCTCGGGTGTTGATCCGTTCAGTGTTCAGAAGGCTCGCTTCTACGGCGGGAAGTTCATGCGCTTCAGCAGCGCCTGGAAGCGCGGGTGCGAGCGGACGGGATCGTACCTGGGATCAACTTTCAGGAATAGGGCGCCACCGTCGCGCTTGGCCACCATCTTTTCAAGCTTCTCCAACGCCTGATCGTATTTTCCAAGGATGATGTAGAGGCGTGGGGGAGGGTCGAAGCCCAGTCGCTTATGCCACTCGATATCGTAGGCAGCCTGCCCCTTCCAGCCTCCCGTCTTGTAGGCCCGTTCGTAACCGGCTATTTCTTCCTTCGGAGCCCCGTCCAGGGTGGCGAACTTTGCATAAGTGGCGACAGCTTCGTCAAACATCCCTTTCCCGGCATAGCAGTCATACAGACCAAGATAGGCCCCGACTGCGTTCGGGTGGGCCTCGATCAGCTTCTGTTGCTGCTGGATGCACTCATCGTAGCGGCGGGCGTAGAACAACGCAGCGCCGACATAGTCGCCGCACATATAGCTGAAAGGGTCCAAGCGCTCTCCCAGCCGGGCTTCGGCGATGGCTTCCGCATGGCGTGCCAGCGACATCAGGTGTTGCGAGTACCAACAGTGAGCGTTGGCGTAGTTGGGGTTCAACTCCAGAGCACGTTTGAACTCGCGCTCGCCGCCTTGCCAGTCCCAGTCCCATTCCTCTTTCACCCCGGCCAGCGCCAGGTGTGCCTCTGCCAGTGAGTCGTCCAGTTCCAGGGCACGGCTCGCGGCCACGCGTGCCCGCGCGTAGCCCTCGGTGCGAGGCAGCATGCCGCGCGTTGCCGCCGAGGTCAAAGCCTCGGCGAGGCTGGCATGAGCGGGAGCGTAAGCTGGGTCTTTCGCAATCGCTTGTTCGTAGTAGGCAAGCGCCTGCTGAACGTCTTCTTCTCCTTCCCGCTTGTTGAACGCGTCGCGTCCCTTGAGGTACAGGTCGTAAACTTCAGGATCGACCCTGGCGGAGGCGCGCGCTAGAAGCTGCTGCTGCTGGGGGCTCAGCTTACCCTTGATCTCCCGCACAATCGCCCGAGCAAACTCGTCCTGGATGGAGATGACGTCGTGCAATTCGCGCTCGTAGCGGTCCGCCCACAGGGAGTGCTCGCTCCGGGCTTCGATCAGTTGCGCGGTGACGCGGACACGCGAGCCGGCGCGGAGGACCGAACCCGTGACTACGGCATCCACGTTCAGCTCGCGGGCTATCTCCGACAGCGGTTTCTTCGAACCCTGGTAGCGCATCACCGAGTTGCGCGCGATGACTCGGAGCGCGCCGGTCCTGGCCAGATCGTTGATCAGCGCCTCGGTCATGCCGTCGGCAAAATACGCTTGTCCGGGATCGCCGGAAAGGTTCTCCAGCGGCAACACGGCTACTGACTCGATTTTGAGCGCCGCTGCAGGTCGCCCCAGCAGCCGGTCGCGTACCCCACCGAGGTTCGCTCCCACCCCGACCGCAGCAATCAGGATCAGCAGCGTGGCTCCGGCCAGCAAACGACGCCGCCGCAGGGCGCTCAGGCGCGTCCGCACCGTGAGCGGAGCGCTGGCGCTCATCCGCTCCAGGTCCACGCGCAGTTCGCTGGCCGACTGGTAGCGCCGGTTGGGCTCTTTGTCCAGCGCCTTCAGCAGGATGTTTTCCAGATTGGCCGAGACCTTTCCGTTGATCGCGCTGGGCGCCTTCGGCTCGCGGTTCAAGATGGCGTCTATCAGCAGTGGCCCGTGCTCGCCGGGAAACGGACGCTTGCCGGTGGCCATCTCGTAGAGCACCGCGCCCGCCGCCCAGACGTCGCTGCGTGCGTCCACCTTGTCGCCGCGCAACTGTTCCGGCGCCATGTAGGGCAGGGTGCCGGTAACTCCCTGGGACTCGGTCACGGACGCGGTGACGTCTGCTGCCGCGACCTCGCGGAAGAGCTTGGCCAGCCCGAAGTCCATGACCTTCAGCCGGCCGTCGGGCGTGACGCGCAGGTTCGCAGGCTTTAAGTCGCGATGGATGATGCTTTCCGAGTGCGCCGCGGCCAGGGCTTCGGCCAACTGCTGCCCCAGCTTCAGCACGTCCTTCTCCGGCAGCGGCCCGGCGAGCAATCTCTGGTCCAGGCTGATGCCCGGGAGCAGTTCCATCACCAGAAAGTCCACGCCGTCCTCAGTGTCGAAATCGTGGACGGTTTCGATGTTGGGATGATTCAGCTTGGAGAGGGCCAGAGCTTCCTTGCGAAAGCGTTTGCGAGCACTGTCATCGTGCAGCGTGCCCGGCGGCAGCACCTTGAGGGCGACGTCGCGTTCCAGTCGCTGGTCGTGGGCACGGAACACCACTCCCATGCCGCCGGCGCCGATCTGCTCCAGGATGCGGTAGTGGCCCAGCGTCCGGTCGATCATGGACCCCGGTGCAGCCATAGGGCAGCGATGCTAGTCCGGGGAGCGGGCGGAAGCAATGCTATGGCGCATCCCATCGAGGGTCGAGGTACGAATAGGGCAGGTGCCGTGCTTTTCCGCGCGCCTCGATTGCCTGCCCTCCCCAATCCCGCTATGATTCCCGGTCATTGAGGGGGGAAGGATGGTCGGCACGACCATCTCGCATTACCGCATTCTCGGCGAGCTTGGCCGGGGCGGGATGGGCGTGGTGTATCGGGCTCACGACACGCGCCTGGACCGAGAGGTGGCGCTAAAGTTTCTGCCCGCTGAGGACGCCCAGCACCGCGAGGCGGTGGAACGTTTCCAGCGCGAGGCCCGTGCCGCTTCCGCCCTGAACCATCCCGGCATCTGCACTATCCATGACGTCGGCGAGCACGACGGCCAGCGCTTCATTGCCATGGAGCTGCTGGAAGGCCAGACCCTGCAGCAGAAGATTGGGCTTCGCCCGCTGAAAATCGAGAACTTGCTGGAGTTGGCCCTGCAGATTGCCGACGCCCTGGATGCCGCCCACCAGAAGGGGATCGTGCACCGCGATCTGAAGCCCTCGAACATCTTTGTAACCGAGCGAGGGCAGGCCAAGATCATGGATTTTGGCTTGGCCAAGAAGGCAAAGCCCCGGCAGGAAGCGGCGCTGGCAGCGTCGGCCGTAGCCACGGCCAGTTTGCCGGAGGAGTTCCTGACCACGCCCGGGGCAGCGATGGGCACCGTCGCCTACATGTCGCCGGAGCAGGCGCGGGGCGAAGAGATGGACGCGCGCACGGACCTCTACAGCTTCGGGGCGGTGCTCTACGAGATGGCCACGGGGCGGCCGCCGTTCACTGGTGCAACCTCGGCGGTGATCTTTGACGCCATCCTGAACCGGCAGCCGGAACCTGCGAGCGGGCTCAACAAGGCGGTCAATCCGGAGTTGGAGCGAATCATCGGCAAGGCACTGGAGAAGGACCGCGACGAGCGTTACCAGTCGGCGCGGGAGCTGTTGGGTGACCTCAAGCGGCTCAAGCGCCATTCCGAGTCGAGGGAGACGCGAGCGGTCCCGACGGCTCTCCCGCGCAAGCGCAGACCATGGTTGGCATGGGCGACGCTAGGCCTAACCCTGTTTCTGGTCATTTTCGGCGTTCTCAAGCTGGTTGCGCCGCGGGTTCCAACCGTGGTTCGAGCGGTGCAACTCACCACCAGCTCCCCGGCAAGAGCGTTCAGCAAGTCGCGGCTGCTAACGGATGGCCTGCGCATCTACTTCGTGGATGAGATTTTGCCTGGTCGCGCTGAATTGCGGCAGGTGCCGGTTTCAGGAGGAGACGCGGTCCCCATCCCGGTGGGACCCTACAATCCCGATCTGTGGGACATCTCGCGGGACGGATCGCAGCTTCTGTTTGGCGACTTGAATGACACCGCCGACCCCAAGGGGATCCCAATGTACGTCATGCCGGTGCTGGGCGGCGCATCGCGGCGGGTCGGCGACATCGTGGCGAGTTGTGCCGCCTGGTCTCCCGATGGCGCCCACCTCGCATTCGCCCGGCTGAGAGATGGAATCTACGTTGCTGCCTCGGACGGGACCGGTCCCAGGAAGATCGCTGATCTGAGGACGAACGTCGACCCGATTCGCTGGTCACCGGATGGCCGGCTGCTTCGCTTCAGCGTGGAGGATAAGGAAGGCGGCGGAATCGCCGAATGGGAGATCCCAGCGGCCGGGGGGACGCCGCAGCAGTTGCTGGCGGGCTGGAATCCAAACCGTCACGAGCATTTTGAAAGCTGGACGCCTGACGGAAGCTGGTTCGTCTTCCACGCAGCGCGCCCCGAGGGGGACGAGATCTGGGCTCTGCGCGAGCACCGGAACTGGTTGGGCTGGCTCACTCCCGACGTCGTGCGCCTGACTTCCGACCCAATCGCGTGGGACTGGCCTGTCGTCAGCAGAGACGGGAGCAAGGTTTTCGCCGTCGGCAACACCGGAGGCGCCAACGAAATAGGCTTGCTGGATGTGAAGACGAAGATGTTCCGTACGCTGCTTCCGGGCATATCCGCCCGCGGAGTGAGTTTCTCGCGCGATGGACAATGGCTCACCTACGTCGGGCTACCCAGCGAGACGGTCTGGGTGAGCCGCGCCGACGGCAGCGACCGCAAGCAACTGACGACGGAGTACACTTCCTATATGCCGCGTTTTTCGCCGGACGGAAAACGCGTCGCGTTCCATGCGCGAGTGGGCATGCTGACAAAGGCCTTCGTCGTCAGCGTCAGGGGCGGCCCGGCTGAGCAACTTTTTCCCGCGTCAGATGACGAAGGGTTCGCTTCGTGGTCACCGGATGGAAAGGAAATTGCGCTGACAATCGTTCGCAAGGAAGTTCCGGTGGTCGGCATTGTGGATGTGGCTGGCCACGAACTCACGATCTTGCCGGGTTCCGAGGGATTGAGGGAGCCGATTTGGTCCGGCAATGGCCGCTATGTTGCCGCACTCTCAACCACGCGGGGGCAGCCGGCGAAGGTGTTTGACATTCAAAGGCGAACCTGGAGCGGTCTGCCGGTAGAAAACGTGGCAAACTGGAGCTGGTCGCCAGATTCTCGCTACATCTACTTCCAAGAAAATGGGAGTGAGCAGTTGAAAAGAGTGGATGTCCGCACTCGCCGTGTGGAGAGCATGACGTCGGTTGGCGCCACCATGCAGCTTGTGGGCCTGGCCCCAGACGGTTCCCCTGTGGTCCAGCGCTTCCTCGGCAGCTCCGAGATCTACGCGCTGGAACTCGAATACCGCTGATAGTTTCGGGAGCGTGCGGGACGCGTAAATGGCAGTCGCACGCTTGTTAGAAGCTCAGCTTCAGCCCGAACTGCAGATTACGCGGATTGAAGGTGCCGCCGGCGCGTCCGAACTGTGGTGAATTGAGGAAGTTGTTCCCGGAAAAATACGCTCCGGGCAACTGGAAGTTGGCGCGGTTGAAGACATTGAACGCTTCGGCCCGAAATTGCAGCGCCACTCTTTCGCTGAATTCAAACTTCTTGAAGAGCGAGATGTCGGCTGCCCAGAAGCCGGGTCCAACGAAATTGTTGCGGCCGAGATTGCCCACGCATCCCAGACAGGGGTTGCTGAAGAAGTCGGGCATATTCCATCCGTTGGCCCATTGCTCGCGCGTGATGCTGGGATGATTGGTGAGGGCGTTGGGCCGGTCATTGCCCTGGCCGTTGAGATTGAAGTCGGTTCCGCGCACGACGCAGTTAGTGGTGTCGGTGATGAATCCCTGCGCATTGGGCGTGCACGCCCCGGGCGCCAGCGCGAGCAGGCGCGGATTGGTTCCGGAGCCGCGCGGGCCCCAGTGCAGCCCGCTCTGGAACGACCAGAGGCCGTTAAGCTGCCAGCCGCCCAGGGTGTGCCGCAACCACGGATTTCCTGTCTTGAACCAGGGCAGTCCCCATACGTAGTTGAACGTGAGCCGTTGCCGGACGTCGAAGATGGAGTTGCCGCGGTCCAGTTCGGGGCGAAGGAAGTCCGTGGGAAACCCGTCGCCGGCCGCGCCGTTGTTACCGCTGGTTCCAGGATGCCAGACCGACCCGGCGTCGATGGAATGGCTCCAGGTGTACGCGCTATGGAGCTGAAAACCGCGGCTCATGCGTTTCCGCACCGAGAGCTGCAAGGCGTGGTAGCTGGAGCTTACGGCGTTCACAAACATGCGCAGGCTGTCGTAATTGGGATTCATCCGGCCGAGCGGATTCGAGCTATTGACCCGGCTGCAGAGCGTGCGCTGGAGATTGTCCACCACGCAGGCGCCTTCCGGGAGGCGCCCGCCGGGCGGGAGATTCACATCCCGAGGTTGAAACAGTTTGCGTCCACCGGTGCCCACGTAGTTCACTTCGAGCGTGAGGCCAGCGGCGATCTCTCGCTGGATGCCAAGAAACCAGTTCAGAACGTAGGGGTCACGAAAATTCTCCTTCGGAATGATGGTGGCGAGGGCCCCGATGTTGGGATTGGCCGGATCCCACCCTCCAAGATTGCCGACGGCCCCTGGCCCGGCATTGTTCGCCGGATCCGCGGGACCGGTGTAGCTGGGGGCTTGTCCGGGTGTCTGGGGACCGTAAAAGATGCTCTCGCTGCCGAAGCCAAGGGCATTGACGGCGGCGTTGACGCTGTAAAAGGGGAGGTTCCAGCGCGTATTGGAGATCATGTTGTAAAGCGTGCCCTCGTAGGAGACTCCAAAGCCGCCCCGCAGGGACATCTTGCCGTTGCCGAACATGTCCCAGGCGAAGCCCACGCGAGGGCCGAAATTGTTGTGATCGCCGGCGCCTACCCGATGGTCGGGAGCGAAGCCCCCAGGCCCGCAAATACCCGCAATTTGTGCGAGCCGGAACTGCATGGGCGTGTCGCAGCCGGGAGTACCTGCCGGAGCGTTGGCAGCCTGGACCTGGCCGGCGCCGGTGGCCAGGTCATCCACAAAACTGTTGCCGGGTCCGAACAGGAACTGAGTTTCCAAGTCATTCAGCTCGCTGTGGCGCGTGAACAAGTCATAACGGAGCCCCAGATTCAAGGTGAGCCGCTTGCTGATCTTCCAGTCGTCGTGGAAAAAAGCGCCCAGCTCCAGGTTGCGAAAGTGGCGAACGCTGGAGGTGGGGACGGGAGGGCTGTTGCTGAGGATCCCTGGGTCCACTCCAAGGGCCTCGAAGTAGGGCGCGTCAGCGGCAAAGAAAAGCGGGTCGAAGAAGTAATAGGAGGGCCTTTCGACGTGCCAGTCGGAGTTCTCGATGTTCCGGCGCAAGTCAATCCCTGCCTTGATGGTGTGTTTCCCTTTGGAGAATGAAACCAGATCTGAATAGGTGTAGATGTGCTCCTTGAAGAAGTTGGGATAGCCGCTGTAGGCCCCGAAACCGATTGATTGGTCGGCAAAACCGATGAAGGGCACGCCCGGGTGGTCCGCCTGGCCGCTTGAATATCCCCCGGCATAGCCGAAGCGCGCTTCGTTGATCAAGTTGGGAGTAAAGGTGTGGACCCAACTGATCTGCGCGTTGGGCGCGGTGCGGCGATTGGGCAGGTTAAAACCGCGGGCTTGCACCCAGGGCGCAGCGATGCCAAAGACGTCCGTCCGGCGCTCCCAGTTGAACTGGGCGAAAGCGCGATCGTTGGCGCTGAAGTTGTAATCCAGGCGCAAGGAAGCCTCGTTGCCCTGGAAGAGGTTGCCGAGCAAAATCTCGTTCTGCGCTTTGACCACGACCAGCGTGTCCATGAAGAACGGTAGGTCGCGGCTGAAGGTTCCGGCTTGAAGGGCGGGGACCACGCTGCAAAAGTCTGCCATCTCGGTCTGGTCTTGCGCCGTGACTCCAATCAGCGTGGCGAATTGCGCAGCGATGGCCGGTGTGCTGAAGCCGGGATCGGGACACAGGTATTCCGCCGCCGAGACGAAGCCCGATCCGGAAACTCCCAGTCCCAGATAGTCGTTGAACGAATAAACGTTGAGTGGCGGGGTGTTCGCCGAGAAGTCGTTGTAGAGCAGCGCCGCAACCGAGCCCGGAAAGGCGCTGACCACCGCTTGCCGGAACTCGGCGGACTCCCGCGGCCGGGTAAAGGGCGGAGAGCTGGTGACGAAACGGGTGCCCTGATAGGCGCCGAAGAAAAACAGCTTGTTCTTGATGATGGGTCCGCCGAAGACGGTCCCGAACTGGTTGAAACGCAGCGGCGGTTTCTCCTCTCCGATTTTGTTCAAGAAGAAGGCATTGGCGTCAAAGATGTCGTTGCGCACGAACCACCAGGCGCTGCCGTGGTAGCTGTTGGTCCCCGACTTGGTAACCAGGTTGGTGACGGAGCCGGCGCTGTTGCCGAACTCGGCGGCGATGTTGAGGGTGACGAGTTGGAACTCCTGCACCGTGTCCTGGATGGGCTGCGTCACTGGCCCGCCGCCGATCAGACCTTTGTTGGACACGCCGTTGATCAGAAACCCGTTGAAGTTGACGCGGACTCCGTTCACCGTCGCATTGGCGCCACCCTCATAGATCGCGCTCAGTGTTTTTACCGCGCCCGGCGCTTGCTGGATGAGGTCGTAGACGTTGCGGCCGTTGAGCGGCAGGTTGGCGATCTGGGCGGCGCCCACCGTTTCGTACAGACGCGCGGTCTGGGTCTCGACGGGTGTGGCCCCGCCGGCTACCTCCACGCTCTCACTGCGCGTGCCCACTTGCAGGGCGAAGTCCACGCGCGCGATGCTGCCCGCGTTGAGCGTCAGACCAGTCTTGCTGATGGTGCTGAAGCCCTGGGCTTCGACGGAGATGCGGTACTGTCCTACCAGCAGCTCGCGGGCAGCGTAGAAGCCTGAGTCGTTCGTGGCAACGCTGACCGCCAAGCCGGTGCCCAGGTTGGTCACCGTAGCGCGCCGCAGGAACCACCGCTCCGCTCGGGTCGGTCACCAGGCCGGTGAACTGCCCGTTCTGAATCTGGGCGGCGGACGGTGAAATCAGGAAAAGAGTGACAGCGAACAGCCGGACGAGGAATCGGCCCACGAGTACCTCCGTGTTGCGCGGAATCCCAGGGAAGTGCCGTCAGCAGGAACCGCGCCGCAGGAGGCCGAGGTCACAAGGTGCTGACTGGGGCTAAGTATGTGTCAGGTCGGTGCGGCAAAGCAAGGGCGAGTCTCAGCTAGTCGCCCTGTCCGAAGAACTCGTTCGACGTCTTCCAACCGCGTTGACCGTTCCTCGGGGGCGGTGTTATAAAAATCCCTCGTCCCGGCGGTCCGCCAAAGGCGGATTGGCGGGGCGCGCGGCGCGGCCAAGCTACCTCTGTTCCCTTCTAGTGGAAGCGCGTCACACCCACACATGAGGCCCGACTGAAGATGGACCTCGGAGGTACTATGCGCAGCCGTCTGGCGGATTTGGCCCGCCCCGCGAAAGCCCTCGTCTTGATGCTCTCCCTGCTGTCAGCCCTGGTGGCGCTGACGCCTGCACCCGCATTCGCGCAGGCACCTTCGCACACCCAGACGCAGCCGGAACACAAACCCGGCGGCGAAGCGTCGCTGGTGCTGCCCGACGTTTCCCAGGTCGAGTTCCTGGGCACGAACGGCCACAACCTGCTGCTGGTCGGCATTCTGTTCTGCTTCTTGGGGATGATGTTCGGGCTGGCCATTTACATCCAGCTCAAGAACCTACCCGCGCACCGTGCCATGCGCGAGATTTCCGAACTCATCTACGAAACCTGCAAGACCTACCTGATTACCCAAGGCAAGTTCATCCTGATTCTCGAAGCCTTCATCGCCGCGGTCATCGTGCTGTACTTCGGGGTGCTGCTGAAGTTTGACGCCATGCGCGTGGGCATCATCCTGCTGTTCAGCCTGGTGGGCATCGCGGGCAGCTACGGAGTGGCCTGGTTTGGCATCCGGGTGAACACCTTTGCCAACTCGCGCACCGCATTTGCCGGCCTCGCGGGCAAGCCGTATCCCATCTACGCCATCCCACTCAAGGCAGGGATGAGCATCGGCATGCTGTTGATCAGCGTGGAATTGCTGATCATGCTGTTCATCCTGTTGTTCATTCCCGGAGACTACGCCGGGCCCTGCTTCATCGGGTTCGCCATCGGAGAGTCGCTGGCCGCGGCGGCGCTGCGTATTGCCGGCGGCATCTTCACCAAGATTGCCGACATCGGCTCCGATCTGATGAAGATCGTCTTCAAGATCAAGGAAGACGACGCCCGCAACCCGGGCGTTATTGCCGACTGCACCGGCGACAACGCGGGCGACTCGGTGGGGCCGAGCGCCGACGGCTTTGAAACCTACGGCGTTACCGGCGTGGCCCTCATCACCTTCATCCTGCTGGCGGTGAAGGACCCGGTGATCCAAGTGCAACTGCTGGTGTGGCTGTTCGTGATGCGCATCATGATGCTGGTGGCCAGCGCCGCGGCCTACTTCCTGAACGGGGCCATTGCCAAGGCGCGCTACGGCACCGCCGACAAAATGAACTTTGAAACGCCGCTGACGGCGCTGGTGTGGATTACGTCGTTTATTTCCGTCGCCATGACTTACGTGGTGTCGTACTTCATCATTCCCGCTCTGCACGGCGACAGCACGCTGTGGTGGAAGCTGGCTACCATTATTTCCTGCGGGACGCTGGCCGGGGCCGTGATTCCTGAGCTGGTGAAGGTGTTCACTTCCACCAGTTCGGCGCACGTGCAGGAAGTAGTGGTGTCATCGAAGGAAGGCGGAGCGTCGCTGAACATTCTTTCCGGATTGATTGCCGGAAATTTTTCCGCATACTGGCTGGGCCTCTCCATGGTGGCGCTGATGGGCGCCTCCTACCTGGTGGCGTCGCAGGGCCTGGACGCGGTGATGGTGGCAGCGCCGGTATTTGCCTTTGGCCTGGTGGCCTTCGGATTCCTGGGCATGGGCCCGGTGACCATTGCGGTGGACTCCTACGGCCCGGTGACCGACAACGCGCAGTCCATTTATGAGCTCTCGCTCATCGAACAGGTTCCGAACGTGAAGGAGGAAATCCGCAAGGAGTACGGCTTCGAAGTGAACTTCGAGCGCTGCAAGCACCTGCTGGAGGAAAACGACGGCGCGGGCAACACCGTCAAGGCCACGGCCAAACCGGTGCTGATCGGGACCGCGGTGGTGGGCGCGACTACCATGATCTTCTCCATCATCATGACCCTGACCCAGGGGCTGACGGTGAACAAGGAAATGCTGTCGCTGCTGCACGCCCCCTTCGTGCTGGGGCTGATTACCGGCGGCGCGATCATCTACTGGTTCACGGGCGCGTCCATGCAGGCGGTGACCACGGGCGCCTACCGCGCGGTGGAGTTCATCAAGGCCAACATCAAGCTGGAGGGCGTGGAAAGAGCTTCGGTGGCGGACAGCAAGCGGGTGGTGGAAATCTGCACCCAGTACGCGCAGAAGGGAATGTTCAACATCTTCCTGGCCGTGTTCTTCACCACCCTGGCATTCGCTTTCGTGGAGCCCTTCTACTTCATCGGTTACCTGATCTCCATCGCCATCTTCGGGCTCTACCAGGCCATCTTCATGGCCAACGCGGGTGGCGCCTGGGACAACGCCAAAAAGATTGTCGAGGTCAACCTGAAGCAAAAAGGCACCGCGCTGCACGAAGCCACCGTGGTCGGCGACACCGTGGGCGATCCGTTCAAAGACACCTCGTCGGTGGCCATGAATCCGGTCATCAAGTTCACCACGCTCTTCGGCCTGCTGGCGGTGGAGCTGGCGGTGAAACTCACCCACGACGCCGGGCCGCTGGTGGCCCGCGGCCTGGCAGCAGCGTTCTTTGTGGTGTCTATGGTGTTCGTGTGGCGGTCGTTCTACGCCATGCGGATTACTTCGGCGAGCGCTGACATGCCCACTGTGGGATAAGCGTTTCTGGTTTCTCGTTTCCGGTTTTTCGTTCTTCGAAAAACCAACAACCGGAAACCAGAAACCGTCTTTGGCTATTCCACCAGCCGCAAACTCTTCAGCATGCGCTCGAAAGCAGGCTCGAACTGGGAGAAGTCGCGTTCGGGCGCGATGAACAGCGCGTAGAGAATCGATCCGTCTTTGCGCTGCAGCGTGACCAGCCAGCTCCGTTCCCGGAGCGGTTTGCCGTTCGCCCCCTTGATGGGCGAAGGGCCCACCAGGGTCAGCGACTTGCCGGGCACGCGGTTCACGCGGATATCTTCGTCGTGGCCCAGAACTCTGTGCTCGGGATTGCCCTGATGGATCTGCTCCAGTAACTGGTGCGTGGCCTGGTCGAGCGTGGCGCGCTTCGACTCCGGCTCGAAGCCGCTGATGATCACGCCGTAGGCCACGGCATTTTCCGCCACGCCGGCCTTGGGAGCGATGGTGACGGCGGAGCTGTCGTCGCCGAACACCTGCCAATTCTCGGGATGCGAAATGCGGTAGGCCTGGTGCCGGAAGGGTTTGACCTCATCGCTGGGCAGGATGTCGCGCAGAGTGACCTCCTGCACTTCCCCGCCCTGCTGTTTCTGCTGCTCGGCGATTTCCTTGGCGGTCGGCGGCTTCATGCCGGCGACGATGCGCTTGATCTCGCGGAACTCGGCACTGTCGCCGCGATATTTCGCCGCCGGGAGGGTGGCCACCTCCTTGGCCACAGTCTGGGCGCGGTTGCCGGGATTGGGATGCGAAAGCATGAACTGCGGGCCCCGGCTCTGGCCGCCACTCTCCTTGTTCAACTTTTCGAAGAAGGTCACCATGCCCTGCGGGTTCATCCCCGCATCATGAAGCATGCCGGCGCCCACCAGGTCGGCCTGGGTCTCGGCATTGCGCGAGTACTTAAGGAAAACGGAGTTCAGGCCGAAGGAAATTCCCATTTGAGCCAGTTGGCCGCCCAGGCCTCCGCCCAGCTTGCCGCCCAGGATGGCCAGGCCGCCCTGCGCCAGCGTCGCCTTCGAGGCCTGGTTGGTGGCGTGGCGCATGACTACGTGCGAGATCTCGTGGCCCACCACGCCCGCGAGCTCCGCTTCGTTTTCCGCCGCCTGAATCGTGCCCAGGTTGATGTAGATAGGGCCGCCGGGCAGCGCAAATGCGTTGATCTCCTTCTGGTTGACCACCTTGAAGGTGTAGGGATAAGCGGGCGGCGGTGCCTTGGCCGCCAGGTCTTTGCCCAGGCGCTGGATGTACCGCGTCACCGGGTCGGAGTCTTTCAGGATGGGCAACTGCTTCTCCATGTCGGCGGCGGCCTGCTGGCCCACCTGCACTTCCTGCTCGCGCGAGAACAGGTTCCAGCCGGGCTTGGCCTTGTAGCGAGCCTCGAGCGGCGCAGGCGCGATCAGCAACCAACACAACCCCACCGCCACGCTGCGAATGAGTACCGAACGGCGTTCCATAAGTTCCCCCCCTGGCTCCAGCGAATCCCATGATTGTCCTACAAATTCGTGGGAGCGCAAGCCCCACATGTAATTTGGATGCGTAGGGGAGGAAGATGAGGCCCGCTCCGGGGTAACGGGGCATGCGCGAGTAGGATGCAACGCGGGAGGGAGAAGCGGCATCGGCGGGAATTGCGCGGGCGAGTCGCCCGCTTCCACACACTCTGGCCCGGCCGAGGGCGGTCGGGCTACACCAAACGAAATGCCAATTCCGCGATGGCCTTGCAAATGGGGCTTGACCTGCGCGAGCGTTGGGTATAATTAGTGCGTTGGCCCAGCGCATCGTGCGATACACGAAACAGCACCGCATGGCCACTCCCTCACCCGCGGGACGCGGTCCCGCATCTTCAGCAGGGCCGGACACGCCCACAAGCGGAAAATTTTCACACCCCCTAAAAAATAAGGAGCGCAGGCATGCCTATCAAGAAACTGGAAAACATCTGGCACAACGGAAAGCTGATTCCCTGGGACGAAGCCACCTTGCACGTGATGTCGCACGTGGTGAACTACGGGTCGGCGGTGTTTGAGGGTGTCCGTTGCTACCAGACCCAGCGCGGGGCGGCCATTTTCCGCGCTCAGGAGCACGCGCAGCGCCTGTTGAACTCGGCCAAGATTTACCGCATTGACGTGGACTACAGCGCCGACGAGCTGGTGGCGGGGATGGCGGAGTTGATCCGCGCCAACCGCACCGCTCCCTGCTACATCCGGCCCATCGTGCTGCGCGGCTACGGAGAAGTGGGCGTGAACCCGCTGAACTCGCCGGTGGAGGTCTACATCTGCAACTACGAGTGGGGCAAGTATCTGACCACGGACGAAGATCAGGGCGTGGACGTGTGCGTTTCCTCGTGGACGCGGATTGCGCCCAACACCCTGCCCGCCATGGCCAAGAGCGCGGCCAATTACATGAACTCGCAGCTCATCAAGATGGAAGCCATCATGAACGGGTACGTGGAAGGCATCGCTCTCGACGTGGACGGCTACGTGAGCGAAGGCTCGGGCGAGAACCTGTTCGTGGTGCGCAACGGGACGCTGATCACCGCGCCGCTGGGCAACTCGGTGCTGCCCGGCATTACCCGGGACTCGGTGCTGCAACTGGCCCGCGACCGCGACCTTCCTATCGCGGAGCAGATGATCCCGCGCGAAATGCTGTATATCGCCGACGAGGTCTTCTTCACCGGCACCGCCGCCGAAATCACTCCCATCCGCTCGGTGGACAAGATCAGCGTGGGCAAGGGCACGGTGGGGCCTATCACTCGCGCCCTGCGGGAAGACTTCTACGGCATCGTGCGCGGCACCGCTCCCGACCGCTACCGCTGGCTGACCCCGGTGCCGGTCTCGAACAAGCAGGCCGTGGCGGTGTAGCGGGGAGCGGGCGAGTCGCCCGCTTCTACACACCCTTGGCCGCTCGTTTTTTCCCGGGATTGCGGTATGATGGCGGCAGCAAACAGGCTCCCTCCGCCCCGGCTTCCGGGGCAGACTGGCATCGGAGGAAAAGGAATGATGAGAAAGCTCAGGCTGTGCGCGGGGGTCATGGCGTTAGGGGTGCTGATGCTGGCGTCCGCCAGTTGCGGGAGCGACCCCAACCTGCTGTTCATCACGGTCATCCCCTCCACCGCCACTCTGAGCTGTGGCGCCCCGACGCTGCAGTTCATCGCCAACGGAGTGTTTGAGCGCGGGCCGGACCAGGACATTACCAACAGTGTCACCTGGGCGTCGGCACAGCCCCAGATCGCCACCATCAGCTCCGGCGGCCTGGCTACTCTCGGGGTGCAGACCGGCGCCACCATCATCACCGCCAGCCTGCAGGGCAAGACCGACACCGCCAGCGTCAACTCGTTCACTGCTCCTTGTGGTCCTTAAAATAACGTCCCCGCTGGGGGAAGCGGAAATCCTGACACGCGCCCCCGGTTTGTGATACTTTCAGCCCTCACTGGGGCGGCATCTCCCCCACGGAAGCACGCCTATGCATATTGACGATCTGCTGCGCATCGCGACCGAACGCAAGGCCTCCGACCTGCACCTGAAGGTCGGCAACTATCCCCACTTGCGCGTAGACGGCGATCTGGTTCCGCTGAGCGAGCAGCCGCGCATCTCCGCCGAAGAAATGCTGAACATGGCCTTCAGCATGATGTCCAACCGCCAGAAGCAGAAGTTCAAGGAAGCGGCGGAACTGGATATGGCCTACGGCGTGGCCGGCCTGGGACGCTTCCGCGTGAACGTCTTCCAGCAGCGCGGCAACGTAGGACTGGTGCTGCGCGTGATCCCCACCAAGATCCGGCCGCTGGAAGAGCTGTACATGCCCAAGATCATCGAGCAGATCTGCGATGAGGCCCGGGGCATGGTGCTGGTGACGGGAGTGACCGGCTCGGGCAAGTCCACCACCCTGGCGGCCATGATTGACCGCATCAACTCCACCTTGCCGGAACACATCGTCACCATCGAGGACCCCATCGAGTTCCTGCACCGCGACAAGAAAGGGTTTGTGAACCAGCGCGAGGTGGAAGTGGACACGCCCTCCTTCTCCTCGGCGCTGCGCGCCAGCCTGCGCCAGGACCCGGACGTGATCCTGGTGGGCGAAATGCGCGACCTGGAAACCATCGGCACCGCGCTGCACGCCGCCGAAACCGGGCACATGGTGTTCTCCACGCTGCACACCCTGGACGCCACCGAAACCATCAACCGCATCATCTCCGTGTTTCCGCCGCCGGAGCAGAAACAGATCCGGCTGCAACTGGCGGCCGTACTCAAGGCCATCGTCAGCCAGCGGCTCATCAAGCGCGCCGACGGCACCGGGCGCGTGCCCGCGGTGGAAGTGCTGATCGCTACCGCCTACATCCGCGAGTGCATCATCACACCGGAGAAGACCCGCCTGATCCGCGAGGCGCTGGCCGCCGGCGTCTCCCAGTACGGCATGCAAACTTTCGACCAGTCGCTGTACGACCTGTACACCCAGGGCCTGATCACCTACGAGACCGCGCTGGAAAGCGCTTCCAATCCCGACGACTTCAAACTGCGCTGCCAGGGCATCGGCTCCACCTCCGATTCCATCCCCGGGGAGATGCAAAAGGCAGGGTTCAAGAAGTAAGGCAAAAGGTAAAAGTAAAAAGGCAAAAGATTAAAGACAGGAGCAGGCGGGTGGCGCGAAACGCCGCTTCCCTGCTCTTTGACTTTTGACTTTTTACTTTTGACTTCTCCTGTGTTCCGCCGCTCCCGCAAGCCGCTGGATGAACCCGGCCTCTACGAATACGCCGTAGGGGCGCTGGCGCGGCGCATGCGGAGTGTGGCGGAGATGAAGCGCCTGCTGCGCCCGCGGGTCACGCCTGACGCTGCCGGGGACGCGCTGGTCGAGGCGGTGGTCCGGCGGCTCAAGGATTACAACTACCTGAACGACTCGGTCTACGCCGCGACCTTTACCACAACGCGCAAGGAAAACGAGAAGCTGGGGCGGCGCCGCGTGGTGACGGAACTCAAAGCACGCGGCGTCCACGGCGACGTGATCGAGAAGGCCGTCGGCGCTGCCTACCAGGGCGTGAGCGAAGAGAAGCTGGCGCGCGCGTTCCTCGCGCGCAAACGCCTGCGCAAACCCTCCACGCAGAAGGACGCGGCGCGCATCTTCCGCGCCCTGACGCGCGCTGGGTTCGCCACCGGCGTCATCTTCCGCATCCTCAAAAAGTGGGACGTGGAGGATGAGGTACTGACGGCGTTGGAGAGCGAGGACGATCGGGTCATCGGGTGATCGGGTCATTCGGGTCATCTGAATGCCCAACGTGACCCACACGACCCGATGACCCGATTCCCTTGCGCCCTACGGGTTGTGACATCTAAGTCCTGCTTCGGGCCGCCCTTCCGCCGGATGCTACAGCGCTGGCTCGGAGCAGTTCGTGGTGCCGCCTACGATGCTCACAGTACCTTGGGTTTTGGCAGTTGTGACGCTGCAGTTGACGTCCGGCGCGAGATTGCCGCTGATGGTTGCCCCACCCATCCGCAGAAAAGATAAGGTGACCCAGAACCACTCCGTTTCCGCCGTTACCGGTAATCGTATCGACCCCGCTTATCTGCAGAGTCGAAGTGTTCCGCAGGTTCACTCCGTTTGCGGTGTTGTTCGTGATCGAATTCCCCCCCTGGAGCCGGACCACCGAACTTTGAACCGAGACGCCATTCCCGCCGCTCCCGGTGATGGTGGAGTTCACCACGCGCAGGATGGACCCGAAATTAGCCTGCGCGCCGTCGCCGTAGGGGTGGCTCTGAATGGTGGCCGTGAGCAGCAGCAAGTTGCTCCCGTTTCCCACATTGGCGCCGATACCACCGTCGATGGCAGTGCCGTTGTTCTGAATGGTGGCGGTTCCGGGTGTGCCGAAGAGGGCGCTCCCGAACGCCACATTGCTGCCGTTGTTCACAGTGATCCCGCCAAAGTAATTGTTCTGAATGGTGGTGTTGTCGACAAAACCAGAGGACCGGGTGTAGAACACCCCGGTATTCGATGCGCCCTGAACCGTCAGCTCCCTGAGGTAGCAGACGCTGAACTGGAAGCAAGCCACACCTTCAACGCCACCGTTGATAGTGAAGCCCTGCACGGTGATGTTGCGGGAGTTCGAGATGTCGACCACATCGTTGTCTTCGAGGTTGGACGGCGTGGGGTCGTTGATGCTGGCGCCCGTAGTGGTCACCAGCGTCAGGTTGTCGAATCCGTCAATGAGCACGGCTTCGTTGCACGTACCCGATACGGTGATGGTGTGCGGCCCCTGCTTGCTGAGCGTGGCCAGTGCCGCATTGATGGAGTTGTTCTTCTTGGCGTTGCAATTTACGGCGAGGTCAGTGGCATAGGCCGAAACCGTCGCCGCGAACAGCAACACACATACCGCCGCAAAAACATGGGCTGTGCGGAGTCTCATACTGTGCCTCCTTGCTTCTTGGTATCTGAATTATCCGTTTGGATCGGCGCGTTCCGCAGAGGGGAGGGCGGACTAGCCGGCGGAGAACGCCTGTGGAACGGGCATGCTACTCCTCCCGCCTGCCCCTGTCAAGCCGCTGCCCCCCGCCGCGAGCGCGACTGAGGCCGCAGTCCCGCTCTGCGGGACGAGGCGTGAGGGAGCGCGAGTGGCGGGAGGGCAGCGGGGCGCGGGAGCCGCCACGGACGACACTGAAGGGTCCACGACCTTCAGTTAGAATGAAACTTCACTTCATGCCCACCGGCTCTGAAATCCGCGAGATGTTCCTACGCTACTTCGAGCAGCAGGGACACCGGCGCGTGCCTTCCTCGTCGCTGGTGCCGCCGGCCAACGACCCCACCCTGCTCTACACCAACGCGGGCATGAACCAGTTCAAGGATGTTTTCCTGGGCCTGGAGAAGTCCGCCTACGGCGGACGCGCCTGCTCGTCGCAGAAATGCGTGCGCGCGGGCGGCAAGCACAACGACCTGGAAAACGTTGGCTTCACCAACCGGCACCACACCTTTTTCGAGATGCTGGGCAATTTCAGCTTCGGCGACTACTTCAAGAAGGAAGCCATCGAGTATGCGTGGGAACTGGTGACGTCGAAGGACTGGTACGGCATCCCCAAAGAGAAGCTCTACTTCACCATCTTCAAGGGCGAGCAGGGAGTGCCGCGCGACTCCGAGGCCTGCGACTTCTGGCTGAAGATGGGCGCGCCCAAAGACCGCGTCCGCGAGATGGGGATGAAGGACAACTTTTGGGCCATGGGCGATACCGGCCCCTGCGGGCCCTGCAGCGAGATCCATTACGACATGGGCCCGGCGGCCAGCGATCAGGGCCATGCGGATTGCGCGTTCGGCTGCGAGTGCGGGCGCTACATCGAGCTCTGGAACCTGGTGTTCATGCAGTTCGACCGCGACGCCGGCGGCAACCTCAACCCGCTGCCCAAACCGTGCGTAGACACGGGCGCCGGCCTGGAGCGCGTCACCGCGGTGCTGCAAGGCAAGGTGTCGAATTACGACACGGATTTGTTCACGCCCTTGATGCAGCGGGCGGCGGAATTATGCGGGATAGACCTAGAAATGGAACTGAATGCGGAAGCACAACATCCAGGGGATGCTGCCTCGCTGCGAGTTATCGCGGATCATGCTCGTGCGACCACGTTCCTAATCTCTGACGGTGTTGTGCCCTCGAACGAAGGCCGTGGCTATGTGCTGCGCAAGATTATGCGCCGCGGTATCCGCCACGGCCGTCTGCTCAACCAGGACAAGCCGTTTCTACACCAGATGGTGTTCGCCGTCCGTGACTTGATGAAGGACGCCTATCTGGAGCTAGTCGATAGTGCTGAACGAGTCAGCAAGGTGGTGCATGACGAGGAGCGCCGCTTCGCCCACACTTTAGATGTTGGCCTCGAGCAATTGGAAGACGAAATCGACGCCGCCATTTCCAGCATGTTTCCCAACGAAACCCGTGATCGCTTGGATCTCGACGGGATAATGAAGTCGGCTGCCGAGAGGGGAGTGCCTATTGCATTGACCGGCGGCCGGGCATTTAGGCTCTACGAGACCTACGGCCTTCCCCGAGACTTCATCGAGGAGGCCTGCCGAGATCGAGGCATCGTCTTCGACGCTGCAGGCTTCGAGCAAGCCATGGAGACCGAGCGCACCCGCGCTCGCGCCTCCTGGAAGGGTGGAACCAAGGAAGCGGCTTCGCCCGCCTTCCGCGAGTTGCCCAAGACCTATTGCGAGGGCTACACGCGGCTTGAATCAGACGGCTCCAAAGTCCTGGCCATCGTGAAGGACGGCGCCAGCGTAGGTGCGCTACATACCGGCGAGGAAGGCGAGATCGTTCTCGACCACACCACCTTCTACGCCGAGTCGGGCGGGCAGGTGGGCGACGCAGGCTGGGTGTACAACGACGAGCACAACATCGTTCTCGCCGAAGTGCGGTCGTGCTTCTTCCCGGTGCAGGGAGTGCGCGCGCACAGAGTTGTGGCGAAGCATGCCATCCGCGTAGGCGACAGCGTGGATGCGGTGGTGGACTCGGAAGTCCGCGCGCATACCGTCCGCAACCACACGGCCACGCACCTGCTGCACGCCTCGCTGCGCGAAATCCTGGGTAAGCACGTGAAGCAGGCGGGGTCGCTGGTGGCGCCCGACCACCTGCGTTTCGACTTCTCGCACTTCGCCGCCATTCCTGACGAAGAATTGGCCGACATCGAAAACCTGGCCAACAAGGAAGTGCTGCGCAACCGCAAGGTGGAAGTGATCGAGGATGTCCCCATTGACGTGGCCATCAACGAGTTCAAGGCCATGGCGCTGTTCGGGGAAAAGTACGGCGAGCGAGTGCGCGTGATCAAGATTGGGGACTTCTCCGTCGAGCTGTGCGGAGGCACGCACACCGGCGCGACCGGCGAGATCGGCCTGGTGAAGCTGCTGGATGAAGGCTCGGTGTCGGCGGGGGTGCGGCGGGTGAATGCGGTGACCGGCGAAGGCTCGCTGGCGCACTTCCGCCAGGACCACGCGCTGGAGCACGTGGTTGCGAGCGTGGTTTCGCGCGGCGCGGCGGAAGGCTCTCCGGCGGAGGCACTCAAGCGCGAGTTGGATCGCCGCGAGGACGAAATCAAGCGCCTGAAGAAAGAGCTGGACCAGGCGCGCATGAAGTCGGCAGCGGCTTCGGTTTCATCCATCGACGACAAGGTGCGGGTGGTGAGCGGCGTCAAGGTCCTGACCCATCGCGTGGACAACCTGGAGCGCCCGCAGATGCGCACCCTGGTGGACAACCTGCGTCAGAAACTGGGGTCGGGCGTGGTGGTGCTGGGCTCGGTGCAGGGCGAAGACGGCAAAGTGGCGCTGATTGTGGGCGTCACCAAGGACCTCAGCGGACGCCTGCCCGCGGGCAAGGTGATCGTGCCGGTGGCGCAGAAGGTGGGAGGCTCGGGCGGCGGGCGTCCCGACCTGGCCGAAGCCGGAGGAAAAAATCCCGACGCACTGGACGCGGCGCTGGCCGAGGCGTACGCGGTGGTGGAGTCGCTGCTCAAGTAGGGGCGCGGCGGCCCTCGGCCGCGCCACGCGACCGCGGGTGAAGTAGAATCTCCGGCACTCATTGACCTGCCTCCGGAGAGGTAAAGAAGGAGAACCCATGCGGAATCCAATCTTGCTGCTCTTCCTGTTGCCGGCGATGGCTCTGGCCCAGTCGCCCGCAACCACGTCCGTTGAGTTCGATCAGGCGCTGGAAAAAGTCGCGCAAGGCAAGCATGGGGAAGCGATTCCCGTGCTGCAGCGGCTGATGGTCTCCTCGCCCAGTGAACCGGTGTACTACCACCTGGGTGGCGCCTACATCCACGAAAAGGATCTGGACAAGGCCGCCGCAGCCTACGAAGGCGGCGCCGCCAAGTATCCGTTGTCGGCACGGCTGAACTACGCCGCCGGCCTGGCCAACGAATGGCGCATGGAGCCGGGCAAGGCGCTGCTCTACTATCGCCGCGCCGTGGCGCTCGATCCCATCCTCGGGTACCAGGGCGCCGGGCGCTACGATCCCGAGATTGACGCGCTCTACATCCCGGTGGTGCATGACCACCGCGGCGCCAACTCCTGCTCCGGCCGCCTCTACTACGACGACAAGAAAATGCACTACATCGTCTACCTGGTCTACAGTGGCTGGGGCCTGGGTAACGACGACTCCTTCCAGGTCCCTTTCGACCAACTGCAGTACACCGAAGTGGACCGAAAGAAAGGCCAGCTCGCTTTTGACTACTCCGTTCTCACGCTGCTCACCAACCTCAGCGGGCCGCGGCGGCGCATCGCATCGGGAGAAGAGTCGCGCGTGGACCTGAAATTCGTCTTCAAGCAGCCCCTCGCAGGATATCGCGGCAAACCTTGGACCAAAGAGGACATCAAGTTCTTCTTCATCGAGCCGGAGATGGGCGACCGCTTTCTCAAATTCCTGGAAGGCAAGGGTGTAAGGACCACACAGCGCGCGGACTAGAACAGCGCGCAGGAGCCAAGCGGCAGGTGGCAGGCCGGGGTGATGCGCCGAGGCCAGGGCGCCGATTATTTTTCAGCGTCTTTTCTTAGATTCCAAGCTTCACCTTCCTTCGCGCCTTCGATGAGGCTCAACTCCTCCACTTCAGCGTCACCGGGCCGTTCATGGGATGCACGAACGGCTGGCCCGTCCTCCGCGATTCGAGGTGCGCGGCCTTCAACTGGAAGTACCAGCGGGCAGGGCGGTCGGCGTCGTCAATCAACATGAGTGCGGGTTTGTGGCGGAGGCCTTCGGCCTGCTTCTCCATGGTCCGGCGGTCCTGCTCGATGAACTTCTTCGCGAAGTAGCGGGCCACAGGCAGGACGAAGGGCACGTGCCGGAAGAGGTTCCAGGCAGCGGTGACGTCGATGCGGCAGTGCTCGCGGGTAATGGGCGTGACCGTGGTCAGGCTGGAGAACCAGTACTTGCCGGCGCGAATCTGCTCGTAGCGCAGGTTGGGCAGGACGAAATCAATGGTGGTCGAGATGGAGTCGGCGTCGGCGTAGAGGCGCAGCAGCTTGTAAGGCGCGCTGTTGGACGAAGGCGTGTGCGCGCTCATGCGAAAGCCGTAGGGGATGGGCTCAAACTGCTTCTGCTTTTCGTGGATGCTGTGGCGGCTGCGCCACCACCACGCCTGATGGACGAAGGGGCCGTGCGCCGGGTCCATCAGCCCGATGATGCCGTGGTCCACCGTGGTGGGCATGTTTGCCGAGAGATGGGTAAGCGTGTAGCGCTCGCTGTGCACCGGCACGCGCGGCACGGGAGGCAGGTCGTTTTCACGTTCGGAGGCGGCACGACTGGTGCCCGGCTCCGGCATGTAGACCCAGAAGAAACCGTCCTGCTCCTGGCAGGGGAAAGCGGTGGCGTGGATCTTCTCCACCGGCAGTTTTTGATCGGCGGTAAGCGACGGCACTTCGCGGCACTGGCCGGTGGGGCCTTCGAAACGCCAGCCATGATAGCTGCATTCCAGGGTCTGGCCGTCGTAGTGGCCGTAGGAGAGCGGCATGCCGCGGTGAGGACAACTGTCGCGCAGGGCAAAACCGCGCCCCTGAGAGTCGCGGCCGAGGACCAGAGGGACGCCCAGCAGCATGGCCTTCATCAGGGCGTGGCCGCGGACCTGGTCGCTGGGCAGGGCGCGATACCAGAAGCCCAGAAGCATCTCCGCATCGGGCGTCTGGCGCAGCGGTGATTCGGATGCGCTCATGAGGTGGTGTGGCGAGCGTACTATGGGCGGATGGGTGCAGCAATAAGTAGTAAGCAATAAGACACCTGTGGGACCTGCACTAAAGTTTGGGCAAACGCGGGATCGTCCGATATATTCGGTTATTGCTGGCTTTATTGGTATTTTAACCTTGTTTTACCCTGTTCACTCCCTTGATGCCTGCCTGCGCACCACTTGGCCTGCCGGGGTTTACCGGAATATAATCCTGTCATTCTGGTAAACCCCTCCGGGCAGTCGGACGGTGGGCAGGAGCGCAGAGGCGGGTGTGCCCGAATCGGCGCTTCCGAAGCACTGCAATTATGCGGAGACACCTGCGAGCCTGGCCGGTGACCCTTCTGTTGCCGGCGTTGCTGTCTGCGCCCGCCGCCGCGGGCGAGATCGCCGCGGTGCGCGAGGACGGGCGCGTGATTTATCGCAACGACCTGCCCGATCCCAAACCTGCACGGATTTCCACAGCCGCGCGCCGCACCCAGCAGTACGTCTACTGGAGCGTGACGGAAAAGCGCTGGAAGAAGGTGCCTCCGCCGACGCAGCAGGCTGTGCAAGCCGCACGCAGCGCGGCCGCGGAAGTATCGGAGTTTGTGGCTACGCGGCCGCAGACCGGGTCGGCTGCCGGAACATTGAACCCCAACTATCGCGCGCTGGTGCGCGGACGGTCGGTGAGCTCGGCGGAAGTGGACGCGACGATTGAAGCCGCGGCCGCGCGCCACGGAGTGGACCCCAACCTGGTGCGCGCCATCGTGAAGGTGGAGTCAAACTTCAATCCGCGGGCGGTGTCGCGTAAAGGGGCCATGGGGCTGATGCAGCTGATGCCGGCCACGGCGCGTTCGCTGCGGGTCTCCAATCCTTTCGATCCCGAGCAGAACGTGGAAGGCGGAGTGCGGCATCTGAAGGGCCTGTTGCAAAGCTACAACGGCGACGTAGCCCTCTCGCTGGCGGCTTACAACGCCGGAGCAGGAGCAGTGGCGCGCAGCGGCGGGGTGCCTCCGTATCGGGAAACGCGCAACTACGTGCGCCAGATTACGCAGCTTTACGGCGGCGAGGGAGTGGTGGGGGGAACGTGGAGTGCGCCCATCCGAGCCAGCCGCCAGGAGAACGGGGTGCTGCGCTTCTCCAACGCCGAGTAGGAGGGCAGTCCAGGAAAATCAGGATGCGGTCCATTGCGCGAAGCCGTTGTCTGCGGTTGCTGGCTGCCGCCCTGGCACTGGCGGTGCTGCTGCCGGCGTCGGCGGAGGCGCGCCCGCAGCGGCGCGCGTCGAAACCCGCGGCGCCGCGCGCCCGGCTACAGGCGCAATCCCAGTTTGAATCCGCCGAGCGCTTGCGGACGGCGCTGGAAGCCCAGCCCACCGCCAAGCGCACTCGCAGCGAGTATCGCCAGGTAATTGACGCTTACTGGCGGGTGTATCGCATCAGTCCGGCTTCGCCTCGTTCCCACGAAGCGCTCAACGCCATGGCCCAGCTCAAGACCGACATGGGCCGCATGTTCGACGATCGCGGAATTCTCCAGGACGCCATTGAGCAGTACGAATTTCTGCGGCGGGAGTATCCCGGCAGCCGCTACCGCTGGAATGCGCTGCTGACCGTGGCCGAGATCCGGCGCGATGATCTGGATGACGCCGACGGCGCCCGCGAGGCCTACCAGGACTTCCTGCGACAGCATCCCGGCCACCAGCTCGCCGGCGCCGCGAGCGCCGCGCTCGAAGACCTGAATGCGCCCGAGAAGGCAGCCAAACGAGAAGCGGAGAAAAAGGTTCAGCCCAAGCCCGAAGAATCGCGCAGCACGCCTGCGCCGGTAGTGCCCAACAAGCCGGTGAGCGCGGCGGTGACGCCGGCTCCCAGCAGTTCGGACCGGCTGGCGCTGGTCACCAACATCCGCCACTGGTCGGGCGCCGACTACACCCGCATCGCCATTGATCTGGAGCACGTGGTGAAGTACGAAGCCGGCCGCATCCCCAACCCCGACCGCATCTACTTTGACCTGCACGGCGCCAAGCTCTCTCCGGAATTGATGGGGAAGACGCTGGAGGTGGAGGGCGGAGGCTTCCTGCGCCGCATCCGCCTGGGACAGTACCAGCGCAATATCACTCGCGTGGTGCTGGAGGTGGACGCGGTTTCGGAGTACTCGGCGTTCCTGCTGCCGGACCCTTACCGGCTGGTGGTGGACATCCACGGGCGGACGGCGGTGAAGGTGGCTGGAGCCAAGCCACCGGCGCAGTCTTCCACTACCGCATCCATAGCGCCGGCGCCCGCCCGCAAGTTTCCTGACGTGAAACCGGAACCGGCGCGAACTGTGGCGTCGGTACCCCCTGGGGCGTCGCTGCCGAAGGAAGTGAAGACCGAGCCGCCGAGCGCGGCTGCGGCTGCGCCCGCCACAGGATCCGCCACCAAGCCCAGCGACCTGAAGATCGAGCCGCGGCCTTCGCAGACAGCTGCGAAACCGGAAATCAAGGCCGAAACCAAGGGCGAATCCAAGGTTGAATCCAAGACCGAAACCAAAGCGGCAAGCAAGCCCGAGAAAAGGCCCGACCCGTCTTCGGTAACGGTGGCCATCGGTCCGCCGGCGGCGCCGCCGGTTCCGGCGCCCGCTCCCGAGGAGACGCAGGTGATGGCCACCAAACAGCCCACCACCCAGCCCACGTTTGAGGCGGTGGCGCCGCGTGCATCCGACAAGAGCGAGAAGGGCAAGAAGAAGAAAGACAAGATCAAGGTTGACCCCGGGCACGAAGCCAAGCCCAACGCCGACGGCGAGCACTCACTGATCCGCGCCCTAGGACTGAAGATCGGGAAGATCGTGATTGACGCCGGGCACGGCGGGCACGACACCGGGAGCATCGGAGCCAGCGGTCTGGAAGAAAAAGCGCTGGTGCTGGACGTGGGCTTGCGCCTGGGCAAGATGCTGCAGGACCGACTGGGCGCGGAAGTGGTCTTCACCCGCCAGGACGACAGCTTCCTCCCCCTGGAGAGCCGCACCGCGGTGGCCAACCAGCACCGCGCCGACCTGTTTCTCTCCATCCACGCCAACTCCAGCCGCGACCGCTCGGCGCGCGGGGTGGAAACCTATTACCTGAACTTCACTTCTTCCTCCGACGCGCTGGAGGTGGCGGCGCGCGAGAATGCGGTGTCAGAGAAGTCCATCCACGAACTGCAGGACCTGGTGAAAAGGATCACCCTGACGGAGAAGATCGAGGAATCCAAGGAGTTTGCCTCCACGCTGCAGACCGCGCTGCACACCGGCATGTCGAAAAAAAATCCCGGGCTGCGCAACCGCGGGGTCAAGCAGGCCCCGTTCGTGGTGCTCATCGGCGCCAACATGCCTTCGGTGCTGGCGGAGATTTCCTTCCTCAGCAACCCCAAGGACGAGAAGAACCTGCGCAAGGGCGATTACCGCCAGCGCATCGCCGAGTCGCTGTACCGAGGCGTAGCCAAGTACGCCGAGGGGCTGAGCGGCATCAAGGTCGCCGCGCAGAAACCCGCCGAAACGGCGCCGTAATCAGTTGCCAGTGGTCAGTGGCCAGTTGCCAGTACGAGCCCGGCAATCCCTCCCAGCGTAGAATCAATCCGGTAGTTCCGGTGTCTAATGAAAGAGCGCGCTGCATGAGAAAGGCACTTCTGCTTTCCGTCCTGGTGGTGTGGGCCGCGGCCCCGCTGTGCGGGGCTGACGCTTCGGACCTGCTGCCGGAGCAGTTTGCCGGCTGGAACAAGCAGACGCCCTCCCAGGCCGGAAACGATCCGCGCGCGGCCGATCCCACCCAGCCCGCTTTGCTCCAGGAGTACGGGTTCACCGACTTCGAGTCGGCCACGTACGCTCGCCAAGAGCGGCGCATCGAGGTGCGGGCGGCACGCTTCCGCGACACCAGCGGCGCCTATGGCGCCTTCACCTTCTACCGCGATCCGCGCATGCTTTCCGAGGACATCGGAAACCTGGGCGGCACCGCCGACCGGCACGTGCTGTTCTACCGGGGCAACCTGCTGGTAAACGTGATGCTCGACAAGGTGACGGTGATGTCGGCCGCGGAACTGCGCGAGCTGGCGGCAGCGCTGCCCCAAGCTTCCGCTACGGACGCCTCCAGCCCGCCCCTGCTGCCCGCGTATCTTCCCAAAGCCGCCTTGGTTGCCAACTCCGCCCGCTACGTAGTGGGGCCGGTGGGCCTGGCGGCGGTGGCAGCCCCGCTGCCGGCGTCGCTGGTGGACTTCAGCTTCAGCCCGGAGGTGGTGCTGGGCAGGTATCGGACACAGTCGGGTGAGGCCACCATGCTGCTGATTTCCTATCCCACGCCGCAAATCGCCGTCCAGCGCTTTGACTCGATCCGAATGAAGGCGGCGCAGGCTACCGCGGCGCACGGATCGTATCTCATGAAGACCGAGATCCAGGCCGGGATGCATGTGAAGCGCAGCGGACCGATCGTCGTTCTGGTGACCGCACCCGCCTCGGAGAAAGAGGCGCTGGCGCTGCTGGCCGCGGTGAACTACGACCCGGAAATTACCTGGAACGAGCGCACACCCGGGCCCCAGGACAATATCGCCCGCCTGCTGATCGCCATCTTCGGATTGGTCGGAGTTATGTTGAGCTTCGCGCTGGTTTCGGGCCTTGCCTTCGGCGGGTTGCGGGTTGTGGCCAAGCGCATTTATCCCGACCGCTTCTTCGATCGCGCAATAGACGTGGACATTATTCAGCTCAACTTGCAGGAGAGCGTAGCCCAGGGCAATGAGCAGACCGGCGATTCTCCCGCTAACTCATTGGATCTTGGAGCCTTAGCGCGAAGGGATAGCCCCAGATGACGTTTTTTGTCACTTTGTGGGAAATTTAATTAATTTTCTAAGTTGCTGAAACTAAAGGTATTTATTATCAACAATACTCTTGACACCTTGCTTTCAGCCCTCTTAAGATTTTCTCACGAAGAGTTTTGACGGGCCGTGTTGCCGTTGAAACTATTCTCCCTTGAAAGGCCACCCGTGCTGCACGGGTGGCCTTTCGTATTTTGGAGTACTCAGTACCTAGTACTCAGTCTCCCACGAACCATGAAGTGTTTGATTTGAACTGGAGCCGACGATCGGACTTGAACCGATGACCTGTCGATTACGAATCGACTGCTCTACCACTGAGCTACGTCGGCCCGAAAGGATGGAATCAATTTTAGCGGCGTTGTGGGATGGCGTAAAGGTAGAGATCCCTCGTCCGCCGCGGCGGACTCGGGATTTCGGCGGCGGGCTCCCGCTTCGGTTCGCTGCACTCACCTACGCTCACGCCCGCCCAGCGCCTCAACATCGCAGATCGCTATTGCCTCTCTAGTGTCTGTGGAAAACTTTCCCTTGCGCGACCTCGCTTCGCTTTTGATAATGACCAGTAAGCAAGAGGCAGCGACTTTAACCGAACTGTGGAACGATACCCTCGAGCGGACGCGCTGCGCATCCTGCATCTGAGCGCGCAGCAGTTGGTGGGTTGGGAACGGGCCGGACTGATGGAGCCCGCGGAAACCTATTCCTTTTCCGATCTCCTGCAACTCAAGAAGCTGTGCGACCTGCGCAGTAAGCGGGTGCGGCCCGCGGTGATCCGCGAGTCGCTGGAAGCCATGCAGCGCCAGGTGGCGGGGTTGAAGAACCCGCTGATGGAAGCGGGCACCTTCTCCACCGGGACCCGGGTGGCTTTTCGCCATCGCGGCAGCGCCGTGGAACCTATTGCCGGGCAATTCCTGCTCGACTTCACTTCCCGCCAGAACGTAGTTTCGGCCAAGGTGAAGCAGATGCCTCCGGCGGAATCGGCGGAGGAGTTTTTCGCCCGCGGCATCACCCTGGAAGAAGTTCCGGCAACGCACCCGGAAGCCATCGAGGCCTACCAGCAAGCCCTGGAACTCGATCCCGGCCACGCCGCCGCCCACATCAACCTGGGGACGCTGTACTACAACCGGCGCGAGTACGTGCTGGCCGAGCAGCACTACCGCCAGGCCATCGAGGTGGACTCGCGCTACGCGCTCGCCTACTTCGATCTGGGCAACGTGCTGGACGAGACCGGGCGGCTGCCGGACGCGGCCCAGGCCTACCGCACCGCCATCCAGTTCGCGCCCACCTACGCCGACGCGCACTACAACCTCGCCCTGGCCTACGAGAAGATGAAGCTGCCGCGCAAGGCCCTGCCGCACTGGCAGACTTACGCGCGCATGGACTCCTCCGGTCCCTGGGCGGTGCATGCGCGGGCGCAGATCCGCAAGATCCTCGAGGGCGAGAAGCTGAGGATTGTCTACCGCCGCCGGCAGCGCGGCTGAAGCTGCTCTCTTTCAAAGCCTCAGCGACCAGTTCCCGAACCCGCGCCCTTTCCCTTGTGAGGGACCGATTGCCTCGAAGTGTTAGAATTTTCCGTTCGCTTAATCCGCAACCACAGGAACTTCCATAAGCCCACATGCTGACGCAAAAAGCCACACCGCCACCCTTGGTGGCGCTGACCGAAGATGAAGTCCTGTTTCGCGACAACGTCCGTCGCTTCGCCGAGGACAAGATCCGTCCCCTGGTGCGGGAGATGGACGAGAAGAGCGTCTTCGACGAAGGCCTGATCCGCCAGTTTTTCGAGCTGGGATTGATGGGCATTGAGGTTCCGGAGCAGTACGGCGGGGGCGCAGGCAGTTTTTTCGAGGCGGTGCTGGCGGTGGAGGAAGTTTCGCGCGTGGACGCCTCCGCGGGCGTGGTGGTGGACGTGCAAAACACGCTGGTGAACACCGCCCTGCTCACCTTCGCCACCGAAGAACAGAAGAAGCGCTACCTTCCGCGCACCACCCGCGACCTGCTGGGCGCGTATGCGCTGAGCGAGGCGGGCTCGGGCTCGGACGCCTTCGCCCTGCAGACCCGCGCCGAATTGCGCGGAGATGAATTCGTCCTGAACGGCCGCAAGCTGTGGATCACCAACGCAAAAGAGGCCGGGCTGTTCGTGCTGTTTGCCACCGTGGACCCCGCCGCCGGCTACAAAGGCATCACCGCCTTTCTGGTGGAGAAGGGTTTTTCCGGCTTCAGTGTGGGGAAAAAGGAAGACAAGATCGGTATCCGCGCCTCCTCCACTTGCGAGTTGATCCTGGAGGACTGCCGCGTCCCCAAGGAAAACGTACTGGGCGAAGTGGGCAAGGGCTACAAGATTGCCATTGAGACCCTGAACGAAGGCCGCATCGGCATTGGCGCCCAGATGGTGGGCATGGCGCGCGGCGCCTTCGAATACGCGGTGAAGTACGCCCAGGAGCGCAAGCAGTTCGGCAAGGCCATCGCGGAATTTCAGGGCCTGCAGTTCCAGATTGCCCAAGCGGCCACCGAACTCGAAGCAGCGCGCATGCTGGTGTACAACGCCGCCCGCATGAAGGACGCGGGCATGAACTTCGTGAAGGAAGCCGCCATGACCAAGCTGTTTACCTCGCAGGTGGCGGAGCGCGTGTGTTCGCTGGCGGTGGAGATTTATGGCGGATACGGCTTTACCAAGGACTATCCGGTGGAGAAGTACTTCCGCGACGCCAAGATCGGCAAGATTTACGAAGGCACCAGCAACATGCAGTTGCAAACCATCGCCAAGATTGTGCTGGGCAAATGAGCGAAGAACGCCGCCAGTTTCCCCGCCTCAAGATTCCCGAAGACACGCTTGCCGTGGATGAATCCCTCCGCCAGTTGGGAAAAGTGGAGGAAGCGGGCGGCGGAGGGCTGACCATCCGTGCCGCCTCTGAAGAGCAGGTGGCCGGGCTCGAGCCGGGGCGCAAGCTGAAGCTTTCCATCGTCGAGCCCGCGGGGCACGTCCTGCACACCGTGGAGGTGGTGGTGCGCTACCGCGAAGGCACGACCGTGGGCGTGGAGTTTGTGAGCAGCGGCCAGTAACCCTTGGTGACGTACCATTTCGAATTCGACCCGGCCATGCTCTGCCGATTGCACGGGCGGGTGACCGACGAATCCCTGCGGGGAGTTTACGGTGAGATTCGAAAATGGTCGAACGCGACCGAGGCTCGTAGCGGCATCGTGGACTTATCCCCAGTTACCTCGTTTGAGGTTTCTTCCGCAACCATGTTCGCTTTAGCCGGCGAAGAACCCGCAATGGCCGATGCGCACCCGCGGGTTATCGTCGCGCCCACCCAAGAACTTTTCGGCCTGTCTCGCATGTTTCAAATAGCCGGCGAGGAAAAGCGGCCACGGCTGACCGTGGTGCGGACTCTGGAAGAAGCCTATGCCAAGCTTGGCCTGCAAGCAGCGCGCTTCGAGCCTTTAGGGCAGTTGGGTTCAAGCTGATCCCTACCCTTCCACTCACTTGACGTACCGCCCGGCCAAGGTCTAGGCTTTGCGCCTCTCCTCAGAGTCGCGGCGGGCCTGGTGCCCGCCGAGGAGCCGGCAGCAAGGGAGGTAATTTATGCCTCGTACCGCTGTTCGCTCCCTGGCAACGCAAGGGATCGCCGTCCTGTTGTGCTTCCTGCTCTCGCCGCTGCCCGGGCTGACGGCCCAGCAGGCCCCGGGCTCCGGCCAGAAGGCGGGAGAAGTCAGCGCGCTCCGTCCGGACGCCACCCGCAATGAGCAGGTGCTCAAGGTCAAGGACGAGCTGCAATGGAACGACTTCCTCAAAACGCTGCAAGCCGGCCGGTTGCGCGCGCAACTGCTGGATGGATCGTTGCTGAGCATGGGCTCCAACAGCCAGATGCGGGTGCTGCAGCACGATGCCGCCTCGCAGCAAACCGAGCTGGAACTCAGCTTTGGACGCCTGCGCAACCGGGTGGTGAAGCTGACCAAGCCGGGAGCGAAATACGAAGTCAAGACTCCGCACGCGGTCATCGGAGTAATCGGCACGGATTTTTATCTCTTCGTGGATGAGTTGCGCACGGTGGTAGTCGTCTACACCGGCAAAGTGGTGGTAAAGCAGCGGCGCAAGAGCGATCAGGACCCGAACCAGCTGGTGGCGGTGGGGCCGGGCCGCGAGCTGGGCGCGGGACAGATGCTGGAAGTACGCGCGCCCGGGACTACGGCCCCGGCACCGCTGTCGGAGCCTGAGTCCACGCCTCCGGGGGTGCAGGAAGACAGCATTGCACAGACCACGGTGGAGGGGCGGCCCGACCGCGTTCCGTGGACCCCGAAGAAGAAGATCCTAATCCTGGGCGGCATCACCGCCGCCATCCTTACGCCCATCATCATCGTGATCACGCGCGACGACCAGGGTTGCAGTCTTTGCACATCCGGCCCGTAGGCAGGAGGAAGCCACCATGAAACGCGCATCAGGGTTAATCTTGGTGCTGAGTTTTTCCGTGCTCTGGCTGGGGTGCGCCGGCGACACCAGCAGCAACACTAGCAGCAGCACCTCGACGCCCACACCTGCGCTGCTTGCCATCTCGCCCACCACCACTCAGCCGGGAGGATCGGATTTCACCCTCACCGCCACCGGAACGAACTTTGTTCCCGCGTCCGGAGGCCAGTGCGGGTCGGAAATCTGCTTTAACCACAGCCTGCGTGAGACCACCTTCGTCAATTCGACACAACTTACGGCCACAGTCCCCGCCGCCCTGATCGCCCAGGGCGGGACCGTGCCGGTATTCATTGTGAGCAATTGCGAGGTCACCTCCAACACCCTGACCTTCAATATCGGTCCGTGCACACTTGGCGTGACCGGGCGGGCCAGCGTGGACAGTAGCGGCGCCCAGTCTACTGGGGCGAGCGAAGAGCCTGACATCAGCGGCAACGGGCGCTTTGTCATGTTCGACTCGGATGCCGCCGACCTGGTAACCGGAGACACCAACGGCGCGCAGGATATCTTTCTCCGCGACACTTGTCTGGGAGCGACCGGCTGCACTCCCTCCACTATCCGCGTGTCCGTGGACAGCGCGGGCGCCCAGGGCAATGGGAACAGCGGCACTGCCTCCTCCACCGACGACGCCGATGCTTCCGTCAACGACGACGGGCGGTTTGTAGTCTTCCGGTCCGAGGCCACCAACCTGGTGACCGGCGACACCAACGGCACCACCGACGTTTTCCTGCGCGACACCTGCATCGGGGCCATGAGCTGCACGCCCTCCACCATCCGTGTCTCGGTGGACAGCGGCGGGGCGGAGGGGAACGGCTTCAGCGGCAACCCGAGTATCAGCAGCAGCGGGCGCTTTATGGTCTTCGAGTCGTTAGCCGACAACTTGGTCACCGGCGACACCAACTTTGCTAATGACATCTTCCTGCGCGACACCTGCATCGGCGCCCTGGTCTGCACGCCTTCCACCATCCGGGTTTCGGTGAGCAGCGGGGGCGTGGAAGCCAATTTCGACAGTGATGGACCGCGCGTTAGCGGGACCGGGCGCTTCGTCGCGTTTCAGTCCCTGGCGGACAACCTGGTGGCCAGCGACGGCAACGTCACCAGCGACGCTTTCCTGCGCGACACCTGCATCGGCGCCATGAGCTGCACGCCTTCGACCATTCGTGTATCAGTGACCACAGGCGGGGTGGAAGGCAACGGCTTCAGTGAAGAGGCCTTCCTCAGCGACGATGGCCGCTTCGTGACCTTCGGCTCGTTTTCCACCAACCTGGTCACCGGCGACACCAACGGCGCCAGCGATGTCTTCCAGCGGGATACCTGCATCGGGGCCATGAGCTGTACTCCCTCGACCATCGCCGTGTCCGTTTCCACCGGCGGCGCTCTGGGGAACCTGGACAGCTTTAGCGGCCGGATGAACGCCAGCGGGCGCTTTGTGGCCTACGACTCTGACGCCACCAACCTGGTCACCGGCGACACCAACGGCGTCTTTGACGTCTTCCTGCGCGATACCTGCGCCGGTGTGACCGGCTGCACTCCCTCCACCATCCGGGTCTCGGTGGACAGCAGCGGCACCCAGGGCAACATGGAGAGCGTCGACCCTTTCATCAGCGACAACGGCGCCGTCGTGGTATTCCACTCCGACGCCACCAATCTGGTGAGCGGTGATACCAACGGAACCAGGGACATCTTCGTCACGACGACCTGCTTCTGAAGCGCTTGGCTGGAAATTTCTCAAGCTCGCGCGGCCGGGCGGCAGGTGGCGGAAAGCTGCAACAGGAGGTTGTCGACCACCTTGAGGATCAGGGTTTCAACCTTTGCTCATCTGGCCTGTAGAACAGGAGGAAGCTGCATGAAACGCGCCGCAGGGTTAGTGTTGGTCCTGGCTTTTTCCGTGCTCTGGCTGGGCTGTGCCGGCGACAGCAGCAGTAGCAGCAGCACCTCCACGCCCACGCCGACGTTGCTCTCCATCTCGCCCAGCAACGCTCAGCCCGGAGGATCGGATTTCACCATCACCGCCACCGGAACGAACTTCATTCCGGCGTCTGGGGGCGATTGCGGATCGGAAATCTGCTTCAACCACAGCCTGCGCGAGACCACTTTCGTCAATTCGACGCAGCTCACGGCGACCATCCCCGCCAGCCTGATCGCCCAAGGCGGGACGGTGCCGGTGTTCATTGTGAGCAATTGCGAGGTCACCTCCAACACCCTGACCTTCAACATCGGCTCGTGCTCGCCGGTGGTGACGGAGCGGGCCAGCGTGGGGGGCGCCTCCGGAACCCAGGCTACGGGGCTGAGCGCGGGACCAGCCATGTCTTCCGACGGGCGTTACGTGACCTTTGAGTCGGACGCCCCCGACTTGGTGACCGGCGACGGCAACTTGTTGGACGACATTTTCCTACGCGACACTTGCCGGGGGGCCACCGGCTGCACGCCTTCCACCATCCGCGTTTCCGTGGACACCGGCGGCGGCGACCCCGACGGCGGCAGCACGGATCAGTACATGAGTGACGATGGCCGTTTTGTGGTGTTCCGCTCCGAGGCCACCGACCTGATCGCGACCGACGGCAACGGCTTGGCCGACATCTTCCTGCGCGACACCTGCATTGGGGCCACCAGTTGCACGCCTTCTACGATCCGCGTTTCCGTGGACACCGGCGGAGGTGACCCGGACAGCGAAAGCGGCGATCCCGTAGTCAGCTCCACCGGCCGCTTCGTGGTGTTTCGCTCCGACGCCAGCGACCTGATTGCCGCCGACACCAACTTCGGCCGCGACATCTTCCTGCGCGACACCTGCATTGGGGCCACCAGTTGCACACCTTCCACCATCCGGGTTTCGGTGGACAGTGCGGGCGGGGAATCCGCCTTGTTCAGCATCAGCGACGAACCTTACATCAGCGGGACCGGGCGCTTTGTGGCGTTCCAGTCGGATGCCGACGATCTGGTGACCGGCGACGGCAACTTCACCACCGACGCCTTCGTGCGCGATACATGCATCGGGGCCACCAGTTGCACGCCCTCCACCATCCGCGCGTCGGTGAACACCGCGAGCGTTGAGGGCAACAGCTTCAGCGAGGAGCCCCAGATCTCCGACGACGGGCGCTTCGTGGTCTTCGGGTCGTTTGCCAGCAACCTGGTAACCGGCGACGTCGACACGCTGGGCAACGAGTCCGACATCTTTGTGCGCGACACCTGCGTGGGCGCCATCAGTTGCACGTCCTCCACGGTCATGGTGTCGGTGTCCTCGGGCGGAACTTTCGGCAACCTCACCAGCTTCAGCCCCAAGATCAGCGCCACCGGACGCTTCGTCGTCTTTGACTCCGAGGCCAACAACCTGGTGACCGGAGACGGCAACGGTCAGTTCGATATTTTCGTGCGCGATATCTGCGCCGGAGTCACCGGCTGCACCGCCTCCACCATCCGAGTCTCGGTGAACAGCAGTAGTGTGGAGGGCAACGGGTTCAGCAACGATCCCTTCATCACCGACAGCGGACAGCTGGTGGCCTTCAACTCCGAATCCGACAACCTGGTCACCGGCGACACCAACCTGCTGGGTGACGTTTTCATCGCGCCGACTTGCTTCTGACGAGGAAGGGCGGTGCCATGCGCCGGCGGTGTGACTTACTGCTCGGCGTGATTGTGATCCTCCTGTGCCTTGGGTGCGCGCCCGTCGCCTGGGCGCAGGCCGCCAATTCCCTGGTCAGCGTTAACACCGCCGGCACCGACGGCGGCAACGCCGCTTCCGGCGGCCCCTCCGTTACCTTCGCAACCCACGAAAGAAGCACCAGCGCGGACGGGCGCTTCGTGGTGTTTATCAGCTTCGCCACCGACCTCACTGCCATTTCCGACACCAACGGTCTGCAGGACGTGTTCGTCCGCGACCGCCTGCTGGGGACGACCACTCTGCTGAGCGTGAACCTCGCCGGCACGGCGGCGGGAAACTTCGGAGGATTGCTGGCTTTCATCAGCCCGGACGGCAGCAAGGTGGCTTTCGAGAGCAACTCCGACGACTTGGTCGCCGGCGGGATAGACGCCAACGGCGCGGCCGACGTCTACGTGCGCCACCTCAGCGGGCCCATGGCCGGCACCACCGAGCTGGTAAGCATCAACGCCGCGGGGACGGCGGCATCAAATTTCGGCGCCTCCGTGCAGAATTGCCAAAACGCCGCACCCGTGGAACTGGAAAATCGGGTTGGAGAACGCAGATGGAGCGCCGATGGCGCCAGGTTCCTGTTCAACAGCGTTTCCACCGACCTGGTGACGGGCGTGTCAGGCTGCCTTTATGTCCGCGATCTCACGCTGGGAACCACGATCCCGGTGGACGTGAACACTTCCGGCGCCACCGCCGAGTTCAATGGAATAGGGACGTTCCTTAGTGCAGACGGAACCAAGGTGGCCTTCAGCAGCGGGGCCACCGATCTGGTCACGGGAATCACCGATGTCTTCTCCGGCGGCCTTGACGTATTCGTCCGTGACCTGAGTCTGGGGATCACCAGCATCATCACGTTAGACACGTCCGGAACTACGGCCGTCGGAGACGGTAGCGTGGGTAACGACTCCTGCTTTGTCAGTTCGTTCAGTGAGGACGGCAACCTGGTGGCCTTTACGTGCTTCGGTCCGGCAACCGAATTGGTGGCAGGAATTACCGACTTCAACGGCGGCGGACTCACCGGCGCCGATGTGTTCGTCCACAACATCAGCGGCGGCGCCACCACGCTGGTCAGTGGCAATAGCGCCGGCACCGGGACGGGAAATGCCCGGTCGCAAAACGGGATGGTTTCACCCGACTGCTCGCGGATTGCCTTCCAAACCGACGCCACCGACCTGGTTGCGGGCGTCATCGACGCCAACACCTCTAAGGACCTTTTGGTGTATGAGGTAGCCGGCGGGGCCAAAAGCTACGCCACCATCAATGCCGCCGGAACCGACGCCTGCACGGCCCTGTCCTTTCCTGCCGACACGGGGGTCTACTATGCGTCCTGGAACACGGCTAGCGACATGCTTGCCTTCGCCAGCGGCTGCACCGATCTGGTGACCACTCCAGCGGTCACCGGCGTGCCACACGTCTACGTTCGCAACCTGGGGGCAGGAACCACCACGCTCCAGGATCCCAACTCCACCGGGACGGATGGCTCGAACTTCGGGGCTGATTTCCCGTTTATGAGCGCCGACGGCAGCACCGTTATCTTCGTCACCGACTCCTCTGACCTCGGCCCCACCGACACCAACATGCTTACCGACGTGTACACCCGCCCGCTGGTGGTGCCCGAGGTTTCCATCAACGACGTGAGTGTGCCGGAGACCAACGCCGGAACCACGACCGCGACCTTTACCGTCACCCTGTCGGCGCCCATGCTGGATCCCGTAACCGTGGACTTCCAGACCTTCGACAACACCGCCACCCTGGCCGACTCCGATTACGTGACGGCCACCGGCACCGTGATCTTCCCGCCCGGCGACACCTCCGAGCCGGTTACCGTGACCATCAACGGCGATACTAGCTTCGAGCCCACCGAGACTTTTTTCGTCAACCTCACCATGGCTTCCAACGCCACCATCCTGGACGGGCAGGGCGTGGGCACCATCACCACCGATGATGGAATTTCCATTAACGACGTGACCGTAACTGAAGGCGACGCCGGAACGGTGGTGGCCAACTTCACGGTCAGCCTGTCTTCGCCCAGCGGGTCCACGGTGACGGTGGACTTCACCACCCTGCCCAACACGGCCGCCGCCGGCCCGGATTTCGTCACTACCGGCGGCACCGTTACCTTCATGCCGACCGACGTCTCCGAGCCGGTGACGGTCACGGTGAACGGCGACATGCTCGATGAGATCAACGAGACCTTCTTCGTTTCCCTGTCGAACGCCTCCGGCGCGACCATCCTGGACATTCAGGGCGTGGGCACGATTACCGATGACGACCCCACCCTGCCGGGCGCCGGGCCGCCCAGCCCGCTGGTGAGCATCAACGACGCGGGCACGAACAGCGGCAACGCGGGCTCGTTCATGGCCGTGGGCGTCGTCGGGTTACCCGGCTGTCTGGCAGTGCGTCAGTGCCTCAGCGCCGACGGGCGCTTTCTGGTATTTCTTAGCTTCGCCACTGACCTCACGCCCATTCCCGACACCAACGGCCTTGCCGATATCTTTGTTCGGGACACCCTGCTGGGCACCACCACGCTGGTCAGCGTGAATGCCGCAGGAACGGCCGCCAGCAATCAAGGCGTCGTGAATGATGCGGTGATCAGCGCCGACGGCACCAAGGTAGCTTTTGTCAGCCTGTCGAGCGACCTGGTCGCCACCGACACCAACGGGGGCGCGAACACCAACGACGTCTTCGTACGCGACTTGGGGGCGGGCACCACCACGCTGGTGAGTGTGAACGCCGCCGGGACCGACAGTGGGAACGCCACCTCCGGCACGGGCTTTGGCGCCCACTACCTGGCCATCAGCGACGACGGCAACCGCATCGCCTTCGCCAGCGAAGCCAGCAACCTCACGGGCCTTACCGACACCAATTTCTCAACCGACATATTCGTCCGGGACCTGATGGCAGGAACTACTTCCCTGGCCAGCGTGAACACGGCCGGCACAGCGGCCGGCAACGGTCTCTCTATACACCCCACCCTCAGCAGCGACGGTACCAAAGTGGCCTTTGTAAGTTTCGCTACCAGCCTGGTTGCGACGCCCGATACCAACGGCGGCCAGGATGTTTTTGTGCGCAACCTCACGCTGGGCAGCACTGCCCTAGTGAGCCTGAACAGCGCCGGCACCGCCAGCGGCAATATCCGCTCCACCGCGCCCTCGATCAGCTCGGATGGCAGCCGGGTGGCTTTCCTCAGCGAGGCTACAAACCTAGTCTCTCCCGACGCCAGCACCAACTGCGACGTCTTCGTGCGCGACCTCGCGGGAGGCGTCACCTTCCTGGCCAGCATCAATAGTGCGGGCACCGCCAGTGGAAACAGCGGGGTCGGCACCAGCTGCGCAACCGCCATCGGAACCACCGTAAGCCCGGCTCTCAACAGCGACGGCAGCGTGGTCGCCTTTGTCAGCACCGCGACGGACCTGGTGACCTTGGCCGATACCAACGGCATCTTCGGCTGGGACGTTTTTGTGCGCAACCTGACGGCCGGAGCAACCACACTCGCCAGCGTGAACAGCGCCGGAACTTCCGCCGGCAATGCAGCCTCGGCGAACCCGGGATTCTTTGATGCTGTGGCGCTGGATGACAGCGGCCAAGTCGTGGTGTTTCAGAGTGGCGCCTCCGACCTGACCACGCCCGCAGGGGCGCCGGTTAGCGTCTACGCGCGGGACCTGACGGCCGGTACGACCACTCTTATAGACCTGAACAGCGCGGGAACGGCTGCCGCCAGCGGCGCGAACATCGCCCTCAGTCGCGACGGCAGCACGGTGGCGTTCGACAGCGGTTCCTCCAGCCTGACGCCCGCCGGCCTGGACACCAACAGCGGCGCATCGGACGTGTTCCTGCGGCCCCTGGTGGTGACGCCCAGCATCTCCATCAACGACCTCACCGTGACCGAGGGAGACGCGGGCACCAGCGTGGCCACCTTTACGGTTTCGCTGTCCGCGCCCAGTGTGGCCACCATCACCGTGGACTTCATGACCAACGGCGTTACCGCCACCAGTGGGACCGATTTCGTGGGCAACACCGGCACCGTCACCTTCATGCCGACGGACGTCACCGAGCCAGTCACCGTAACCATCAATGGCGACCTGCTCGACGAGTTGAACGAAACCTTTACCGTGGACCTTTCGAGCGCCATGAATGCCACGCTCATCGACAGCCAGGGAGTTGGCACCATCAACGACAATGACCCAACACCCACCTTGTCCATCAACGACGTGACCGTGCCCGAGGGCGCCGCCGGCACCAGCAACGCCATGTTCACGGTGAGCCTGTCGGCGCTGAGCGGGCTGAATGTGAGTGTGGACTTCACCACCAACGACAACTCCGCCACGCAGCCCTCCGATTACACGCTGACCACAGGAACGGTGATGATTCCTGCGGGGACTTTGACCGCGCCCATCAATGTCCCTGTGCTGGGCGACCTAACGACGGAGCCCAACGAAACTTTCTTCGTCGACCTCAGCCTGCCAAGCAACGCTACCATCGCCGACGTGCAGGGCGTGGGCACCATCAGCAACGACGACGGGGTCACCATCTCCATCGACGATGTGAGCGTCACCGAAGGCAACGCCGGCACGGTGAACGCTACCTTCACCGTCAGTCTGGCGCAAGCCAGCGGCTCCACCGTCACCGTGGACTTCATGACCAACGGAGTCACCGCCAGCGGCACCGACTTCGTCTCGGGCACCGGCACGGTCACCTTCATTCCCACGGATGTCTCCGAACCGGTTACGGTCATCGTCAACGGCGACACCCTCGACGAGCTGAACGAAACCTTTACCGTGGACCTGTCGAACGCGATGAACGCCACCATTCTCGACAGCCAGGGCGCGGGCACCATCACCGACGATGACCCCACCCCCACGCTCTCCATCAGCGACGTAACCGTCACCGAAGGCAGCGCCGGCACCAGCGACGCCAGCTTCACGGTGAGCCTGTCGGCGGCCAGTGGCCTTCCGGTTTCGGTGGACTTCACCACGCTGGACGGCTCGGCCATGCAGCCCGGCGACTACACCCTGACCACGGGCACGTTGATGATCCCGCCCATGACGGCTACCCTCCCCATCCTGGTTCCCATCGTGGGCGACACCACGACTGAGCCGGACGAAACCTTCACCGTCAGTCTCTCCTTGCCGTTGAACGCTACCCTGGTCGATGGTTCGGGCACAGGCACCATCACCGACGACGACAGCCAGGACTTTACCCTGACCACGGTGGAGTGCTGCTTCGAATGCGTCGCCGGCTTCAGCGCCAGCTTTAACCTGACCATCGCTCCTACCCTGGACCCGGTCACCACCCCAGTAACCTTTTCCTGCTCCGGGCTGCCGCCGCTTTCCACGTGCACCTTCACGCCGTCGTCGGTGACGCCCGGATCGAGCCCCGCCACTTCCGTGCTGACCGTTCAGACCACGGGCCCGGCAGGCTCGCCCAGCGCTTCGCTGCGGCCTTCCGCGCCGACCCATGCGTCGTTTTTTGGCGGCGCGGGCATGGGCTTGGTTGCCATGCTGCTGATGGGACGCGGCGGCCGCAGGCGCAAGCTGCGCGCCGGCCTGGGAGCACTGCTGGCGCTTGCGGCGCTGTCTCTGGGAGGATTGTCCTGCGCCTTCTCCGGCCCGCGCACTCCGGCGGGCACGTACAACATCACCATCACCGCCACCGGCGCCAACTTCACAAAAACCCTGCCAGTGACGCTGATCGTGAGGGACTAGCTCTTAGCTCTGGCTCTTAGCTCTTAGCTCTTGGCTCTTGGCTGGGTCTGTTGTCATCCTCCGCCGGTGGGAGAGCCGGGCTTCAGCCCGGCGTTTCACAGCCCTTCTTTCGTTTGTCATCCCGAGCCGCCCGATCCCGCCTTGCGGGAGAGGGCGTGCCGAGGGATCTCGGGTTTGCTTTTCCGAGGATGCCAACCGAGCCCCATAGCCCTTGGAGACTCAGACTTCGCGCGCGGCCTGGCGGTAAGTGGCGGAGAGTTGCAGGAGCAGGTTCTCCACCACCTTGAGGGCGATGCCCCAGCGGCGCTGGGCGTCCGGCTGGTCGTCGCCGTATCCGTAGAGATAAAACGTGACGTAGAAGCCTTCCCGCGGGTCGGGTCCGGGCGGGCGGTGGTAGAAGCAGCGGCGGATCACGAACTCGGCGGCAGCGGGAATTTCCGGAGCGCGGCGCAACAGGCGCGAGGCATCGTCGGCCAGTTCCTGATGCCGCTCCAGTGAAACCCGCGCGCCGTCCTCGCTGAAGATCAGGTCTACGTAGGAGCCAAACTTCCAGGGCGCGCCGTAGATGCGCTCCTCTTCGCTGATTTCGTTCGACGCCCAGGCATCGCATTTGGCGGTCTCGAGAATGGAGGCCCGGGAGTTGACCGCCGCCAGAAACTCGCCCAGCTCGTGGTGGTGGCGGGCTTCCTCGATGTTGAGCAGCAACTCGGGCTGCCGCCGGAGATCGTAGTAGCGCACCTTTCCGTCGGCGGCCGCCCATGGCACCTCGAGGCGGTCGGACTGTGCGTCCAGTTCGATCGTGGAATCGGACTGCAAGGTCCCTCGCTACGCTCGGGATTTCGTCCCGCAGAGCGGGACTCAGACGCCCGCAAAGCGGCTCAACCTGCACACGCCTATGGTTGCATTTTTTGTGCGGAAATCCTAGCCAGTCTGCATCGTCCCTACGGGACTTGTCGGTATGGTGCAGCCCACCCAGCGCTGAAGCGCTGGGCTACGATACGCCGCGCCTACGGCGCTTGGACGAGACCTGGCAAGCCCGCCGCGGCGGGTCTCTACCGATCACACGATGGCCCGATCACACGATGGCCCTTAGGAACTCCACAATCTGGCGCTCGGCCCAGCGGCCGTCGTAACCGTCGGGGGGAGCAAGGAACGCGCAGTGGCCGCCGTGCTCGGTCTCGACGTAGGTGATGCTGGGATTGGCTCGCAGGCGGGCGCGGGTTTCGGGCCGCAGGTGAACGAAAGGGTCGTCCAGGGAATGGAGGACGAGCGTGGGCAGCGCGATGCGGTCCAGCACCCGCGCGGCGCTGGAACGGGCGTAGTAGTCGTCGGCGCCGGTAAAGCCGCTGTAGCGCGCCGTGACCCGCTGGTCGAAGTCGCGCATGCTGCGGAACCGATCCACGCCACGGGCCTCAAAGCGGTCTGGAAACAGGCGGGCCTTGCGGCCAAGGCGCGCGCTGAGTCCGCGAAGAAAATTCCATTCGTAGAGCCGGTTCTGGGGAAGATGGATAGCGTCGGCAGTGGCCGCCAGGTCGGCGGCCGGCGACACCGCGGCGAAGGCCACCACTTCCGGCGGCGCTTCCCTGCCCCACTCGCCCGCCAGCTTGAGCACCAGATTGCCGCCCATGGAAAAACCGGCGAGGGCAAGACGTTGCAGCCGGTGATCGCGAATCAGGCTGAGGGCGACGGCGCCGGCGTCGCCCGACATGCCGGAATGGTAGAGCGTGGGCGCCAGGTGCTCGCTGCCGCCGCAATTGCGCATGTTCATGCGCACCACGTTCCAGCCCGCAGCCCAGCACTTGCCGGCGGTGCCCAGGATGTACTGCGAACTGCTGGAACCTTCCAGTCCGTGCACCAGCACCACCGTCAGCGTGCTCGCGGGCTGCGGCTGCCAGTGGCAGTGGCAGAGCACTTGCGCGCCCTCCTCCACGCGGAACCGGCGCTCTTCGGGCGGAGGCAGTTGGTTCCGGCGCGGCAGCAGAACGCTGGCCAGCGTTTGCCGGTGCGGGCCGGAAAGCCCCAGGCGGGGCACGAAGGGTTCGGTGGGAAAAGTTAGACGACTCATGCCAGTTCTATCCTTGATTCTACGGGCGCTGCGGCGCGGGGTGTAACGCCGGCCCCGACACGTCGGGGCGCTACAGGGACGGCGTGGGATTGCGGGAGGCGCTTGCCGATGATAAGGTGGTTACAGAAAGCAGCGCAGCATGCCCATTTTTGAATTTGTTTGTAAGGATTGCTCCCACCGCTTCGAATCCATCGTGCATGGATCGAGATCGAGCTCGGGCCGGCCGCAGTGTCCCTCGTGCCAGGGGCGCAAGCTGGAACAGCAGCTTTCCGTGTTCGCCGTGCGGGCCGGGAAGAAAACGCCAGCGTTCCGCCCGTCCGCTTCGGCGCCCTGCGGCACCTGCGGGGATCCGCGCGGGCCGGGATCGTGCTCGATTAACTGAAGCAGAGCTTCGCAAGCGAAAAACCGAGATCCCTCGACTCGCGCTCCCTCGTCCTGCGCTACGCTCCGGACTCGGTCGCGCTTGCTCGGGATGACAATTTCACGGTGAGGCGATGCTCTCGCTGCCCAGCCGAGGGCGGCTGGGCTACGTGGTTTCTGCCGGGCGCAGGGTGCGCCTCATGGTCCACGCCAGGGCAGCCATCGCAACCACCGACAACTGCACGTGCGTCAACTCCGCCACCACGCCCAGCAGCGGGAGCGCGTAGCACAGGTAAAGCAGCGCGCGCATCGGCGGCGAGGCCGGGTGCTGCGGATTCGCCAGCGCCCAGTCGCCCAGGAACAGCAGGGCGGGAACCAGAATCACCAGATCGTAGACGGTCAGGTGGGGTGCCACCAGAACGGTGGCGAGAAGAAAGGCTGCATAGCGCAGCGGCAAGGGCGCGCGGCTTCGCCACGCGGAGAGCGCCCACCACAAGATCATGCCCGCGCTGACCACATAGAGCACGCGCGCCACCGGCTCCCAGGGAAGCAGCAGCATCCAGAAGGAACGCAGAGAGTGCATCTGGTAGAGCTTGGGTTCGAGCACAGGTGCAGACTCACCCAGCCGGCGCAGCGCCTGCCAGTAGTTCTCCATGACGGCGGAGCCAAAATACGCCCAGGCCAGGGCGATCTGGGCGGCGGCGGCGAGCACCGCTCCCGCCACCACTCGCCACTCGCGCGCCAAGACGAAAACGAATGCTGCGGCAAGCCCAAGCTGCGGCTTGTAGATCAACATGCCGATGGCCAGCCCGGCGTAGAACGGCTTCTCTCTTGGGAACGCAAGCCCGGCAGCGGTAAAACACACCAGCGCCAGCGCCGAGGTCTGCCCATGGGCGACGAGATTGAAAAATGCGGGATAAGCCAGAGCCAGCAGAGCGATCATCCCGCCGTGCGCTGCGAGCGAGGGGCAGCGTTTCCACACCGCTCGGCAACAGAAGGCGTAGAGCAGGATGCTGGCTGATATCCAGACCAGCGCCGCCCAGCCATAGGAGAGCTGGGCCAGGGGTGAGAACAGCAGCGCCACCTGCGGTCCATAAATCGGCAGGAAGTAGAAGCCCTTCGACTCGGGCACCAGACGCTCGGATTGTTCCGCTTGCGCCCGGGCGTCGTAGAGGGCATCGCTGCGGCCCTCCAGCGCCAGCGAGCCCAAAGTGTAGAAATGCAGGAAGTCGGTGCCCTTCAGTTTGCCGGTGCGGTCGCGCAGGCCGGGCGTGGCCAGGGTGAGGGCATAGGCCATCCACACGCAAACGCCCAGAAGCAGGGCGTGCCGGCGGACGCGCCGGATGGTGAGCCAGCCTGCGAAGCGCGGTAGGAATGTCATCTGGAAAGGCGCGCGGTCCCGCTCTGCGGGACCGCGCCACATATTCTAGTGGATACAGCAGAAACGCCCCGAAGAGGCGTCCTAAAGTGGGAGAAAGAGAGCAAGCGCTCCGCGAGCGTGTCCGGGTGCTGGGGTGGGCGATGGGACTTGAACCCACAACGTCCGGAGCCACAGTCCGGTGCTCCACCAATTGAGCTACGCCCACCGTTGCAGGAACGATTATAGCAGCGGGCGCAGGAGGGAGGAGGAAGGGGGTAGGAGGGAGGAAACGCTTGACGACTAACGACTGGAAACAAAAACGCGGGCGGGCGGAAACTCATCTGCGCGCGTCCGCGTGTGGTTCGTTTGGGACGGGCGGAAACTCTCCGCGCGCGTCCCTGTACGTCCGCCAGAAGGGCTCTCGGATGCTTCAGCCTCTGCCGACACCGACGTACTCATAGCCCAGCGCGCGCAGGTAGACGCCGTCCAGCAGGTTCTTGGTGTCCACCACCAGGGCGCGCTTGAGGCTGCGCTTGATACGCTCAAAATCCAAGCTGCGAAACTCCGGCCAGGCGGTTCCCACTACCAGCACGTCAGCATTCTCCGCCGCCTGGTAAGCCGACTCGCAGTAACGCACTTGTCCGTTCAACTCCACCTTGGCCTCGGGGATGGCCACCGGGTCGTAAGCGCGCACCCGCGCGCCTGCGGTCAGCATGCGCTTGGCAAGCTGGATGGACGACGACGACGCCACTGAATTGGTGTGCGGTTTGAAGGCCAGGCCGAGAATCGAGACTTCCTTGCCGGGAACCGATTCCAGCAGCAGGGAGATCTTGTCGGCAATGCGGCCCGACATTCCCTGATTGACTTCGCGGGCGGCGCCCAGCACCCGCAGCGAGACCCCGTTGCCGAAGGCCAGCTGCTCCAGCGCTTCCATCTCGTTTTCCACGAAGGCGCCGCCGAAGCCCGCGCCCGGCTGCAGGCAGCGAGGAGCGATGCGCTTGTCCAGGCCCAGGGCCATGGCCATTTCGACGGCGTCGGCTTCCACGCGCTCGCAAAGCGTGGCCAGCTCGTTGATGAACGCGATCTTGGTGGCCACGAATGCGGTGGAGGCTTCGCGCACCAGTTCCGCCGTCTGCATGCTGGTCACGATCACCGGGACGCCGCGCATGAGCAGCGGCCGGTAGATTTCCTTCATCGCCAGAACGGCGTCGGAGGAAGCGGTGCCCAGCAGGATACGATCCGGCCAGTTAAAGTCCTCGACCGCGCAGCCGTCGGTAAGAAAGAGCGGATGCGACACCACCGTCATCTGGATGCCCGCTGCCTGAATGCGGGACTGGATGCGCATCGCCGTGCCCACCGGCACCGGCGTCACCACCACCAGGATGGAGCCGGGATTGGCCCCCGCCGCAATCTGCAGCGCTACCTCCTCGATGTAGCGGTGCGTGTCTTCCGCCAGGAAGATCACATTCGCGCGCCGCGAGAATGACGCCAGGTCAGTGCAATACGTAAGCCGGCCGGCGCGCACGTTGCGCCGCACCATGTCCGTCAGATTCTTTTCGTGATAGTTCAGGCTGCCTTCGGCCATGCGCAGCGCGCGCTGCTCGTCCTGGTCGAAGCAAGTGACCGGCAGGCCGAAGTCGGCCAGGCAGGCCGAAACCACCGTTCCCAGATATCCCGTGCCATGAACTCCGAGATGCATGTTTCCTCAATTCTCTGCGACCTTCCGGCCGCAGGCCTCTAGAACTGCTGGGGGAGGAGGCCCCGGCAACCGCGCCCTCTGACCTGCACGGTTGCGTAGCATAAGGTTTAGCGTCCTGGAAGTTCACTTTGCAAGAACGAATGAGGGCATGTACTTTAGTCACTTTTTGTTCTGGCTAAGCGATTGATATGGAAGGAGTTAGCTTCCTTAGACTGACGACTACTTACGGGTCTGAGCCAGGGCGCGCCCGAGAGGGATGGGGGCCAGGTCAATCCAGCGGTTTTGGGGGCCTTCGCGGACGAAGGTGAGTTCGTCCACGGTGATCTGCCGGGGGCCGTGATAGAGCTGCCAGCGCTGGCGCGAAAGATCGAGCGAGGCCTGGGCCTGCAGGTCGCTGGCCAGCTTGACGATGGTCAGGTGCGGGCGGTATTGCCACTGTTCCTCGCACAGGAAAACACCGGCGTTCAAGCGGTCGTGCAGCTCGCGCATTTTCACGGTTTCTTCCACGCGGATGAACACCGTGGGCGTGACCGGAACAAAACTCTCCACCTCGCTGGTGCTGACTTCGAAGGGTTCCACCGCGGCGCAGATTTGTCCCAGGGTTTCGAGCGCGGTTTCCTCGCTGCCGTTCAGGCAGCGCGGCGGGAGCAGCGTGAGATGCGCGGGCAGATGCCCGTGCTCGGGATAGACCTCGCGGCGCAGCGCCTCCACAAAGCGCCCCACCGGGCTCCGGACATAGGCCACAACAGCGTATTGCAGCGGCCGCATACGAAGAGGAATTATATGCCTGGCGCGCTCCTGTAGCGACGGGTCTTTGACCTGTCGCCGCCAGATCCGTGTGGAAGCGGGCGACCCGCCCGGTTCCGCCCGCCCTGACACGATCCTACGGTCGCACCAGCGCCTTCACCACCGTACCGGCAGCCACGTCGGCGAGCGCCTGGTTGGTTCCGGCGAGATCGTAGACCTGCGCACCCAGACGCTCCCATTGCTGTGCGCGCCCGGGGCTCGACAGCACTTGGACGGCGCGGTAGAAGTGCGAGAAGTCCGATCCCCAGCAGCCACACACGGTGAGATGTTTGCGGTTGAGCAGGTGGGGGTTGAAGGTGACATCGCCGGCGTTGGTGTACTGACCCACAATGACCACGCGGCCAGCGTCGCGAGCGTAGGCGAAGGCGTCCACTACCGCCGAGGGCGAGCCGGTGGCTTCGATGGTGACGTCGGCTCCGCGCCCGCCGCTGTGATCACGCACCCATTGCAGGCGTTCTTCCGCGGTAAAGTTCATGAAATCAAGCGTGGCGTCGGCAAACTGCGCGGCGACCTTCAGCCGGCCATCCGGCGCACCAATACACAGCACGCGCTCGGCTCCGGAAAGCCGCGCCAGGATCGCCAGCGAGATCCCCACCGGCCCCGCGCCCAGCACCAGCACCGTGTCTCCGAGGGCGACTGCGGCCCGCTCCAGCGCGTGGATGGCCGTGGGCAGCGCGCATCCTCCTTGCATGAAAGCGGCGGGTGTGAGATCGCCGAGCCGCAGCAGGCGTGTCTCCGGCTTCAGGTAGAGCTTTTCCGCCCAGCCGCCGCACAGGCCGTCCTCCACCCCGTAGGTGATGCCGTACACCTTGCGGCTGGGGCAGCGTGTGCTGGCCTTGGCCACCAGGCAGTACCAACAGGCGTTGCAGGTGGCGTGTACGTCCAGGAAGGTTACGCGGTCGCCTTCGCGCAGCGGTGCGCCTGCAAGATCCAGAACCTGGCCGCGAATCTTGGCCAGCCTTCCGGCCGAGACGTGCCCGGGAATGATGGGATAAGGCACGCCCGCCAGTTGCCCGTGGCTGAGATGGACATCGGTGCCGCAGACCTCGCTGCACTCCACCGCGAGCAGCGCGGAATTCGCTTCGAGATCGGGCTCCGGAAATTCCTGGAGTTCCACGGGCTGGTGCGGCGCAACCATCACCGCGGCGCGAACGCTGGGCATGGCCGTTCATTCTAGTGCCGTTCCAACCAAATTGACCGACAGGAAACGAGATTCTGTCGCAACCACCTTGCCGGATTCGCCAGCCTGCTTAGAGGAAACAAGTTGGATCGGCACTAGCCAGTTCCGGCGGGACTCTCCCTCTGGGCGGCATCCGCATTGTCGGTCGCAGGATTCTTCGCCCGCCGGCGGCGGGCTCAAAATGACAAGCGAGTGTTAGTCTGGCCCTCATGGCCGAAAAGCTGGAACCGGAAATCATCGCGCCGGGAGCGGAGCCGCGGGCCACTCGGTCCACGCTCAGCGACGAGCAGCTGGACGGGCTGGCGACCTGGCTGGACGAAGCCTTCCGCGTCCCCGGCACCAACGTCCGCTTCGGGCTGGACGCGCTGGCGGGACTGCTGCCGGGAGTGGGCGACCTGTTGGCGGGCATGGCTTCCATGCTGATCCTGCATGCGGCGTGGCAGCGCGGGCTGCCGCGCGTGGCGCTGCTGCGCATGCTGGTCAACGTCGCTCTGGATACGGTGGCGGGCTCGATTCCGGTCGCGGGCGACCTGTTCGACGTAGCCTGGAAGGCCAATCGGCGGAACGTGGAGCTGCTGCAGAAGTATTCCGCGGGCAGCGAGCGCCGCCATACGCTGCATGATTACGCCTTCCTGGCGCTACTGCTGCTGGCGACCGTGGCGCTGCTGTCGCTCCCGGTGATGGTGCTCCTGCTGCTGTATCGGATGGTGCGTGGGTAGAAGCGCAGCTTCTGGCGGCGGGAAATGATGGGCTACAATCAGAGGGTCGGGGCGTAGCGCAGCCTGGTAGCGCACCTGCCTTGGGCGCAGGGGGTCGGCAGTTCGAATCTGCCCGCCCCGACCAGCTTTTTTTCAGATCCTTCGCCCGCTGCCGCCAGGCTCAGGATTTCGCCTGTGGGCTCCCGGCCGCCCCGGCGGCCTCACGCCCGCAAACCGGCTCAACTTGTGATGAGTTGACACCGCGTTCAGCGGCACTTACGATGCCGCCACAACCGATAAATGATTGGACAGACCATTGCGCACTATCGGGTCACTGCCAAGCTCGGCGCCGGCGGGATGGGCGAGGTGTATCGCGCCACCGATTCCAAACTGGGGCGCGACGTGGCCCTGAAAGTCTTGCCCGCGGCGTTTGCGCAAGATGACCAGCGCATGCAACGCTTCCAGCGCGAGGCGCAATTGCTGGCGTCGTTGAATCATCCCAACATCGCCACCATTCACGGACTCGAAGAATTCGGCGACTCGCACGCGCTGGTGATGGAACTGGTGGAAGGTCCCACCCTGGCCCAGCGCATCCTCCAGGGGCCCATTCCACTGGACGAAGCGCTGCCCATCGCCCGGCAAGTCGCAGAAGCCCTGGAGTACGCCCACGAAAAAGGCGTGATCCACCGCGACCTGAAGCCTGCCAACATCAAGCTCACTTCCGACGGCAAAGTGAAAGTGCTCGACTTTGGTCTGGCCAAGGCGCTGGAAGGTGAGAGCGCGCAGAAGGACGTTTCCAGCTCGCCGACTATCAGCATGGCGGCCACGAAAATGGGCGTGATCCTGGGTACGGCGGCGTACATGTCGCCGGAGCAGGCGAAAGGCAAAGCGGTTGGCCGTCGCGCGGATATCTGGGCGTTTGGCGTGGTGCTGTTCGAAATGCTTACCGGCCATCAGATGTTTGTGGGTGAAACTACCACCGACATCATGGCAGCCGTGGTGCGCGCCGAGCCGGATTGGACCATGCTTCCCCAGGGCGTGCCCCGGCGTATCCGCGAGCTGCTGCAGCGCTGTCTGACCAAAGATGAAAAACGCCGTCTGCGCGACATCGGCGATGCGCGGCTGGAGTTGGAAGAAGATTCCGCCGGGCCCATGGCTGAGTCCGCCGAAACCAAAGCCCCGGGCCGCTGGCACTGGGGCTGGGTGCTTCCTCTGCTCCTGGCGATGGCCCTCAGCGTCTTAGTTCTCGTCCCGCAATTGAGAAAGCCGGAACCAGCCCGCGGCGTTTCGCGGTTCACGCTCAACATCCCCGCCGACCTCACTACGGGACGCGTGTTTTCCATTTCCCCGGATGGAAGAACCATCGCCTTTGTGGCCACAGAGTCCGGACTGTCACAACTCCACATCCGCCGCCTCGATCAAATTGAGGCCCAGCCGGTTCGCGGCGCGACCCTGGTGCGATCGCACTTTTTCTCCCCGGATGGCAAGTGGATCGGTTTCACCACCTCCGACCGGAAGATCAAAAAAGTTTCGGTGGCCGACGGGACGCTGCTGACGCTGGGGGATGGGCCCTTGGCCATTGGCGGGAGCTGGGGATTGGACGACCGAATTGTTCTGGCCAGTATGGGCGCCGGATTGCTAGAGATTTCCGCCTCCGGAGGAACTGCCCGTCCGTTGACCCACCTTGCCCCAGACCAAGGGGAAGCGGGCCATCTTTGGCCACTGATTCTTCCCCAAGGCAACGCGGTTCTTTTTACCCGCTGGCCCGAGCAAGGAACGGAAGCGACCATCGAAGCCCTGGTCTTCAAGACTGGACAAAGAAAAGTTCTGATCCAGGACGGCTCCTGCCCCATTTACTCTCCCACAGGCCATCTGCTGTTTTTGCGCGGAGGGGCGCTGCTGGCAGCGCCCTTTGATGCCGGCCGGTTGGAGGTGACCGGGCCGGTCACCAAAGCGATGGATGAGGTGTTTTTTGGGCAAGACGGTGGAGTCAAGCTGGCTCTCTCGGACACCGGTGTCCTGGTGTACGTCACCAAGCGGTGGGCAAAACTGGTGTGGGTGGATCAAGACGGGAAAGAGAAGGTCCTCACGGAAGCGTCGCGCGGCTTTTCTTCGGCGCGGCTCTCGCCCGATGAGCGGCGGCTGCTAACCACCGATAGCGGCCAACTCTGGATTATGGACCTGGCCCGGGAGTCCTATTCACGATTCGCGTTGCCCGCCTCCGGCATCCCCTTTCCCGCCTGGACTCCAAACGGAGAGCGCATCGCCTATACCTCCGGCACCGACATCGTGTGGCAGCGTTCCGATGGCAGTGGCTCGCCCGAAGTGCTGGTCAGTGACCCACCGGTCTGGAAGACTCCGTTGTCGTTCGCACCGGATGGGACCGCGCTGGCCTTTTTGGCGCTCAATGCCAGGACCGCGGGAGATATTTACATCCTCAGTATCCATGGCAAGCGTGAAATCCGCCCCTTCCTGACCTCGCCGGCGTTTGAGGGTGGTGGCCAGTTCTCTGCCAGCGGCCGCTATCTGGCTTACGTTTCGGATGAAACCGGCCAGCGTGAAATCTATGTGACTTCTTATCCCAATCCGGGCAGCAAGTGGCAGATTTCCACCGATGGCGGCACTCACCCACTGTGGAGTGCGGATGGTCGCCGCCTCTACTACCGCTTTGGCGAAAGAATGATGGTCGCAGACATTGCGGAGGCCGGCGGGTTCAGCGCCTCCAAGCCGCGGCTACTCTTCACGGGAGATTACTTCTACGGCTTGAATGTCACCATCCCCAATTACGGCGTGACCCGCGATGGCCGCAGATTTGTGATGATCCGCGACGAAACCACCGCTCGGGGCGGCATCCATGTGGTGTTGAATTGGTTCGAAGAATTGCGCCGCGCCACCGCCGCAGCGAAGTGATTGGGTTACCCATCCCCCACGATCCCGCGAGCGCCCAGCTGGACGTGGAGGGAGGGGCGAGCTAGCCAGACGCGGGTGCAGCGTCATGCGCGCCGCAAATCAAGCCGAAGATTCTGCTGAATCTGTTCGCGCCACGTGTCCATCACTTCAGCGGTGCGCGCGTAGTCCGGCCATTTCACCACGGCCGCGCGCACCTCATCAAGGATCGACTCGGCGCGACCACGTTTCATCGAGGCGCTCTTGGCACATGCGCGGAAATCGTCCATTGTAAATTCGTCGCGCTTGCCATTCATCGTCATCTGGTGGCTTGCGGTCCAATTGCCGGTCGGGTTGTAGCTGTAGGAAACGTCGAAAGCCGGCGAGAGCGACCAGTTCCCCGCTTTGTCCATCAGGAACGCGATGTTCTTGACGTGATCGTCCTGATTGCGGGCGATGATGTTGAACGCCATCCGCCGAAACTGCTCTTCGACAGCGCTCGCCGGCAGCCTGAGCTGGCGAAGGATGAGCAGCGCCTGCTCATAGGCATACAACCCCGAGCTGTTGAAGTCGAAATGAGCCAGGGCGCCCAGGGACTGCATGTGCAGTTTCTCGCCGCCTTCAAGGCGATCAAAGCGCCGGGTCATGAAGTGCCGCCTGCCGCTTTCGGAGAACAGGCGGCACTCGGTCATAGTCACGCCCGCTGCCTTCGCCATCAGAGAGTACGCGTACTCAATGGCGCCGTAGCCTTCTGGGTCTTCCAGCTCTTTGTCCTTATTGCCGGCGACGCCGTCGAATTTCAGCAGCCAGTAGTCGAAACCCTCCCCCGCCGGAATCTGCCCCGAGCGCACCTCATTGGTGTTCCGGTTCCATGCGATAACAGCCTTGGCCCGCGCACCGCCGGCGGAGGTGCCAACGCGCAGGAGGTCCTTCAAAGCCTCACCCTTGTTTCTATCTGCGAACGACGCTTGCAGGTCGATACGATGGCTGAGGACTTCGGACGCTAGCCTGACCAAGGAATCAATCTCGATCTTCTTGGCACGCTTCGGCCTGGGTCCCGTGGCCGGCACGAATTCCAGCGCGCCCATACCCCGTGCGCCGGTGTAGCAAAGCCGTTCAACCACGTTGAAGCTCTCTGGCGTCCTTCCCTGTGTCGCCAACCAGGCGTCGATCAAAGTGTTGCCAAACCTATCCGGTAGCGAATCTTCCACTAGACCCGGGAGACCGTGAAAAGTGTTGCGGGGAAGATCAGGAAAAACATGCACGCGATCACTGAGCGGCATCGTGATAGGCGAAACCTCGATCCCGCTGCTCGCGAATGCCGGGTCATATTGGAATAGTGCGTAGTCTTTTCCGTCTTCCAGCGAGACTGCCCCGATGGCCCGCCCCCAGAGTTGCACCTTCGCAAGTGTCGTCATGACCTATCTCCCCACACCCATTTCTTAGCGGGACGGTCAGGGGTTTTGGCTGAAGAGGCCCGCCGACGCTGCTTGCCGCGTAGCTTCAGTTGCACAATCGGGCTCGGCAAGGATTCAGGGATCAGCGCATCGAATCGTTCAAGGAGACCGAGCGCACGGCACACGCGGATAAAGCCCGATAGCTGAGTGGCTACCGCCCCCGATTCCAACCGCTCCACTGTGCGTTTCGAGACCCCAGCCTGCTCGGCGAGTTCGGCCTGGGTCAGGTTTAGGTCTAGACGAACTCGGGCTAGCCGCCCTCCTAACTCGCTGAGGAGCGCCTCGGCTGTGACGTGTCTTGAGTTATTCATAACACGTCAATTATGGCTACTTAAAGCCAAATAGTCAATTTATTCGCCACAAATGGCGAATATATAACTTTATTATTAGTAGTCTAGTTAGGCGAATTACGTTGAAGTATGCCGTTCAATTCGTCACACAAGACGAGTAGTGTGGCAATTAAGCCGGAGGGCGCTGCCTATCGCCGGCAGCTTTTCATTCTATGCATGCGTTCACCGCCGGAACGCCCAGTAGTGGCCGTCCTTGTGGGGCATGCGGAAGAGTCCGAAGCGCTTCTCCGGCGGGGCGTTGTTGTGCAGGAGCTGGTAAATATCGGCGAGCACGGAGCGGTTTTCTCCGTAGTAGGCGTGGCCGATGGTGAACCAGCCCCCGCCCACCGCGGAGACGTCCACGGTATCCACTCCCGGCAGCACCACCACTGAGTCGCCGGACTCGCCGGCGCGCGGAACTTTGTGGGCGCCCCCGGCGATGGCCAGGGCGCGGTCCACCACCGAAGCGTACAGGGTGACCCGCTCGGACATCCGGATGACAGCCGGCGCCATGCGGATGAACTCGTCGCGGTCCATATCGGGCGCGGCCAGGACGATTTGCCCGAAACGCGGGCGGGAAGCTCCCCCTGGCTGCAAGGAAATCTGCTCCAAAGCACGCACCAGGGCACGGCCACCCATGCTGTGGGCGATGACGTGGATGCGTTCGGGGCGCGCCCGCTGTTGCAAGTCTCCGAGAAAACTCACCAGCAACTCCAGGCCGGCCTCTAAATTTTTTTCGTCGTCCCGGTACCGGCTGGGGCGGACGCTGGCCCGGGAGGTCCAACTGTAAAACACCGCCGGACCCTCAAAGTCGAGGTCGTATTGCAGTTGGGCGGTGCGTTCGGCAGCCTCGGCAAAGCTGAAGTTGAAGCCGTGGATGAAGAGCAGCACTTCCCGGCGCGGCGAGGCGTTGACGCGGGCCGCCAGCGCGCTGAAGTATTCACTCTCCTTCAGCGGAGAGGCGCGCGAGGCGTGGATCGGCTTCTTCGGCGGCTTGCATTCCACGTCGCGCCCCAGGGACTGGGCCAGGTTGCCAGTGCTGTGGTCGCGGACGATGAGCAGCGTATAGGTTCCGAAGGAGAGCTGGCCGCTCGCCGAGCGTTCCCCGCCGTAGGTACGAACCTGGTCGTGCTCCTGCACGGGGTCGCACTGCTTGGGGTCAAAGGGCAGCGGAGCGCGGTCGGTGGCGTAGAAAATGTCCGCCTGCAGCGGCAACCAGGGCGGCACGGGCGCCGGTCCGGGACTAGCGATGCGGACGCAGCCGGAGAGCAGGGCAGTGGAGAGGGCGAGAAGAAGGAGTTGCTGCCGATGCGGGATCAAATCACGCGCCGCGAGAGACCTCATGCCAGCGCGCCTTGGCTTCGACTTCGGCCTTCTTCACCTTGGCCAGCAGGAAGTGGCGCACCGCCATGGCGGCCACGCCCAGCACCGCCAGCATGAAGTCGAGACCGCCGATCACCAGGCGCACGGCCACCACCCGGTTCACTGCTTCCATCACCGGCGTCACCACGGCCTGCAGCAGATGGAACAACTCCCATCCTTCGAGGACTTCCGTGCGCACCAGTCCGCTGCCCAGAATGAAGGAGCCGAAGAAGGCCAGCGGCAGTGTGGCCAGCACCAGGGAAAGCCCCCGGCGCAAGCCGCGCATGGCCTCATACGCCTTGCGCGCTTTGGCTTCGTCCAGCGAGGGCGGAGCTGCTTCGAGGGGAGCGGGCGCGGGCACGGCAACCCGGTAGGCGGAGGTGGCCACGCTGGGAATTCCGATCCGGCTGCGCGCGACTCCGGCCACGGACTGCGGCACGCGGATGCCGGTGGCCAAACCTTGCGGCCGGAGCTGCGAAGCCGTCAGCCGGTTGGCGCTCAACGAGGCCTGGGTCTTCTTCAGCCGGGCCAGCACATCGCGCGCGTCGGGCCGGCAGGTGCGGTCCTTCAGCAGGCAAAGATGGATGAGCTGCTCCAGCTCCAGCGGCACGTCCAGGTTCAGGCGGCTGGCAGGCGACGGGTCCTGGCTCAGGATGCGGGCCAGCGTGGCCTGCGGCGACGGTCCCTCGAAGGGCATTTTGCCGGTGGCCATCTCGTAGAGCATGACCCCGAAGGAAAAAATGTCGGTGCGGGCGTCAATTTGGATGGCCAGGGCCTGTTCGGGCGACATATGGCTCACTGTGCCCAGCACTGAGCCGACTTGTGTTTCAAACGAAACCGTCTGGCTGACGTCCTCGCTGGTCTCGGGCTCCTTCAGTTTGGCCAGTCCGAAGTCCAGGATCTTCACCTGCCCTCGGGGCGTGACCATGACGTTTTCCGCCTTCATGTCGCGGTGGATCACACCCCGCTCATGGGCGGCGGCCAGGCCGTCGGCCACCTGGATGGCGATTTCGCAAAGTTGAATCAGGTCCAGCGGCCGGCCACCCATGATCTGCTTCAGGGTGCGGCCCTCCACAAACTCCATCACGATGTAGCGGGTTTCGCCCTCCACTCCGAAGTGGTGGATGGTCATGATGGAGGGATGCTGGAGCCGGGAAGCGGCGCGGGCCTCGCGCAGGAAGCGGGCCTCGCTCTCGGGATTGTCGGTGTCGGCGGAGCGCAGGGTCTTGAGTGCGACCGGGCGGTCGAGGCTCACGTCGGTAGCGCGGTAGACCACGCCCATCCCGCCGGCGCCCAACTTGTCGTCGATTCGGTAATTACCGAAGGTAGTACCGATCATTGCGCCTCCCCCTGGCTGCGGGACGGCTGTGAACCCGCGGCACCCGGCCGCCGGAAAGGGGCGCAGTCGGGGGAGCTCCTTAGGCTGAAACGCTAGGACAATTGGCCGTCCAGTGTCAAGGGGAATTCCAGAAAAACCCTACGTTTTGCTGCAAAGACTGTGCAAAATCGGGAATTTTGGGCTTCAGCGGGCGAAGACTTCGAACTCGATCTTCACCTCATCCTTCACCTTGATGGTGCCCCCGGCAATGCTCACCGGCTGGATGCCGAAGGTGCGCTGCTTGAACGTGCACGATCCGCGATAATGGCCGCTGCTACCGGTGACGCTGACCACCACGGGATGCGTCTGCCCGTGCAGCGTCAGGTGGCCACGCACCGTCCAGTCCCCTTCCCCGGCCTTCTCGATGGAGGTGGAACGAAAGCGGATTTCGGGAAACTGTGCGCTGTCCAGCACTTCAGCGCTGTGCATGGTTTTTTGCACTTCGGCGCGCGTGTCGGCGGGCAGCTTGGGGTCGAGGACTTTGAGCTGGCGGGCGTCGGCGGAGATTTCCACCGCCGGCGTTTCCGACTCCATCAGCGATCCCGAAGCAATGGGCGCCCGGATCTCGTGGTCGTGCGCGGCAAAAGAAAACAGGCCCGCCTTGAAGACGCGCACCGTGAGTGTGGAGCGCTCCGTATCAATCGCGCGTGACTGCGCGCAAGCCGGCGTAGTGGCGGCGCCCATCAGCAGCAGCGCAAGCAGAGCAAACGGTCGAAACCCGGGAATCACAGCGGTCATACTCCTGGCTCACTGGCCCGCATCGAGACGCGCGATCTCGCGGGCGAACAAAGGATTCTTGGGAAACTCATCGCGCAGGCCGGACAGCAGCGCGCGGGCGCGCTGGGTGTTTTTGTCGCGCAAATAGGAGATGGCCAGCAGGATGCGAGCGAAGGGTTTGAGAAAGCGGCCGTGCTCGGCGGTCATCATGACTTCGTAGCGGCCCTTCTCTTTGTCGCCGGAGTGGCCGCCGAAGCGCAACAGAAAACGCACGGGCGCGGACAGGCTGCCGATGATGTATTCGTAGCTTCCGGTGGCCAGGTAAGCGTCGTAATTTTGCGGATCCACGGCCAGCAACTTCGCCGCCCAGGCTTTGCCTTTCTTGGCGTGCCCCAGGGACTTGAAGTTTTTCTTCTCCACCAGCGCCAGGTAGTCGGCCTGCAGGCCTTCGAACAGGGCCAGGGCCAGCAGCGAGCCAGCGTGCTTGGGATTCTTTTCCAGCTGTTGCTGGGCAATGGATTCGGCGCGGCCCAGCGCCGCAAAGAAGCGGAGGCGCACCTGGGGATCGGCGGGCAGCCTCTTTTCCTGCTCAAAGGACTTGTCGTCGGCGTAAAACTGGCCTTCCAGGATTCCCAGGCGGTGGAACTCGGAAAACAGCAGCCCTGCGCCCTCCGACACCGGACCCAGGGGATCGTCGGGGTGCTGCTTCTGCCAGCCTTCGAATTCCAGTTGCGCGGCCGCGAAGTCGAGGTTGTAGAGCAACTGGTAGCCGCGATCCAGCGGGCCAGGGGCAGGCCCCTGGGCGGTCGCAGCCGGCGTCGCCATCAGCAGGAGCAGGACCAGGAGAACAATCAGCAGGAGTCTTGGAGAGCGCACGCGTCCGCCTAAAAGTGGACTACGAACCCACCGGAGAATACCACGTTGTGCTGGCGGTCGCTCTCGGTGATCACGTTGAATTGCGGCCGGCCGGAGTAAAAGTCGCGTACTTCTCCCCGCAGGCTGATGCGGCTGAAGACTTTGACGTCGAAGCCTCCGCCGAACTGGAACACCCCGGTACTGGTTCCGCGGGGGCCGGGATTGGGCAGGTTGGTGACCAGCTCTTCGCTCTCATCGAAGCGGGCAAATCCGCCACCCACGGCGAAAAACGGCGACACCTTCTGCTGCGGGCCAAACTTGAATTTCACGCCCGGAGTGATGAACAGCGACGCGTAGTTGAGCGGAACCCCCGGGTTGGCTGAGGACACGTCCTGCAGGGGCGTAGCCACGAACGGCACTTCGAAGTAAATACCCACGCGCTCCGTCTGCCTGAGGAGACGGGCGTAGGTGGCCTGGAAGGTCAGCCCCTTGCTGGCTTCGATGCTGCCGGGGCCGGGAACGATGCTGCGATCGGGAGTCGCGATCCCGCCCAGCAGCAGCCCTACTTCGTTCTTGTAGTCGGCGGCCGCCGCAGCCGGCAGGATGGAAAGAAAAAGGAGTACGAGTGGTACCACGAGCTTGCGATTCAATGAACTCTCCTGGGCACAAGGATTTCTGCCTCATGAATTCGATGCCGAGTGGCGGGAAAAGTTTCGCCGCGGAAGATGCCGGGCGTTTGCCGGGGGCCTAGTTGGTTTTCTTGGGCGTGGGGTCGGCGGGCGGGGCGGGATCGGGCTGGAAGGACTTGAACTCGACTTCCCGGAAGCGTCCCGAGGATTTTCCCGCGGCGTCGGTGGTGTAATGGGTGAGCCTGCCCTTCAGGACGTAGTAGCCCTCTTCGCCGGTGGTCTTGGCGGGACCGCGCTCGACGGTCCCGGAAAAATCAAACCACACACCATGAATCTTTTTGGTGGTGAAGGTGAGCTTGTTGCCCAGCAGAGCCGCCTTCTCGAAGAACTGGTCCAGAAATACGCCGCGGTCGCTCTCCAGTTCGCCGTAACGGGAGATGAACCCGGTCACCCGGCCTTCGTCCACGTTGATCTGCAGGTACTCGGCTTCTTTCAGGAAGGAGTAGCTGCCGGAGATGTCGCCCAGCGGGGGCGCGGCCTCGGGCTTGGCGGTTGGCGGCGGGGATGCAGGGGGCTTCTTGTCGCCCGCCGGCTGCTGGGCCGACAGGGCCAGCGTGGAGAAAAACAGCAGAAAAGAGAACGCGCGCTTCATGCCGCCTCCGCCTCCATTATGGCACTGTCGGGAGAGCGTCACCAAGGCCTCCACCAATAGCTCGGTAGGGACGCAGCTTGCTACGTCTCTGAGACGTTGCGAGCCCGCCGCGGCGGGTCTCTACGTCAGGGATGGGAGAACCCGTCACAGCATTCGATGCGCGGAGGGGAGCCAATGCCCTGCTACCTCCGCTATAATCGAAAAGGCAACCGCTTCCGGAAACACAGATGCAGAGCACCCTGGGCATCGCCCTCGACCGCCCACCCGCGCGCGGCAACCACTCCGCTCCTCAGTTGCTGGTGGAGCTGGAACCCTGGCACCGCAGTTTCCTCAACAACCTGAGCGACTTCCTGCTGCCGCCCAAGCTGCCGCCGCTGCACCTGACGTCGCGCCCGGCGGCCTTCTGGCCAGACGTGTTCGTTTCCCGGTCGCTGCCATGGGGCAGCCTGCGACAGTCGGCGCTGTATCACGCTTTCCTGTTGACCGTGGTGCTGACCTTTCCCGACCTTTGGAAGCTGCGTCCGCAAGCGCTGGCACCGGCCCGGGAGCGGACCCTGACCTACTACGAAGTTTCCGAGTATCTGCCTTCGCTCAATGCCGGGAGCGCCCCCGCCAAGGTGGCGCGCAAGGGCAAGCCGGCTTACAGCCGGCAGCCGGTAATTTCCATCCCGCCGTCGCCCGACAACTTCAGCCAGACCATCGTGGATCCGGTGGCGCCGAAGATTCTGCAGAGAGAAGCCAAACTGCCCAACTTGGTGGTGTGGACGCCGATACCATCACCGGCACCAGTGGCGGCGTCGGCGCGGCAGGTGTCGAAGCTGACCGTGCCCTGGTTGCAAACCTCGGTGATCGCGCCCACGGCGGAGAACACCCGACGCAAGACCGCCACGCTGGCTCTGCCTAAAATGCCGGAGCCCTCGGTGATCGAACCGGCGCCGTCGGCCGACGTCCAGAGGAAGGTGGGAGAACTGAACATTGGAAACCTCGAGCCCACGGTGGCCGCTCCCGCGCTTCCCGTCCCCGTGCAGCGGGCCGCGGCGGAAGCGGTGGAAGGCGTGGAGTCCGCGCCGCCCGCGTCCGCCGCAGGCATGGGCAGCGCCGCCCGCGCCGCGGGACAACTGATCGCGCTGGGACTGAATCCGGTAACGCCTACCGGCCCGGTGGAACTCGCGGGAGGCAGCCGCCGCGGCGCCTTCGCCGCAACTCCTGAAGGCACGCCCGGGGCTCCGGGCACGCCCGACATCGCCGCTGGAGGAACCGGACCCGGCGGCACCGGCAAAAGCGGCGCCGGAGGCCCGGGCAGTGGATCGGACGCGGGCAATCCTTCCGGGGTTTTCATCGGAGGAGGACCGCCCGTCTCGGGTCCGGTGGCGGTGGTGGCCGGAACTCCGAGTACCAGCGGCCCAGGGGGAGGCTCCGGGAAAAACGGCGGCAGCGATGGGCAGCGTTCTTCCGAGACGCGGCCACGCGAACGAATTGTGGCATCGGCGGCGCCGCCGCCCACCCGCCTCGGCGGGCGCGAGTCCAATCCATCTTCGGTGGGATCACGCAGCGACACTGGCAAGATCGAAAACCAGGTATTCGGCCCCAAGCGCTACTACTCCATGGCCATCAACATGCCCAACCTGACTTCGTCCGGAGGAAGCTGGATCATCCGCTTCGCTGAGCTTAAAGATGACCCCGACCCCGGCGACCTCACCGCGCCTTCAGCCACGTCGAAGGTGGACCCGGCGTATCCCGCGGAGATGATGCGCCGGGGCGTGGAAGGACGCGTGACCCTCTACGCCGTGATCCACAGCGACGGCAGCGTGGGCGATGTGCGGGTGCTGCGCGGGTTCGACGACCTGCTCGACGAAAACGCGCGCGCCGCCCTGTTGCGTTGGCGCTTTCGCCCCGCCACCAAAAACGGCCAGGCCGTGGACCTGGAGGCCGTGGTGGAGATTCCCTTCATGGCGCGGAAGTTCTCGTTCTAGGTGCCTAGTTTCGAGCTTCCGAGTTCCGAGTGTTTGCGATTCCGCACTCGCGACTCCGGGAACGCCGTCCCAGGTTAGCGCCGAAACTGCATCGGCGCGAACCTGGGGCACCTCGCTGGAAGCCTCCACGGGCAGGAAAGTGAATCGAGAGCGCAGCGCCCGGCATCCGACCATGAACCCATGAGCACGGCCGAGAGCGCTGCTGCCAACCCGGTTCGCGGAGCCACCGCGCGGCCTTCACCGCTGCTGTTCATAGGCTCGCTGCTGGCCATTCATCTGGTGTGGGGATCCACCTACCTGGCCATCCGCTACGCCGTCGAAACCATTCCGCCGCTGTTCACCGCGGCCACGCGCCACCTGGTCGCCGGGACTGCACTTTATCTCTGGATGCGCGCACGCGGCGAGCGGGCCACACGGGAACAGTGGCGCTCGGCGCTGGTGCTGGGCGCGCTCTACTTTCTGATCGGACACGGCGGCCTGCACTGGGCGGAGCAGGTAGTGCCTTCGGGCCTGGCGGCCGTCCTGATCGCCATTGAACCCATCTTCATCGCGCTGCTGACGTCACTGCTGCTGGGAGGAGGCCGTCCCTCTGCCGTCACCTGGGCCGGGTTCGCTCTCGGTTTAGCGGGCGTGGCCCTGCTGGTTCAGGGAGACCCGGCCTCCAGCAAGCCCGGCCACGGGCTGGGAGCGATCATGATTTTGCTAGGTGCCTTCTCCTGGTCGCTGGGTGTGGTGTATTCCCGCCGCGCCGTCTTACCGAAGAATCCGATTCTGACTTCGGCCATGGCCATGATGTCGGGCGCAGTGCTGCTGCTGCTGGCGGGCCTGGCGATCGGCGAGCACCGCTCGTTGAATCTGGGCGCGATCACACAACGCTCTGCGCTGGCTTTGCTTTATCTGATCGTGTTCGGCTCTCTGGTTGCTTTCACCGCCTACAACTGGCTGCTGGACCACGTGTCTCCTACGCTGATCGCCACCCACACCTACACCAACCCCGTGGTGGCGGTGCTGTTGGGATGGTGGCTGGCGGGAGAAAGCCTGGACGGGCGAGTCTTGATGTCCGGAGGCATGATCCTGGGAGCCATCCTGCTGGTTCGTCGCGGTACGGCCGCGGTGGAACGCGAAGAGGCTCCGGCGGCGGACTGACGCCGCTGCCCTCTCCCACGTTAGCGCCGAAACTGCACCGGCGCGAACGAGGGGCACCAGGCAACCTCGGTACAAGTCTGCGCCCGCTTCCCACGTTAGCGCCGAAACTGCACTGGCGCGAACGAGGGGCACCAGGCCAATATCTCAGGTGCGCTTGCGCCTCGATTCCAAGAGGCCCCTAGCCTTGTGCGCTGTCGCGAAAGCCGACTTGACGACGTCCTCGACCTTTCCTGCCATATCCGTCGAAACCCAGATTGGATGCCCTGTTTGAGCAGCGAAACAGAATCGGCGTAGAGTCTCAGAGATCGTCTTCCCCACCCTCATGACAACAAACATTCCAGGTACATAACAGACGTAGTTCCGCCAAGCATCCTCCTTCGGAGTCTCATAGGGCTGTAGGAACGAGATCATTGCTACTGAGGGCGGGGTGACAATTACTGTAAGGGTCAAGTTCGAGGGAAACGCAGCGTCGCCCCGAAGATATCTGCGGATCGCATCGGAATCAGGCCCTAGCTCTATTTTCGGACCTCCTTGGCGCTTCCATGAGTGGATTGATGCCTTCCAAAAGAGACCCATTGCAAAGTGCGTGATCTTGTCGGGTAGAAACCCCGAAACATTCGCACCAAGGTACATTGCCCAGCCTTGCTCATCAAATTCTGGCTTGGCACTCGTAAGGATCTCATACAAAGGAAATCTCTTGTCGATCGTCGCGAGACGCGGCAAGACCCATGTTTCGCCGCCTTTATTAAGCGCATCTTCACAGCGGCCACAGAGCAAGTAATGCTGCGTTTGCCTTGACGTATGCATCGCCACACTCGTCGTGACCATAACCGGCTCAAGTCTCGAAGTTCTGCAGTGCCGGTAGAGAGCTGCGGGCATCAAATGACTGCTGACGAGTTCTTCCTTGTTAAGGCACATTCTGCATTGGCCGACCGACATGTTTTATTGGACCTAAAGCCGCGCTTCGCCCATCTCAATGCAACGAGGTGAAGAGGAAACGGCACATTTTAATCATTGCTTCCGAAGCCTCTTCAATACTTTGATGAAATTCCTTGCAAAGTTGGTGGAAGGCCGGCGCTCGTACAAGGTCGTCCGGGTATCACGGAAGCTCCATACCACCCGGACAAAATTGGGTGGAGCGAACTTGACCGCAAGACCATATCCAGTAATTCCATAGCGCGGTGTCGACGAGCCGTAGACATTTCCGGCGTAGTCTTGCCAGATGTAAGTGTAATCACCCATTGAGAACTGATCCGCTCCGAAGATAAGAACTGTATCCGCCGCAGCGAGGTCGTCCGTAACAGTCAGCGACCCGTACTTCCGAAGCTCCTTTACGATGTTGGCTCGAACTTCAAAATCCTTGCAGTACACGTAGACGGCCTTGGCGCTTAACAGTTCGGACTCCGCACCGTGTTGAACCACGGGTTTGACGTCGCCGTTTCGGCTGGGCGCTAACGGGGTCGCCGGAATCAGCGAACCTGTGGACCTAACCATGCTGAACGTACCGTTTGTGTGGTAACCCTGGCAGTCATAGCCGGTATACGTTCCTACTATTGCCGCTTGTCGCACAGGTGCTGAGCCACTGTAACTGCCGGGGCAATCCCTATTGCTCTGAGTCAGGTCGAACTGGAGCCGGCCACCCGTAATTTTTCCAGTGATGCCCCCACCCCCGCCTTGCGTCGACGTGTATGTGCCGACAACTTCCTCGCCTTCCAAGACCGCAAAACTCAAGACCATCTGGCCGCTACCGAGAGAGTCCGCGAATGTAGCCGTCCATGACCCTTCGAGTGGGTGCTCTAGTGATTGGGTTCCTGCGCTACCCGGCCGCCGTGGCAGATCATCAACGCTGACGATCCGCTGCCTAGAGAGGAGAGGCCTCAGCAAGTTGATAGGAATCGCGAAATTCAGGTTTTGGCCCTCCCGATACGATGCGAACGCCACGCCTATGACTGCTCCATGTTCATCGAACACTGGCCCACCGCTACTTCCCAGAGAAATCGGCGCGGAAATCTGAAACCGCTTCTCCGAGTCAACGGTCCTCATTCCACTGATAAGGCCGTTGCTAACGGTCTGTTCCAAGCCTTCTGGGTTGCCTACGACAACGATTGGGTCTCCCGTCTTTACCTGGTCGGAGTCTCCCAACACCATCCTTCGTGAGCTCGGAGTATCGAGCTTGACGACAACGAGGTCTTTCTCCACGTCAAAGGCAGCAATTTTCTTGGATCTCAGGATGCGTCCATCTTGGAGCTTTACGAAAATCTCGTTGGCGCCTTCGACGACGTGGAAGTTCGTAACCAGAAGGCTCCCGTCGTCAACAAAGAATCCTGATCCCAAGCTGATCGGTTCGACGTCCGCCGAAACAATCAAGGCAACCGCTGGCCCATACTCTGCAATGATCTGTGCTGGTGTCTTAACCGGAGAGGACGCGGCACGCCGTGGGGTTTGTGCAAACGCCGCGCCAAGTAGAATCAGGCATAGGCTCCAGACACAAACTGCCGGGAACTTGCCGCAGTTGCAAGGGGCAGGTGCTAGGTGAACCTGGAACATGCGCTCCTCCGCTGCTTCGCTCGGGGCCCCGTGATGTCTCGGCAATTGTGCGCCGGAGAGGGGTTTTGTGGCAAGCGGCTGGGCATAGCCCGACTGGAGGCCAACAACCAGAGGCCCCGGCCGCCTATGTTTGGCCGTTTCGCTTCCATCCAAGCGGCGGAAGCACTGTTAGGTTCAGCATGGTCCTCGCGAGGGCTTCAGCTCTTCGCATACCATCTTCTTCGTCGTCCGCCCATTCGTGTACCAGCCAATCGGTTTGATCAAGGTCGAAGACCCCCGCCTCCCATCCAGTTGGCTCACACCTGGAAAGGAGGCGCAGATTTCGGCCATCGGGCTTGATGTCAGCCCAAACGCCGTCGCCAACGCTTGGGAAACCACTGATGAAGGGTTTGTCCATACACCCATTCTAAGCCCCGCCAACAAGGGGTCGGGTTGCCCCACTCTTGCGGGGGCTGGGGCCACCCCTTCCGGTAATCCTGGGCTGCCGTCATTAAATGTTGCACGCCCTGGATGCCGGGGCTAAAGCCCACCTCCACGAGCGCCGTTTTACGCGGGCCTGAAGGCCCGCTCTCCCACCGGCTCGAGGGCGGCCGGGCTACGTAGTCGGGATCGCCGCCGTCAGCCCGCTCTCCACGTACTCGTAGATGGCGGGATTGGTGCAGACTTCGTAGTAGGGGCGCTCGGTCCACTTCTTCAGGGAATAATCGCGGGGCTCGATGTGGGCGATGCGGCCTTCCCTCACCAGCAGGCGATGGAACATACCGGACCCCACGGGCACCATGCCGCTGTAGAGCCGCACGGTTTCGTTTTCCCAGAGCATGGGCAGCTTGATTTCGTGGACCTGGAGGGAGATTTCCCGCTTCAGTTTGCGGAAGCAGGCTTCGCTCATCAGGATGCCGCCCACGTTGTAGCGGGTGAGGAAGTCCTCGGGGACGCCGCCGGTATCGGCGTCGTCCACGGTCTGGAAGACGTAGGCGTTGAACATGCTTTCGCTGTGTCCCAGAAACTTGCGCGCGCCCTTGGTGCAAGAGGAGAGGCGGTCGCTCTCGTTGAGCGCGGGCGAGATCATGATGCGAGTGCTGCCGTCCATAAGGTAGAGAGGCGCGGCGTCCTGGTAGGAAACGCCGATGCCCAGGTCGAGCGTGGGCAGCCCGGCCTGTTGGGAGCGCTGGTTGTAGGCGCGAACGATTTCGATCATCTCCTTGGCCAGCACGCAGGTGCGGGCCACGCCGAAGCTGGGCTCGCCCTCGCGCTCGAACAGCGCCAGGATCACCGCATCGCCCTCGATGAACACCTTGGTGGCTTCGTATTTAGGGAGCAGCTTGTTGACAGGATCGAAGTAGTTCAAGCTGAAGTACGACGCCGGATTCAAGCCGCGCTCGAACAGGGTGCGGGTGAGCAGCGAAGATTCGCGGATGTCGGCCTTGAGCACCACGTGGTGCACCACTTTGTCCTCGGCGGGCTTGACTTCCTCGGGCAGCAGGAACTCGTAGAGGGTGTTGTTGATGGAGGAGAGTTCGCGCAGTTTGTCGTTGCCGATGACGTTGATGGCGTCCTGCGCGGAGTTCACCGCCTCCAGCCGGCGCAGGTCGCGGTGGTAGCGCATGAAGTCGCCCAGAAAACGGCCCGCGATCTTGGCGCGGTCGGCGCCTTTGCAGTTGCCCACGCGCTTGACCGCGGAACCCAGGTTGTCGGTGGAGATCTTGCCGTGCTCCTCCAGCAACGCCTCCACGCGCTTGCGTTCGGTGCGCGACACCAGCGCGTTCTTCAGTTGCTGGGCGTTGATGGGCGGGGAGTACTGCGAAAGCAGAGGGACGGCCTCGTAGGAGGCCACCACGTGGTCCATCACCTGCTCGCCCTCCAGCATTTCCACCCAGGCGGCGAGCAGCGCCTTCTGCGCCTTGCCGCGGGGCGTGGATTCGTCGGGAATGCCGCCCGCCACCAGTTCCTGGGCGTTGTCGGGGGCGCTGAAGTAAGCGTCCACGCTGCGCTCCTCCTCCTCGCCGTTGGCGCCCAGGTTGAGCGACTTGAGGAAGCGGCACCCGATCTCCAGCATCTTCTGGAAGCGGTCGGGATCGCGTTCAAAGTTGCCCAGCATGACGTAGTGCTCGGCGTTCAGGTAGTCGTCGCGGCCGTCCTCGGTAAACAGCAGGCGGTTGAGAAACAGCTCGTAGGCGACCCCGCCGGCCTCGCCGAACAGCGAGCGCCGCATGCGGCTCAGCACTTCCTTTTCGATCTCGCGCAGGGTTTCAAACAACTCCTGGCCCACGCGGCGCAGCACCGAGCGCTTGTTCACCTGGAAGGCGGCGAAGCGCTCGCGCATCTCCACACCCTTGCCGGTGCTGGCCAGGCGCGGGCCTTCGTAGCCCTTCAGGCGGGTGCGGCAGCGCTCCAGAGTCTGGTTGAACTGGGTGTTCATTTCCGCGCGCAGAAACTTGATCACCGCCAGCCTTCCCAGCAGGTCCAGCGACAGGTTGGTCTGGCTCTTGGCGCGATTGAGGCTGCCCATGTGCAGGTCGGTGAGCGCGCGTTTGAACTCGCCGGGCTCGCCCAGAGCGCGCATCTTGCCGGAATCGGACGCCTTGCCCACGATGGAGGGCGGACGGGCACCCACCTCTTCCTCCACCAGGTCCTTCACGTTGCCGTACTGGGCAATCAGGCGGGCCAGGTGGGCACGGGCGGTTTCGGTGAAGCGGGGACTGAGGAAAACGTCGTGGCGGACGTTGTCCACGCCCGTCATCAGGTTCTCCAGGCGGAGCGCCGGTGCGTACGTAGAAAGACTGAGGTCCTTGGCGTGATCGGCCAGACTGCCGCGTTGGAGAAAAGAAAAGGGCGACATGCGAAGTAGGACGGGCGCCAGCGGCCCGTCGAACCGCCGAATTTATCACAGCAGCGCCCGCGAGTGCGGACTCGTTTTTCCGGGCGAGTCGCCCGCTTCCACAAAGCCCCGCTTCCACGCCGCTAGGGCGTGGACTTCCGGCTGGCCTTGCGCGCGGCCTCAAACTCGTCCCCGGGCAGCCACGCAACGGCCTGCGGTTGGTTGGCCGCCTGCCATCCCAGCGCCAGCACAAAGCGCGATATCTTCTCGGTGGAGGTGAAGTCCATCTCCGGCAGGAATTCATCGGCGGGCTGGTGATACCGGCCGGCGCGGTAGTCCGCACTCTGCTGGCTTCCCCATTCCAGGGTGCGGCCTTTGAATTTGCGGCCCACATTCACGGAAAACGCGGGCACTCCCACGCGCGCCATGCTGAAATGGTCGGACCGGTAAAAGTAGCCGGCGCCGGGATTGGCATCGGGCGCGATCTCCAGGCCGAAATTCCGCGCCGTGCTCTCGACCACGGGATAAAAGCTGGTGCGCTCCGAGCCTGAAACCACGACCTGCTCGGGATCGCCCAGGGGCGCGATCGCGTCCACGTTCAGATTGAGCTGGATGCTTCCTGCGGGTAGCGGCGGGTTCTTTCCCAGAAACTCGGAACCCAGCAGTCCCTGCTCCTCGGCGGTGACCGCGGCAAACAGGATGGAGCGGCGGGGCTTCGCGCCAGCGGTGGCGTAGGCGCGGGCCAGCTCCAACAGCATGCCGCAGCCGGTGGCATTGTCCACGGCGCCATTAAAGATGTTGTCTCCGGCCATGCCGGGACGCATTCCCAGGTGGTCGTAGTGCGCGGAGTAGAGGATGGCCTCGTCCTTCAACCGGGGATCGGAACCCGTCAGCTTGGCCACCACGTTGCTCGATTGAAACGGGCGTACCTTGCTCTCCACGTGCGCCTTCAGCTTGAGCGCAAGCGGTACGGGACGGAAGTCGCGCGACTGGGCGCGCTCCATGAGCTGGTCAAGATCCTGGCCGGCGGCGGCCAGTGCTTTGCGCGCTACCTCGAGCTGGATCCAGGACGCGGCTTGGAGCTGCGGGCCTTCCGTCTTCAAGTAGGAGCGCTCGCCTGACCAGGAGTTGCGCACCACTTCCCAGCCGTAGCTGGCCATCTCCGTCTTGTGAATCAGCACCGCGCCCACCGCGCCCTGGCGCGCGGCCTCCTCGAACTTGTAGGTCCAGCGGCCGTAATAGGTCAGGGCTGCGCCTTTGAAGAAAGTGGCGTCGTCGGAAGGAGGTTCGTTCACCAGCATGAGCAGCACTTTGCCGCGCAGATCGGCGTCCTGGTAGTCGTTCCAGTTGAACTCGGGGGCGGTGATCCCGTAGCCGACGAAGACCATGTCCGCATCCAGGTGCGATGCAGGGTTCTGGGTCTGGTCGGTGACTACGAAGTCGTCGAGATAAGTGAGTCTCATTTCCTCGCCGTTGCCGGGCGCCAGGGCGTAGGTAGTTTTCTCGCCCACCGTGGTCACGCCCACCAGCGCCACTTTTTGCAGATAGGTTCCGTTGTCCCCCGCGGGCGCGAGTCCGTAAAGGGCGAACTGCGCGGCCAGGTACTCAGCGGCGAGGTCGCCGCCGCGCGCCCCGGTGCCGCGTCCTTCGAGCAGGTCGTGGGAAAGGAAGCGCACGTGGGCGCGGATGCGCTCGGCATCAATCGACTTCATGGCCGCGCGGGCCGCCGGCGGCAAGTTTTTAGCGGCAACCGGAGCCGCGGGCTTGGGCGTCTGCGCGCCCACGGCAAACGCTCCCACCAGGACGAGAGCTGCGAGCACGGCAGAGGTAGTGCTTCGGTGCATGGGGATCTCCGGAGTAGATCTGGGGATGGAAGACGAGTCCCTATTCTAAGCGAACGGGAGCGGGCGGGTCGCCCGCTTCCACACGTGCGGGCGGGGCCGGTGCCCGGCCGAGGGCGGCCGGGCTACACACGTCTCTCTCTTGCTTTCGGCTTGACCCGCGGACCGCGGGTCAGTTTTTTGACCCTCAAGCCGACATGTATTCGACGATCTCTTCCCCGTGGTGGAAGATCTTTGCCGGAGGAACTCCAGCGGCACCTGCCAGGCGCTTGCTGAGATCGTCAATGTCTACGCGCAGCCATCCCACGCTGGTGATTTCGATCTTGCCGTCGGGCGAGATCAGGAACATGGTGGGCACGTTGGTAAGGCCGTACTGGTTGGAAACGGGATAGGAGAGGGTGTCGTCGAGGGAGAGCGGGAAGGTGATGCCGAATTTTTCCGCGAAGGCGACCGTGTCCGCGCGCTCGTTCTGCGACACCCCCACCACCGTAACCTTCTCCCCGTGATAGGCCCGAGCGAGGCGCTCCAGGAAGGGAAAGGTGTACTGGCAGGTGGGGCAGGAAACTTTGAAGAAGGCGGCCAATACCGGGCCGCGCTTGCGGGCGGCGTCCAGAGAAAACTTGTCCCCGCTGAGGCTGGGCAGCGCAATCTCCGGCGCCTGCTTTCCGGGTTCCAAGGCTGACATGGGATCCTCCGACGAAACGGCATTCTATTAGATGATGGCGGCGCGCCGCAGGATTTTGCGCGCCAGACCGGTGAGCGGCAGGCGCTCGAGCCGGCGGCGCGCGATCCATTGTCCCGCACCGCTCTCTTCCCCGGGCGCGCCCGATTGGCGGACCACTTCGACGGCGTAATCCGTGTCCAGGATGGAATGGCGCAGGGTGATGAGTGCTGCGGCAGATTTTCGAGACTGCGGCCGGGGTTCAAACCTCCGAGATCCTCCGCCCGCCGCGGCGGGCTCAGGATTTCGCCCGTGGGCTCCCGCTTCGGCTGCGCCTCGCTCACGCCCACAAAACGGCTCAACCACCGGCAGCTCCCACATTCCGGGCATGCGCGCGGAGTGGCCGGGGCGCCGGACCAGCCACACGGCATCCGAGGTGGCAGCCAAGGCGTAGGTTACGGCGCGACGCCGTCTGCGGACGGGTGTTGCGCGCCGCGCTGCGCCGCGCGTCCGGCACCACTTCTCCAGCGGGCACTGCGGACACTTGGGGGCACTGGGGAGACAGATGATTGCGCCCAGTTCCATCATCGCCTGATTGAAGTCGCCCGGACGTTCGCGGCTGAGGAGTTCATTCGCCGATTCCCAGGTCTTGCCGACCGAAATCCGCCGGCGGCTGCCCAGCAGGCGGCGAAGCACGCGCTCCACGTTGCCATCCACTACCGCCTGCGGCTCACCGAAAGCGATGCTGGCGATGGCCGCGGCGGTGTAGCGGCCCACTCCCGGCAGTCTGCGCCATTCTTCGGAAGTACGGGGCAGGCGCCCGCCGTGTTCGCGCACCAGCAGGCGGGCAGCGGCATGCAGCGACCGTGCGCGCCGGTAGTAACCCAGGCCGCTCCACGCGGCCAGCATCGAATCCGGCCGTGCAGCAGACAGCCGGCGCAGGCTGGGGAAGCGCCGCAGAAACCGGCGGTAGTGACCCAGCACCGCCGCCACCCGCGTCTGCTGCAGCATGATCTCCGCCACCCAGATGCGATACGGATGACGCGTCCGGCGCCAGGGGAGGTCGCGCCGATGGCGCTCGTACCAGGAGAGCAACCGGGCACGAAGCGCGCGTTTGTCTGGCTCGCGCATTTGGGAAATGATACATCGCAGATCGCACATCCAACATCGCACCTCACCCATCACCCATCACACATCGCACCTCACACATCGCACCTGACACATCGCACCTGACACATCCGACATCGCACTTCACACATCGCACATCGCTGTATACTCGCGGCGTGGCCCGCCGACGCGAGCGCTCGAGTGCGACAACACTCGAGACCACAGTTGACCAGCACCCCACGCCTCGAGCCGCCGGCGCCGGCTGGCTGCTGTTTGGGTCTACGATTTTTCTGAGCGCGTTCCTGCTGTTCCAAGTCCAGCTCCTGATGGGCAAGTTCCTGCTGCCCTGGTTCGGAGGCGCACCCGCGGTCTGGACCACCTGCCTGCTGGCCTACCAGATGCTGCTGCTGGCCGGCTACGCCTACGCTCACCTGCTGGCGGTGCGCATCGGCGCGTTGCAGCAAAAGCTCCACGGGGTGTTGCTGGCCGCTTCCTTGCTGCTGCTGCTCTACCTGGGAACAAACTGGCCTTCGCCCATCACGCCCGGAGTGGCGTGGCGGCCGGAAGCCGACCAGCCGGTGCGCGACATCCTGCGCATTCTGCTGGTCAGCATCGGGCTGCCCTTCTTTCTGCTTTCCACCACCGGACCGCTGGTGCAGCACTGGTTCAGCCGGGCCCGGCCGGGAGAATCACCGTACCGTCTGTACGCGGTATCCAACTTGGGCTCGCTGCTGGGCCTGCTGAGCTATCCGCTGCTGGTGGAGCCTTGGCTGACGCTGCGCTGGCAAGGACGGCTGTGGACGCTGGGCTATGTGCTGTTTTCCCTGGGCTGCATCCTTTGCGCATGGACCGCAGAGCGGGCTTCGGCGGCTGCGAGCGCGCGCCGGGTTGAAAACCCGGCGCCACACCAGCCGAAGCCACACCCGCCGGCGCCACAGGAGTCGGAGCAGAAGCTGCCCGCGGGAGAGCGGCTGCTGTGGTTCAGTCTGGCAGCTTGCGGCTCGCTGCTGCTGATGGGCGCCACCAGCCTGATCACCCAGGACGTGGCTTCGGTGCCCCTGCTCTGGGTGCTGCCGCTGGTGCTGTATCTGCTCACCTTCATCCTGGCCTTCGAAAGCAGCCGCTGGTATCGGCGCGGGATCGTGCATCCCCTGTTCGCGGCAACCACGGTGCTGGCCGCCGCCAGCCTTTTCCGTGTTGGTGGAGCGCATCCCGGCAGACTCGTCCTGGTCTTCGCGGCCTCACTCTTCTTCGCCTGCCTGGTTTGCCACGGAGAACTGGGCCGCAGACGGCCGCCGGCACAGCACCTCACCGCTTTTTTCCTGATGGTGGCCGCCGGCGGGGCGGGCGGCGGAGCGTTCGCCGCGCTGGTCGCGCCGGCAATCTTCCCCGCCTACTGGGAGTTCAACCTGGGGTTGTGGATGGCGGCTCTGCTGCTGGCCGTGGTCATGTTCCGCGACCGCGATTCCTGGTTCTACGAGCACGCTCGCTGGCTGCCGTTCTTGATCCTGGTGGTGGTGCTGACGCTGCCGGAGATCCTGGTACGCGCCGGCATGGCGGTGCTGGATCCGCCCTGGATCTACGTCTACCGCGGACTGCTGGCCGGGCTGGCCCTGCTGACCATTGGGTTAGCGGTGCGCTTTCCGCGCCCGCGCACGGTTCGCTGGAACTGGCTGCAGGTGCTAGTGGCGTCGCTGGTGTTGCTGCTGGGGTATGCGCTGGTGCGCCAAGCCAGGCTGCGCCCCGGCAACCTGGTGGCGCGCTCGCGGAATTTCTACGGCGTGCTCACGGTGTGGGAGAGCTACGCCGGCAATCCGCTGCGCCACACCTACCGGCTCATGCACGGCGGCACCACCCACGGAATGCAGCTTCGCGATTCCGCGTATCAGCAGAAAGCGACCACCTATTACGACGTGCGCAGCGGAGTAGGGACGGCGCTCATCTATCACCCCAATCGCCTTACCAAACCCAATCCCGGCAGCCTGCGCGCCGGCTTCGTGGGGCTGGGGGTGGGAACGCTGGCAGTGTACGGACTCCCCGGAGACCAGTTCCGCTTCTACGAAATCAATCCGGCAGTGATCGGCTACGCCACCGGACCGGGCGCGTTGTTCACCTACCTGAACACCAGCAAAGCCCAAACGGTGATCGTCGCCGGAGACGCGCGCCTGACCATGGAGCGCGAGGCCGAGCGCGGCGAGCTGCAACATTATGATGTGCTGGCGGTGGACGCCTTTACCAGCGATGCCATCCCGGTGCACTTGCTCACCGTGGAGGCCTTCGAGCTGTACCTCAAGCACCTCCAGCCCAACGGCATCCTGGCGGTTCACGTTTCCAACAAAACTCTGGATCTGGAGCCGGTGGTGGCCCGGCTGGCCGACCGCTTCGACCTGGCGGTGGTCCACATTAACGCCAAAGCCCGGGGCCCGGTGGTTTACGAGAGCGATTGGGTGCTGCTCTCGCGCAGCCGCTCCACCCTGCGCGCGCGGGAGATCGAGTCCATGAGCCGGCCGGTGCGGCGCGACCGCAACATCGGGTTATGGACCGATGAGTACAGCAATATTTTGTCTGTGATCCGGTAGAGGGGAATGTGCGATGTTTGATGTGCGATGGGTGATGTTTCAAGGCAAGCTCCCACATCGCACATCAAACATCACACATCGCACATTTACTGAGGGGCTTCTTCGGTAGCAGCAGGCTTTTTCTTCTTCTTTTTCTTGCCTGCGGCTTCGGCGGCCGCTTCATCTTTTTCGGCTTCCTCGCGCTTGCGTTTGAAGTCCGCCAGGGCGCCTTGCGCGTTCTCCAGCGCCTGCCGGTAGGTCTCGCGGCGAAAGTCGCTGACCTCCCCGGCCATCTGGTCTTCCAGCTTCTTGATGTTTTTCTCTGCCGTTGCTTCGTCGTTCTTGGCGGTTTCTACCTTCTCCTTGGCGGCCGCGAGATCGGGGCTGGGCTCGCCGGCCTTGGCCTCATCGCCGGGGGCGGAAGGCGTGGCTGCTCCTTCCGCAGCGGGCGCGGCTGTCGCGCCTGCGGGTGCAGGGACGCTGCTGGCGCCGGCGCTGGAGCTACCGCCGAAATCGGCGCCCGCCTTGGGCAGGTTCTCGTCGGAATAAACGTGGGTGGACTTCTTGTCGTCCTTCTTCTTCTTGCGGGCCAGATCACCCAGCGAGGGCCCCTCCTCCGACTGCGCTGCGGCCATTCCGGCCCCCAGCAGGCCGGTCAGTACCGCCAGCGCGCTCGCTCGTAACAGGATTCGCAGCAATCGCATTCTCGCCTCCTAGTAATGAAGTTCGCGGTAACCGATGATTCTCGGCGGTTGCGGGGCCATGTTGTTTTGCAGAGCGCACACGTCGAACTGGATGTTGGCGCTGCCACCGATCTCTACGGTGTCCAGCGACTGCTCGCCGGCCAGCACCGCACCCGAGATGTTAGTGCCAAGGCCGCCACCGCCACCGGTGAAGCTGATTACGCCTTTCACCAGGATCAGTCCGAAGAAATTCAGGCCGCCGTTGATCTCCAGGTCACCGTCCACTATCAGAATGCCTGCCCCGGTACTCTGGCCGGTCAGCTTCAGGTCGCCGGGTACATAGGTGATCTGGTTCACTGCTCCGATCGGGTTACCGGAATCCACAGGCGGGAAGGGGGTGGGTGCAGTCCCGAAGACCTGGCCGGGCTGGGTTGCGCAGTTGATGGGCGTGCCCGGGCAAGGGAAGTTGTAGGGCGGGTTGCGCACGTCCTTGGCCGTAGGGTTTTCGGCGTACTGAGAGACCATGCTGGGGATGTCGTAAAACCAGGGCTGGTTCTGGGCGATGGGCGGGTCCGGGCCGGAAACGATGTTCTGGGAGGAGATGGGATTATCCACGGCCTGGCTGGAGTAAATAGCCCACTTGTCGTCGTCGCAGATCTTGCCGGGGCGGCTGACGCAGGTGGTAACCGCCTTGCCAGCCACCGTCACTGTGGTGCATGCGCAGGAACAGTAGTCGAAGCCATTCACGGTGAGCTTGCCGGTGAGGGTGACGTGGTCCTGGGAGTCCACGGCGGCGTTGGTCACCATGGGCGGGTCGTTGGCCACTTCGTACTGTGCCATGCGGCGCGCGCCCGACGTGGTCACTGCCAGCGAGGTCAGGATGTACACGTCGCGCATGTAGGTGAACTGGGGCGGCGGAGGCTCGGCCGAGCAGGTGAGGTAACCCGCGGGCCGTATAGTCTCGCGCAGGCCGTTCCAGCAAATCTCGTCGTCCCAGGTGGCGGCGTTGGCTCCTCCATCCACATAGAAAGGGAATGCGGTCCGGTTGGCCTTCTTGGTAATGCGCACCCACTTGTAGTCCAGGGCGCCGGCGGTGCTGTTATAGGGCGCGTCGCTGTTGATGAAAGGGGCATACGCTCCCAGAGCTGCGGACGCGCTGGAACATGGAATCCCGGCGCCGGGGTCGGCCATGGCCAGGCCGATAAATCCTTCATGGCAAAGCTCGGTGTCGAAGAAGGGGTTGGCGGCGTTGGTGGGAGCCACCACGTCGTTATTGTCGGGGTTGATGACGTAGAGGACGGAGTTTGCACCGCCGGGCATCAGGGTTGGTCCCACCACCAGGTGAGCTCCGGTGTTGCTGCGGGTCATGCGCTCGCGTACCTCGGCCAGGCCCGCCTGGGCGGCAAAATAAGCTTTCTGCTGCTCACGGTAGTTCCGGTTGATGTTGGTTTCCATGTCGGTCGAGAACAGCATGGCGAAAGCTATGCCGGTGAGCAGCATGAGCGCAAACAGCGCCATCAGCAGCGCCACTCCGCTCTCATTCCTCAAGGATTGCGTCTTCATAAGTTTTCCTTCTCCTAGTTTTGCAGCCGCGCCGAAGCCGCCAGCGAGACCGCCGGCCGCTGCAGGGTCTGCGGATCCGGGGCATTGGCCAGCACGTTCAAAGTGACGCGGATGGTGCGGATGCTGCGCAGCGCGGTGGGGTTTCCGGCGAAGTTCACCGGCAGCGCCACCGTGTTTCCGTTCCGGTCAAAAGCCTGGAAAATCTGCGAGCTGGCATACTCACGGTACAGGTTCTGGTTGGTGTCGGTGCCGCCCGCGCCCAGCTGGCTGGTGCCGGCAATGATCAAGGACCCATTCGGACCGCCGCCGCCGGAGCCTCCACTGTTCACCACGTTATCCACCATGGAAAAGTAGCTGGTGGGCTGGGCCATGGGCGAGGTGCCGTTGAGCTTGACCACCTGGCTGCGCCGGATGACGCAGGGGCATTGACCGCCGACGGCTTGCAGGGTGTAGCGCACACTATCCACCTGGCCATCGCCGTCCACGTCGGCCTCGAAGATGAGGAGATTGGGCGCCACTGAAACCAGGCCGGTGGCCACCCGGTTGTCGTTCTCCGGGGGAACCTGCAGAGCGGGGTTGGTGGTCGTCTGGTACATGCGCACGCCCGGATAACCGGCGGAATGCAGGTCGCGAATAAAGCGGTCCATGAAGTTGCGCGCTTCCTGGAAGATGTCGAGTTTGGCTTCTTCGGTGCGATAGCGCTTCTGCACCTTGTCAATCTCGTTGAACACCACCCCCAGCACCAGCGTGAGGATGCCAATGGCCACCATCAGTTCGATCAGTGAGAAGCCGCGCTGGCGGCCGGGCGTGATGTGGTTTCCGCAGTTCATGGTCCTCTCCTAGAATCCCGCGATGGTGCGCAACGTCACCGGCATGGTGAAGGTGGCTGAGGTCGCGGTGGCCCCGATTTGCCGGGACGAAACCGTGACCAGCTTGGAAAAAGCGCTGATGTTAGTCACGTTCCAGCGCACTTCGTAGGTGGTCTGCCGTCCGCCCGAACCACAGGATACGAACTGCATCTTGTAGTTGATGGGCACGGCGGCGTAGTTCACGGTGAAGTCCATGGCGCCGTTACCGGTCAGGGGCGCACCCGCGCCGGGGGCCGCCACACCTACTGTGTTGACGGTCCAGACATTAGGGCCGCCCAATGCCATGGGCCTGCAGTCGCGCACCTGGAAGGGCGTGCCGGTGGCGATCGACTGCGAAGCCACGGCCTCGATCACCATCTGCGAAAGCGCGGTGGCGGTGGTGTCCATCTTGTTGCGGGCGTTGGTGGTGATGGCGGAAGAGATCATGATCATCACCCCCATCATGCCCACCACCAGCACCAGCATGGAGATCATCAACTCGATGAGCGACATGCCGGCTTCCCGGCTCAGTCTGCGATTCATGCTCCCTCCTACTGCTGCCATGAGTTGCCATCCCAGGTATAGCTCCGCATCTTGCCCGTGGGTGACACCGAGACGGCAGCGAAGCGGATGTTGTTCCCGCTCCACCAACTGTCCTCCCAGAACACCAGGTAAGACACGAAGCCCACCGGCTGACCGCCGACGATGGTTTGACAGTTGGTGGGTGAACTGAACTGGCAGGGGATGCCCCGGGCGTCAAACGACGGCAAATCCCAGTTGTTCTGGGGAGTGAAATCCAGGTTCATGGTGGCCGTCGAGGGACCCCAACCCCAGGATCTGTACATGTAGCTGGGCAGGCGGTAGGAGACTTGCTCGTTCGCATCCTGCCACCAGTTGCCGTTGGCATCCAAGAAGACCGCATTCGCCCAGGCACTGCCGTCCCAAGTCCATTGGTCATAAACATGCCCGACGCGGTTGGAGCGCATGGCTTCCATGCGCGCCACCTGGATTATCTGCGCTTGTGCGTGGATCCCCGAGCGCAGGCGGTACGCGCCCATGGCCCGCTGGACGTTGGGAATCGCCACCGCCGCAATCACCAGGCTGATGGCCACCACGATCAGGAGCTCTATCAGCGAGAAGCCGCGCTGTCCTGTTCTGTCTTTCTTGAACCGCATAGGTAAATCCCTTTCTGCGCGCCCCGACAAAGTCGGGGCGCATCGCTTGCCCAAGCCTTAGCCTCAATGGACATGACTATTCCGCGATACTACCACTAGTGCAACCCGCCTTCCAATCTAGAATCCATCGCTATCTTGTTGACTCTTATGGAACTGTACCATTCATGACCTTCCAACACGTCTAGTCTAACTTACACAAAATGTAACCCTTGGTTACATTTTTGGAACTACGATACCACCTGCTCCTGCCCCTTCCGTTGGCTCCTTTGGAACTGTGCCCAGACTGTAGCTGTGGGCGATCACTGTCCATGTGTTCCCCACCTGCTGCCACACCGTCATCATCCGCCAAGGGCCGGAGGGCAACGGGTGGCCATCGAAGCTGGCCTGGAGGGTCATGGAGTAGGTGACCACCATGTCGTTGCCGCTGGGCCGGACTTCCACTTCTCCCAGCGCGTAATCCTGCACCGCCAGCCGTCGCAGGAAGGCCATCTCGGCGGCGCGGTCGCGGACGCCGCCCGGCGACACCACCACAAAAGCCGGCGCCAGGCGCGTTTCTACTCCCGCCCAGTTCGCCGCCTTGATCTCCTGCCACAGCAGCCGCTCGAACTGCTCGGCGCCGGTGGCGTTCGACCAGGTGCTGGCCTTAGGCTTGTCCCACATGGTGCAGGCACACATCGCCGCGCTCAGGACCAGCACCGGAAGCAGGCGAAAGACCGGGCCCATGGTCGAAATTCTACTCCAAGCGAAAAACAAAAGGCTGCCCGTTGCCGGGCAGCCTCAGGAATCAATAAAGCTTTGGTTTCAACCACGCGGGCGGGTCGCCCGCTTCCACACGGCTCAGTCGCCGAAGACCTCTTCCTTGGCGGGCTCGGGAGCGGGCGCGCTGGGTTGCGGCGGGTTCGCGGCCAGCATGCTGAGCGGCACAAAGCCACCCTCCGCCGGCTTTTCCTTGAGCACCACCTCGCGGTAGAGTTTCTCCATCTTGGCGTTTTCCGACTCCTGCTTCAGTTTAGCGGCCCGGGCGCGGAGCTTCTCTTCGCGCGCGGTCTTGGCGATGCCCTTGTCGTCGAGGTCAGTCTGCTTGACGCCGGCCACGTGCTCGGCGTTGAGCTTGAGCACAGTCTGCTCGGTGGATTCCAGGTTCACGTTCTTGCCGCCGGCAAAGATCTCATGCCGCCCGTGCTCGTCGTACCACTTGGTGAGGGTGGCGGTCATGTGCATCTTCTCCACGATGTTGCGCCAGCCGATGCCGGTGTTGTAGGCGCAGAAGGAGATTTCGCCTTCCTGCGTGGCGTAGGGGATGATGCACTGCTCGGTGCGGCGGAAGTCGTAGTTGAACAGGTCCTGGAACCACATGCCGGCCACGAACATGATGTTCCAGCGGTCCTTGCGGCGGCGCTCAATGTCTTCCATGGTGCGTTCGCCGGAAACCTTGCCGTACTTGCCCTGCTGCGCCTTTTTGCTGGCGCCGAAGCCTTTGTCGAACTTCATCAGCAGGTCGAAGATGGTGAAGTGGCGGCTGGTCTTGAAGGGGTCGTAGTTGCGCATCACCGCCAGGCCCATGCCCAGCAGGGAGAGCTTCTTGCTGCGCGCGGCGTCGTTGAGGCTGCCCACGTCGCGAGCCAGTTGGTCCACGTTCAGGAAGGCGGTGAGCGGCGCCGCTTCCTTGGTGTGTTTGTCCACCATGATGGCCATGCCCACGCCGCAGTTGGGATGGCAGCCGCAGGCCATCTGTCCCCAGTCGGCCCCGGGCCCGTGCACCAGATCGGCCCAATCGGAGAAGGTAGTAAGGAAGCTGATGGGGAACCAATCGCGCGAGGGCTCGCCCAGACCGGTCTGCGCCTTCACGTCGTGGGCCAGGTGGGAGAGGGTGTAGCGCTGGGCCACGCGGCGCTCGTCGGTAATGGCTTCGTCGCGCCCGGTAAAGGACACCGGCTGGAAGGAGCAGAAGCTGATGATCCGGGGATTCTCCAGTCCGAACTGCACGATCTTGCCCACCTGCTCGTTGTTGATGCCGTTGATGATGGTGGTGACCGGGACCACTTCCACGCCCGACTGGTTGAGGTTGTGGATGGCGCGCATCTTCACGTCGAACAGGTTGCCCACCAGGCGGTGGGCGTTGGCGGCGTTGCCGATGCCGTCGAACTGCAGATAGACGTAACGCAGTCCGGCCTCAGCCGCCTGCTTGCAGAACTCGATGCTCCTGGCGAACTCGATGCCGTTGCTGGCGGCCTGCACGCTGTTGTAGCCCACCTGACGGCAATAGCGGACGGCGTCCAGGAAGTAGGGCGAGAGCGTGGGCTCGCCGCCCGAGAACTGCACTGAGAGCTGCCGCCTGGGCTTGAGCGAGATGGCGTTGTCCAGCAAAGTCTTGATCTCTTCCCACGCCAGCTCGTGCACGAAGCCCACCTGGTTGGCGTCCATGAAGCAGGGATCGCACATCATGTTGCAGCGGTTGGTGAGGTCAATGGTGAGCACCGAGCCGCGCCCGTGCTTGATGGTGGAAGTGCCGTGGTGGTGCAGGTGCTCGTCGGCGTGCGCGCGGATGTCGCGCCCGGGGAACATCTCCTCCAGGTGCTGGGTGAAGGCGGTGTCCATGGACATCAGGTCCTCGAAATGCCCGTGCTTGGGGCAGTCCTTCACCATCAGGATCTTGCCGTCGCGCTCCACGATGGTGGCCTTGATTTCGCCCACCCGCTCGTTGAGCAGGACTTCCTGGGGCAGCTTGCCGTCGAGGATCTGCTGGCGGATCTCCGGCACGCAGCGCGGACACAGCGAGTCGGTGGAGCGCGGCCAGCCCAGCGGAGGCTTGGTCTTCTGATACGACTTGAGCAGCGGCTTCTCCGACCACTTGGGAATGAACGAGGGGTTCTGGCTAATGCGGTTCAGGAGCTCATACACCTTCCATGCGCCCTTGGCGAGAAGAACCAGCCCCAGTTCCACGTACTTGATCGGCTTGTGCATGTTCTGCGTCTCCTGGAAAAGCTGCAAAATACCTGCGTTCAGGCAGACTCCGGCCTACACTGCTTCGGTGTTTAGATTATGGAAAACAGTTCGAGCCCCCACGTGGAAAGCCCTCAAATGCAGGAATTTACGGTTCAGCGGCTCAGCCCTGCATTGAATGGTAGCCGCGGCCAAACGTAAACCCTTGCGAATCAACGGCAACCAGCCAAAACCGCGCGCATAATCTATCATAGGGAAGCAGGAGTTACCATCCTCCTGCCATTTCTCATATGCAAACTCATTCTCTAGTTACGCTGCAGGGAATGCCGGTGGGGATTACGCTCGCCTGGCCCTTCCACCGCTCCACTTCCGGCGCCGACTTCTACGTGCTGCACGGCAGCGTCAAGCTTGAAGACGGCGGCACATTGAAGGCAGAAGTCTCGGCGCACCTCACGCTCACCATTGCTCAGTCGCTGCCTTCGCTGGAACCCGCGGAGTGCGAATACCTAGTGATCAACGCCATCCGCAAAACCGTTGACAACGGACAACTGGAATTCCTGGAGTCCCCCAAGCTGCAGCCGGTGGAAGTCTCCAGCCGTTACTACAGCTTCCTGGACAAGAAGCTGCGCTTCCTCGCCCAGCCCGACGATGTCGTGCTCGGGCTCTTGCGGCGCAAGGCCTTCTGGCTGGGACAGCAGCCGCAGGAAGGACAGCAGCCGGCGGACGCGGCGCAGTCGGCGGATCCGGCGAAGCCGGGCGCCGGTGTCTGGATGGCCGACCCGTGCGACGCGCAGTACGTCAACCAGCCGCCGGAGAAGCTGCTGGAGCTGGCGGGCAAACTGGCCGCCGAGGGCTGGATCGAGCTCGCGGGCGAACACGCCGCCCCCACCGACGCCCTGCGCGCGCAGAGTGCTTTCTTCCACGCTGAAGTGCAGAACGCAATGGCCCGCGGGCGGGCGCATTACAATCCGGCAATGCTGGCCAAGAAAGCATGAGCTACAACACCATTGACGGCATGGTGCAGGACTTCGCCCAGGGCGCGGTGGATATCGCCCGCCAGTTTGAGATCACGCTCGACTACAGCGAAGACAGCCTGCAGCACGTGGAGTCCATCCTGGCACAGCTTCACAACGATCTGCGCGGCAGGCCCGCGGGTGTGGCCTCGCCGCAGCCGGCGCCGCCCCCGGCGCCTCCCCTAGCGCTTCCCGCAGCGCCCCCAAACGACCAGATGGAAATGATGTGCAAGATGTGGGGCGGATACTTTGGCGAAGTGGTGCGGCGGCGCTGGGGCGGGGAGTGGACGATTGAAACTTATCCCGGCGGCAACTTCGCCACCCTGACGTTGACGCTGCCCGCGGGGAAGATCTTTCCTTCCATCAAAGTCTATCGCCGGCTCACGGAGGGCGAACCGGACAACTTGTGGAAGTTCTATCAGAGCATGCGGCCCAAGCTGGCGGCATCGCCCGGGGCAGCGGTGCAATAAGTCTTTTCTCCTCCCAGGCTCGATTCAGGAGGTATAATCGCCTTCTCCCCTACCCTCCCGTTGGTACAGCCATACACTCATGGCTGACACACCAGAAATTCAGCAAACTGCCCTGCCTCGCGGCTCGCTTTGGATCGTCCGAATCATCGCGTTTGTATTTCTGCTCGGCTTGTCGGCCGATTTCCTGGCCACGGCATGGCTTTACATGCGTCCGTGCGTCGAATCACCCTTATTCAAAATGCCGATGATGCTGCCGGCGATTCCCTACTTCATGATCCTGGTGAAGCTTCGTACGCGAACTCGTAAGAGGGGCTTGGCATTGGCAGCCTGCTGGGGTGGAGCGATCGCGCTGGGACTTGTACCGCTGCTTGTGCACGCCGGTACGGAGGGATGGATGGCGCCCGAATACCGTGCCATGTTCCTCGTAGTTTGCTTGCTGCACGCTCTGCTGTTCGCGGCGGCTGTGAGAGCATTTCGCTACCTCCCCCGCGAGGTTGCTGACCGCCGCACGTTCCTACTCGCATTTTGCGGGACGCCGTTCCTGTTACTGCTGGCATTCACGGGGATGGTTGATCGTAATCGTCCACCTCACACACGCGCCTACCGTAATGAGGTCATGGCCTTCATTTCGGTGCGCGAGATCCGGACTGCATCCGAAAACTATGCGTCGTACTTTGGCAAGGGATATCCGGTAAGCCTCGCAGTGCTGGGACCGGCAGATGGTAAAACAGCCAGCTGTCTGCATGCTGGCTTGATTAACGAAGCGCAAGCGAAGGGAGAGCGTGTCGGCTACACCTTCGACTACCGCCCCGGTCCGACCGTCGGCAAACCGCCTCCGGATTGCCCTTCGGGTGTTCAGACCTACACTGTCAGCGCTCGTCCCAGAGAGTTCGAACGCTCAGGCTGCCGCAGCTTCTTTCTGGATGCGGAAGGCAGGATTCACTACACTGACCAGAATCGGGCGGCAACAAGAGACGATCCGAAGCTAGAGTTCTAGCAGCCGCCGCCTCCCCCGGTGTAGACCAGTTTCCAGCTCTTCTTCTGCTTCTTGTAGATTCCGTACTGCCAGTCCTCGTGCCCTTCCATGCGAACGATGAGTTCGTCCACGCCGTCGCCATCGAGATCGAGGTGGTCCACCAGGCTGCGCTGCTGGCGGTCATCCGGCTCCCCGGAAGCGCTGTAGTGCCATGCCAACTCGGTCTTGAAGCCGTCGCCGCCGGGCCCGGCCACCAGCAGCAGAGTCCGTTCCACCTTGTCGCGGAGGCTGAAAGTGCCGACCAGTTCGGCCTTCTGATCGCGATCCAGATCGCTGAGCACCAGGCGCTCGATCCTGATCTTGCGCATGGCACTGTCGCGCGCTCCGTGCAGGCGAAACACGGAGCCGGCAAGCTTCCGGGCCGCAGCTTCCTCCTCTGGAGTTGGCCGACGGGCTGCTGCCGGCGGACGAGGCGGGATGGGAAGCGAGGTGGCCAGGGCGCGGACATCGTCGTCCTCCAGCGCCCCGGTCCCGCTGACCACTGCCGACAAGGAAGCGCAGCGGATCGCTTCCGGCTTGATCACTTGGACGGTGCCCGCGTGCTCGCCCCCCACATACACTGCGTATTGCTTTCCCGCGGCAAAGTACTGCGCCTCGAAACGCGAGGTGGCAGTTGCGGGACCCTTTCCGTTTTCGGGTGGGGGCGGCGGGGACAGATAGCGCCCGCGCTCCACCAGGGCAACTGCATCGATGAAGGGCCGCGACGACCCCTGGGCTGTGCCCACGCCTTCGCCCCAGCTCTTTTGCACCGCGAAGATCACGTGAGCTTCGCCGGCAGGGCGCGCGGGATTCTCCTGCGGACCCGCGGCCGGAAGCAGTAAGAGCTTCCCGGCCACCAGCAGCATCCCACCCAGCCAAACGGTTCGCAAAGGCGTCTCCGTGGCAACCGGACTTGGTTCCACCAACCCGCCGCATGATAATACGGCCGCCCCTCGTGCGGAGAGATGTGCGGGGCGGCGGCCGCAGGCGGGCGTATACTCCGCTGGCATGCAGCCCTCCGGCTGGGCTTCGGTTTTGAGGCGGACCTTGCGCTCCCTTCTCCTGATGGCCGGCAGTGTGTACGTCTTCTTCCTGGTCTACCTCTGGTTCTTCGGAGACTCGCTGGTGTTCTATCCTCCGCCGTCGAGTTACAGCGACGGCGCGCGCATCCTGAAGATTCCATCCCGTGACGGGGTGCGCTTCTCCGCCATTTATTTTCCCAATCCTGCCGCGCGCTATACCCTGCTCTTCACTCACGGCAACGCCGAGGACATGGGACACAACCTCGATTTCCTGCAGCATATGCAGGCGGCGGGATTTGCCGTCTTCGCCTGGGACTATCGCGGCTACGGCACCAGCGAAGGCCGGCCCTCGGAGCAGGCGCTGTATCAGGACAGCGAGGTTGCCTTCGAATACCTGACCAACACGCTCAAGGTTCCGGTGGATCGCATCATTCCCCTGGGACGCTCGCTGGGGGGAGCGGCCGCTTCGCACATCGCATCGAACCGCCCGGTGGCGGCGCTGATCCTGGAGAGCTCGTTTATCTCCGGGCAGCAGATGCTCACGCCGGTGCGCATCTTCCCCTTCGACCGCTATCTGAACCTGGAACGACTGCGCAACGTGCACTGCCCGGTGCTGGTCATCCACGGGACCGCCGACTCCACCATTCCCGTCCGCCATGGCGAGACCCTGTTCGCCGCCGCCAACCATCCCAAGCAGTCGTGGTGGGTTTCCGGCGCCGGCCACAACGATCTTTACTATGTGGCCGGCCCCGCCTACGACAAGCAGTTGCGGGAGTTTGCGGCCTGGGTAGAGCAGCAAGCCAAGCCCTGATTTCTACCGCGGATACTCGCGGATCAAGCGGATCCAGATGTTCAAGCCTTCGTGTTCTTCGTGTCCTTCGTGGTTAGTCTTTCTCTGTGTCCCTCCGTGTCCTCTGTGGTTCGCTTTCCGCCGACTGCGTTGACCCAGCGCCCCGCCGCCCGTCATAATCGTTGCGCCTGGCATCCGCATCTGACATGGAGGTGTTCAACCGTGGAGACTCAAAAGCCGAATTCTGCTCCGTCGGATCTGGAAGAAGTGGGCCGCAAGGTGGGGCGCGAGTTGGGCGAGATTGTCGCCTACCTGAACAACGAAGTGGTGCCCAAGGTGCGCGATCAGTCTACTCAGGGGCTGCGCACCGCCGCCCAGAAGCTGACCCGGCTCGCCGAGTACATGGAGAAGAACAAGCCTCCTTCTTCTTAAGCGTCCTGCGGAAGCGTGCCTCGCTCCCCTTGCTGCTGGCCGCCGTCTTTCTACTGGCGGGCTGCGGCGGCGGCACCCGGCGCACGCGCACTCACGCTCCACCTCCTTCGCCCTCAGCCTCGTCGGGAAAGATTTCCGTCCCCAAAAATGCCAAGCCTTTGCTGGTCGAAACCGGGCTGGCAAGCTGGTACGGCGCTCCCTATCACAAGCGGCGCTCGGCCAACGGCGAAGTCTATGACATGAACGCGCCCACGGCGGCGCACCGCACGCTGCCCATGAACTCCATTGTGCGGGTCACCAATCTGAAGACCGGCAACTCCACACTGGTGCGCATTACCGACCGCGGGCCGTTCGTGCCCGGCCGTGTGATTGATCTTTCCGCGGCCGCCGCCAAGGAAGTGGACGCCTGGCGCGAGGGACTGGCGCGGGTCCGGCTGGAAGTTCTGCAGGCGCCGGCGCCGCTGGACAAGGGCGGACGCTGGTGCGTGCAGTTCGGCGCTTTTCAGGAAGAAGATGCCGCCCGCGAGCTCCGCGAAAAACTAACGCGCCGCTATCGCGACGCCAAGGTGATCCATTTTGGCAGCCCGGTGGGCGACTGGTGGGTGCGCATCAAGGTTCCGCAGGACGACCGCAAGCAGGCCCACGAGATCGCCAAGGTCACACGGCCGGCGGAGGGAAATGCGTTTCTGGTGAGATTGGATTGATGTGCGATGTTTGATGTTTGATGTGTGAAGTAAGGAGCCGGTGGCGAGAGACTAGCTCTACGGTCGGGCGTCTCACTTCGCACATCACACATGACACATCGCACATCAAACATCCAACATCGCACATGACACTAGCCTGGCGGCCAACGCAGGTCGCGTCCGCCCAGCAAGTGCAAGTGCAGGTGGAAGACCGACTGGCCCGCGCGCGGCCCCACGTTGAACACCGTGCGATAGCCGTCCTCGATGCCGCGCTGGCGCGCGATCTGCGCCGCCACCAACTGGCAGTGGCCCAGCAACTCCGCGTCTTCGGCCGCGGCCTCCTTCAGGCCACGAACGTGCTTCTTGGAGACAATCAGGACGTGGGTGGGCGCCTGGGGGTTGATGTCGTCAAAGGCGAAGGCGCGCTCGTCCTCAAACACCTTCTTCGACGGAATCGTGCCCGCGATGATCTTGCAGAACAGGCAGTCGGACATGGGAGATGTGTGATGTTTGATGTGTGATGTGTGATTTGGAGAGTGCGAAACATCGCACATCAAACATCAAACATCGCACATTCCTTACTGCTCGGTTTCCTGTTCGTCCGGGGCGCCGTGACGGCGGAGGATCTGGGCCAGGTTTTGGGAAAGTGCGGAGCGCGGCATCACCGCATCGAAGCCCGCCTCCTGCGCTTTCACCTTCAGCTCTCCCTGCACGTGCGAGAGGTAGCCGATGATGGAAGTGCCCTTCCCCTTCAGCTTCGACTTCAGCTTGGGGATGGTGGTCAGCGGCTTGGCGCCGGTGTTGTTCAGGTCCACGATGATCAGCGAAAGCTGCTCGTGGCCGTTGGCGGTGGCGCGCTCCAGCAGTTCTTTGTCGGTCTTGACGAAGTCCACCTTCACGTTGAGCTTGCGCGCAGTTTCCTGCACTTTGGCCAGGAAGAAGAGGTCGTCAATCACGGCCACGATGCGGGTGGGGGCGTCGGCCGCGAGGTGTGCGGGCACGGGTTCCACATCCTGCTGCGGAGGATGGAAGCGCTGCTGCTGGTAGCTGCCGCGAAAGCGCTGGCCGCCACCACCGCCACCGAATCCGCCACCACCGCCCGGGCTGCCGGTGTTGTGGCGATAGCTGTGGTCCATGGGACCGGTGAAGGCCTGACCTGAACGCTGATTGCGGCCCGGGCCTCCCGGGCGACTAGGCTGACCCGGCTGACCCGGGCGTCCGCGCCGGCGCCGGCGACCGCGGCCCGGGCGGGGCTGGTTTGATTCGTTCATCGTGGCTCTCTTTGGAGTAAGTGCACTGCGTTCGCGCCAGTAGAAGTTGATTCTCCGGCTGCGTTCCTGGTTGCTTCGCTTCCTGCTGTTTCGTGTCCTGCGGAAAACCGGTTGTCTCTGGGGGAAACCCTGTTTCCGCCTGCGGTGTTCCGGGGATGGGTATCTTCCGAAACCGTTCGTCCGTCAGCGCCTGCCGCTAGAGAGAAAAGCTTGAACGGGAGCGTGCCACCGCGAGGACAAACCTGATGTTACCTCTGCGCCCCTTCCCGCGCAAGCGAAAAAATCAGCCTGGCCTGTGGAACCGCGGGCGGGTTTTCTCCCTGAGGAAAAAGCAAGGGCGTCCGCCGCAGGCGGACGCCCTTCAGGGAACAGCGCCAAGCATGCCCTGCAAGCCCGAATCGCTAAGAACTACTCCATGGCAATCAGGAAGGATGCAATTCCCTGACCGAAGGGCATGGGCGGTAATCGACTGATTTGACCGCACCGGCGCGGGGCTCCCCATCCTCAGGCTACGGATTTGAGGAAACCAAAGCCCCGCGGGTACAGGATTCCATATGAGTGTGTGGAAGCGGGCGACCTCGCCCGCGCCCTTTATCTCCCCATTCCAAAACCTACTTCGGCGCCGTCTGCGCGAAGTAGGCTTCCTGGCGCTTTCCCATCTCCTCCGGGGAAACGTCTTCCACGTGTGTTCCTACCGACCACTCGTGTCCGAACGGATCCTTCAGCTTGCCGTAACGATCGCCCCAGAACATGTCACTGGGCGGCATGGTGGGCGTGGCGCCGGCGTCCACGGCCCGCTTGAAGGTGGCGTCCACGTCGGGGACATACAGAAAGACGCCCACGGCTGTGCCGTTCAGGGCCTGGGGCGAGCGCGCGCCCCACTCCGGGTTTTCGTCTGCCATCATGATCATGGAATCGCCAATCTGGATTTCAGCGTGCGCCAGCTTGCCGTCCGGCATGTGACCTGCCCCCCCAAAACTAGTCCATTGGCAATGTGACTTCTCCATTTACGATGCCCCGCCAGGGGCGAAGGAGGAGTCGTGCGCAAGAGTCGATTCAGCGAAGAACAGATCATCGCCATCCTGAAGGAGTCGGAGGCG
>CAYTIL010000031.1:0-44117 GCA_964437985.1 uncultured Acidobacteriaceae bacterium
GAGCGAAACACGATCTTGGGGTTGTGCTTCTGCAACACCTTGGTGATGGCCGCCGTCAGCGTGGTCTTGCCGTGATCGATGTGCCCGATCGTCCCTACGTTTACGTGCGGCTTGCTGCGATCAAATTTCTCTTTTGCCATGTCGTCTCTTCCTTGCTCTTAGTAAGTCCAAAACGCTTCCCGGTAGCGGCCGCGCAAATCGTCGCCAATCAACTCCACGCGCGTCAGGTAATACTCGCGGAACTGAGCCTGGTCGGTCACGGGCAGCGATCCGTAAAGCTTCGCGACCCGTCCCTCCGGCGTCGAACTGGCAAGCCGAGCCAGCCATCCCCGGTCGTCCTGCACCCTCTCCAGCAGACGCTGCGCCGCGATGCGCTCGAATTCGCGCACGGTCACGCGCCGGCGCGTCAGCAGGCGCAACAGCCGCTCCGGCCGCCGCTGCAATATCTCTTCCACCATCCCTTTCAGCTCGTCAAAAACGGCCGAATTCTGGATGGGTATGGTTGCCTGCTTGAATCCTGCTTCCGACATAGGGCCGCCAACGAAAAATTGCTGGAGCGGGAGACGGGAATCGAACCCGCGACCAACAGCTTGGAAGGCTGTGACTCTACCACTGAGTTACTCCCGCCCGAACCCTGCCTTCCGACTGCGCTTCTTCCTTCCTCAAAAATTCTGGAGCCGATGACCAGAATTGAACTGGTGACCTCTCCCTTACCAAGGGAGTGCTCTACCAACTGAGCTACATCGGCTCGATGCTGCTCGCGCGATGCGCTTAGTGGCCGCGATCACCGGGCGCACGCTGCTGGGCGCGAGCCCAGGTGCGCACGGCCAGTGCCGCCAGCACCACCAGGGTCACGGCGCGAAACCTGGCATCGCCCAGCGTCAGCCACGCGGCCAGCGCCAGCACCGCGTACGCCGCCAGCGCCCCATGCAACCGCTGCATCGCCAAAACCCTGGTGGACAGGGGAGGATTCGAACCTCCGTAGCTCCAAGGAGCGGCAGATTTACAGTCTGCTGCCATTAACCGCTCGGCCACCTGTCCACATCGTTACCGAGCCCTGCTCCGAGCGGCGCTGAAACAAACCTCCGCGCACAAACCACCCCACTTCGTCGGATGGAAGCTGCTCGTTGGAGTCTGCTTCTGAAGAGTTGCGCGCTGCCTTTGTTGGATCGCTCGTCCCCGCTGCCCGGCCTCGAGGCCCGCCTTCTCCCACTGGAGCTGGCGAAGGGACTCGAACCCCTGACCCTCTGATTACAAATCAGATGCTCTACCAGCTGAGCTACGCCAGCTAAAAGTCGCTTCCCGCCACCTGCGCCAAAGTATTGAGGTTAGCACAACGGCAATCAACGTGCAACGCAGACCACGGCACTTGCCTCCGCGGGCACGCTTGGGGCCAGGAGGCCATCTCAAAACCTTCTCCCAAAATCTATTCTAGCGGTTCCACGCGCTCTCTGACCAGAGCGGCAGCGCCGTTTGCTTGCGGTTGCTGGGTGGTATGATGCGGAATTGTCCGTGCCCGGAGAAACACGCCGGGAGCGCGGACGAATCCTGAATTCCTCCCCCATGCGCCGACGCCGACTACTGCTGGTGCTACTGGTTGTGCTGGTCGCGGCCTGTCTGGCGCTGCTGGTGTACCTGCAACGCAGCGGTCCGCCGCAGGCCGTACGCATGCTGCCCGATGCGGACGGCGTGCTCTACGTCAATGTGGGCAGAATCCGGCTGCTGGCCCCCCAAGCCGAGCTGGCCGAGGTGGTGCGCGAGCCGGCGTATTCCGATTTCGTCAGCCAGACCGGTTTCCAGTTCGAGCGCGACCTGGAGGAGGCGGCGCTGGCCGTCCATCTGCCCAAGCAGAAACCGGCCGGCAGTTCCAAGGCGGGCGATGCATCACCTGAGGAGCCGCGATTTTCCTCGGTGTTCGTGGCGCGCATCCACTCCGAGCGGCTGGTGGCGTATCTGAAGAAACAGGCCCAGGGTGTGGACCACTACCGCGATCTCGACATCTTTCGCATTTCCGTGGAAGACCGCGTGGTGCGGGTGGCCATCCTGAGCGTGGACACGGTGGCCGTTTCCAATTTCGCCGGCGAGAAGCCCATGCACGCCATGATCGACCGCTACAAGCAAGTGGCCAGCCCGCCGCCGGAGCGCAGCCTGGTCGGCGAATACTATCCCCAAGTTCCCCTGGGCAGCCTGGCGTGGGCGATTGCGCGCTATGTTCCCGGCGAGAGCAATCTGCCGGGCCCAGGCTCGCTCCTGGGAACTCCGGTGGCGGCCACCTGGGTGGCGTCGGCGCGCTACACCGGATCGCTCCAACTGCGCGGCGAGGCTTTTACCGCCGGCGAAGCCGATGCCCAAAAACTTCACGACCAGGCGGCCGCGCTGCTGGGAATGTATCGCGCGTTCCAAAGCGAAGCCTCCAAGGCCAGCGCGGATCCCGACGTCCGGGCGCTGATCGACAGCATTGAAGTCGCGCAGCAGCGCGAGCGCGTGGTGTTCACCGCCACCATCCCCCAGGGATTCATCCAGAAGGCCCTGACCCAGCCGCCGCGGCCCTCGTCGCCGCAGCCGGCGCCGTAGAAACAAGGAATGGTTGCCTGGCCGAGGACCGGCTGCTCGATCTCCATCAGCTCGGTGCGGTGGCGGGCCCTTCGCTGTTTGCTGCCGATCGGCAGGTCGCGTTGGAGAGTGTCTACGACGCCCAGGCCAAACAGTGCGTTTTTCGTGTTGAGCCCGCCGAGGCGGCTCTCCTCCCCGAGTAAGTCGGGGCTCTGGCCCCGCAGGGGCCGAAGAATGTGCAGCCCACGGCGTAAGCCGTGGGTAGATGGAAAAGATTCAGGAAAGCCCCGGAGGGGCGACAGAGTCATCGCCAGAGGTAGCGCTCGTCGTAGGAAACCCCATGCTTCTCCAGGAGCTTGAGGAGTTCCACCTGAAACGACATCCCGGCGATGGTGTTGCTCCTGGTTGCGGATGTAGCTGGTCACCTGTGGAAGATTGGAGATGCTGACGCTGACGCTGAACGCTGCATAACCAGCCTGCCACGCGAATTTCTGCTGGCCGGTCTGGCGGAGCCATTTCGAGGAATTGGCCTTCACGAACCGCATGCAGTCGGCTACCGCCAAGGTCGGCGGAAGCTTGAGCAGCATGTGAATATGATCCTTCATGCCGTTGATGATTACCGCCTTGCCGCCAAGCCCACGGACGATGCCACCGAGATATGCGCACAGAGCAGAGCGGATCTCGTCATGGATGACAGGCAACCGGCCTTTCGTACTGAACACTACGTGCACGTGCAGACTGCAAAGCGAATGGGACATTTCTGCCGCCCCCTTTGGGGCTGGGCCTCTTAACCGAACCTTACCCACGGCTTGCGCCATGGGCTGCACATTCTAGCGCCCCTGCGGGGCTTCGAGGGTTCAAGATATGCTAAGGGGCTCAGTCCCAACCTCGTGAGAGTCAAACAAAAGGGTACCCGCAAACGAACCTCACAAGAGAATCCTGTATTCCCGATGGCCATCGCCGGCTGGGGCGCGGCCTTGGGCTCGGAGCGCATCTCCATCGAGAGAGTTGAGCAGGAGTTCGCGCTGCCCGCGGGGAAGCTTTCCCAGGGAGCAGGGATCGAGGCGATTCGCCGCGTCTCCGCCAAGGAAGACGAAGTTTCGCTGGCCTATGCCGCGGCGCAGCAGGCGCTCGCAGTCGCAGGGCTTTCAGCCGACCGCCTGGATTGGATTCTGGCCACGAGCGAAACGCGCGTGGGCGTTCCGTCTCTGGGGGCGTCGCTGCACTCGGCGCTGCTGGCATCGAATACATGCGCCGTTCTCGACATCGGCGGCGCCTGTGCGGGCGTGGTGAACTGCCTGATGGTTGCCGACGCTCTGTTCGCCGCCGGCAAAGCGCAAGGCATTCTGATTGCGTCCGCGGACGTGCACAGCCGCCTGCTCGCGCCCGGCCGCGTGCCCGGCGAGTTTGGAGGCCTTTTCGGAGACGGCGCCAGCGCCTTCGTCATGCGTCGCGCCGACAGCACCGCGGTCACCGCCGATGCCGCGCCCTACCGCATGCTGGCCAGCATGGGAAGCTGCGTGGGCATGTATGCCTCCGCGCTGGAAGTGCGTCCGGGCGCCGAGGGCGCAATCGAACTTCAGTTCGACGGCGAAGCTCTGGCGCGCGCTGCCGTGGACCGCATGGGCAGAATCCTCAGCGACCTGGAATCGGCCAGCGGCCGCAGCCGCGACACCGCCAGCGCCTTCGCCCTGCATCAGCCCAACCCCCGTATCGTGGAAATGTTTTTGCAGCGCGCCCGGCTGCCGGCGGAGAAGGTGCCGGTGGTGATCAAGACGGCGGGAAACCTGGGATCATCCACCTGCGGGCTGGCCTTGAGCACGGCTCTGGAAGAACATGCGCGCAAGCCGCGCAGCCGGCGCGGGCCGATTTTCGTTGCCGCCCTGGGGCCGGGACTGCTGTGGGCGGGCGCGGTGCTGGAGTGAAAGGATTGAATCAGTGAATCATTGAATCAGTGAATCATTGAGCGATTGAATCATTGAGTCGTTGGAGCAAGCGCGTGCCGCATCGGGCAACTCGAAGGCCGTTTTTCAATGATTCAATCCCTCAATGATTCAATTCTTTTCAATGATTCAATTTTCCTCACCCCTGCCGGCCCTCGATCGCCAGCAGCAGCACAACGGCAGCGGCGGCCAGGCGGCGGTCGAGTTTGCGGGCGGTGTCCTGGCGCATGTCCACGTCCATCTTCAGCACGAAGGGATTGAAGTGCTGCTTGGCGGTGCCCACCTGCTGGCCGCCGATTTCGAACACGTAGGACTGCGGGATCAGGTTAGTGAGAAAGCGCCGCAGCAGCGCCAGCGTCATCGAATCTTCATAGATGCGGCCGATGTCCTTGCCGGCGGCGTCCATGATGGTCCACTCATCCTGCAGGATGGACTTCAGCCCTTTGCGCTTGAGCGTGCCCACTTGGGTCTGGTCGCGGGCGTCCATCACGTCGTAGGCGGCGGAGATGTCGATGATGCTGCGCGCCTTGATGGTCAGCAGCTCCTGCGTCATGCTCTCGTCGGTGTACAGCCGGATGTCTTCCTTCAGCTTGAACAGCTTCTGCTTGAGGAAGCCGATCTTGTTCCCCTGCTGGTCGTAGAAGAAAAACTTGGGCGAAATGTCGAAAACCTTGGCGCGCGCGTGGAAGAAATCGTGACTGAAGGCCGCAGCACCGCTAGCCGGGGAAGCCATGGCAGGACCTCCGTTGCGAGTACAGAGTACAGAGTTGCGAGTACCGAGTACAGAGTTGCGAGTTCAGAAATTGAATCATTTAGGGATTGAATCATTGAATCATTGATCCGGTTTCCGCCTCTGCAGCCTGTCAATGATTCACTGATTCAATCTTTCAATGATTCAATCTCGCAACTCGCTACTGCTCCCGGCCCAGCACGTTGTCGTGGTGCGAGCCGGCGTGCAGGCGCAGTTGCAAGCCGATGTCCTCGGCGTCGGCGAAGCCCTGGGAGCGCGCCCGGTCATCGGCGCCGGAGTCGCTCTCGGCCGCGGCCCACTCCAGCCAGGAAGCGTAGCGGTAAATGGCCAGATACTCCCAGGGCGCGCCCTGCACGTGCTCGAACAGCAGTGTGCTGCCCGGGCGCGCGGTCGCCTGGTCGCGCTTCAGTACGTCTTCCAGCGCTTTGTGGTGTCCGGCCAGCGCGGTGTAGTACGCGGCCACGTAGACCCCGCCGCTCGCGGCCTCCTTGGGTAGCGCCAGCGTCTTCTGCACCTCGGCCAGCGGAGGCCCGCTGAAGTAGATGTCGGAGTGCCAGGCGTAGTCCGCCATCACGCGCTCGCGGAAGCGGCGCAGTGCGTCCGGCAGCGGCGCCGGGTTGGCATCCAACGACGCGTTCGCGCCCAGCGGATAAATCACCATCACGTCCCAATCGTCGCCCAGCCGGTGGCGAAACACCATGGGCTTGGGCGTGACGGTGTCGGGTACGGGCGCGTTGCGGTAGGCCTCGATCAAGTCCGGCAGCTTGCCGGGCGCGGCCTTGAAAAAATGAATGCGGTACAACTCGCGCGCGGGTTGGGTTTGAGCCAATGCGGTGGAGGCGAGGAACAGGACTGCGAGCATCAGTTTTTTCATCGGCGTCTCCCCGAAAGCGCACAGTATAGCGTCAATGGGGCACGGCTGCCCTCGGCCGCGTCCTGGACAGCGGCTGCATGGGTGGTTCTCCTGCGTGCGGCCATTTTGCAAAATCCTGCCCAGCGGCGTATTCCTATACGCCTCTCAAGGAGAACCTGATGCCGCGCATGCGCTGGATTCCTGTGTTGTTTCTCTTCTCCGCACTGGCCGCAGCTCAGCCGCCGGCGGTGACTGCCATCCGCGCGGGCGCGCTGCTCGACGGCAAGTCCGACCAGCTTCGCCGCAATCAGGTCATCGTGATCCGAGGGAATCGCATCGAAGCCGTGGGCGACGCGGCTTCCGTCCCCATTCCTTCCGGCGCGCAGGTGATTGACCTGTCCCGCGCCACCGTGCTGCCCGGCTTGATTGACACGCACACCCACATCTTTCTGCAGGGCTACGACCCCGACTACGACACGCAGCTCCTCAAGCAGGGCATGGCCTACCGCTCGGCGCGCGCCGTGGTGGCGGCGCGGCGTGCGCTGGAGCAGGGCTTCACCACCCTTCGCGACCTGGAAACCGAAGGCGCGGGGTACGGCGACGTGGGCATCAAGCGCGCCATCGAGGACGGTCACATACCCGGGCCGCGCATGTTCGTCGCCGGCCCTTCGATTTCCACCACCGGCGGCTACCTGCCGCACGGCTACGATCCTCATCTTGACCTGCCCACCGGCTCCCAGCTGGTGGACGGCCCGGTGGATGCGCGCAAGGCCGCCCGCACGCAGATGGAGCACGGCGCCGACTGGATCAAGGTCTACATGACGCACCGGTCGTGGGTGGACGATGCCGGCCGGCTGGTTTCGCAGCCTACGCTCACCCTGGAGGAAATCCAGGCCATCGTGCACGAAGTTCACGGCTGGGGCCGCAAAGTGGCCTGCCACGCCTACGGCGGCGAAGGGCTGCATCGCGCGCTCGACGGCGGCTGCGACAGCATCGAGCACGGCCTCGACCTCGACGATGCCGCGCTGCGCAAGATGGTCGAGCGCGGCACCTGGCTGGTGCCCACTCTCTCTCCTTATTACTACTACTGGGATCCGGAAGGCACACCCCTGGGCCGCCTCGACCGCAAACGCGTCGAATTGCACAAGCCTTCGTTTCAGAAAGCCATGAGTGCCGGCGTGAAGATCGCCTTCGGCACCGACACCGGCGGCTTCCCCTGGAGCGAGCCCATGGCGCAGGAGTTCCGCCGCATGGTGGAATTCGGCATGTCTCAGGCCGATGCCATCCGCGCCGCTACTTCGCGCGCGGCGGAGTTATTGGGCATGGAAGGCAAGCTGGGAGTGATTGCCCCCGGCGCTTTCGCCGACTTGATTGCCGTCGAAGGCGATCCACTCCAGGACGTGCGTGTGCTCGAGCGCGTGCGGTTCGTAATGAAAAACGGGCAAGTCCACAAGCGTGAGTAGAGCTCGTTTCACAACTGGGCTTTGAAAGGGCGCGGCTTCAGCCGCGCCTCTCAGGGCCGCATCAACACAGGGGCTTCAGCCCCTGAAGCAGTCCGTGAGGTGATTCATGGAGAACGCCGTGAACGGTATCAAGATCGTGGTGATGAATGGCAGTGTTCGCCCCGGCAATTACACCGCAAAAGCCTCGGCGCTGGTGGTGGACGAGCTGAAAAGGCATGCGGACGTAGGGGTGCGGGTCATTGACCCGCTCACGTGGGAGCTGCCCTTGCCCGGAACCGCCCGGCACGCCGCGGCCACCCAGGCGTTGCAGGCGGAGGTGCGCGATGCCACCGGAGTCATCCTGGCGACGCCGGAGTACCACGGCAGCTTCAGCAGCGTGATGAAGCTGCTCATCGAAAACCTGGGATTTCCCTCGGTCCTGGCCGGCAAGCCGATCGCGCTGCTGGGCGTGGCCGCGGGAGCCATCGGGGCCATCAAGTCGCTGGAACAATTGCGCAGTGTGTGCTCCCACATCGGCGCCATCGTGTTGCCGCTGCCCATCTCCGTGGCCAACGTCCAGAAGGTATTTGACAGCGAGGGCCGCTGCCTGGATCCCGCGGTGGAGAAGCAGGTGCGCCGCGTGGGCATCAATCTCGTGGACTACATCCGGCAAAGCGTGTGCCCTGCGGTGACTCTCGAACGACTGATGCGAACCGGCGAATAGCTGGCTGCGGCCGGGTGCATCGCTACAACCTGGCACTAGGACCTGCGTGCCCGGCGTTGAAGAAATCAAACCGCGAAACGCTTGACATCCTGCCCCCGCAGTTCATAATGGCACCCCTCACAACTCTCCCAGCCGGGGGGTGCGTTATGAACATTTTGGAACTATGCGACGAAGTTCCCGCCGCGGTCAGCCTGAACACTTCCGTGCGCGACGCCATCCAGACCATGCTCGACCATCGCGTAGGCGCGGTGGCCGTGGTGGACGAAAACCACTGCGTGGCCGGAATCTTCACCGAGCGCGACGTGTTGCAGAAGCTCGCCATCAGCGGCAAGGACCCGGCCCAGACTCCGGTGAGCAGCCTGATGACCACGCCCGTACAGATGGCCACCGTCGAGACCACCGCCGGCGAGGCCCTGGAAGTCATGGTGGACCGCCATATCCGCCACCTGCCCATCACCGACGCCAGTGGCAAGCTGCTGGGCATTCTCTCCGTCCGCCACCTGCTGCAGTCGCGCGTGGACGACCTCACCCACCAGCTCGACGCGCTCGAGACCTCGCTCACCAACGACGCGCAAGGCGGCTGAACCGGCACGGCTCGCCCAACTTGCTCGTCATCCTGAGTCCGCCGTGGCGGACGAAGGACCTTACGACCGCTTCACCTGCCACTGCATTTCACAGGACTAGTCCACCGCCGCGAAGACATTTCCTTGGATGCTCTCGGCGTCCCTCGCGTCCTCTGCGGTTTTCATTTTTCCTCCGTCCGTGGCACAATCGAGGATTGCGCTCATGTCCAGGAACCTCCAAGTGCGCTCCACCACCGTCCTCTGCGTGCGCCGCGACGGCAAAGTAGTCATGGCGGCCGACGGTCAGGTCACGCTGGGCGCAGAAGTCCTGAAGCACACCGCCAAGAAAATTCGCCGCCTCTACCAGGAGAAGATCCTGGCCGGCTTTGCCGGCGCCACCGCCGACGCTTTCTCGCTGTTCAGCCGTTTCGAATCGAAGCTCGAGCAGTATCACGGCAACCTGGGCCGCGCCGCCGTGGAGCTGGCCAAGGACTGGCGCACCGACAAAGTCCTGCGTCATCTGGAGGCGCTGCTGCTGGTGTGCGACCAGTCGCAAACTTTCCTCATCAGCGGCAACGGCGACATCATCGAGCCCGACGACGGCCTGTCTGCCATCGGCTCGGGCGGGCCCTATGCGCTCTCCGCCGCTCGCGCTCTCTACGTGCACACCCAGCTTTCCGCGCGACAAATCGTCGAGGAAGCCATGAAGATTGCCGCCCGCACTTGCATCTATACCAATGATCAGGTCACGATTGAGGAACTGTAGGAATTGAATCATTGAGGGATTGAATCATTGAATCATTAAGGCAGATGCGGCCACGGTTCAATGATTCACTGATTCACTGATTCAATAACATGGCCCTTTACCTACCCACCACCGCCGACGAAGAGCAGGTTGGCCTCGACGAGCTGACCCCGCGCGAGATCGTCGTCGAGCTGGACAAGTACGTTGTCGGGCAGCACGCGGCCAAGCGCGCCGTGGCCATCGCGCTGCGCAATCGCATGCGCCGGCAAAAGCTTCCGCCTGACCTGGCGGAAGAAATCCTGCCCAAGAACATCATCATGATCGGGCCCACGGGCGTGGGCAAAACGGAGATCGCGCGCCGCCTCGCCCGCTTGGCCAGTTCTCCTTTCCTCAAGGTGGAGGCCTCGAAGTTCACCGAGGTGGGCTACGTGGGCCGCGACGTCGAGTCTATGGTCCGCGACCTGTTGGAGATCGCCATTGACATGGTGCGCGAGGAAAAGCTGGAAGACGTGGCCGGGAAGGCCGAGCTCAACGCCGAAGAGCGCGTGCTCGACCTGCTCATGCCCGCCGCCGGCCCCGGCTTCAACGCCACGGGCGGCGAGGGCGCGGGGGAATCGAGTGCCCGGCAGCGCGACCGCCTGCGCCAGCAGTTGCGCGAAGGCCAGCTCGACGAACGCACGGTGGAAATTGAAGTCCGCGAAAAATCCTTCCCTGCGTTCGAGATCATCTCCAACCAGGGCGTGGAGGAGATGGACGTCAACATCAAGGACATGCTGCCCAACATCTTCGGCCAGCGCACCAAGAAGCGGAAGACCACAGTGCGCGACGCCCTGGAATACCTGACCCAAGAAGAAGAGCACCGGTTGATCGACATGGAACAGGTGCACCGCATCGCCGTCGAGCGCGTGCAGAATTCCGGCATCATCTTCCTCGACGAAATCGACAAGATTGCCGGCCGCGAGAGCGGCCACGGCCCCGACATTTCGCGCGAAGGCGTGCAACGCGACATCCTGCCCATCGTCGAAGGCACCACCGTCAACACCCGCTACGGCATGGTGCGCACCGACCACGTGCTGTTCATCGCCGCCGGCGCCTTCCACGTCTCCAAGCCCTCGGACCTCATCCCTGAACTCCAGGGACGCTTTCCCATCCGCGTAGAGCTGCAGTCGCTGACCATCGAGGACTTCATCCGCATCCTCACCGAGCCCAAGTCGTCGCTGGTGATGCAGTACACCGCGCTGCTCGAAACCGAGGGCGTGAAGCTGGAGTTCACCCGCGAAGCCCTGGATGAAATCGCGCGCTTCGCCTTCCGCGTGAACGAGGGCACGGAAAACATCGGCGCCCGCCGCCTGCATACCATCATGGAGCGCGTCCTCGATACCGTCAGCTTCGAGGCTCCCGAGATGAAGGACAAGCACTTCACCGTGGACGCCGACTACGTCCGCAAAATGCTCGCCGACATCGTCAAGGACCAGGATTTGTCGCGCTACATCCTGTAGTGCCTTGACCCCGCGCATGACCCTCGACCGCTCCCGCCTCGCGTCCCTGATGGATCAGGAGCAGCAGCGCTTCGAGCGCGAGCATCCTCGCTCCCGCGAATTTTTCGAGCGCGCGCGCAAATCCCTGCTGGGCGGCGTGCCCATGAACTGGATGGCCAAGTGGGCGGGAGGCTTTCCCGTGTTTGTCGAGAAAGCCGAAGGCGCGCACTTCACCGACGTGGACGGCCATGAATACGTGGACCTCTGCCTGGGCGATACCGGCGCCATGACCGGCCACTCGCCGGCGGCGGCCGCGCAGGCCATTGCCGAGCAGGTGGGTCGCGGCATCACCTTCATGCTGCCCACGGAGGACTCGCTCTGGGTTGGCGAAGAGCTGCGCCGCCGCTTCGGCCTGCCCTACTGGCAGTTCTGCCTGACGGCCACCGACGCCAACCGTTTTTCCTTGCGCATGGCCCGCGAGATCACCGGGCGCCCGCGTGTGCTGGTTTTCAACGGGTGCTACCACGGCACCGTGGACGAAAGCTTCATCGCCCTGGAGGACGGCAAACCCCGCGCCCGCCGCGGAAACATTGGTCCACCGGTGGATCCCACCGTCACCACGCGCGTGGTCGAGTTCAACGATGTCGCGGCGCTCAAGTCGGCGCTCGCGCACCGCGACGTGGCCTGCGTGCTAGCCGAGCCCGCCATGACCAACATCGGCATCATTCATCCTGAGCCGGGTTTTCACCAAGCGCTGCGTGAACTCACGCGCCATTACGGCACGCTGCTCATTCTCGACGAAACCCACACCATCTGCGCCGGACCCAGCGGCTACACCCGCGCCCACCATCTCGATCCGGACTTCTTTGTCCTGGGCAAACCCGTCGCCAGCGGTCTGCCCGCGGCGGTCTACGGATTCACCGAGGAAGTTGCGCAGCGCATTCAGGAGCGCATCAGCCTGGAGGACTGTGACACCGGAGGCATCGGCGGGACGCTCGCCGGCAACGCCCTCTCGTTCGCCGCCATGCGCGCCACCCTGGAGCACGTGCTCACGGAAGCCGCCTTCGCGCGCATGATTCCCCTGGCCGAACGCTTCACTCGCGGGGTGGAGCAGGTCATCGCCGAGTTCGGTGTGCCCTGGTGCGTCACCCAGTTGGGCTGCCGCGCCGAGTACCGCTTCACTCCCACGCCGCCGCGCAACGGCTCCGAGGCCGCTGCCGCAGCCGACTTCGAACTGGAACGTTTTCTGCACCTTTACGCGCTGAACCGCGGCATCCTGCTCACGCCCTTTCACAACATGGCGCTGATGTCGCCGCAGACCACCGAAGCCGACGTGGACCTGCACACCAGCGTGTTCCAGGAATCCGTCGCCGCGTTACTAGGCTGACCTTGGCTCCTGCTTCCTTTCCCGTCCTGCCCCCTGCCTCCTCCCTCCTGCCTCCTGCTTCCCGCCACCTGCTTCGTGATACCTTCGTGTCCTTTGTGGTGCGCTTTCTTCGCTTGAAACTCGAAACCCGAAACTCGAAACTCCTTCTCACCGGAGCTCTTGCAATTCTGCTCTCCGCCTGCGCCGTCCCCGGCCCGCCCCAGCCACCGTCGCTGCAAATTCCCAAGCCGGTCGAGGACCTTGCAGCCGCGCGCAAGGGCGACCGCGTCACGCTCACTTGGGCCGCCCCCGTCGAAACCACTGATCGCGACTCTTTGCGAACCCCTGGCCTCACGCATATCTGCCGCGGCTATTCCAAGATGGAGCAATGCAACTCCGTGGGCGTGGAGCAGGCTGGCCCATCGCCCCAGCCCAGGCGGCAATTCGTGGACACGCTGCCTCGCGACATGCAGCAGCGGAACCCGGCGCGCTTCGTCGCCTACGCGCTGGAGTCGCGCAACCCACGCGGGGAGAGTGGCGGCCTTTCGAACCGTGTCCTGGTGGCGCTCGCGCCCACGCTGCCTCCGCCCTCAGACCTGCGCGCCACCGTCGGCCCCGACGGCATCACCCTCACCTGGAGTGGCGAGCTGCATCAGCACGAGCCACCGGAGATGCGTCATCGCTATCGCCTCTACCGCCGCGAAGCCGCGAGCGACCGGGACGTAGTGATCGGAGAACTGCAGATGCAGCAGTCGCCCAGCGCGCAACTCCTTGATCGCAGCTTCGAGTGGGAGAAGACTTACCGCTACAAATTAGCCGTGGTCACCGTGGTCCCACGGCCAGGCGCGGACACCATCGAAGTCGAAGGCGACGACTCGCCCGCAGTCGAAGTCCTCGCCCACGACGCTTTCCCGCCCGCGGTTCCGCAGGGCGTGCAAGCGGTGTTTGCCGGCGCAGCGCAGAACTTCATCGATCTCACCTGGACTCCGGCCTCGGAGTCGGACCTGGCAGGCTACAACGTCTATCGCCGCGATCCCGTGCCGCCGCACCGTCGCGCCGCCTCCGCCGGAGATCCCGGCGAGTACGAGCCCGCGCACCAGCTCAACGCCGAGCCGGTGAAGGCGCCAGCCTTCCGCGATGCCGCCATCGAGAGCGGGAAGCGCTACCTCTATTCTGTTTCTGCCGTGGATTTGCGCGGCAACGAAAGCGAAAGGTCGCAGGAAGCCGGGGAGACAGTGCCGGAATGAAATACTGCCGCTTCCAATCCGTGAAGGGCCCGCGTTACGGCCTGGTGGAATCGGGGGAAGGGCGAGAGCAGATCACCGCTCTCATCGCCCCGCCCTGGGCCGAGCGCCCAGCGGGAGCGCCGCTGGAAATGATCGCGCTGGTGCAGGCCATCGCGCTCGAGAAGGCCGAGTTGCTCCCGCCGGTCGAGCCCTCGAAGATCGTGTGCGTGGGCCGCAACTATCGCGACCACGCCGCCGAGCTCGGCAATCCGCTTCCCGTGGAGCCCATGTTCTTTCTCAAGCCGCCGTCGGCGCTGCTCGCGCCGGGGGGCGAAATCCTGCGGCCCAGGGCTTCCGAGCGCGTGGACTTTGAAGGAGAGCTGGCCCTGGTTCTGGGCCGGCGCTGCCGCAACCTTGGGGACGGCGAAGATGTGCGTCCGTACATCCTCGGCTACACCGCGCTCAACGACATCACCGCCCGCGACCTGCAAACCAAGGACGCGCCCTGGACGCGCTCCAAGAGCTTCGACACCTTCTGCCCGGCTGGACCGACGGTCAGCGACGCGCTCGATCCCTGGGCGGGTGTCGCGGTCTCGACGCGGGTGAACGGCGCGCTTCGCCAGCAGGGAAACACGCGCGATTTCATCTTTCCGCTCGATGCTATAATCCGCTACATCTCCCGCGTGATGACCTTGCTTCCCGGCGATTTGGTCGCCACCGGAACGCCTGCGGGCGTGGGCCCGCTGGCCGCCGGCGACGTGGTGGAGGTCACCGTGGAAGGCGTGGGTACGCTGCGCAACACCGTGAAGGACGAGTAGGCAAGAGGAGCTGCCGTGAAATTCTTTCTCGATACCGCCAACGTAGGCGAAATCCGGGAAGCCGCTGCCCTGGGCATCCTGGACGGCGTTACCACCAATCCTTCGCTGGTCGCCAAGGAAGGCAAGCCTTTCCGCGAGACCATCCTGGAAATCTGCGACGCCGTGGACGGCCCGGTGAACGTGGAAGTGGTGGCCACCGACACCGAAGGCATGCTGCGCGAGGGCCACGACTACGTCACCTGGCACCGCAACGTGGTGGTCAAGCTGCCCACCACGCGCGACGGCTTGAAGGCGTGCAAGCGGCTCTCCGGCGAGGGCATCCGCACCAACCTCACGCTTTGCTTCTCGCCCACCCAGGCGCTGCTGGTGGCCAAGGCGGGCGCCACTTATGTGAGCCCGTTCGTCGGACGCCTGGACGACATCAGCCACGTGGGCATGGACGTGGTCCGCACCATCGTGCAGATCTACAAAAACTACGATTACCCCACGCAGGTGCTGGCGGCGTCGCTGCGCCACCCGCTGCACGTGGTGGAAGCGGCGCTGGCCGGAGCCCACGTGGCCACCCTGCCCTTCAAGGTGCTCGAACTGATGTTCAAGCATCCGCTCACCGACCGCGGCCTGGAACAGTTCCTCAAGGACTGGGAGAAGGCCCGGGCCAAGGTCGAGGACTCCGTCGCCGCCAGTCGATAGGTGGGAGAGCGGGGCTTTAGCCCCGCGTCAGCAGTGAAGATGGGTGGGCTTTAGCCCCGGTCGAGGACTGAGCCGACCATACGAGACGACTTTCTAGTTAGCCTGCGCCCATGGATCCCACCTTTATTTATCCGCTGGCCGCCGTCGGAATCCTGGCGGCGGCACTCGGCGTCTGGCTCTGGATTCGCAGCCGCCGCAAGACTCCCGAGCAGATGGAGCGCGAGCGCCGCCAGCGCCTGCACAGCGTGGGTCGCATCACCGACGGGACGGTGGTGGACGCGCATGAACTGCGCACCGACCAGGGCACGGTGCAGCTCCTGGTGTACCAGTACAGCGTGGGCGGTGTGGACTACGAGGCCTCGCAGGACGTCACGCTTTTCCATCACGCACTCGACCTGCAGTCCTTCCGCGTGGGCTTTCCCGCCTCGGTCAAGTTCGACCAGCAGAACCCCGGCAACTCCATCGTCATCGCCGAAGGCTGGAGCGGCCTGCGCTGACCGGGCCTTGCTTGAGATTGTCATCCCGAGCGCAGCCGAGGGATCTCGGTTTTGCTTTTCGTCCTTTCTGGACCTGTAGAGCCGGGTCTTTGACCCGGCTCAATCAGTAACTTCCTCCCGCGTTCCGCGTCCAATCTTTGAGCAGCATTCCGCGCCGGGTCAGAGACCCGGCGCCACACAAATCCACAGGCTACAGGTTGATAGAATAGGGATTGATGTCGAGCCTTCCACTGCCCATCGCGGCGTTCATCGCCGGCCTGGTGTCGTTCCTCTCGCCCTGCGTGCTGCCGCTGGTGCCGGGATACGTGTCGCTGATTTCGGGTGTGGGCGTCGAGGAGCTGAAGACCCAGGGCAAAGACCGCAAGCTGCTCGGCCAGTTGATGCGCAACTCGCTGATGTTCATCCTGGGGTTCTCAGTGGTGTTCATCGCGCTGGGCGCGGTGGCCACCACCGTGGGCCAGTTTGCGCGTGACTACTATCCCATCCTCACCCGGGTGGCGGGCATCGTCATCATCATCTTTGGATTGCACCTCACCGGCATTTTCAAGCTCAACTTCCTATACGCCGACAAGCGCCTGCACAGCGTCAAAGGAGGCTCCAGCGCCTGGGGCGCCTTCGCCGTGGGCTTTGCCTTCGCTTTCGGATGGACGCCCTGCATCGGGCCCATCCTGGCCACCATTCTGGCTTTTGCCAGCTCGCAGGAAAATGTGCTGCAGGGTGTGGGCCTGCTGGCCGTGTATTCACTGGGACTGGCCGTGCCTTTCCTGCTCACCTCGCTGGGCATCGACCGCTTTCTGGAGTTCTACTCCCGCTTTCGCCCGCATCTGAACAAGGTAGAGATTGCCAGCGGCGTGCTGCTGATCGTGGTGGGAGTGCTGGTCTTCACCCGCAAGTTCACCCTGCTGGCCGGCTGGCTGAACGAGATGCCGGTGTTCCAATGGATTGTTAAGGGGTTCCTGTGAGTCGCAACGCCCTGGTTCTTATCGTCGTGGCACTGGCCGTAGGGCTGATGCTCTATACCGGCAGCCGCATGCAGAGCTCCAGCGCCGGACCGTCCACGCCCGCCCGGCTGAGCGGGAAAGAAGTGCGTGGCCTGGACGCGCCCGATTTCGAGCTCCAGCGCCTGGACGGGACCACGCTCAAACTGTCCAGCCTGCGCGGCAAGGCCGTGGTGCTCAACTTCTGGGCTACCTGGTGCGGCCCCTGCAAGATCGAAATGCCCTGGCTGACGGAATTCCACAAGCAGTACGGGCCCCAGGGCGTCGAAGTCATCGGCATTGCCATGGACGAAGACACCGCCAAGGTGGAGGAGTTCGTCAAAGAAATCGGCGCTACCTACACCATCCTGCTGGGCACGGAGGCCGTGGGCGACGCCTTCGGCGGCGTGCAGTTCCTGCCCGCCACCTTCTATATAGACCGCCAGGGCAAGGTGGTGGACCGGGTGTTCGGGCTGGTGAGCCGCAGCGAGATCGAGGACAACATCAAGCTGTCGCTGGGACCCGCCGCGGCGGGCGCAGCGGCTGCACCGGCTGAATCTCACGAGCACCACATGCCGGAGGCAGCGGAGCCGAAGAAATGAAAGTGCTGAGTATTCAACGCAGAGCCCGCAGAGATCGCGGAGCAAGACATGCTGGTCTCGGCGATCTCTGCGTTGAAAAGCTTTTGCTGGTGCTGGCAGTCGCAGCGCTCACCACCCTCTCCTTTGCCCAGGACGAGTTCAACCCCAAGCCGCCGGAAGTCTGGGCCACGCCGGTGGGCCGGGTTTCGGTCACTCCCGGCTCGGCCGTGAAGGTGCCGCTCAGCTTCCGCCTGAGTGAGGGCTATCACATCAACTCCAACGTACCGCGTTCGGAGCTTCTGATTCCCACCGTGCTCACGCTGCAGGCGCCGTCGCCGGCGGTGAGCATCCGCATCACCTATCCCAAGGGTGAAGATGTGGCTTTCGATTTCGAGCCCAACCAGAAGTTGAGCGTTTACGCAGGTGAGTTCACCATCACGGCGCGCCTTCGGGCCACGCGCGCGGCCAGTCCCGGCGTCCACACCGTCCGCGGCAATCTGAAGTTCCAGGCCTGCAACGACCGCGCCTGCTTCCCGCCCAAGACCCTGCCGGTTGAGTTTCAGCTTGCGGTGGAGAAGCCGGCCTCCTCAGCGCGCCGCTGAGCTGGGCGTAACCCCACGTGTGCGACCCCGCATGACTCCTCCGTTTTTGCAGGCCTTCGAAGCGCGGGCGGGTCGCCCGCTTCCACACGATCGTGCCTTAGGGTGGCGGCATGGGGTGGCGTTGACGCTCCAACGAGGTCTGGGGGCATATACCCTGGTCTTTGAAAACAAAGGACTTAACTGCCAGGTCTAAGCGTATCTTCTGAATCCACGGGGTTTAGGTATGAGGTCTTTGAAAACACAGGGCTTAGTTTCCCTGCTGACTGCCGTGCGACGTGATTTTTCATTGCAAACATGATTTCAACAAAGTTAACACGACTTGGGAAGGTTGTCAAGAGCAATTTCGCTAATTATTCTCCAGGAAGCTCGGGCGGGTCGCCCGCTTCCACACGGGCCGCCGGAGTCGGCTGGGGTACGGGAGAGACTGCAACGTCTCTACGGGATGACCTTGCAAGCAGCGTCTCTACGGTCTAGCAAGGCGGGCATTCGATGGGCGAGCCGGCGTTCGTGAAGCCGCGGGAAACTCAGAAGCCGAACTTCAGCGCGAATTGAATGATGCGGGGATTGTTGCTGGTGGAAATGATGCGGCCAAAGTTGCCGGGATTGAGGACCTCCCCGCTGACGGCGTCCAGGCTTCCACCTGACCCCAGGGCTGCATTCAGGTTGCTGATGGGGTTGGCGTGGTTGACCTGGTTGAAGACGTTGAAAAATTCTGCTCGAAGGTTCGATGCTCATGGATTCGCCGGCGCGAAAACGCTTGCCGAGCGCCAGGTCAAGGTTCGTCTGCCGCGGGCCGCGCAGGCAATTGCGGCCCACATGGCCGATGTCGGTCCCGGTAGCAGCGGCTGTAGCCGCGCCTTCCGAGCTGGGAATCGCTTGACCGGCTACCACCGTGGGCCAGGGCGAAGGCAAACGGGTTGAAGAAGTATCCGTCGGGAATGTTGCGAGTGGCAGCCTCGCAGTCGGCGCCTGGAGAAAAACTGGGGCGCGCCAGCGGACTGGCTCCCCCTGGTCGCCATGTCAGGCCTGCCAGTGGACGTAGTGGACACCGGTGCGGGGTCGCTCTACGGACTCTCTGGGATGGCGCGATGGCCATTTCCTGGGAGGGCACGGAACTCATTTTCTTTTCCACCGAACCGGGAGCTTGGGAGGCAACGACCTGTACGTGAGCACGAGAAGCAAGTCGAAGCAGGAGTAGATGGGAGTTCAGAGGCTTGAAGGCGTGGGGGAAGGAGGCGCCAGCTCAGTGCGTCGGGCTAGGGCGTAACCTCTTACTTTACAGCGACTTGAGGCTTCAGGAAAAGTCCAGAAATAAGTAAGCCGCCGTCCATTGACCCATGCATGGTCGCTGCGCCAAGGTCGGCGCAGGGGAACCAGTTCTACCCGCTTGGAGGCTGGTATGAAAACCGCACAGCGCATCCTCAGTTCAACCCTCATCACGTTGTTGATGGTGGCCTCGGTAGCATGTGGAGGCGGCACCCAGCCCGAAAGCCGAATCCCGGCTCCTCCGCCCCCGGTCAGCGTTTCCGTTTCGCCTTCCGCAGCGACGGTTGCGGCAGGTTCCTCGCAGCCCTTCACGGCCGCAGTATTCAACAACCCCAATCATGCTGTGACCTGGGATGTAAACGGAACTGTGGGAGGAGACGCGAACGTGGGCACGATCACGGGTGCGGGTGTCTACACCGCTCCCCTGGTAACGCCCGCTCCGGCCAGCGTGACGGTTCGAGCGGTGGCTCAGGCGGATTCGTCGAAGTCGGGTTCGGCCACGGTCACCATTCCTCCGATTGAGGTCTACATCAATACGCTGAATCCAGTGGTGGAGGTGAACACCACCCTGCAGTTCAGCGCCAGCGTGTACAACCACCCCAACACCACCGTCACCTGGCAGGTAAACGGCATCGCTGGTGGGAACGTGACGGTGGGGACCCTTTCGTCTTCCGGACTCTACAGTGCGCCGGCGAGTGTGGCGGACGCCACCGCCATTACCGTCACCGCCGTTTCCCAACAGGATACGTCCAAGTCCGGCTCCACCGGCGCCACCGTGGTCCCGGTGATCACGGTCAGCGTGACCCCGGTGTCGGTGGTAATGTCCGCCGGCGCGCAGCAGCCGTTCGCTGCCGTGGTCACCGGTGTGAGCAACCAGGCCGTTACCTGGAGCACTACCCTCCACCAAGACTGCTATTACTACTACTACTACGCATGCACCGATCCCCGCGACGGAACGATTGACGGATCCGGAGTGTATGCGGCTCCCAGCTTTCCGCCCACCGACAGCGGAGCGGTGACCATTACGGCTACCTCGCAGGTGAATCCGGCGAAATCGGACTCGAGTCAGGTCAAAGTTGAGTTCTCCGAGGCCAGCCTGAACGGACGCTACTCCTTCTATGTTCGGGGGCGGAAGCTCGGAGGTGGCGAAGTGCTGGCGGCGGGCGTGTTCAGCGCCGATGGCCAGGGAAATCTGACTGCCGGAGTCGAGGACGTGAACGACTCGGCCGCCGGTGTCAGTTCGAATGTGGCCTTCACCGGGACTTATTCAATCGATGCCGAGGGGCGCGGCGCGGCCACGCTGACCACTGCCGGCGGAAGCTTGGCGCTGCGCTTCGTACTCGTGCAAGGAAACTACATTGACGCCGGTACCCTGGGCCTGCTCATGGAATACGACGGCGCGGCCGCGGCCGAAGGCGCATTGATGCGCGCGGCGGCACCCTCGGTGCAAGGGAATTATGTCTTCGGCGCCGAAGGCTTCAGCGCCTCGGGAAAGGTGGCGGTGGCCGGGCAATTCACCGCCGACTCCGGCGGCTCCATCGGTTCCGGCCTGGAGGACGCCAACCTGGCGGGCGCGGTGAGCAGCGCCCTCGCCCTTACCGGCAGCGTCACCGCAGCGGTGAATGAGCGCGGCACGCTGAACCTGACCAGTTCCCTGGGTACCGCCCACTTCAGCTTCTACCCCTTGGATCAATCCGGCATCCGGGTGATCCTGATGGGGCTGGACGCGAATCGGGCATGGCTGGGGTTGTCCTTACCGCAGGGCCAGATCCCGGTCACGGCAAACTTCGGCGGGGAGTATGTGTTTGCCCGTTCCGGGACGTCGAGCGGCCAGGACTTCCACTCCGCCGGGCGCTTCACGGCGAATGGCGCAGCCGGCAGCATCAGCAACGGCGTGACCGATGAAAACCGGAACGGCACTGCAGCGGAAAACGCTGCCCTCACGGGAACTTACAGCGTGGCGGCCAGCGGCCGCGGCGTCGCTACCCTTACCAGCAACCAGGCAACCTCCCACTTCAGCTTCTATCTGTCGAGTGTCGATCTGCGCGCCTTTTTTGTACAAACCGACGCGGGAAGCATTACCGCCGGCAGCTTCGAGCCCCACAGCGCGAGCAGCTTCGACGACCTGGCGCTGGCAGGCCGTCAGGGATTGCGGCTCTCCCTGACCGCAATCGGCGGCGGCCCCTTCAGCCACCTGGGACTCTTGCAGCTGAACTCCGGGACCATCACCGGCGTCGAGGACGTGAACGCCGTATCCAGCCAGACCGCAGATGCTTCGGTCACCGGTACCTACGCGGTCGGAAGCAATGGACGCGCCACCATGCTGCTTTCCACGCCCTCCGGCGATCTTGCCTTGCGGCTGTACCTGCTGGGGAATTGGGAGGTGCGGGTGGTGGGCGTGGATTCCACCCGGCTGGTTACCGGCACCCTGGTGCGGCGCTTCTAGGAAGAGCGCATGCCGGGAGCGGCCAGAAAAACAGGACGTTCTTGCTCCAAGAAGTACGGCGTGCCCCGATCGGAGGTGGGCGATGCTCAGGAAGCTGATGGCCTGCTGGTTTGCCTTGGGGGCGCTCTCGGCCCTGGCGCAAACACCGCAAACCGGCCCTCCCCGGCCGCGGGTGATCGTGGTCAGCGTCAACGGGGGCGAGTGGGACATCATCCGCCCGCTGCTGGAGCGCCACGAGATGCCGAACCTGGCCTGGGTGATGGAGCGCGGCGTTTCCGGGAAGTTGCGCACCGTGTCTGCGCCCACCTGTCCCAAGACCTACTCCGTCCTGCAAACCAGTACGCCGACCGAGGAAAACGGAATCTCAGCGTTCCAGATCAAGGGGGTCACCGCGAGCACCAGCATGCTGAAAACCGAGCCGCTGTGGTCCATCCTTTCCAAACATGGGGTCCGAGTAGGGATGGCCAACGTGCCCGCCACCTTTCCCGCGCTGCCGGTGAACGGCTACACCATCAGCGGCATGCTGACCCGCGGGAAAGGTTGCGAGAACGGCGTGCTGTGTGCGCCCAAGCTTTCGGAGGTGATCGGAGGCGATGCCGTTTACCCTCGGTCGCTGGCCGTGGAGCTGCTGGAGAAGGTGGGCGACTTCCGCGTGGACTGCCTGCGCATGCCGGCGCGCGGGCAGCTCCGCGGCAACGAGAAACAGGTGGTCGAACAGTGGCTGGCTCAAGTCTCAAGTATTCGGGCGCAACAGGCGAAGCTGTTCGATTACCTGCTGACCCATCATCCCACCGACTTCACCTTCTTGGTGCAGTCGTGTGAGGACCGCGTGGGTCACTGGTTGTATCCCATCCAGCCGCAGCACACCGGCTACAACCCGCGCCTGCACAACCTCGCCGCGGACGCTTTCCCCAATCAGTACCGCGAGTTCGACCGTGTGCTGGGGACCATCCTCGGGCACGTGGATGAAAACACCACCGTGCTCGTCGTTTCCGACCACGGTATCAAGCCGGGGCAGGCGCCGGAGAAACCTGCGACCCACAGCGATCCTGAAGCCAGCACCCTCATCGTCGCCAAACATGATTCTGCGGACGGCGATGAGGTCCCCGGCATGTTGATTGCCATGGGACCCGGCATCAGGCGGGGCGTCCGTATCGAGGGGCTGACCATGAGTCTTTTTGACCTCGCGCCCACCCTCCTCCACCTTTACGGAATTGAGCCCCCCGCGCGGATGAAGGGCCGCGTACTGACTGAGATCTTCGAACCGAATCGAGAAAGGAAAGGCTCGGCCGGGTCAACGACCCAGCCCCCACACGGCCCGGCCGGGGGTGACCGCGGCTCCAACCGCTAATAGGGCGGGCGATCGATGGGGGGGCCGGCGGTGGCGAAGCCGCCGTCGGGGTTCACTTTCATGATCATCAGGACCTTGTCGTCCACGTGCTCGCCGTCGCGGGAGAAGATCTCCACCTCGGCGAGGGCCGCTTCCACGATGGCCTGAGCGCTCTTGTGGCGGTTGTGGGCGACCACCGCGGCCAGACGCTCGTGGCCGTACTCTTCGTGCTGCGAGTTCTCCGCCTCCAGGATGCCGTCGGTGCAGCACACCAGCACGTCTCCGGGTTTCAGCTTCACCGCGCCGCGCTCGTACTCGGCGTGCGGGAAGAGTCCAACCACCAGCCCGCCCTTCTCGAGCTGCTCGTAGGCGCCAGTTGTGCCCCGCACCAGCAGCGGGGGCACGTGTCCGGCGTTGATGTAGTGCAGGCCGCGCTTGCGGGTGTCCACCAGTCCCAGGAAAATGCTGAGGAACTTCTTGGACTTGGTGTCGTGGTAGATCATCTCGTTGAGCGAGAGGGTGAGCACTTCCAGCGAGTGCAGGTGCATCACCAGGGCGCGCAGCGTGGCCTGCAGGTTGGACATCACCAGCGCCGAAGAAACCCCCTTGCCCTCCACGTCGGCCACCACCAGCAGCATGGTCTGCGGGCCCAGGTTGAGGAAGTCGTAGTAGTCGCCGCCGCACTCGAAGCAGGGTTCGTTGCTCACTGCCAGATCGAAGCCGGGCACCACCGGAGGATCGTCGGGCAGCAGCCCGCGCTGGATGGAGCGGGCCAGCGCCAGGTCGCGCTCCATGCGCTGTTTCTCCAGGGCAGCGCGGTGCAGGCGCGCGTTTTCCAGCGCCATGGCCATGTGTCCGGAGAGCTTGCTCAGGAAGTCCTGATCGTCGGCGGTAAAGGAGCCGCCTTCCTTGTTCAGCAACTGGATCACGCCCACGATCTCTTTGTCGTGGTGCCGAATGGGCAAGCACAGCAGCGAGGTGGTGCGGTAGCCGAACTTCTGGTCGAAGCTGCGGTCGTGGTAGGGAAGCGTGTAGGCGTCCTCGACGACGATGGTCTCTCCGGTCTGGGCCACGCGCCCGGCCACCCCGTGGCCGAGGGGCACGCGGATCTCCTGGCGGTCGAGGCCGGAGGCTACGATGGACCAAATCTCTCCCTTCGCGTTGTCCACCAGGAACACGGTGCCGCGATCGGCCTTCACTCCGGTGCGCGCAATCTTCAGGATCAGGTCCAGCAGTTCGCCCAGGTCGAGCGTGGAGTTGAGCAGGCGGGTGGCGTCGAACAGCAGCGAAAGCTGGGTGATGGTCTTCTGGCTTTCCCGTGAGGAGAGCGCTTCCTGCACCGCCACGCTGCACACTTCCGCGTAGACCGCCCACCACTTCAGCAGTTCCTCGGCGGCTTCCTGGCGGGTGTAAATGGCCAGCACCCCCAGCAGGCGCTCGCGAACCACCAGCGGATAGGCGGAAATGTGGGTGAAGCCGGTGCGCTTGGAGAACTCCTGGTCGTTGCCTCCGAAGGTGACCAAAGAAATGTTCTGGATGGAGGTGCGCGCCTCGGCCACCTTCCCGATGGCTCCATCGCCGGCCGCGGCGAAGTCGCGGTGGTGCGCGGCCTCGCGCCCGCCGGTGTGGGTCAGGTAGGCGGAATGCGAGGAGTCGTCCCACAGCCAGAGTTCCGAGCGCCCGGCTTCAAACTCTTCCGTCAGAGTCGAGGGAATTTTGGCGAGGATTTCCTCGGCAGTGTGCGGCGTGGTGAAGCGCGCTACCACTCCCGCAAACGCGGACACGTAATCCTTGCGCCCGCCCTTCTCCCGCTCGGTGACCGTGGCGATGGCCCTGCTCCTCTGCGCCGGAGGCCGGTGGGGAGACGGCCCTTCCCGGAATGGAACAATCTGAGGCGGTTTACTATATTCGCACCTCGGAAGGATGTAAATGCAGGCCGGGGCCGGAACCCGCGTCCTGGGCCCGATTTCGCGTCTTTCTGCAAACGCGTTGTAAAATAGAGTTTTGCCCTGTGTTTCGCCGCTGGTCCCGCTCGCGGAACTGGTTGCGGCCTCCCGGGTGTGCCAATTCAGTTCAAGTCAGGAGAACCACGAAGTCATGGGAATTCAAGCCACACAGATGCGCCCGGGAATGATCATCAACCACAACCGCGACCTGCATACCGTGTTCAGCGTGGAGCACCGCACCCCGGGCAACAAGCGCGGCTTCATCCAGGCCCGGCTGCGCAACCTGCGCTCCGGGTCGCTGATCGAGCACCGCTTCCGCGCCGAGGATGACGTGGACCGGGTGGTGGTGGACGAAGTGGAGATGGAGTTCCTCTACCGCGACGGCGAGAGTTACCACTTCATGAACACCCAGTCCTTCGAGCAGCTCCACCTGACCAGGGAGGTGCTGGGCGATGCTGTGGACTACCTGGTCCCCAACATCGCCTTGAAAATCGAGTTCCATGAAGGCCGCGCCATCGGGGTGGAGCTGCCGCATACGGTGGACCTGACCGTGATCGAGACTGAGCCCGGCATGCGGACTGCTACCGCCTCCAGCGTGCAGAAACCTGCGACCACGGAAACCGGGCTGGTGGTGCACGTGCCGCCTTTCGTCTGCGCCGGGGAAAAGATCCGCGTGGATACGGCGGAAGGCGTGTATCTCGAGCGTGTAAAGCAGTAGCAGGAATTCGGCGAATTGGAAATTGGGTAATTTGGAAATTTGGTAATTGGTTGAGTTCAAGCCTCTTTGGAAGAGAAGGAGGAATTTCTAATTGCCCGCCATTGGTAATTCGGACATTGAGGCCGCGGCCCAACGTTTTTTCAATTACCAAATTGCCGAATTTCCCAATTACTAAATTTCTTGATGGAGACGCGTCGCTATCTCGTGCGGGGCCGGGTGCAGGGCGTGGGCTTCCGCTGGTTTGTGGAGGCGGAGGCGCGCACCCTCGGTCTCGCGGGATGGGTGCGCAACAATCCCGACGGCTGCGTGGAAGTGCTGGCCGCGGGATCGCGGGAGCAGCTTGCCGCGCTGCGCAGCCGGCTGGCGCAGGGTCCGCGGGCCTCGCGTGTGGACGCCGTGGATGAATCCGAGGCCGCTGCCCAGGCGGACCTCAAGAACTTTCGCATCGAAGGAGCCTGGTAATGCCCATGCCGCCGAAGTCGCCGGCCAACTGCGAGCCGCTGAAAAGACTGATCCGCGAAGTTCCCGATTTCCCCAAGAAGGGGATCCTGTTTTACGACATCACCACCCTGCTCAAAGACCGCACCGGCTTCGCCTTCCTGATTGATTCGCTTTCCGAGTACTACCTGGAAAAGCGCATCGAGCTGGTGCTGGGCATTGAGGCGCGCGGCTTCATCTTCGGGCCGGCGCTGGCTTACCGTCTGAACGCCGGCTTCGTGCCCGTGCGCAAACCCAAGAAGCTGCCCGCCGAGACCGCGCGCTGGACCTACGACCTCGAGTACGGCACCGACACCCTGGAGATCCACAAGGACGCCGTGCGGCCGGGACAGCGCGTGGTGATCGTGGATGACCTTCTGGCAACCGGCGGCACCGCCAACGCCTGCGCGCAACTGGCGAAATCGCTCGAAGCTGACATCGCCGGCCTGGCGTTTGTGGTGGAGCTGGAGTTTCTCAAGGGCCGCGACAAACTCCAGGGGTATGATGTGTACTCGCTGTTGAAGTACGACAAATAATAAGGAGGAAATCATCATGTCAGAACAAGGAGATTATCAGCCTGCGGAGCGCAACCCGATGGGCTTGGCGCTCGCATTTTTTCTGGTGGGAGCAGCGGTGGGCGCGGGCATTGCGTTGCTGGTGGCGCCGCAGAGTGGCCGCCAGACGCGGCGCTTGCTGCGGCGTCAGTATGAAGATGCGGCGGACTACGTTGCGGGTCAGGCGGACGCCGTCCGCGAGCGCGGCCGCGAAATCGTCGAAGACGCCAAGGAGAAAGTGGCCGAAGTCCGGGAGAAGGTCGCGGAAGTCCGGGACAAGGTGGCGCCGTTCACGAGACGGACTTCGTAGGTTGGCAGCAGCGTCTCGCTTGTTGCCTCGAGGTTAGCCCGCCCGTGTGGGCCAGCCGTCCTCGGCTGGCCTCCGCTAGTCCAGAGCGCTCGTGTGAGCACAGCTGGTTATTGGGCCAGCCGAGGACGGCTGGCCCACATCCGCTAGAATCTCCTCATGGACCAGGTCAAGACCATTCGTCTCACGGAGACGGTCAAAGCGGCGGGTTGAGCTTCCAAGCTGAGTCCGGCGGCGCTGGACGCGGTGCTTGGGAAATTAGCCCGGCAACATGACCCGAACGTGCTAGTCGGCTTCGACAAAGCCGACGACGCCGGGGTGTATAAAATTTCCGCCGACCTGGCGCTGGTCCACACCGTGGATTTTTTCACTCCCATCGTGGACGACCCCTACACCTTCGGCCAGATCGCAGCCACCAACGCGCTGAGCGACGTCTACGCCATGGGCGGACGTCCGCTGAACGCGCTGGCCCTGGTCTGCTTTCCGGAGAAGGGCGACCTGGCTGTGCTGGAGCGGATCCTGGCCGGCGGTCTGTCGAAGATGATCGAAGCGGGCTGCACCATCGTGGGCGGGCACTCCATCCGCGACGAGGAGATCAAGTTTGGCTACGCCGTCACCGGCACCGTGCATCCCGCGCGGGTGCTGGCCAACTCCGGCGCGCGCGCCGGCGACCGCCTGCTGCTCACTAAGGCGCTGGGAACGGGCGTGATCTCGACGGCCATCAAGCGCGGCCAGGCGGACGACGCGTGGATTCAGGCGGCCACCACTTCCATGACGAGCTTGAACAAGACCGCCGCCGAAGTCATCACCGAGAGTGGCGCCCAGGTGCACGCCGTCACCGACATCACCGGCTTCGGGCTCATCGGCCACGCGCGCGAAGTAGCGCTGGCCTCGGGTGTCAGCTTGCGCCTCTCGGCCGGAAGTGTCCCGTTGCTGCCGGGCGCGTGCGAATGCGTCCGCGCCGGGCTCGTCCCCGGAGGCCTCAAGGCTAACCGCGAGTTTGCGGAATGCGTGGTGGGGTGGGAAGGCGCAGTAGACGAAGAGATCAAGACGCTGCTGTTTGATCCGCAGACTGCGGGTGGATTGTTGATCTCCGTAGCGGCGAAGGACGCGGCCGTGCTCACGCGCGCGCTGAATGAGCGTGAAGTTCCGGCGGTTGAAATTGGTGAAGTTTTGCCTGCGGGGAAGCCGCTGATTCGGGTGACGGCCTGAGAGTTGTGCCGCCCCTACGGGGCTCGCTCGCCTTTCCACTCTTACCCAGGTCTTCCGGCCTGGGCTACCTATTTCCGGCCCTTCGGGCCTGGGGTCCGGCAGGGTCCGGCATCCGTTTCGTTAGGGTGAAGCGATGGTTCGGGTCCGCGCGATCGAGCGCCGGGTCAAAGACCCGCCCACACAATTCCCGGCGCGCCGCAATTCCGGTTGACAACCATATCGCCCGGTTGCAAGCTCTAGCGCTGTACCTGGAGGCCATCCTGATGACATCTGGTTCGACTTCGTCGCGTACTCTTCTTTTCTTGATACTCATGGCACTGGTGGCCGCCGGAGTTCTCCCCTCACACGCGCAGGCCCGTCACCCGCTGGATGAGCTGTCGGCGGCGAAATACTGGAAAGTATTCGAGGCGCTGAAGGCCTCGGGGCGGGTGAATGCCGAAACCCGCTACTCGGGCATCACACTGCGCGAGCCGCCCAAAGCCGAGGTCCTGAAGTGGAAGCGGGGAGAGCCGTTTCGCCGCGAAGCGCTGGTGGTGGTGAAGCAGGGAGCACAGGCCGTGGAAACAGTGGTGGACGTCGCCAAGCAGGCGGTGGTGTCGTGGAAGGAAATGAAAAACGCACAGCCCGCCATAACCCAAGAGGAGCCGGAGATGGCCGGAGAGAAGGTCAAGGAGGACAAGGATTTTCAAGCGGCGCTACGCAAGCGTGGCATCACGGACTTGGAGACCGTAACTTGCGGCGGAGCCGCGCCCGGTTATTTTGGAACGGCGGAGGAGCAGGGCCGCCGGCTGCTGCGAATTCAATGCAGCGACCGGCGGGGTGTGTTCAATGACTGGCCGCGCTTGATCGAAGGGCTGATGGTGGTGTGGGACGCGAACGAGAAGAAAATCCTGAGGATCATTGATACCGGCCCGGTGCCCATGCCGCAGGCGCCGACGGATTACGACGCCGAATCGGTGGGACAGCTTCGCGAAGTGCCCACACCCATTGTGGTGGAGCAGCCGCTGGGCCCGAGTTTTCGCCTGGACGGGCATGAAGTGAGCTGGCAGAAGTGGAGCTTCCACTTCCGGGTGGACTCCCGCGTGGGCCTGGTGGTTTCCCAGGTGCGCTATGCCGATGGCGGGAAGGACCGCTCGGTGCTGTACCAGGGGTCCCTCTCAGAAATCTTCGTTCCGTACATGGACCCCAGCGAGGGCTGGTATCACTGGACGTTCATTGACGCGGGAGAGTTCTCGGTTCGTGGCGGACTAGCCAAGTCGATGGAGCGCGGTTCCGACTGCCCGGAGAACGCGGTTTATTTCGACACCGTGTATGCCGACCAGCGGGCGCTGCCGCAGAGATGGCCGCGCGTGGCCTGTCTGTTCGAACGCTCTTCCGGCGATCTGGCCTGGCGCCACCGGGCGGGTCCGGACCAGATTGAAAGCCGGCGCAGCCGCGACCTGGTGCTGCGCATGATCGTCACCCTGGGCAACTACGACTACCTGGTGGACTGGATCTTCCGGCAGAACGGAAGCATCACGGTGTCAGCGGGCACCACCGGCATCGACATGATGAAGGGCGTGCGCAGCCGCACCGTGGCCGACGACCAGGACGGCCGCGACGGCGCCTACGGGCGCTTTATCGCCGCCAACACCGTGGCCCCGAACCACGACCACTTTTTCTCCTTTCGACTCGACCTCGATGTGGACGGCACGGCCAACAGCTTCCAGCGCGACCGGCTGGAGCAGCAGCGTTTGCCCGCGGAGCATCCGCGCAAGAGCCTGTGGGTAGTGCGGCCGGAGGTGGCAAAGTCGGAGCAGGCCGCGAAGCTGCACATGAAGATGGAACAGCCGGAGCTGTGGCGGGTGATCAACCCGGGCGTCAAGGGCGCACTGGGCTATCCGGTCAGCTACCAGTTGCAGCCCGGCCACAACGCCATGACGCTGCTCACGGCCGATGACTATCCGCGGCGTCGCGCGGGCTTTGCTGACTATCACATCTGGGTGACGCCGCAACGCGACGACGAGCGCAATGCCGCCGGCGACTACCCCACGGCCAGTACCGGGGGCGACGGACTGCCGGCGTGGACGGCGGCCAACCGGCCGATTGAAAACACGGACATCGTTGTCTGGTACACCATGGGCTTCCACCACGTGCCCCGCGCCGAGGATTATCCGGTGACGCCCCTGGCCCGGCACGAGTTCGAGCTGCGACCGTTCGACTTCTTCGAGCGCAATCCGGCGCTGGACCTGCCAAAGGGAAAGTAGGGCAGTGGTTTAGCCGGTTCTAAGTTTCCCTGGAGATGGCCGGAAAGCCGCCGGATCAAAGACGCGGCGCCACACAGCCTGCTTAGCGTTGCTTGCGGACTTTCTCTCCCTTGTCCTGTTTCAGTTGCTGGACGAACAGGCGCACCAGCATGCCGTCGAACTGGGCGCCGCTCAGTGCCTCCAGTTCGGCGATGGCTTGGGCGGGGGTTTTCACGGCGGCGTAGGGACGTTCCATGGTCATGCTCAGATAGGCCTCGGCCACAGAAATGATGCGTGACCCCAGAGGGATGGCCTCGCCCTTCAGTCCGGAAGGATACCCGGTGCCGTCGTAGCGCTCGTGGTGGTGGCGCACATAGGCCTGCGCGCGCAAGCTGTCGGGAATAATGGCCACCAGTTGCGCGCCCGCCGCGGCGTGTGACTTGGTGAGATCGTACTCGGCATCGGTGAGCGCGGCCGGCTTGTTCAGAATTTCCTCGGAGATGACGATCTTGCCCACGTCGTGCACCCGGGCGGCGTACAACACCTCGGCCAGTTCGTCTGGTGAGAGCATGAGTTCGCGGCCGATGGACTCGGCGTAGCGGGCCACGGCCTCGCCGTGCCCGGAGGCGGCCACTTCGCGAGCTTCCGCGGCGCGCGTCAAGGCGCGCAGGGCATTCATCAGGATTTCACTGCGGTCGGACTCCTCGGCCTCGCCCGCCAGCTTGGTGAGCGTGGCCACCAGCTCATTCACGGATTCAGGGCCGGCATCGTCGCGCCGCAGGAAGCTTTCCACGTAGCGGTTGACCATCTGCCGTTGCGTGAGCCCAGCTTCGCCGCCGGCGCCGGCGTGGTGGTCGGCGGTGGAAACGCGATTGCCGCCGGCGCGCTTGGAGATGTACATGCCCTCGTCGGCCACCCGCATCACGTCTTCCACCGTGGATCCGTGCAGGGGGAAGGTGGCCACGCCGAAGCTGCCGGTGACGTGGCGCTCGTTGAGCATGGGATCCGTCGCGATCCAAAGGCGCAGGCGTTCGGAAAGGATCTGGGCCTGCTCCACGCCGGTTTCCGGCATCAGGATCATGAATTCGTCGCCGCCGTAGCGCGCCACCACGTTGGACTGGCGGACTTTCTGCTCCAGCAGCCGGCCGATGCGGGCCAGCACCAGGTCGCCTTCCAGGTGGCCCTGGGTGTCGTTGACTTCCTTGAACTTGTCCAGGTCCAGGGTCACCACGGAAAAGGGGCGGCCGGTGCGCGCCGCGCGCTTCCACTCCGACTGCAGTGCTTCCAGGAAAAAACGGCGGGTCTTGATGCCGGTGAGCGCGTCGGTGATGGACTGGTGCTGCATCTTCTGGAACACGAAAACGTTGTGCAGCGCGGTGGCCAGCAAGTCGGCCAGGGTGCGCAGGATGAGCACGTCCTGCTCGGCAAAAGCGCTCTCGCGCTGGCTCTCCACGTTGAGCACACCCATCAGCGTCTCGCCGTAGGTGATGGGGATGCACAGCGCCGATTTCGATCCCGCCAGGATGCCCAGCAGGTGCCCTTCGCCGGTGTTCTGCACCAGCTGCATCTCGCCGGTGCGGGCCACGCGCCCCACGATGCCCGCGCCCAGGGGCACGCGCTTGCCCAGGGCCTGGGCGGTGGTGCCGGCCTCGGCCTTGATCTCGATGTCCTTGGTGGCGTAGTCCAAAATGCCGATGCCGATGTGGTCGTAGTGGAAGTGTTTCTGGATTTCGGCCACGATCTCGGGCAGCATCTGCTCGGCGTCCTGGCTGGAGATGGCGGTCTTGGAAATGTTGTTGAGGAACCCCAGGTAGCGGGAGCGGCGCTGCTCCTCCGCGAACATGCGCGCGTTTTCGATGGCCACCGCCACCTGTCCGGCGGCCGTGGTCATGATGTCCACGTCGCGCTGGTCGTAGATGAACTCGCGGCCGTAGTGCATGGCCGCCATCATCCCCACCGGGCGGTTGTACATCACGATGGGAACCCCGCAGAAACATTTCGCCGGCCTGCCCATGGCCACCAGGTTGTGCTTCTTGCGGAACTCCTCCATGCCCGTACGCACCAGCACCGGCCGGCCGGTGCGGATGATGTATTCAGTGAGTCCCTGGCCGGATTGGCGGGTGCGCTTTGGCTGGAGCTGGCCTTCGTCCACGTCCAATTCGAAGCGCACGGTGTCGCCGAACTGGAAGGCGACGTAAAAGGAAGCGGTGTCCAGCACCTTGCCCAGTTCGCGCTGCACCGCCAGCAGGGCTTCATCGGGGTCGAGGCGGGAACTCACCACCTGGCCGATCTGAGTGAGCAGCTCGAACTCCTGGGTGCGCCGCTGCGCGTCGTACATGAAGCAGTAGTTCTCCAGGGTGAGTGCGAGCTGGCGGGCCAGGCTGGCCAGCAGGCGTTGCTGCGAATCCCCCAGCTCGCCGCTCGCCCCATGCACGAACACCACAAAGCCGAAATCGTGGTCGCGAGTGCGCAACGCCGCCGCCGAGAAGGCCACCGCCTTTTCCCAGCGCAGGCACTCGCGCAGCGGCCGGCAACGATCGGCGTCTTCGGCAGACATGGCCGCCAGGGCGGCGTCGAGATCGGAAACCGCATACACCCCGCCGTGACGTTGCAGCAGCTCGTTCAGCGCCTGGCTGCCGCCGTCGCGCTCCATGCGTTCCAGGAACTCGGGGGTGAGCGCACTTTGCAACGAAGGCAGGGTCTCGTGATAGGGTCGGGCGATACAGAGGGCGGCCTGCGGGCTGCGGAACAGAGCTCCCAGGCGGTCGAGCAGCGTCTGCAAGGTGGGCGCCACCTCGGCCGCGCCCGCCGCCTGCTTGCTGCCGCTGCCCAGGCTGGAGAAGGCAAGCAGGTTCTCCTGCAGCGAGCGGCGCTCGGTTTCGTTCTGCACCATGACCATGGCGATGGCCAGCATCATCTGCGGCAAGGTGCCCAGGAAGTGGCCCACGGTGGCGAACAGGCTGGCCGAGAGCTCGTCGGCCTGGTGCAACGCCATCAACATGGCCCATACGCCGATGGAAAAGGCGGTCAGGCGCAAGGCCAGGGAGTCGCGCAAGCGGGCCGTGGTCTGAAATTTCCAGGCGGCGATCACCAGCAGCGCCGCTATACCCAGCTCCACCCGCAGGAAGGGGAGAGCGGCGAGCGCGCCCAGCTGCTCGCCGGACGCGGCCGCCACATTCCACGCCGCCCACAACGTTCCTACCACGGCCACTGCGATGTCATACCATTTGATCTGAAATTCACCGTGCAGCATGCGGGTGGAGGCGAAGGCACACAGCGCCGCTCCCAGCAGCGTCAGCTTGGCCAGCCACAGGGCGATGGCATGGCCTCCGGTGAGGCTCCACAGGTTCAGAACGAAGTAGCAGACGTAGAGCGCCCAGCCGATTTGCCAGGCACGGAAGAAGAGGGCGTGACTCTGGTGGTGCAGGTAAGTGAGGATCAGGAAAAGCAAGAGCGCGGTGAGGCCGGGTACGACCACCGTGCCGACCAGCGTTCCTTCCATTCCCCGTGCCTCCCCCGTGTTTGCAAAAACTATATGGGCGGCGTGCGGATTCGTCAATTGGAACAGGTGTCAGGTCTCAGGTGTCGGGGAGTTGACCCGATTTTGGCCCGCCCGTAACATCAAATTTTCCTCTTGCCGAGTGCTGCGCCCCCCATCCGCGTCCGCTTCGCGCCCTCGCCCACCGGCTACCTGCACGTGGGCGGGCGCGCACCGCGCTGTTCAATTGGTTGTACGCGCGACGCTCGGGCGGCAGATTGGTCCTGCGCATCGAGCAGGCCATCGGGAGAATCCGCCAGGGCCCGGCCAATCCTGGGGCAGCTCTCGGGGGAGGGTGCATGGTCAGGGTCGCGATGTCCCAGCAGGTTCGGGCCAGCGGGTGAGCCCGGAGCCTCCACGCGTCATGCTGCCGCGCTCGCCGGCCAGCGCGTGGGTCGACACCAGAATCGAAAACCCGTCAAAGGGTATCAACCGGCGATCGGGGCCGTCAGCTTCCCCGCGCGCGCGCCCGGCGCGCACCTCTCGGATGGCCGCCTGCAGGGCGAAGAGCTGCGAAGGCGATGAGACCGCGACGTTATGCCCGGCCAGGAGCTTGCGGAGCGACGGGGCCAGCTTGACCAGTCGGTCGACCGACTTCTGGTAGGCGCCGAGGTCGGTCTCGGGCACGTACAGCCAGATGGGCGCGGCGTAGAACGTGTCCCCAGTCCAGAGCAGGCCGGCCTTGCGGTCGAGCAGGACGAGCGAGTCCGGGGTGTGGCCCGGAACCCGGAGCACCTCGAGCACGCGACCCCCGAGGTCGATGCGGCTGCCGTCGCGCACCGTGCCCGTGGAGGACCACGGACGCGTGTGCCAGGTCGCCGGGTCAAGGCCCGCCGGAGGGCCAGTGCAGAACGCCGTAGGGCTGGCCTCGTCGGCCAGCTCCCGATTTGGAAAGCCCCTCTGATTGGCCGTGGTGTAGGGCGTGGTGGTGGCGAGCACTCTCTCAAACTCGGCGTTGCCGCCGACGTGATCGTAGTGGGTGTGTGAGTTGAGTACCGTGACGGGCAGCGGAGTGAGGGCCTCGACCACCGGACGGATGGGGCGCATGCCCAGGCCTGTGTCCAGCAGCAGCGCCCGGCGCTTGCCGAGGATAAGCCAGGAGATCACCTCTTGGAACTGCCGCGGCTCGGCGATGGCAAAGACGCCGGGCTCCACCTTATAGACCTCGAACCACGGGTCCGGGGACGGCACACGCTCCAGCATGGCAAAATCGGGGCGGGGCAGGAGGTCGCACCAGCGAGCCTGCGGCACCGCAGCAGCCTGCGCAGCGGCCTCTGCGACCGGAGCCGGCTGGGCTTGGGCGATCGCAGCCAGGAGCCAGAGCGCCGCACTTAACATCAGGCGGGCTACGGTATGGACATCAGCGTTCATGAACACGACGAGGCAGTGTATAAAATCCACTGGGGAGATGGATAGTTCTAAGACCAATGCCGTGGTGCCGAGTGGCGGTCCTGAGCCGAGGGCTGCCGCCTCCAATTTCATCCGCGACATTATCCTCCGCGATCTAGAGACCAAGAAGTTCTCGGACGCCGTCGTGCAGACGCGCTTTCCCCCCGAGCCCAACGGATATCTCCACCTGGGGCACGCCAAGGCCATCTGCCTCGACTTCCTGCTGGCCGGCGAATTCGGCGGCCGCACCAACTTGCGGTTCGACGACACCAACCCGGAGAAGGAAGAAACCGAGTACGTCGATTCGATCATGGCGGACGTGAAGTGGCTGGGTTTCGAGTGGGACGGTCTGTTCTACGCCTCCGACTACTTCGACCAGCTTTACCAGTGGGCGGTGCAGCTCATTCAGGCGGGCAAGGCTTACGTGGACGACCTGAGCCCCGAGGAGGTGCGGGAGTATCGAGGCACGCTTACCGAGCCTGGCCGCGAAAGCCCTTATCGCAATCGCGCTATCGCGGAGAATCTCGACCTTTTCGAGCGCATGCGCGGCGGCGAATTTCCTAACGGCACGCGAATCCTCCGCGCAAAAATCAACATGGCTTCACCCAACCTGAACCTGCGCGATCCGGTGATGTACCGCATCGTCCATGCCGAGCACCATCGTACCGGGAACAAGTGGTGCATCTACCCCACGTACGACTATGCGCACGGCCAGTCCGATTCCATCGAGCGGGTCACGCATTCCATGTGCACGCTGGAATTCGCCGACCATCAGCCGCTGTACAACTGGTACATCGAGCAACTGGGCATCTTTCCCTCGCAGCAGATCGAGTTTGACCGCCTCAACCTCACCTACACGATCCTGAGCAAGCGGAAGCTGCTGCAGTTGGTGCAGGAAGGACATGTTCGCGGCTGGGACGACCCCCGCATGCCCACTCTTTGCGGTGTCCGGCGGCGCGGGTACACCCCGGAAGCGATCCGCGAATTCTGTGCCGCGGCGGGCGTTTCCCGGACCAACGGCAGCAGCGATATCGCGATGCTGGAACACTTCGTGCGCAAAGACCTGAACGCGCGTTCGCCGCGGGTGATGGCGGTGCTGCGGCCCTTGAAGCTGGTCATCGAAAATTATCCCGAGGGCCAGGTCGAAGAACTCGAGGCGGTCAACAACCCGGAAGATCCCGCCGCCGGCACGCGCAAGGCGCCGTTCTCCCGGGAGCTGTACATCGAGCAGGATGACTTTCGCGAGGACCCGCCGAAGCAGTATCACCGGCTGGCCCCCGGCCGCGAGGTCCGGCTGCGCTACGCCTACGTGGTGACCTGCACCAACGTGATCAAGAACGAGAAAGGCGAAGTGGCCGAGGTCCACTGCACCTACGATCCGGCGACCCGGGGTGGAAACACTCCCGACGGTCGCAAGGTCAAGGCAACCATCCACTGGGTCTCGGCAGCGCACGCCATCAACGCGGAAGTGCGCCTCTACGACAAGTTGTTCATCCAGCCGGACCCCAACCAGGTGGAGGACGGCAAGGATTTCACGTCGAATCTCAATCCCAATTCGCTGGAAACCGTCACCCACGCGAAGCTCGAGCCCTCGCTTGCCGATGCCGCAGCCGGCTCACGCTGTCAGTTCGAGCGCCTGGGATATTTCTGCGTTGATCCCGACTCCGCGCCGGGCAAGCCGGTGTTCAATCGAACCGTGGCCCTCAAGGACACCTGGGCAAAGATTCAGGAAGCAGGAGGCAGAAAGTAGGAAGTAGGAGGGAGGAGGGAGGAAAGGCAAAGGCGAAAGGAAAAAGGAGGGACGAGGAGGAATATGTCGCGTGCTCTGGGATTGATTGGCGTCTTGATCGCCGCCGCCATCGGCTTCTATCTGTATACGCAGCAAGCGCAGACGGCGTCACAAGGGACCGCGAACCCGCGCCAGACCATCGACGTGGCCGGCGTAAAGAACGACCTGATCGCCATCGCCCAGGCCGAGCGTCGCTACTTCGCCACCGAGGCCCGCTACGCCTCGATAGACGAGCTCCGTTCCCACGGAGATATTTCCATGCCCACGAACGGCCGTGGACCGTTTACGTACTCCGCTGAGGTGAGCGAATCCGGATTCCGCATCTTGGCCACCTACACCGGCCCGGCCGGCCCCGACGCTGCGCAGAACCTCAGCATCGACGAAACCATGCAGATCACGGCGGGAAAATAGATCGCAGCCTCAGTGCCAGGCGTGCGCTCCAGCCTCGCCTCACTTCGCAAATCGCACATCGCAGATGCGCAGCCTACTTCTTCGCTGGCGGCTTGCGCGTCTCGACGATGGCCTCCACGATGCCGTCAATGGTCTGTTCAGCGCGGGCACGGGTGAGGTTGTGGTTATTGGACATGATCACGAAGACCACGCGGTCGCCGCCGCGGGTCGAGGCGTAGCCGGAAAGCGAGTTCACGTGGTCGAGTGAGCCGGTCTTGGCCCGCACGTTGTTCTCGGCGAAGGTCTCCTTCAGCCGGGCGGCCAGGGAGCCGTCCACGCCGGCCACGGGCAGAGTATCGCGGAAGCGATCAAACCAAGGCTGGCGGGAGGCGCACTCCAGCAGCGCGCGCAGCGCCTGCGGCGTAACCAGATTCTTGCGGGAGAGGCCCGATCCGTCGTAGAAAATCGCTTCCCCGGGCTCCACGCCACACAGTGTCAGGAATCCGCGCACCACCTCCAGCCCGGCTCCGATGGTCCCGGCGCCGCCTTTTTCGCGGCCCAGAAGGCGCAGGAGGATCTCGGCGTGCAGGTTCTGGCTCACTTTGTTGATTACCCGCAAGTCTTCCTGCAGGGGCTGCGATTCGTGCACCGCCAGGACCGTGGGTGGAGCGGAGCCCGGCAGCGCGGTTTCGTGGGAACCTCCTCCGCCTCCCGCCGACGCCGTAGCGGTGACGCGAATGGTGGAAGGCGCCGCGGGATCGTTGTGCTGCGCGCGCACCCGGCCGTAGACCGCGATGCCGCGCCGCTCCAGCAGCCGGCGAAAGATCTGCGCCACGAAGTCGGCGGGATCTTCCAGCGCCAGGGCCTCGTTGTAGCCCGAATCGTCGAGCGGAATCGAGCCCCAGAGCGTGATCTCGCGCGCTCCCGGGTTGCGCTCCATGCCGCGCTGCAAAGTGATGCTGCGCGGTCCCGTGCCCGCGGGCGTTGTCACCACGCGGTTATCCAGCTGATAGTAGTCGGTGTAAGGCTCCAGGCTGACGAACGCCTTTTCGCCCACGCGCTCAGCGGGCAGCACGTTCACGAACAGCACATTGTCGTTCAGGGTGAGAGCGGAAACCGGCGCGCCCCAGCCGCGCTCCAGGTCTTCCTGCGACCAGCCTTCGCCGTAGCGCTCGAAGGCGAAGTAGGAATCGTCGGCAATCAGGTCGCCGTCAATCACTTTGACGCGGCGGGCCACCAGTTGGTCGGCCAGTTTTTCCAGCACGTGCATGGGCGGCAGTGCGCGCTCCGTGCGCAGGTGGAAGGGCAGCGTGCGCCCGGAAAGATTAGGGTCGCCGCGTCCGGTGAGCACCAGGTCGCCCAGCAGGCGACCGTGCCGGTCCACCGTGCCCGCGGTTTCCAGCGTGGTGCGGAAGCGGTGGTCGGGGCCGATGGACGCCATGGCCGTCGCGGTCACGAACAGCTTGGTGTTGGACGCAGGCGTGAACAGCTTGTCGGCGTTGCGGGCGTAGAGCGTCCGGCCGGTGGTCAGCGACACCACCTCAATGCCCCAGAATCCGCGCGCCACTTCCGGGTCGGCGAGCGCGGCCTCGATGCGCGCCGCCAGCGGCTTCTGCGGCGGAGTCTTGGTTTTCTTCTGGGCGTGGGCGGGAAGCGGCGTCAACAGCAACAGCAGGACGGGCAGCAGGAGGGCGCGCCGAAAAGGCGTCATCTGAAATGCGATTCTAGCACGGCGAAATAGCCCGCAAGCCGGAGCTTGGCGCCCTTCTGCTTTACAATCGCGCTTCATGCGACCTCGCTTCACCTGGCGGCTGCGCACGCGCACGCTCGAGCTCGGGCCGCGCACGCTGGTCATGGGCGTGCTCAACGTAACGCCCGACTCCTTCTCCGACGGCGGGATCTACCTCGACCGCGATCGCGCCGTGGCGCACGCGCTCAAAATGCTCGACCAGGGCGCGGACCTGCTCGACGTGGGTGGCGAGTCCACGCGGCCGGGCTCGGCCGAGCGAGTCAGCGAAACCGAAGAGCTGCGCCGCGTGCTGCCGGTGGTGGAAGAAATCCTGCGGCAGCGCCCGCAGGCCCTGATTTCAGTGGACACGTACAAGGCGGCGGTGGCGCGCGCCGCGGTCGGGGCTGGCGCCGAGATGGTCAACGACGTCAGCGCCTTTCGTTGGGACGCGGAAATGGCGCGCAGCGTCGCCGCCCTGAAGTGCGGCGCCGTGCTCATGCACATGCGCGGGCGCCCGGAAGAATGGCGCAAGCTGCCGCCGGAGGACAACCTTACCGGGCGCGTGCTGCGCGACCTGGCCCATTGGGTGCAGGAGGCGATGGATGCGGGTGTGGAGCGGGAGCGCATTGCACTCGATCCCGGTTTCGGTTTCGGAAAAAACTTTGGGGAGAACTATCCGCTGCTGGCCCGCTTCTCCGAGCTGCGCCGGCTGGGTTTTCCGCTGCTGGTGGGGACGTCGCGCAAGTCGTTCCTGGGACGCACGCTGGCGCGCGATGGCCGGGACGCGCCACCGGATCAGCGACTCTCGGCGTCGCTGGCCACCATGACTGCCGCCATCCTCCAGGGCGCGCACATAGTGCGCGTGCACGATGTCAAGGAATCGGTGGACGCAGCGCGCGTGGCCGACGCGGTGCTCGCGGGAAAGGATTAGCCACAGAGGCACAGAGAACACAGAGACACAGATTTTAACCACGAAGGACACGAAGGGACACGAAGGGTGTTTGAGACATTCGCCGCTTCCGTGGCTCTCCATGTCCTGCTGTGCTGGTCCGTAGGTTCATCCAATCAGCGTTCATCCGCGCAAATCCGCGGCAGGCCTGTTCCCCTTCGTGTCCCTTCGTGACCTTCGTGGTTAGAACGTCTTTGCTGAGTCCACCAGAATGGTCACCGGGCCGTCGTTCACCAGCTCGACCTCCATCATTTCCTGGAAGCGGCCGGTTTCGCAGCGCAGGCCGGCAGCGCGGATACGGTCAGCGAAGAGTTCGTAGAGGCGTCGCGCGTGCTGGGGCGGGGCGGCGTCGTCGAAGGATGGGCGCTTGCCGCGGCGCACGTCGCCGTAGAGCGTGAACTGCGACACCACCAGGACGGCACCCGAGACCTCAGCAACGGAGAAGTTCATTTTGCCGTCGCCGTCCTCGAAGATGCGCAGCCCCGCGACTTTTTCCGCGAGATAGCCGGCATCGGTATCGGTGTCGGCGCGGCCCACTCCCAGGAGCACCAGCAAGCCCTTCTCGATCCGGCCGACGGCTTCGCCTCCGACCGTGACCGAGGCCCGCTTCACGCGTTGGACCACGGCGCGCATGGGTGGAAGCTCCGGCTTCGCAGCTTCATCAATAAAAGCCGGTCACCCCGCGACTTCGCTGGGGACAGGCTCCGGGCACGAAGGTATCACGAAGGGGAGATTCGGGAAGTCGTAGGCTGGGGCGCGCCGGTTGACTCGCGCGCGGCCGCTGCCTAGAATCCCTGTTCGGTTTCTCGGAGAGGCACACCATGCGCAAGGTTTTCCTTCTGCTCGCCTGCATTGCCGGCCTGTTGCCGGTGTCCGCGGTAGCCCAGCGGCCCTCGGGCAAGAACGAAGTGGTGATCCGCAACGTCACCGTGCTGACGGCCACGGGCAGCGCCATCGCCGGGGGCAGCGTGTACGTGAAGGACGGAAAGATTGTTGCCGTGGGCAAGACCGTGGACGCGCCCGCGTCGGCCGCGGTGCTGGACGGCGCCGGCAAGTACCTGACGCCGGGGCTGATTGACGCCCACGGGCACATCGCCCTGGACGGCGACGTGAACGAAGGCACCAGCCCGGTGACGCCGCACATGATGATGGTGGACGCCTTCGACTACGACGACAAAGCCATCTACCGGGCGCTGGCCGGCGGGGTCACCACCTCCATGCTGCTGCACGGTTCGGCCAACATGATCGGCGGCCAGGCCCTGGTGATCAAGCACAAGTACGGCATGGGACGCGAGCAAATGCTTTTCCCCGACGCGCCGCGCTCCATCAAGTTCGCCAGCGGCGAGAATCCCAAACGGGTCTACGGCGGCCGCCAGCAGATGCCGGCCACGCGCATGGGCAACTTTGCGGTGCAGCGCCAGGCGCTGGTCGAAGCCCAGGACTACCTGCGCGAATGGGCCGACTACGAAGAGAAGATCAAGAAGGGCGACTCGGCGGCCAAGCGTCCCAAGCGCGACTTGAAACTGGAGGCGCTGGCCGACGTGCTGCGCGGCAAGCTGATGGTCCAGATCCACTGCTATCGCGCCGACGAGTTCCTCACCGAGATGGCCATGGCCCGCGAGTTCGGGTACAAGGTGCGCGCCTTCCATCACGCGCTCGAAGCCTACAAGGTCCCCGAGCAACTGGCCGCCGAGGGCGTGGCCATCGCCACCTTCACCGACTGGTGGGGCTTCAAGCACGAGGCCTGGGACGCCATCCCCTGGAACGCGGTGATTTCCATGCGCAAGGGGGTGCGCGTGGCCATCAAGAGCGATTCGGATGACTTCGTGCGCCGCCTGAACCAGGAGGCGGGCAAGACCATCCGCTACGGCGGCGCCACCGAAGACGAAGCGCTGCGCATGATCACCATCAATCCGGCGTGGATCGTGGGGGTGGACGGCCGCGTGGGCTCGATCGAAGCGGGCAAGGACGCCGACCTGGTCCTCTGGGATGGCCCGCCGCTCTCCAGCTACGCCAAGGTGGAGAAGGTATGGATTGACGGCGACGTGTATTTCGACCGCTCGCTGCCGGGCTTCGGCATGCCGCAGTACAAGGAGGGGCAATGAAGAATCGGGTGATCGGGCCATCGGGTCATCGGGTGATTGTCAGCCTGCTGGCACTGGCGGCGTGCTTGACGACAACGGGCTGGGCGCAGTCACCGGCCGTTGCGCTGCGCGGCGGCAAGGTCATGACCATCACTAAAGGCACGATAGAGAACGGAGTGGTGGTGATGGAAGCGGGAAAGATCACGGCCGTGGGCAAGGCCGGCGAAGTGGCCATTCCCAAAGGCGCGCGCGTGATTGACGTCAAGGGCATGACCGTCTATCCCGGGCTGATTGATTCCGAGTCCAACCTCGGGCTCACCGAGATCACGCTCGACCCGGCGACCAACGACCTGGTGGAGCCCAGCGATCCCATCACCCCGCACATGCACGTCTACGACGCGTTTCACGCCGAGACCGAGTTGATTCCGGAAACGCGGCTGAACGGCGTCACCAACGCCATCGTGGCCCCCACCCGGCGCAACACGCTGCCCGGGCAGTCGTCGCTGATTCAGCTCGACGGGCGCTCCCGCGACCAGATGCTGCTGGTGCGCGACGTCGCCCTGCCCCTGAACTTTACCGGCGAGCAGCGCCGCAACGAAGGGCCGTTCGAAAGCCGCAAGTTTCCTTCCACGCGCATGGGCGTGGCCGCGCAACTGCGCCAGGTGCTGCTGGACGCGCAAGACTACGTACAGCGCCTCGCGGATTACGAGAAACGCAAGGCGGAAAGAGAGAAAGACCCGTCGCTCCGGGAGCGCGATCGTCCCAAGCGCGACCTGAAGCTGGAGGCGCTGCTGCCTTACCTGGAGGGCAAGCGTCCGGTGGTGCTGGCCGCGGAAGAAGGCAGCGACCTGAAGACCGCGCTCAGCATGGCGGAGGAGTTCCACCTGAAGGTGGTGCTGAACCGAATCGTCCACTCGCAGGAACTGCTGGATGAAATCGCGGCGCTCAAGGTGCCGGTGATCGTCGGCCCTATCTATATCGAGCCCAAGGATCACCAGCGCTACGACGCGGTCTACAGCCTGCCCGCGGAACTGTCCCGGCGCGGCATCAAGTTCGCCTTCGCTTCCTACGACTCACACGACGTCCGCCGCCTGCCCTACGCCGCGGGTTATTCGGTCGCTTTTGGGCTGCCCTACGAGGAAGCCATGAAGGCGCTGACCATTTATCCGGCGGAGATCTGGGGAGTGGCCGATAGCCTGGGCTCGCTGGAGGCCGGCAAGACCGCCAACGTAGTGGTGGCGAATGGCGATCCGCTGGACGTGAAGACCGACGTGAAGCGCGTGTTCATCGCCGGTCGCGAAATTCCCATGGAGAGCCGGCAGACCCGGCTGCGCGACCAATACGGGAAATAATGAATGTTTGATGTTTGATGTGAGATGTGCGATGTGAAAGACCCCGGCGTAGCCGTGGTAGGATGCGCAGCCGTGGAGCACTCGCCCGAGGCACTGCGGTCGCGCACCACGCAATTTGCCCTGCGCGTGATGCGACTCGTGCGCAGCCTTCCCGGCACCGCCGAAGGCAGAGTGATTGGCAGTCAGGTGCTGCGTTCCGGAACTGCTATCGGAGCCAACTATCGGGCTGCCGGACGGGGCCGGTCGCGCGCGGAGTTTGCCGCCAAGATTGGAATCGTCCTGGAAGAGGCGGACGAGACCGTCTACTGGTTTGAGTTGTTGGTCGAGGGCGGCCTGGTGGCTGAGAAGCGAATGGTTGCACATCAGGCATTCACATCGCACATCAAACATCACACATCAAACATTCCAAACATCGCCCATCGCACATCCCACCTTCGCCCATCGCACATCCAACATCGCACATAGAAAAAGCCCCGGCGTTTCCGCCGGGGCTTTTCGCTGAGTAGCTAGTTGCTTCCCTGCACGGTGACGCTGACCGGGAGGGTCTGGGTTACGTTGCCACCCGTGCCCGTCACTGAGACCGTGTAGCTGCCGCCGGGCGTGCCTT
>CAYTIL010000032.1:0-14245 GCA_964437985.1 uncultured Acidobacteriaceae bacterium
TGCAATCGTCTGGGGCACTTTCCACAGGTGGGACTTCGACACCGCGTAACAACTCATCCGTTATCTTGAGATTGTGTGGCAGTTTTTGCTTTTCGTCCCAAGCCCGTACAATGAACGGTTCTGTATGAAGGCTTGATTCAAATGAAGATGCAAGTCCGCAAAGCCGTATTTCCTGCCGCCGGTCTGGGCACGCGCTTCCTGCCCGCCACCAAGGCCCAGCCCAAGGAAATGCTGCCGCTGGTGGACAAGCCCATCATCCAGTATGGCGTGGAAGAAGCGCTGGCCGCCGGGTGTGACCAGATCATCATCGTCACCGGCCGCGGCAAGACCTCCATCGAGGACCACTTCGACGTCAGCTACGAGCTGGAGAAGATGCTGGAGGAGCGCGGCAAGACCGACCAGCTCGCCCTGGTGCGCCAGATTTCCGACATGATTCACGTGGCCTACGTCCGCCAGAAGGAAGCCCTGGGCCTGGGCCACGCCGTACTCATGGCCAAGGAACTGGTGGGCAACGAGCCCTTCGCCGTGCTCCTGGCCGACGACGTGATTGACGCGTCCAAGCCCTGCCTGCAACAGATGATGGAGGTGTTTGCGGAAACCCAGTCGTCGGTGATTGCTACACAAGTAGTAGAAGGTCCCGCAATCTCCTCCTACGGAGTGCTCGACGCCCAGCCCTCCGCGGGATACGCCAGTGGCCGGGTGTTCGACGTCTCCGACCTGGTGGAAAAACCCCGGCGCGAGGACGCGCCTTCCAACCTGGTCATCATCGGCCGTTACATCCTCACACCCCGCATCTTCGAAGCGCTGGAGCGCGCACCGTTGGGCGCCGGCGGCGAGCTTCAGCTTACCGACGCCCTGCGCCTGCTGCTCAAAGACGAAAAGGTGTACGGGTACGTCTTCGAAGGCACGCGCTACGACACCGGAGACAAGCTGGGCTTCCTGAAGGCGACGATAGACTTCGCGCTGAAACGGCCGGAGCTAGGCGGGGAACTGCGCGCGTGGTTAAAGAACCGAAAAGATTAGTCATACTATTGAATGATTGAGGGATTGAATCATTGAATCAGTATCTGGCCCATTGAGCGGGCCGTGCATGACTTGTAAATGATTCAATGACTCACTGATCCAATCACTCAATTCCCTCACTTCATCGCTTCCGTGAACAGGAAGTCGTGGCCCCAGTCCTGGGGAAAGCCGTGCTGCCGAAGGGCGGTGGCAATCTGCGCCCAGTGCCGGATGCTGTGCAGCAGCGCGTGGGCCACGATCTTGCGGCGGCTGGCGGACCGGGTGCCGGCGCTCTTGGTCTCGAAGGTCAGGGTGTAGTCCAGATCCTTGTCGGTAGCGCCCGCTAGAAATGCGCTCAGCTTCATGCGCGCATCCTTGCCGACTTCGAACAACGCCTCCAGGGACGCGGTCTGAAATCTGTCGTAGGAGGTTACCGGTTCGCCCAGCAGACGCTCGGCGTAGCGCAACTCCACCAGGAAAATGTGCATAAGCAGGTGGCGCACCGTGGCCAGGTCGCCCACGCCCAAGTTGATTTCGAGGACTTTGGGCGACTGCTGGGCAAACCACTGCTGCCAGCGGTCGGTTTCGTCGTCCACATACTCGATCAAGGTGTCAAAGGGGATGTCGGCGCGGGTTTCCATGCTGCCTCCTTAGGGCTTGCCGGCGGACTTCAGCTTGCGCGACTTCTCTTCCACGCTCGCAACCAGCTTCTGCTTGTGGGCAGCCAGCTTCTTCGCCAGCTCCTTGTCAACCAGGGCGAGGATCTGAGCAGCCAGGATGCCGGCGTTGGTGGCCCCGGCTTTGCCGATGGCCACCGTGGCCACCGGGATTCCGGCAGGCATCTGCACCGTGGCCAGCAGCGAGTCCAGCCCTTGCAGGGACGAGGACGGGATGGGCACGCCAATCACGGGCAGCGTGGTTTCAGCGGCGATCACGCCTGCCAGGTGCGCGGCCCCGCCCGCGCCGGCAATGATTACGCGGATGCCGCGTCCGGCCGCGTTGCGGGCAAACTCGCTGGTGCGCGCCGGCGCGCGGTGTGCGGAAGTGATGTCCATTTCGTAGGCGATGCCGAAATCATCGAGGGCCTTCGCGGCCTCGCGCATGATCTCGAGGTCGGAGTCGCTACCCATCACGATGGCTACTACGGGCTTGGTCATGCCGGCGTGTCTCGTTTCGGGTTTCTGGTTTCTCGTTTCTGGTTTCTCGAAGAAGAAACGTCAAGCCCGCTGCTTCAAGGCGCGCATAGCGATGTCCTTGCGGTAATGCATGCCCTCGAACTGAATTTTCTCCACGGCCTGGTAGGCCCGCTCCACGGCGGTTTCAAGGTCCGCCGCGCGGGAGGTAACGTTGAGCACGCGGCCTCCGGCGGTGAAGTACTGGCCGTCACGCTTGGTAGTACCGGCATGGAAGACCTTCACCCCCTCCACGGCGGCCGCTTCCGCTAATCCAGTGATGAGCTTGCCCTTCTGGTAATCGCCGGGATAGCCGCCGGAAGCTATTACTACACACGTAGTAGCGTCGCCTGACCAGGCGACGTCACCCGGGCTTACCCGGCCCTCGACGGAGGCGATGCAGGCGCCCAAAAGGTCGCTCTCCATGCGCATGAGGATGGCCTGGGTTTCCGGATCGCCGAAGCGGCAGTTGAACTCCAGCACCATAGGGCCGCGGGCGGTCATCATCAAGCCGCAATAGAGAATGCCGCGGTACTCGGACTCTTCTTCTTTCATGCCGGCGATGGCCGGCCGGGCCACGTGAGTGAGCAGCCACTCGGTCATCTGGGGATCGAGCAACGCGGGAGTGGAATAGGCGCCCATGCCCCCGGTGTTGGGACCGGTATCGCCGTCGCCCAAGCGCTTGTGATCCTGCGCCGCCACCAGTGGGACGACGCGCTCGCCGTCGCTGAGCACCAGGAAGGAGATCTCTTCGCCTTCGAGGAATTCCTCCAGCAACACGCTGGCGCCGGCCGCGCCTACCAGGTTTCCGCTGAGCATCTCGCCGGCCACGGTGGCCGCCTGCTCACGCGATTCCGCCAGCACCACTCCCTTGCCCGCGGCCAGCCCGTCGGCTTTGACCACGATAGGAGGATGGAAGTGGCCGAGGGAGTCCTTCACTTCCTCTTCCGACTGGCAGATGGCGTAATGAGCGGTGGGGATGTGGAAGCGCTGCATGAACTCCTTGGCGAAGCTCTTGCTCGATTCCAGGCGGGCGGCGGCGCGGGTGGGGCCGAAGATGCGCCAGCCGCGGGTGTGGAACTCGTCTACCACGCCGTTGGCCAGAGGCACTTCCGGTCCTACGATGGTGAGGTGGGGCTGAAGGTTGCGCGCCACTTCCACCAGGGCTTCCACGCTGTTCAGGTCCACAGGGACGCACTGGGCTTGGTCGCCGATGCCGCCGTTGCCGGGGGCGCAGAAAATCTCCTCGACGTTGGTCGACTGGCGCAGCTTCCACACCAGCGCGTGCTCGCGTCCTCCGCCGCCAATGACCAGAACCCGCATAATCCTCGGAGAGAGTTACAGAGTAGGGGGAGGCGAAGGGCGTGTCAATCGATTGCTGATTGTCGATTGAGGATTGACGATTTGGAAAGCGGCTCTGGCTAAGCCCGTATAATTACTGGACCCGATGATCACTATCTCCAAAGAAGATTATCTGAAGGCCATCCTGGAGGCTGAAAGCGAGGGGCGGAGCGTGATTTCCGCCACCCTGGCGCACTGGCTGGAGGTGTCGGCGCCGGCGGTGAGCATGGCGCTGCGCCGCCTGAAGCGGGACGGCCTGGTGCGTGTGGGCAAGGACGGCCGGGTGCGCCTGACTTCCGCCGGCAGGACCATCGCCCAGCGTATTGCGGATCGGCATCATCTCATCGAGCGCATGCTGGCGGAAGTCTTCGGCATGGAGTGGTTCAAGGTGCACGATGAGGCTGAGCGGCTAGAACACGCCGTCTCCGCCGACTTCGAGGCCAAGCTGGTGGAGAAGCTGGGACGCGGCGGCGTGTGCCCGCACGGCAATCCGGTGACCTCCGAGAACCCGGAGAGCCGGCGCAAACGCGGCCTCTGCCTGCTTGCGGAAGCCGAGCCCGGACGCGCGTACTCCGTCAGCAGCGTGTACGAGCGCGACCGAAGCTTGCAGGAGTTTCTTGAGCAGCGCGGCATCCGTCCGGGCGTGCGCATCAAGGTGCTGGCCCGCAACTTCGACCAGACTGTGAGCCTGTCCACCGAGCGTGGCCGCATTTCACTCGGCGGGCCGGTGGCGCAGAAGGTTTGGGTGGCCGCACGGTAGAGGGCCTGATGACGGCATTTTCCTCTTCGCAACTCTCAGTTGATTAGCAGCCAAAACCAAGATCCCTCGACTGCGCCCGCCGCGGTCCGCCACGGCGGACTCGGGATGACAACCTCCGTGGGAATGACAATCTCCGTGGAAATGAGCGGTGAGCAAAATGAAAAAATCCCAAACGGCCGCTACTTCGGCGCTGCTTCCGCTGCGGCCTTGATCTTCTTCGCGCGGGCTTCTAGCTTCGCGGCCTCGGCCTCGCGCTGGGTGGCTCGCATCAGCGCGGCGTACTGTTCCAGCGTCCGCACCAGATCGGGATTCTCCGGTCCCAGCACTTCCTCCTGGGCGGCGATGGCTTCCTGGAAGAGAGGCTCAGCCTCCTTGTGCTTGCCCTGGGCGGCGTAGACCTCCGCCAGACCAACCAGTGTGGCGTCGCGGAAGGGATTGTCTTTCCCGAAGGCTTTCATAGCGCGCTGGTAGAAGGCTTCGGCGTCGGCATAGTGTTGCTGCAGCCGGGCGGCGTCGCCCAGACGCGTCAGAACCAGGTCCCCGAAGGGCGCGTCCGGCCCAGCGAACTTCTCCATGACCTTTTCCATGGAGGCCAGCACCCGCTTGAACATCACATCCGCATCGGCGAACCGCCCGGCTGCCATATAGAGCTCGGCCAGATTCTCCATTGCGGCGAACACCCGCGGATTTTCCTCCGGCATTCCTTCTTCGCGGTAGGCGGCTTCGGTGATGGCCAGCGCTCGCTTGAAGTAGGTTTCCGCGTCGGCGAAGCGCTTCTGCGTCTGGTAGAGACGCGCCAGCTTTTCCGCCGCGGGCACCAAAAATGGGCTGGCCGGGCCTCCCGCCTGTTCCAGGACTTCCAGCGCGCGCACATAAATGCGCTCCGCGGGCTCGAACTTGCCCAAGGCTTCGTACTTGTCGGCGAGCGGCAGCAGAGCCAGCGCTTCGATGGGCGAGCCTTCCGCCCCCACCTTCGCCAGCAGAGGTCCGAGAAGCTTCTCTGCGCCGGCAAAATCGCCGGCCTCGAGCGCCTTCTCCAGGTCACGGAAGGACGCAGCCAGCCCCGATTCCTGCGCAGGTTCCGCTGGGGGCGTTTCTCCACCATTTCCGGCACCGGGAGCACCCGGCTCTTCGATTCCCTGCGGACGCGAGCGAAGTTCCCGCGAGCGCGCGAACAGAGCTTCGGCCTCGTCCGGCTTGCCCTGCTGCTTCAGGCATTCGGCCAGACCGTCCATGGGCGGGGTGAGGTTGGGGTCGTCCGCGCCGACGGCGTTCTCCACCAGCTTCATGGAACGGCGGAAGAGCGGCTCGGCTTCCGCGCACTTCCCCAGAATTCTGAGTCTCTCGGCCAAGTCGTAGAGCGGTACCGCCAGCCGCGGATGGCCGGGGTCGCCGTAGGCCTTCTCCGCCATGAGCAGAATGCGGCGGTAGAGCGGCTCGGCCTCAGCGTACTTCTTTTGCGCGTCGTAGCCTTCGGCGAGGCCCTTTAACTGAAGGCCCGCAATGCCCTCGGACTGGGATTTTTCCGCCGCTGCCAGCAGGCGGCTGTGGATGCGTTCCGACTCCGCGAATCGTTCTGCCTTGCGCAACGCGCCGGCTACGATGTCGAGCTGAATGACCAGCATGAAATCCATCTCCGCTTGCTTTTCGGCTTGCGCCAGCCAGGGATCGGTGAGCGCCATGGCCTTGCCAGCATCCCCCCGCTCGGCCGCCTCTCGGGCGGCGCGCAGGTCGGCCTCGTAGGGTGGGGGCGGCTCCTCCTGCATCGCCGCAAGCACGGGGCACGGCGCACTCACGGCCAGCAGGATGAACAGGAACAGAAGTAAGACGAAGGGATTTCGATCGCAGCACCGCATGCGGCCACCCCTGGCAAAGGGCCACGCTATCGCCGCTGCAGGACTTTTGTCAATCGCGGGCGCAGGTTCGCATGGCTCTTGACGATGAGCGCCGCCACCCTTGAGGATGGACGGCTCGCAACCCAGGAACGAGGACTCGCCGAATGAACCGATTCTCAAAATCGCTATTTGCACGGCTGGGTTGGATTCTTGCCGCAGCCCTGCTCTGCAGCTTGCCGGTTGCAGCCGCCGACTTTGCTTCCGACGCCATCCCCGAAGCCCGCCGCCAGCAATACGCGGATTTGTCGGTGCGCTGGATGCAGGAGTACCTGCGCGTGGACACCAGCAATCCTCCGGGCAACGAAACGCGCGCCGCCGAGTTCTTCCACAGGATCCTGGAGCAGGAGGGAATTGAGCACCGGGTGTTCGAGTTCGCGCCCGGGCGCTCGAACCTGTGGGCGCGGCTGAAAGGATCGGGCGCGCGGAGGCCGCTCATCCTGCTCAACCACACGGACGTGGTTAGCAGCGATCCGCAACGCTGGAAGGCGCCGCCTTTCAGCGGGGAAATCGCGGAGGGCGCAATGTACGGCCGCGGCGCCCTGGACATGAAGAACCTGGGCCTGGCACAACTGATGGTCCTGGTGATACTGAAGCGCGAACAGGTGGCGCTGGACCGCGACGTGATCTTGCTGGCGACGGGCGACGAAGAAGCCGGCGGCGACGGCACCGACTGGATGATCGCGAACCAGCGCGAATTGCTGGGCAACGCCGAGTTCATGATCAACGAAGGCGGCTCCATGCGAATGGAGAACGGCAAGGTGAAGCAGGTAGGCGTGGCGGTGGGGGAAAAAGCCGCGTTCTGGCTGAAGGTGACGGCGCGGGGCACGCCCGGGCACGGCTCGCGGCCCATCGCCGACTCCGCGCCCAACCGCCTGGTGCGCGCGCTGGACCGCATCCTGAACCACCACACCGAGCTCAAGCTGCTGCCGGTGGTGGAGGAATACCTGCGCGAGATGGCGCGCTTCGAGCCCGAGGAACGCGCGCGGAAGTTCCGCAGCGCGCGGCAGGCATTAGGCGACAAGCACTTCCGCGCGGAGCTGGAGCGCGACTACTTTCTCGGCCCCATGCTGCGCAACACCATCTCGCTCACCATGCTGGGCGGCTCGCAGCAGACCAACGTGATCCCCGGCGAGGCCTGGGCTCACCTCGACGTCCGCCTGCTCCCCGGCGAAGACCCGACAGCTTTTCTGGCGGAGCTGCGCCGCGTGGTCAACGACGCGAACGTGAGCGTCGAACCGCAGGATCGATCCTTTCGCATTGCGAACGAGTCTTCCATCAACACCGCCTTGTACGCCGCAATCCGGCGGGCCGAAGGCCGTTACCATCCCGACGCCGTGGTGGCGCCGCGCTTCTCCACCGGCTACACCGAGTGTCAGCGCTATCGCCCACTGGACATGGTGTGCTACGGGTTCGCGGTGCATGCCGCCACCGCAGAGGAATCGGCCACCGCCCACGGCGACAACGAGCGCATCCGCGTGGAGGAGCTGCGCCGCGGGCATCGCATCCTGTACGACGTGGTGGTGGAGGTGGCGGGGCGGCGGCCCTGACGCGGCCAGACTCGGCGCTTTTCGGATACACTCTTTGGCTTGAACGAGGCGCTTCCCGGTGCCCAAGAAGAAGACCCACAGCCTGCATGATGCCGAAGGCCTGCGCGAACTGGTGCGCCGGCTGAAGGAGGGCATCTACATCACCGACCAGCGCGGGGTCATCCTGGACGGCAACCCGGCCTTCGTCCGCATGCTGGGTGCAAGTTCGCTGCAGGAGCTGAGCGGGCGCAACATCCAGGAATTTCTGCTGGATCCTGCCGCCCGCCGTCACGAGCACGAAGTGCTGGATCGCGAGGGCTCGGTGCGTGAGTTCGAGCTGCAGATCCAGCGGCCGGACGGTCCAGTCTCAACGGCCATTGACACGGCGTACGCGTCCCACGATCCCGCCAGCGGCGAGGTGGTCTACCACGGCATCCTGGTGGATATTACCGACCGCAAGCAGCTCGAGCACCAGTTGCTGGAGCAGGCCATCCGCGACCCGCTCACCGGCTGCTACAACCGCCGCTTCCTGGACGACTTCGAGGTGCGCTCTGAGGATCAGCCCTGGGGCTGCATCATGATTGATATTGACCGCTTCAAGAACTACAACGATCTCTACGGCCACCAGGCCGGCGACAAGGTGCTGGTGTGGATGAGCCGCTTCCTGATGCGCCAGACGCGCGTGGAAGAAGCCGTGGTGCGTGTAGGCGGCGACGAGTTTCTGGTGGTGCTGGGCGGCGCCGACTCCGCCCGCACCGAGACCGCCACCAAACGCCTGGAATCCGTGGCGGAGACCGAAGCGCCCGTGCCTTTCTCCATGGGCTGGTCGGCGCGCGAGGACGAAGAGCGCCTGGAGAAAACCATTGGCCGCGCCGACGAAAAGTTGTTGGCGGTGCGGGTGGAAAAGCGCGGCCCCGAACGCGACCGCCGCGAAAGACTTTAGCTACGACCCGCCGTGCAGCTTCTTCAGCGCCTCCAGCACGTGCTCGTTAGGCGGAGACTGGCCCAGCTCGTAAAGGCGGCTGAAGACGATCTTGCCCTGCTTGTTCACCAGGAACACCGCGCGCTCGTTGATGCCGGGCACGGGAGGCCCTTCGCGCAGCACGCCGTACTTGCGCGACACTTCCGCGTGCGGCCAGGTGTCGCTGCACAGCGGATAGCGCAGCAGGCCGATGTCGCGCTTCTGCCACTCCACGTGACTGAACACCGAGTCCAAACTTATGCCCACGACCTGGGCATCGTAGCCGGCGAACTTCTCAAGGTCCTTGTCGTACGCCGGCATTTGCAGGCTTCAGGTAGGGGTCCAGTCGAGGGCGTAGAAGGCCAGCACCACGTTCTTCTTCCCCCGCAGGTCACTGAGCCGGAAGCGGTGCTTCTCCGTGCCCGTGACCGCGGGGAGGTCGAAGTCCGGAGCGGTGTCTCCCACTGGAAGCGGCGGCATTGCGTTCCTCCGCGATGCGGAATTTACGTGCGCGGAGACGCTGCCCGCGCAAGCGCACCAGTTTATGGGGCGGAGCGGCGCGCGGGCAAGCGCTTGACAGCGGGCGAGCGGGGGACTAGGCTGCTCCCTCTGCAAATGAGATTGAGTCTCAATAAGTGCAAGCCCCACGTGGCCCGCCGGACGGCGGAACGGGAGCTCATCCTGGACCTGCTGCCCCATCTGCCCGGTCACTTCAGCGCCGAGGACGTTCTGGGCGGCGTGAAAGCCTCCGGGGTCTCGCGCGCCACGGTGTATCGCACGCTGGATTTCCTGGTGGCGCGCGGCATCCTGCAGCGCGTCCACCTGGGAGAGCCGGGGGCGCGCTACGAGGTGATCGCCGGCCGCGACCAGCACGCCCACCTGCTGTGCCTGGGCTGCGGCGAGCTCAGCGATTATCCGCTGCCCCTGCTCGAGCGCCTGCCGGCGGCCGTGCGGCGGCGCCAGGGCTTCGCTGTGAAGCACCTGCTGGTGCGCCTGTGCGGCTACTGCCGCAAGTGCCGCGCCCGGCGTCCCGCAACGTTGTCTCAACCAATTTCGACTAAGCGGAAGGAAGGAGCAAACCATGTCAAGCGAAGCTAAGTGCCCGGTCATGCACGGGACCACGCATGTTGGAATGAGGTCGAGCAGCGACTGGTGGCCGAACCAGCTGAACCTCAGGATTCTCCGCCAGAACTCGCCCCAGTCCGACCCGATGGGCGAGGACTTCAACTACGCCGAAGGGTTCCAGAAGCTCGACTTGCAAGCGCTTAAGCAGGACCTCCACGCGCTGATGACGGACAGCCAAGACTGGTGGCCGGCGGATTTCGGCCACTACGGGGGGCTCTTCATTCGCATGGCGTGGCACGCCGCGGGCACGTACCGCATCGGCGATGGACGCGGCGGCGCCGGCACCGGGCAACAGCGCTTTGTGCCGCTCAACTCCTGGCCGGACAACGCGAACCTCGACAAGGCGCGCCGGCTGCTTTGGCCGATCAAGCAGAAATACGGCCGGAAAATCTCCTGGGCCGACCTGATGATCCTCGCCGGCAATGTCGCGCTGGAGTCGATGGGCTTCAAGACGTTCGGCTTTGGCGGCGGGCGCCCCGATGTGTGGGAGCCTGACGAGGCCGTGTACTGGGGCAAGGAGGACACCTGGCTTGGCGACCAGCGCTACACGGGCGACCGGGAGCTCGAGAATCCGCTCGCTGCCGTGCAGATGGGTCTCATCTATGTGAATCCGGAAGGGCCGAACGGCAAGCCGGATCCGCTTGCTGCTGCGAAGGACATCCGAGAGACCTTCCGGCGCATGGCCATGAACGACGAGGAAACGGTTGCGCTGATTGCCGGCGGCCACACCTTTGGCAAAACCCACGGCGCCGGCGATCCGAAACTTGTTGGCCCCGAGCCCGAGGCCGCGCCCGTGGAGGAGATGGGCCTGGGCTGGAAGAGCCGTTATGGCACAGGCAAAGGCAAGGACGCGATCACCGGCGGCCCGGAAGTCACCTGGACTCAGACGCCAACGAAGTGGAGCAACTACTATTTCGAGAACTTGTTCGGCTACGAATGGGAGCTGACCAAGAGCCCGGCAGGCGCCTACCAGTTTCAAGCGAAAAATGGCGCCAAGCCGATTCCGGATGCCTTCGACCCGTCGAAGCGGCACGCGCCAACCATGCTGGTCACGGACCTCGCTTTGCGGATGGACCCGGTCTACGAGAAGATCTCCCGGCGCTTCCGCGAGCATCCGGATGAGTTCGCAGACGCGTTTGCCCGCGCGTGGTTCAAGCTCACCCACCGTGACATGGGTCCGCGTTCGCGTTATCTCGGCCCGGAGGTCCCGGCGGAGGACCTGATCTGGCAAGACCCCGTTCCAGCGGTCGATCACAAGCTGATCGATGCGAAGGACATTGTCGATCTCAGTTCCAAGATTCTCGCATCGGGCCTTTCCATCCCGGAGCTGGTCGGGACCGCTTGGGCCTCGGCGGCAAGCTTCCGCGGCTCCGACAAGCGCGGCGGAGCGAACGGGGCGCGCATCCGTCTTGAACCGCAGAAGGACTGGGAGGCCAACCAGCCGGCGCAACTGGCGAAGGTGTTGCAGAAGCTCGAAGCCATCCAAAAGGAGTTCAACGCTTCGCAGGCCGGCGGCAAGAAAGTGTCCCTTGCCGACTTGATCGTCCTTGGCGGCTCAGCTGCGATCGAGCAGGCGGCAAAGAAGGCGGGGCACAGCGTGACCGTTCCGTTCGCGCCCGGCCGCAGCGATGCGTCACAGGAGCAAACCGATGTGGAGTCGTTCGCCTATCTCGAACCGGTCGCGGATGGCTTCCGCAACTACCTCAAGGCCAAGTTCAGCGTACCCGCGGAGGAGCTGCTGATCGACAAGGCGCAACGGTTGACGCTGACCGCACCGGAGATGACGGTTCTCGTCGGCGGCCTGCGCGTCCTGGGGGCAAATTACGGAAAGTCCACACACGGCCTCTTCACCAAGCGGCCAGAGACGCTGACGAACGACTTCCTCGTCAACCTGCTCGACATGGGCACCGAATGGCAGCCGTCCGCTGGCGCGGATGGCGTGTACGAGGGACGCGACCGCAAGACGAACCAGGTCAAGTGGACCGGCACCCGTCTCGACCTGATCTTCGGTTCCAACTCCCAGCTGCGCGCCCTGGCCGAAGTCTACGGCTCCTCCGACGCGCAAGAGAAATTCGTGGCCGACTTCGTGGCGGCGTGGACCAAAGTGATGAACCTCGATCGCTTCGACCTTGCCTGAGCTCGGCGCCTCTAAGGAGGATGTGCAGCCGGGCCGAGATCTTTCCCGTGGAAGTGAGGGGAGAAGAGGTGTTCGTGGGAAATGCCGTCACAAGACTTAGAAGCTCCTAGTTTTTTCCGCGCCTGCTTGGCCTGGCCGGGCAGGACCAGGAATTTCGCCAACCCCTCTTCAAGCTGAAATTCGGCTTTTCTAGCAGCTCGATATGCGTCATCGAGCCGCTCCCGTTCCTTACACGGAAGCAATTTGCGGTATGTCCGCCTGAACTTCACGATGCGCGACTACGCTCTGCCCGCCAGTTGCCTAAGCACGTAGTGCAGAATCCCGCCGTGCTGGTAGTACAGCACTTCCTGCGGAGTATCAATGCGCACGGTGGCGGTGAACTCGCTCTGGGCGCCGTCGGGCTTGTGGGCGCGGACGCGCACGTTGCGGCCGGCGGCGAAGCCCGAGTCGAGGAGCTTGGGCAGTCCAAAGATGTCGTAGGTTTCTTCGCCTGAAAGGCCGAGCGTTTCGGGATCTTCCTCGGGCAGGAACTGCAGGGGCAGGATGCCCATGCCCACCAGGTTGGAGCGATGGATGCGCTCGTAGCTTTGGGCGATCACGGCGCGCACCCCCAGCAGGTACGGCCCCTTGGCCGCCCAGTCGCGCGACGATCCCGAACCATATTCCTTGCCCGCCAGAATAATCAGGGACACGCCCTCGGCGCGATACTTTACCGAAGCGTCGAAGATGGACATGGCGTCGCCCGAGGGAAAGTGGCGCGTCACTCCGCCTTCGGTTCCGGGTGCGAGCTGATTCTTCAGGCGGACGTTGGCAAAAGTGCCGCGCACCATCACCTCGTCGTTGCCGCGGCGCGAGCCGTAGGAGTTGAAGTCCGCGGGCTTCACACCGCGCGCGATCAGGTAACTTCCGGCGGGGCTGTCCTTCTTGATGGAGCCGGCGGGCGAAATGTGGTCGGTGGTCACGCTGTCGCCCAGGCGGGCCAGAACCCGCGCGCCGCGGATCTCCGCCACCGGCGGCGGAGTCTTGGCCATGTTCTCGAAATACGGCGGATGCTTGATGTAGGTGGAGTTCGGGTCCCAGGCGTAGGTCTTGCCCTCGGGCGCGGCGATGGAGCGCCAGCGCTCGTCGCCCTCGAATACCGAAGCATAGGTTTTCTGGAACTGCGCCGAGGTCAGGGAGCGCTCGATGGTCTGGGCAATCTCCTGTTGCGAAGGCCACAGGTCGCGGAGGTACACAGGCTTTCCGTCGCGGCCGGTGCCGATGGGATCGGTGGTGAGATTCACGTCCATGCGCCCGGCCAGCGCGTAGGCCACCACCAGCGGAGGCGACATCAGATAGTTGGCGCGCACTTCGCTGTTGATGCGTCCTTCGAAGTTGCGGTTCCCGGAGAGCACCGAGGCCACCACCAGGTCGTTCTCCTGCACCGCCTGCGAAACCGCAGGCAGCAGCGGACCGGAATTGCCGATGCACGTGGTGCAGCCGTAGCCCACGGTGTGGAACCTCAGCTTTTCCAGATAGGGCAGCAAGCCGGCCTTCGCCAGGTATTCGGTGACCACCTTCGATCCGGGCGCCAGCGACGTCTTCACCCAGGGCGGCACCTCCAGACCTCTCTCCACTGCCTTCTTGGCCAGCAGGCCCGCGGCCACCATCACCGATGGATTCGAGGTGTTGGTGCAACTGGTGATGGCTGCGATGACCACGCTGCCGTGCTGCAACCGGCCGGCAAGACCCGCCTCGCCGTTTCCAGTGGGACCGCCGAAAAGATGTCCGCCTTCACCCTCCCAGCGGCCGACGGGTTTCTCCTGACGTTTGCTTCCGGGCTTGACCAGCGATGGCAGCGCCTCGGCAAACGACTGGCTGGCGCGCGAGAGCGCGACGCGGTCCTGCGGACGCTTGGGTCCGGCGAGGCTGGGCTCCACCGTTCCCAGCTCCAGTTCCAAGACGTCGGAGTAACGCGCTTCGGGAGTGTTGTGGGTGTGGAAGAGTCCCTGCTCGCGGCAATAGGCTTCCACCAGCACAACGTCCGGCTCGCTGCGTCCGCTGAAGCGCAGATAGCGCAGGGTCTCGGCGTCCACGGGAAAGATTCCGCAGGTGGCGCCGTACTCCGGCGCCATGTTGGCGATGGTGGCGCGATCGGCCAGCGACAGCGCTGCCATGCCCGGCCCGAAAAACTCCACGAACTTTCCCACCGATGGTTCCTTCAACCCCGCCGGCCGCGAAGATCGGATGGACGAGCGCCAGGAGCGGACGGATCGTGTCGTCGATGCCGATCCGCTCGAACGACGTGTCGAGGGTGGTGGGGGCGTGTCCGGCGGGCCGGAGATCG
>CAYTIL010000033.1:0-159539 GCA_964437985.1 uncultured Acidobacteriaceae bacterium
GGTGCCGGGAGACAACGTGACGCTGGAAATCGAGCTGATCACTCCGGTGGCCATGGAGAAGGGCTTGCGCTTCGCCATCCGCGAAGGCGGACGCACGGTGGGCGCGGGCGCCATCAGCGAGGTCATCGCGTAGGGCAAGCAGCCCAGAGCCACAGCAGGACACAGAGGAAACTAAATTGGTCGGACAGAGAATACGAATTCGGCTGAAGGCTTACGACTATCGCGTGCTGGATACCTCGACCAGCGAGATTGTGGAGACGGCGCGGCGCACCGGGGCACAGATCGCGGGTCCTATCCCCTTGCCCACGGTGAAGAACAAGTACTGCGTGCTGCGTTCGCCGCACGTGGACAAGAAGTCGCGCGAGGCCTTCGAGATCCGCACCCACAAGCGGCTTCTGGATATTTTGGAGCCCACCCAGCAGACGGTGGACGCGCTGATGAAGCTGGATCTGCCGGCGGGTGTGGACGTGGAGATCAAGGCCTTCGGCAAGGAACATAAATAGCTATCAGCTCTTGGCTTTTAGCTCCTAGCCAAGAGCCATGAGTGGAAGGTCCTACAGTGCCGCCAGTGGCGGGCATGATGAGGAATGAGGAACATGGTCAACGGAATTCTGGGCAAGAAGGTCGGCATGACGCAGCTCTTCGACGAGAAGGGCGACGTGCGGCCCATCACCGTGCTGCAGGCGGGGCCGTGCGTGGTGACGCAGAGAAAGTCGGCGGCGCGCGACGGCTACGACGCGGTGCAGATCGGCCTGGTGGAGTTCGTGAAGGAGAAGCGGCTGCCCAAACCGCAGCGGGTGCGGCTGGCGAAGAACAACCTGCCTCCGGTGCGCTTCCTGAAGGAAGTGGGAGTTCTGAGCACGGCGGGCGAAGCCGAGGGCGCGAAAGTCGGCGACCGCGTGCTGGTAGACATTTTCCAGAGCGACAAGTTTGTGGACGTCACCGGCACCAGCAAAGGACGGGGGTTTGCGGGGGTGGTGCGCCGGCACAACTTCGCCGGCGGCCCCAAGGCGCACGGGCACATGTTCCAGGTGCAGGGCTCCATCGGCGCTTCCTCGTTCCCGTCGCGGGTGATGAAGGGCATGCGCATGGCCGGACACATGGGCCACGCGAACGTCACCGTCCGCAACCTGCGGGTGGTGGGCATGGACCTGGACGAGAACCTGCTGATGGTGGAGGGCGCGGTGCCGGGCCCGAAGAACGGATACGTGGTCATCAACAAGGCCCTCAAGCCGCCGCGTGAGCGTCGCGGCTTCGCCGGCGAAACCACCATCGATCCGCTGAAGGCCGCCAAGCGCGCAGCGGCGGGAAAGAAGAAATAGCCATGGCCAGCATTGACGTTTTGGATCTGGCAGGGAAAAAAGTCGGAAGCTTCGAACTGGCCGCGGAAGTCTTCGGCGAGGTCAACGAGACCCTGCTGTGGGAGGCGGTGAAGCACTACCGCGCCGCGCAGCGCGCGGGCACGCATGCCACCAAGAACCGGAAGCTGGTGTCGGGCTCGGGCAAAAAGCTGTGGAAGCAGAAGGGCACGGGCCGGGCGCGCGTGGGCTCCATCCGCTCGCCGCTGTGGCGGCACGGCGGCACCGTGCACGGGCCGCAGCCCCGCTCCTACAACTACGCCTTTCCCCGCAAGAAGCTGCTGGGCGCGCTGCGTTCGGCGCTGGCGGCCAAGCTCGAAGGCGGCAAGCTGATCATTGTGGAGAGTTTGGAACTCAAGCAGTCGAAAACCAAAGAGTTCCGCAAGGCGCTGGACGCGCTGGAGGTCACCAAGACCGCCCTGATCGTGGACGCAGCCGGCGAGAACCGCAACCTGGAACTCAGCACGCGCAACCTGGCGAGAGTGGAAATGCTGCGCAGCAACCAGGTGCATCCCTACCACCTGCTGCGTTACGACCGCGCCATCTTCTCGCTTCCCGCGATCGAGAAACTGCAGGACACGCTGAAGACTTCTGCGCCTCGCGCCCGCAGGCGGGAGGTGGCGAAGTGAAATCGGCCTACCAGATCATTCGCCGGCCGGTGGTCACCGAAAAGGGCCACATGGTCAAGGAGACGCAGCGCACGCTGGTGTTTGAAGTGGCTGCGGCCGCCACCAAGACGGAAGTGAAGCAAGCCGTGCAGGCCATCTTTAAAGTGAAGGTGGACTCGGTGCGCACCGCGAACTTCCCCGGCAAGGAGCGCCGTCGCGGCCGCTTTGCCGGTTACCGTCCCGACTGGAAGAAGGCTTACGTGCGGCTGAAGTCGGGCGAGAAGATGCCGGAATATGTGCAGAATCTTTAGGGCGGTTTTTGGTTTGTGGTTTTTGGTTGAAAGCGCAAAAGCGAAACACAAAGGCAAGAGCTGCGAACTAAGAGCCAGAAACTAAGAGCTTAAGAGCTGAATTTATGGCCATCAAGACCTACAGACCGACGACTTCGACGCGGCGGTTCCAGACCACGGTGACGAACGACGACCTCACCACCAATCGTCCTCATAAGCCGCTGACGGTGACCCGTAAGGGCACCGGCGGGCGGCGCAACCGGGGCGACATCACCAACTGGCACCAGGGCGGCGGCCACAAGCGCAAGATCCGCCTGATTGACTTCAAGCGCGACAAGACGGGTGTGCCCGCCACCGTGGCTTCGGTGGAATACGACCCCAACCGCTCCTCGCGCATCGCACTGCTCAGCTACGCCGACGGCGAGAAGCGCTACATCCTGCAGCCGCAGGGTCTGGCGGTCGGCCAGAAAGTGATGAGCGGCCCGGAGGCCGACATCCTGGTGGGCAATGCGCTGCCGCTGCGCAACATTCCTCCCGGGACCACCGTCCACAACATCGAACTGCGCCCGGGCAAGGGTGGACAGATGGTGCGCTCGGCCGGCGGCGCGGCCCAACTGGTCGCCAAGGAAGACGACTACGCCCTCATCAAGCTGCCTTCGGGTGAGACCCGCAAGGTGCTGGTGGACTGCATGGCCACCATCGGGCAGGTGGGCAACCTGGACCACGAGAACATTACCATCGGCAAGGCCGGACGCAAGCGCTGGCTGGGCATTCGGCCCACCAACCGCGGCGTGGTCATGAACCCGGTGGATCACCCGCACGGCGGCGGCGAAGGCAAGACCTCGGGAGGACGCCATCCGGTAACGCCCTGGGGAAAGCCCACGCGCGGCTACAAGACGCGTAACAACAAGCGGACTGACCGGTTCATCGTCAGCCGCAGGAGCAAGTAAGCCCGATGCCACGTTCCACGAAAAAAGGCGCTTTTGTCGAAGCAAAACTGCTGGGCCGCATTGAGGCCATGAACCAGCGCAACGAAAAGAAGGTGCTGAAGACCTGGTCGCGGCGCTCCACGGTGGTGCCGGAGATGGTGGGGCACACCCTGGCGGTGCACAACGGCCGCAAGTTCATCCCCGTGTATCTCACCGAGAACATGGTGGGGCACAAGCTGGGCGAGTTCAGCCATACCCGGGTCTTCAAGGCGCACGCGGTGAAGGTGGCTCTGGAAGTTTCGACCCGGCCGGCGGGCATACCGGGCGGGCCGGGATCCATCGTGCCCGCAGCCGGGGCGGCTCCGGCAGCGGCGGCGCCCGCGGCCCCGGCGCCCAAGTCGTAAGGACGAAGCGAGAGGATGAACATGGAATTCAGAGCGGAAGCGCGGTTCCTGCGAGGGTCGCCGCAGAAGGCGCGGCTGGTGCTCGAGTTGATCAAGGGACGGCGGGTGGAGGACGCGCTGAGCGTGCTCACCTTCACCAAGAAGGGGTGCGCCCCGGATATCGAGAAGGTGCTGCGTTCGGCGCTGAAGAATGCCGACTACCTCAGCCAGGAAAAAGGATTGGAAGTGGACCTGGACCGGCTGTACGTGAAGCGCGCGGTGGCCAACGAGGGACCGCGCATGAAGCGCGTGCGTCCGGCGCCCATGGGGCGGGCGTTCCGCTACCAGCGGCGCATGGCCCACATCGAGATTCTGCTGGCCGAGCGCGGGTCCGCGCAAGCGGGTGGCAAAGCCGGAACCGCGGCGGCGCCCAAGACCAGTAAGACGAGCAAGAAGTAACGAGGAGCTCATGGGACAGAAAGTTCATCCGTACGGATTTCGCCTGGGCTACAACAAGCCCTGGAAGTCCCGCTGGTTCGTGGAGCGCGACTACGACAAGCTGCTGCTGGAAGACGTGAAGCTCAAGGCCGAGCTGCGGGAACAGCTCAAGTCGGCGGGCATCAGTTCGGTGGAAGTGGAGCGTCCGGGCAACAAACTGCGCATTCTGATCCTCACCGCGCGGCCGGGGATCATCATCGGGCGCAAGGGCGCGGAGATTGACAAGCTCAAGCTGGAGCTGCAAAAGCGCACCGGGCGCGACGTTTATATCGACATTCAGGAAGTGCACAAGCCGGAGCTGGACGCGCAACTGGTCAGCGAGTCCATCGCCCTGCAACTGGAAAAGCGCGTGGGCTTCCGCCGCGCCATGCGCAAGGCCGTGGACTCGGCACTGCGCTTCGGATGCAAGGGCATCAAGGTGCGGGTGAGCGGGCGGCTGAACGGACACGAGATTGCGCGCTCGGAGTGGTATCTGCAGGGGCGGTTGCCGCTGCACACCCTGCGCGCCGACATTGACTACGGATTCTCCGAAGCCAAGACCACGTACGGAGTGATTGGGGTGAAGTGCTGGATCTACAAAGGCGAGATCCTTGCTCAGAAGAAGCGCCAGCCGCAAGCGGCGGCCGGGTTCTAGGAGAGACGCGTCATGCTGATGCCAAAAAAAGTGAAGTACCGCAAGCAGCAGCGCGGACGCATGCGCGGCAAGGCGTGGCGCGGCGGCGAGTTGGCCTTCGGCGACTACGGACTCAAGGTGATGGAGCCGGGTTGGATCACCGACCGCCAGATCGAAGCCAGCCGCGTGGCCATGACCCACTTCGTCAAACGCGGCGGCAAGGTGTGGCTGCGCCTGTTTCCCGACAAGCCGGTGACCAAGAAGCCGGCCGAGACCCGCATGGGCAAGGGCAAGGGCGCGCCCGACCACTGGGTGGCGGTGGTGCGTCCGGGCAAGATCCTGTTTGAGATGGAAGGAGTGACGCTGCAGGAAGCGCAAGAGGCGCTGCGGCTGGCGGCCCATAAACTGCCGCTGCGCACCCGCATGGTCACTCGCGCCGGGGCGCATTAGAAGGAGAAACCATGAGCATCAAAACCAGTCCGGCCGGCAAGACCACTCCGGTGGTACGCCACGAGAACCGCAGGGCGGAGAAGATACGCAACCTCTCCGACGCCGAACTCGGGCACCAGGAGCGGGAGCTGAACGACCAGCTCTTCCGGCTGAAGTTCCAGCTCAGGATGGGGCAGACCGAAAGCTTGAAGAAGATCCGGGGCTTGCGCCGCGACCGGGCGCGGGTGAAGACCATCGCGCGGGCGCGGGTGCTGAACATCGAAACCGCGGCCGGGGAGAAGAAGTAAGTCATGACCGAGAACACACAGAAGCAGGCCAGTGAATCGCACCGCAACACCAAGGTGGGCGAGGTGGTTTCGGCGCGGATGCAGAAGACCATCGTGATCAAGGTGACGCGGCAGAAGGCGCACCCGCTGTACCGGCGGGTGGTGTCGCGCTCCAAGAAGTTTCACGCGCACGACGAGAAGAACGAGGCGCGGATGGGCGATGTGGTGAAGATCGAGGAGACGCGGCCGCTCTCCAAGACCAAGCGCTGGCGGCTGAAGGAAATCCTGCGCCGGGCGGCGCTGGTGCCGCAGATCGAAGAAGGACCCGCGGCCAAGGCCGGGTAGGGCCAGGTCACACTCATGGAGAAGACGCTATGGCAGTGATGATGCGGTCCATGCTGGAGGTGGCCGACAACTCCGGCGCGCGCAAGCTGCAGATGATTCTGCCGCTGGGCGGCCACACCGGACCCTCGGCCGGCCTGGGCGACATCATCACCGCGAGCGTGAAGGAAGCGGCGCCCGACGGCCAGGTGAAGAAGGGCGTGGTGGTGCGCGCGGTGGTGGTGCGCACCCGCAAGGAGCACCGGCGGCGGGACGGCACCTATATCCGCTTCGATCAGAACGCGGCCGTGCTCATCAACGAAACCGGCGAGCCGGTGGGCACGCGCGTCTTCGGGCCGGTGGCCCGCGAGCTGCGCGAAAAGAAATTCTTGAAGATCGTTTCTCTGGCTCCGGAAGTTCTCTGAGGGAATCATGAACGTACGCGTGGACATTCGGCGCAGCGACACGGTCAAGGTGATCAAAGGCCGGGACAAGGGCAAGGAAGGGCGCGTGCTGCGCGTCTTTCCCAACGAAAGCAAGGTGCTGGTGGAGCACGTGGCCATGGTGAAAAAGAACCTGCGGCCCAACCCCCAGCGCAACATCAAGGGCGGGGTGGCCGAGCAGGAGAGCCGCATCGCCATCTCCAACGTGCAACTGGTGTGCCCCTCCTGCGGGCCGGTGCGCATTGGACACGAGGTGCGGGGCGAGCGCAAAGTGCGCGTCTGCCGCAAGTGCGGCACTACGCTGGACAAGATTGCATAGTTGGTTGCGGGCGAGCCGCCCGCATTTCACAAGAAGCTGAACGAAGGGCCAAGGACATGGCGGCAAGACTGAAAGAACGATTCGCGAAGGAAGTCGCTCCCGCGCTGATGAAGGAGTTCTCCATCGCCAACCCCATGGCGGTGCCGCGGCTGGAGAAGATTGTGGTCAACATGGGCGTGGGCGAAGCCACGCAGAACGCCAAGGCCCTGGACCCGGCGGTGAACGAGATGGGGCAAATCACCGGACAGAAACCGGTGGTGACGCGCGCCAAGAAGTCCATCGCATCCTTCAAGGTGAGGGAGGGCCAGCCCATCGGAGCCATGGTGACCCTGCGGGGCGAGCGCATGTACGAGTTCCTGGACCGGCTGCTGAACGTGGCGCTGCCCCGGGTGCGCGACTTCCGCGGCGTTTCCACCCGCTCCTTCGACGGACGCGGCAACTACACGCTGGGACTGAAAGAACAGCTCATGTTTCCGGAGATTGACTACGCCAAGGTGGACAAGGCGAGGGGCATGAACATCACCATCGTCACCACCGCCCCGGACGACAACCAGGCGCGGGCGCTGCTCAAGCACCTGGGCATGCCGTTCAAGACGCAATTGGAGAAAGGGAGCTAATGGCCACCACCGCGCGTATCGCCAAGTCAAACCGGAAGCCCAAGTTTTCCACTCAGGGGCGCAACCGCTGCAAGCTGTGCGGGCGGCCGCGCGCCTATCTGCGCAAGTTCGGCCTGTGCCGGCTGTGCTTCCGCGGGCTGGCGCTGAAGGGTGAGATCCCGGGAGTTTCCAAGTCGTCCTGGTGAGCAGGGAACTGCAACATCCGCCCGCGGAGAAACTCTGCGGGCCAGTTGAGCAAGACGAGGAGAAGTTACGATGAGTTTGACCGATCCGGTGGCCGATTTCCTGACGCGCATCCGCAACTCCATCGGGGCCAGGCACTCCAAGCTGGACGTGCCCGCCTCGCGGCTGAAGACGGAGATTGCCCGCATTCTCAAGGAAGAGGGCTTTATCGCCAGCTTCAAGGCCACCGAAGAAGAAGGCAAGAAGGTGCTGCGCGTGTACCTGAAGTACACGCCGGAGAACCAGTCGGTTATTTCCAACCTGGAGCGAGTGTCGCGGCCGGGCTGCCGGGTGTACGTGAAACGCACGGAGATTCCGCGCGTGCTCGGGGGCATGGGCATCAACATCCTGAGCACGCCCAAGGGCGTGATGACCGGCCAGAAGGCGCGCAAACAGGGCGTCGGCGGCGAACTGCTGTGCCAGGTGTGGTAGGCGGAGTCCAAGGAAGCAGCCATGTCGAGAATTGGGAAAAAGCCGATTGCCGTCCCCGCCGGAGTGAAGGTCGAGGCCCGGGGCAACGTGGTCGCCATTCAAGGGCCGAAGGGCAGTCTGGAGACCCACCTGCCCGCGGGAATTCGCGTGGAGCAGAAGGACGGCCAGGTGCTTGCCATCCGCGAAGAGAGCGGCAATGCCGCGCTGCACGGACTGGTGCGCGCGCTGGTGAACAACGCGGTGACCGGCGTCACGCAAGGCTGGACTCGCGACCTGGAGATCGTGGGCGTCGGTTATCGCGCCGAACTCAAGGGCAAGCACACGGTGGTGTTCAGCCTGGGCTACTCGCACCCCATGGAGTTGCCGCTGCCCGCGGGCGTCGAAGTCACGGTGGACGCCAAGATGACCAAGCTCTCGGTGAGCGGCGTGGATCGCCAGAAGGTGGGCCAGGTGGCCGCCGACATGCGCGGGTTGCGCCCGCCCGATCCCTACAAGAACAAGGGTGTGCGCTACGCCGGCGAGCGCTTGAGGAAGAAGGTCGGAAAGACGGGAGCCAAGTGACGACGTTTTCGCGGGCGTGAGCGAGGCGAAGTCGAGCGGGAGCCCGCGGTCGTCATCCTGAGTACGCCACGGCGGACGAAGGATCTCGGTAAAGAGAGACCAACATGATCGCCAAAACACAGAAGAACGTGAAGCGGCAGCGGGTGCACAAGCGCATCCGCCGCAAGATGATGGGGACGCCGCAGCGTCCGCGGCTGAACGTGTACCGTTCGCTCACGCATATCTACGCCCAGTTGGTGGACGACATGCAGGGGCAGACCCTGGTGTTTGCCAACTCGGTGGAGCGCCCCGAAGGCGCGCCCAAGGGCGACAAAAAACCGCGCCGCACCGGCGGCAACCTGGCCGCGGCCAAAGACGTGGGCAAGAGCCTGGCCGAGCGCGCGCGCAAGCACGGCATCAGTAAAGTGGTCTTTGACCGCGGCGGCTATCTGTACCACGGGCGGGTGAAGGCCCTGGCCGACGCCGCCCGCGCAGCGGGTCTGCAGTTCTAGGAAGGGAACGAACAAGCGAATGCCAGCTATCCGAGAAAGACTTGACGCAGGAAAGTACCAGCTGAAGGACCAGGTGGTGTCCATCAACCGTGTCACCAAAGTGGTGAAGGGCGGCAAGAACCTGTCGTTCGCGGCGCTGGTGGTGGTGGGCGACCCCTCCGCCGGAGTGGTGGGCCATGGGGCGGGAAAGGCCAAGGAAGTTCCCCAGGCCATCCGCAAGGGCATCGAAGCCGCGAAGAAGAACCTGGTGCGCGTGCACCTGACGCAGAGCACCATCCCGCACGCGGTGCTGGGCCGCTTCGGTGCGGGCCGGGTGCTGCTGAAGCCGGCGCCGGAAGGCACGGGCGTTATTGCCGGAGGCGCGGTGCGCGCGGTGATGACTTCCGCGGGCGTGCAGAACGTGCTTACCAAGTCCCTGGGCTCGGCCAATCCGCACAACGTGGTGAAAGCCACCTTCGCCGCACTCATGCAGTTGCGCGACCGCCGTCTGGTGGCTGCCATGCGCGGCAAGACCGTCGAGGAGCTCAAAGGATGACCGCGAAAGCAGCCAAATCGACGCCGGTGGGCAAGGTGCACATTCAGTGGTTCCGTTCCGCCATCCAGGCTCCCAAGAAGCACAAGCGGGTAGTGCGAGGGCTGGGTTTTACCAGACTCAACCAGGTGGTGGAGCGCGAAGACACGCCCTCCATCCGCGGCATGGTGAACAAGATCCCGCACCTGGTGCGCATCGTTGAAGCGGGCGGGGAGGCGGGCGGCGCGCGGGCGGCGAAGTAGGAGAAGGGAAACCATGAATCTTTCCACCATTCGGGCGCCCAAAGGGGCGACGGAGAAACGCAAGCGCGTGGGCCGCGGCATGGGCTCGGGCATGGGCAAGACCTCGACCCGCGGGCACAAAGGACAACGCTCGCGCTCCGGTTCGCGCCTGATGCGCGGTTTTGAAGGCGGCCAGAACCCGCTGCATCGCCGCCTGCCCAAGCGCGGCTTCACCAACATCTTCCGCAAGGAGTATGCGGTGGTGAATCTGGAGCGGCTGGTGGCGCTGGGCGAGAAGGACGTGACCCCGGAACTGCTGATCAAAGCCGGCGTGGTGAAGCGGAAACTGCCGGTGAAGATCCTGGGCGACGGCGAACTGAAGTCGGCGGTGAACGTTCGCGCGCATAAGTTTTCCAAGTCGGCGATGGAGAAAATCACCAAGGCCGGAGGCAAAGCCGAGGTGATTGCCTGAGATGATCGAGCGCATCAAAAACATCTTCCGCATTCCCGACCTGCGCCGGCGCATCCTGTTTACGCTGGCCATGCTGGCGGTGTTTCGCCTGGGCGGACACATCCCCACGCCCGGCATTGATACCGCGGCGCTGCAGCAGCTTTTCGAATCGCAGCGGGGAAGCTGGCTGGGATACCTGGACCTGTTCAGCGGCGGCAACCTCCGCCGGCTGACGGTGTTCGCCCTGGGCATCATGCCCTACATCACCTCTTCGATCATCCTGCAACTGATGACGGTGGTGTACGAACCGCTGGCCCGGCTGCAGAAGGAAGGCGAACTGGGGCGGCGCAAGATCACGCAATGGACGCGCTACCTGACGGTGGTGCTGGGCGCGATGCAGTCGTGCTTCATCGCCCTGAGCCTGCAGAGCAATCCCGGCGGCGTCCAACTGGTGCCCAACCCCGGCGTGGGCTTCGTGCTCATGACCATCCTCACCCTGACCACGGGGACGGCATTCATCATGTGGCTGGGCGAGCAGATTACCGAGCGCGGCATCGGCAACGGCATGTCGCTGCTGATTTTTGCCGGCATCGTGGTCGGCCTGCCGGGCGCCATTGTGGACCTGGGAGAAAAAGCCAAAAACTCCGCCTGGGGGAACCTCACCTTCCCCGCCATGCTGCTGTTGCTGGGATTCATGCTGGCGGTGGTGGCCTTCATCGTGTTCGTGGAGCGCAGCGAGCGCCGCATCCCGGTGCAGTATGCCAAGCGCGTCATCGGGCGCAAGGTGATGGGAGGACAGTCCACCCACTTGCCCCTCAAGGTCAATGCGGGCGGCGTGATGCCGGTGATCTTCGCGTCCTCCATCGTCTCGCTTCCCCTGATGCTGCAGGGATATCTGAAAGACAACAAGGTGCTGGGCCCCATCCTGGCGGCGCTGGGCCCCAGCGAGCCGCTGTACATCCTGATGTATATAGCGGGAATTATTTTCTTCGCGTATTTTTACGTGTCCATCGTCTTCAATCCCAACGAGGTGGCCGACAACATGCGCAAGTACGGCGGCTTCGTGCCGGGGATCCGGCCGGGCAAGCGTACCGCCGACCACATCAACGAAGTGCTCACCCGCATCACCCTGGCGGGCGCGCTCTACCTGATCACGATTTCCATCATCCCGGAGTTCCTGATTAACGGCATCAAGCTCAACCACCTGCCCCTGGTGGGAGCCTGGTTCGAGACCTGGCTGCCCCTGTGGGTTACCAGCGGACTGGGCTTGACCTTTTACTTTGGCGGCACTTCGCTGCTCATCGTGGTGGGTGTGGCCATGGATACGGTGAACCAGATCGAGTCGCACCTGATCATGCGTCATTACGACGGTTTTACCCCGCGCAGCGGACGCATCCGCGGCCGCAGGGCGTGGTAAAGGAGGCTTCAATGGCAGCTCAAGCGAGCATGGCAGATCCCAAGTCCCGCACCCTCGGTCCGCTGATTCTGCTGGGCGCGCCCGGGGCCGGCAAAGGCACGCAGGCCAAGGTGCTGGTGGAGCGTTACACCATCCCGCAGATTTCCACCGGCGACCTGCTGCGCGACAACGTGGCCCGGGGCACCGAGTTGGGCGCCAAAGCCAAAGCCATCATGGAGAGCGGCGCCCTGGTTCCTGACCAGTTGGTCTGCGACATGGTCGCCGACCGGCTACAGCGGCCGGACTGCGATCGCGGATTCATCCTCGACGGTTTTCCCCGCACCGTGGGCCAGGCCCAGTGGCTGGATGGATTTTTTGACAGCGACCAGTTCGGCAAGAATCGGCCGAGCCGCAAGCCGCCGGTTGTGATTAACGTTGCGGTGGGATATACTCAATTGATGCAACGGCTTACGGGCCGTCGCACCTGTCCTACCTGCTCGCGGATCTACAACATCCACTTTCAGCCGCCGCGCGTGGCCGATACCTGCGATGCGGATGGCGCGAAGCTGAATACGCGCAAGGACGACCGCGAGGACGTGATTACCGAGCGTCTGAAGGCGTACGAAAAACAGACGCTGCCCCTGACCGAGTACTACCGCGCCAAGGGCCGCCTGTTTGAAGTGAACGGCGACCAGGCCGCCGACAAGGTTTCGGGCGAGACGGTAAAGATGGTGGACGATGCCTATCGTTTGTAAGTCTCCGGCCGAGCTGGAAAAGATGCGCCGCAGCGGGCGCGTGGTCCGCGAAGTGCTGGATGCGGTGGTCGCACAGGTGAAGCCGGGCGTCACCACCATGGATCTGGAACGGGTGGCGGAAGAGAAAATCCGCGAGCGCGGAGCCCGGGCCGCGTTCAAGGGCTATCGCGGGTATCCCTGCGCGCTGTGCACGTCGGTGAATTCGGAGATCATCCATGGCATCCCCTCGGCGAAGCGCGTGGTGAAGGAAGGCGATATTGTTTCCATTGATTTCGGCGCGGTGCTCGACGGCTACTTTGCGGACTCTGCCACCACCGTGCCCGTGGGCAACCACGTGCAGCCGGAAGTGCAGAAGCTGCTGATGGTGACCGAGCAGGCGCTCTACCGCGGCATTGAAGCGGCGCGCGTGGGCAACACCGTAGGCGACGTGGGCGCCGCGGTGCAAGACCTGGTGGAGGCCAACGGCTTCAGCGTGGTGCGGGAGTTCGTGGGACATGGCATCGGTACCAGCCTGCACGAAGATCCGCAGGTTCCGAACTACGGCACTCGCGGCTTCGGAGCCCGGCTGCGCGCAGGCATGGTGCTGGCCATTGAACCCATGGTCTGCGCCGGTAAGGCCGAGGCCCGGGTGCTGGACGACAGTTGGACAGCGGTCACTGCCGACGGCAGCCTGAGCGCGCACTTCGAGCACTCGGTGGCGGTCACCGCGGATGGCCCCCTGATTCTGACGCAGTAGAGACTATTGGAGGTTGATGAGTAAAGAAGACGCGATTGAGGTCATGGCAACGGTGCTGGAATCGTTGCCCAACGCCATGTTCAAGGTGGAACTGGAGAACAAACACCAGGTACTGGCGCACGTTTCCGGAAAGATGCGCAAGAACTTCATCCGCATCCTTCCCGGCGACAAGGTGGCCGTGGAGCTTTCACCCTACGACCTGAACCGCGGACGGATCGTGTACCGGTACAAGTGACCGCGCTTTCACGAGCGTGAGCCAAGCGCAAGCCCGCGGCGGTCATCCTGAGTGAGTCGAGGAAGCGCGGCGAGCGAGGACGAGTCGAAGGATCTAAGGATCTTATGAAGGTACGAGCAGCGGTGAAGAAAATTTGCGACAAGTGCAAGGTCATCCGCCGGCATGGCGTGGTGCGGGTGATCTGCGTGAACCCCAAACACAAGCAGCGGCAGGGCTAAGGAGACCGAAGCATGGCACGCATAGCCGGAGTGGACCTTCCGCGGAACAAGCACGTGGCCATCGCGCTGACCTATATCTACGGGATTGGCCAGCCGCGGGCGCGGCGCATCACCCAAAGCGCGGGTGTGGACGGCGCCAAGAAAGTTCAGGACCTCAACGAGGAAGAAGTGAACCGCATCCGCCAGGTGATTGAAGGCGAAGGCGGAGTGGAAGGCGACCTGCGCAAGGACGTCTCCATGAACATCAAGCGGTTGATGGAAATCGGATCCTACCGCGGCTCCCGGCACCGCAAGAACCTTCCGGTGCGGGGCCAGCGGACGCACACCAACGCGCGCACCCGCAAGGGCCCGCGCCGCGGCACGGTGGCCACCAGGAAGAAAGCGACGTCCAAGACCTAATTATGGCCAAGAAAGAAGCAGGAGCAGCACCCGGCGGCGCCCCCGAGGCGCCGGTAAAAAAAGGCAAGAAGAAGCAGTTCAAGAAGAAGGAACGCAAGCACGTTCCCCACGGCGTGGCCCACATCAAGGCGTCGTTCAACAACACCATCGTCACCTTGAGCGATCTGGAAGGCAAGGTGATCGCGTGGAAGAGCGCCGGCTCGCTGGGCTTTCGGGGATCGCGCAAAGGCACGCCCTTCGCCGCGCAGCAAGCGGCGCAGAACGCGGCCAACGCAGTGCGCGACCACGGCATGCGCTCGGTGGAAGTGCGAGTGAGCGGGCCGGGCTCGGGGCGCGAGTCGGCCATCCGCGCGCTGGCCGCCGCCGGGCTGGAGGTGCGTCACATTCGCGACGTCACCCCCATCCCGCACAACGGCTGCCGTCCGCCCAAGCGCCGGAGGGTTTAGGTTGATGAGTACGGTCGCGCAGAATCCGGCGAATGCAGCGGCGGTTGCTCCGCTGCGTGGGCTGGTCCCGATGGCGCATGTGGCCGACGTCCAGCGCGCCATCGATTTCTACGCCCAGCTGGGCTTTCGGGTGGAGGGCACGGTCGCGCCGCAGGGGACGCTGGTTTGGGCGTGGCTGAGCAGCGGCGGGGCGCACCTGATGGTGGTGCGCAGCGCCCGGCCGATGAGTCCGGATGCGCAGGATGTCCTGTTCTACCTGTACGCGGAGGATGTGGTGGAGTATCGCGAGCGGCTGGCGGCGCAGGGCGTGAGCGTCGGGCCGCTGACCCACCCCGAGTACATGCAGGCCGGCGAGTTTCGCGTCAGCGATCCGGATGGGTATTGTCTGCTCATCGGGCAAGGCGACGCGGACTCGAGGTAGAGTTGAGATTCGGATCAGGAAGAAGGAGCGCCAGCTCCGTAAACTGATCGACACCTGAAACGAGGAAGGAGAAAGAACTTGGCACGATATACGGGAGCGGTGTGCCGCCTGTGTCGCCGCGAAGGCATCAAGCTGTTCCTGAAGGGGCCGAAGTGCTTCTCGGAGAAGTGTCCCATCGAGAAGCGCAACTTCGCCCCCGGACAACATGGCAAAGACCGTCGCCCCAAGGTAGTGGGTTACGGCCTGCAGCTGCGCGAGAAGCAGAAGGCCAAGCGCATCTACTTCACCCTGGAGAAGCAGTTCCGCAACTACTTTGAAAAGGCGGCACGCCAGCAAGGCGTCACCGGCGAAGTGCTGTTGCAGCAACTGGAGCGCCGGTTGGACAACGTCTGCTTCCGCATGGGCTTCGCCATTTCACGGCCGCAGGCGCGGCAGCTGGTCCGCCACGGGCACGTGACCGTGAACGGACGCAAGGTCAACATCCCCTCCTACGAGGTGGGCCCCGGCGACGCGGTGGAAGTGCGCGAGCGCAGCCGTAAAATTCCGGCGCTTGAAGTGGCGCGCGACTTTGCCAGCCATCAGCCACTGGCCGCTTGGCTGGAAGTGGATCGCGAGAACTACAAGGGCCGCGTCACCGCGCTGCCCAAGCGGGAAGACATCCAGTTGCCGGTGAATGAGCAGTTAATCGTCGAGCTCTACAGTAAGTAACGGCTGTTGAACCGGCCACGGACCACTGGCCACTGACAACTTTCTTTTCAAGAGGAGTCGAGCGCATGCTTTGGAAAGGCTTTCAGAAACCCAAGCGGCTGGCGGCGGACCTGGAAACCATTACCGACCGCTACGGCAAGTTCCAGGCGCAACCCTTCGAACGGGGTTTTGCCACCACCATCGGCAACGCGCTGCGGCGCGTGCTGCTGTCGTCCATTGAGGGAGCGGCCATCACCGCGGTGAAAATCGCGGGCGTGCTCCACGAGTTCCAGTCCATCCCCGGCGTGGTCGAGGACGCTACCGACATCATCCTCAACCTCAAGCAGGTGCCCTTCAAGCTGAGCGGCGAAGGCCCCAAGGCGCTCTACCTGCGGGCGGAGAAACCAGGAGTGATCACCAGCGGCATGATTGAAGCCGACGGCGACGTGGAAGTCCTGGACAAGGAGGTCTACATCGCTACCGTCAGCGAAGGCGGCCGGCTGGACATGGAGATGCGCCTGAAGCGCGGGCGCGGCTACATTGCCGCCGACAAGAACTTCGAGGACGACCTGGGCGTGGGCTTCATCCCCATTGACTCGGTGCACTCGCCGGTGCGCAAGTGCAACTACGTGGTGGACGCGGCCCGCCTGGGCCAGATCACCGACTACGAGAAGCTGACCATGGAAGTGTGGACCAACGGCTCCCTCCCGCCGGCCGACTCGGTGGGACTGGCGGCCAAGCTCCTCAAGGACCACATGAACATCTTCATCAACTTCGAGGAGGAGTTGGAAGCGGAAATGGGCTCGGAGGAACGTAAGCCCGAAATCCGCAACGAGAACCTGAACCGTTCGGTGGAGGAACTGGAACTCTCCGTGCGCAGCTACAACTGCCTCAAGAACGCCAACATCCAGACCATCGGCGAACTGGTGCAGAAGAGCGAAGCGGAGATGCTCAAGACCAAGAACTTCGGGCGCAAATCGCTGAACGAGATCAAAGAGATCCTGACCAGCATGGGCTTGAGCCTGGGCATGCGCATCGACGAACAGGGCAACGCGGTGCCCGGCGCCCCGGTGCCGGCTTCCTCGCTGCCCGCCCCGCTTCCCGGCGAGGACGATGACGACCAGTACTGAGGAACGCTAGAATCACGCGGAGAGAAAGAGAAAAGCCATGCGTCACCGAATCGCAACCTGGAAGCTGGGCCGCAACACCAGCCACCGGCGCTCGCTGCTGCGCAACCTGGTCACCTCGCTCATTCTGGAAGAGCGCATTGAAACTACGGTCCCCAAGGCCAAGGCCATGCGCCCGCTGGTGGAGAAGATGATCACCCTGGGCAAGCGCGGCGACCTGGCGGCGCGCCGCCAGGCAGGCGCGTTTCTGATGACGCGCGCGGCGGTGAGCAAGCTGTTCGACATCGCGCCCCGCTTCGGCGATCGCGACGGCGGCTGCCTGCGCATCGTGAAGACCGGCTGGCGGAAGGGCGATGGCGGGGAGAAGGCCTTGATCGAACTGCTGGGCAGCGAAAAGCTCCAGCAACAGAAGAAGGAGAAGCGCGCCGAAGCCCGTACCAAACGCGCCGAAGAAACCCGTAAGGCGCTCGAGGAACAACAGCAGGCGGCCGCGGCGGAGAGCGAACGCGCAGAACCCACGGAAGAAAAAGAGAAATAGGACGATTCCAGCGAATCAGCCACGCACCCGGTTTACCGGGTGCGTTTTTTGTTTGCCGACAGCCTGTAGTGAGTCGTATATAATGTACACGAGGTAAACATCGTATGACAACTACACCAGTGTCCTTCCGCATCGACCGCGAACAGGACCAGCTGCTCAAGAAACTGGCAGAAGCCACGGATCGGCCGAAGTCGTGGCACCTAGAGCAAGCGCTGAGCAACTATCTGGAGGTGCAGCAGTGGCAGATCCGGCATATCCAGAAGGCGCTGGACGAACTCAATGAGGGCAAGGTGAGGCTCATCCCTCACGCGACCGTGATGGCGCGATTGCGGTCGTGGGGCAAAGTTCGGCGCCGCAGGAAAGCGCGGCGATGACGGTTCTGTGGACGGCGCCGGCCGACGCAGACCTGAATCAAATCGAACGCTACATCGCAGCCGACAAGCCGGAGGCAGCGGCGGAAGTGGCCGAGCGCATTTTGGAAGCCACGGAGGTTCTGGAGCGGTTCCCTCTCATCGGTCGCGGTGGCCGCGTGGAGGGGACTCGCGAACTGGTGGATACCGGCACGCCCTACATCCTCGCCTACGTTGTGCGGCGAAACCGGGTTGTCATACTGGCAGCCATTCACGGATCACGCGCCTGGCCGGAAGAGTTTGAGTAGCAGTAAGCGCAAACCAGGCTCTGCGTTTCAGCTCGTCGCCGCAGTTTTCGATTTTCGCCTGCCTGCGATCCAAATGACGGCCAGCGCCAGCAGGGCGCCGGCCATGTCCAGAGCCACATCCCAGGCGCTTCCCGAGCGGGTTTCCGTGAGCAGCTGGCGCAGTTCGTCGAGCACCGCGGTGGCCAGGCTGAAACCCAGGGCGTAGATTGCCGCGCGCCGGCTCCACCAGGACATGGCCGGCATGGGGCTACGCGCCGAGCGGTAGGAGAGCCCGCCCAAGACGGCGTACGCAACCAGGTGTCCTGTTTTGCGGAGCAGGATATGAAGTAAATCGAGCTTTCCCGCGGGCAGTGCGCCGAAGATCGCAGCCAGTATTTGACGCAGCCAACTCTCAGTCCGGGGAGCGCCCAGCGAGTCGCTGGAAGCCAGCAGGATCAGCCCCATCCAGAGGACGGGCGGGATCCAGCGGAGGGCACGCCGCCAAAGAGAAAGAACCGCGGGCCGAGGCGGATCAGAAACCGCGGCCGAGGATCCGCCGTCGGCGGACGCCACGCGTTCAGCGGTGGGTGGAGCGGAGGGCAAGCGGGCTACTCCACCCGGTAGTTGGGAGCTTCGCGGGTGATGATGACGTCGTGGACGTGGCTCTCACGCAGGCCGGCGCCGGTGATGCGGACGAAGCGCGCCTTCTGCTGCAATTCGGCGATGGTGGCGCACCCGCAGTAACCCATGCCCGAGCGCACGCCGCCCACCAGTTGATGGACCATGGTGGCCACCGGGCCCTTGTAGGGCACGCGCCCCTCAATGCCTTCGGGCACAAACTTGGCGAGGCGGTTGCCTTCGCCTTCGTCGAAGGTGAGCGCAGTGGAGGCCTCTCCGTCGCTGGACTGGAAGTAGCGCTCGCCCGAGCCCGACTGCATGGCGGCAATCGAACCCATGCCGCGGTACAGCTTGAACGACCGTCCCTGATAGAGGATGGTTTCGCCGGGGCTCTCGTCGGTGCCGGCAAAGAGCGAGCCGATCATGACCACGCTGGCGCCCGCGGCCAGCCCCTTGGTGATGTCGCCCGAATACTTGATGCCGCCGTCGGCAATGATGGGAAGGTCGGCGTCTTTCACTGCGCGGTAGGCTTCGGCGATGGCGGTCATCTGGGGGACGCCGGCGCCGGTGACGATGCGCGTGGTGCAGATGGATCCCGGCCCGATGCCGACCTTGATGGCGTCGGCTCCGGCTTTCGCGAGCTCGCAGGCGCCGTCGAAGGTGCCCACGTTGCCGGCGATCAGGTCCACCTCGGGCAGCTTGGCCTTGACCGCGCGCACCGCGTCGAGGACGCGGGTGGAGTGTCCGTGCGCGCTGTCCACGGCCAGCAGGTCCACGCGCGCGCGCACCAGCTCCTGGGCGCGCTCCAGGAAATCGCCGGTGGCGCCGATGGCCGCGCCTACGCGCAGCCGTCCCTGCGAGTCCTTGGCCGAGTTCGGGTACTTGAGCTTCTTCTGGATGTCCTTGACGGTGATCAGTCCCTTGAGGGTGTAGTTCTTGTCCACCACCAGCAGCTTTTCCACGCGATGCTGGTGGAGGATGGCCTCGGCGTCTTCGAGTGTGGTGCCCACGGGCACGGTGATCAGGTTGTCCTTGGTCATCACCTTGCTGATGGGGATGTCGGTGCGGGTCTCAAAGCGCAGGTCGCGGTTGGTGAGGATGCCCACCAGCTTCTTGTTCTTGGTGATGGGCACGCCCGAGATTTTGTACTTGCGCATCACGTCGAGGGCGTCGGAGATCTTGGCTTCGGGCGACATGGTCACCGGATCCACAATCATCCCGCTCTCCGAGCGCTTCACCTTGTCCACTTCTCCGGCCTGCTGCTCGACGGTGCAGTTGCGGTGGATGATGCCCAGGCCTCCCTGCTGCGCCAGCGCAATCGCCAGGCGCGATTCGGTGACCGTGTCCATGGCCGCGCTGATGATGGGAATGTTGAGCGCGATGTTGCGGGTGAGGCGCGTGGCGGTTGCGACCTGGGCCGGAACTACATCGGAACGGCCGGGGAGGAGCAGCACGTCGTCGAAGGTGAGGGCTTCGGGTACGGGGAAGTGAATCATGATTTATTCTAGCATTCAGCCATTGGCCATTAGCTCTTGGCTCCTAGCTCCTTGCCATCAGCGGTCATGGATCCTCCCACCCTATCGCTGCAAAAAGCGGGAGCAGCTAGGGTGGGTAACACGGGCTTAGCTGTTTTCCTTAGGTGTTGTTTGGGCGAGCGAAGCAGTGTTAGCATCGTGCGCCCAAACTCGTTCCAGGCTCTCGATCCTTCACTGTACGATCGCTTACACCTCATAACCTGAGGAGAGACGCCAAACCAGATGGAAGACAACGGAGCATCCAATGATAAGCGCCACTCCGCAGATGATACCGCGTCAAGTTCCGGCAAGAGAAAGCGACGAAAGAACCGCGGCGAATCCGGCAGCCAAACGAATGAAGCCAATAACCAACACACCAATGGGCGCAAGAAGTCTTGGCGCAAGAGTTGGAGGTCTGCGAGCCCTCTCACACAGCTCAGTTTGATAATAGGGGCTGTCGCGGCCATCTCTGCCGCCGCTTACCTCGTGTCTTACATCGTTGTAAGTATTCGGCAAAAGGAACAGATTGAACTGCAGCATGCGCCGATAGTAATCAATAGCCGCTCCCCTGAATTCCTTGAGCCGTTCACATGCAATCCGAAAACTCGTCGACTCCGCACTGGCGCTATGCAGACTTTTGCCAAGAATGTTGGAACAGCGTGCGATAGATGTGATGCCGTACACGCAGATAATGAAGATTGTTCCAGTGAAAAAGACTGGCGACCCGTTCACTGACGGTCCGCCAGAGGTGAATTGCGATGGCACGATCAATTCGACGGAGTTGTCTTTGACTCTGGCACCTGGACAGGAAATTAGTCCTCAGGTTGCGTGGAGCGATATGCAGATACCAGCATCTGCGGTGAACGCCACGATTCAACTCTACTTTGCCAATTGCATCTATTACGGGGACGATTACTCGGTGCGGCACGGTACATGCGACACCTACAGGTTGTTTCTCCCTGATACCAACCCGTTGAACGTCTTTGGCGATAAAGCAGACTTTGTGTGTGATGGGAAGCCGAAAATCGGAAAGTTCGCTTGGTATCCCACCGGGCATTGCCAGAAGTAAGTTGCCTCACACAAGCATCACACCGTCACGAGTCGCCGTACCCGGACGCGCTGGCGTACCTAGTCATGTTGAGGCCCTTGGAACAGCGTCGGCACACCAAGGTTTGTGGCTGGAGGGAGCGGTCCTGCGGCCGACCGGCAAGCTTTGCAGCTGCGCGTAAGGTCCTTCGTCCGCACAGGCGGACTCAGGATGACGGCTTCAAGACAGGAGGCAGGAAGCGGCAGGGCAGAGAGAGGAGGTTGGCTAGGCGGGCTTGCGCCAACTGCGCTTTTCGATTTCCCACTCAATGTCCTGCAGCTCAACCCGAGGGTGTTGAGGGTTGCGTGTGATCTGTTCGTGGAGGGCCGCGGCCAAGACCTTCAATTCAGCCCAACTCTTTTCGTCCAACCCGTTCATGCCGGCCAGCGCGTTACCTCTGCAACTCAACTCCACGGCTCACGCCGTTGGGCTGCACATTCTAGCGCCCCCTGCGGGGCTAGGTGCCCGGATACGGCACCCCCGCGGCGGTGGCGGCGGATCATTTGGCCGCGACGGCTAGATCCGGAGCAGCTTCAGGCCGAGCAAATGCGCTGCACAAACAGACCTTGCACTCACCATAGCCCTGCAGCGCGAGGGTTAGCATCCTGTGGTCTCTCTTCTCGTGTCCACACTTACAGACTGCAGTGCTCATGTCTATCCTCGGGTCTGGCCTCGGGCCTGCTATGGCGAAGGCGCAGGCCTTCCGGTGGCGGCGCAAGGCGAGCAGATGTTTGTGGGGCGAGCAGTAGGCCTGCAGGCCAGCACTGCTCCCACAACTGCATGAAAGGTTCACCGAGCAGTTCGTACAGCAGCGTTCTGAGCGGATGAATCATGAGAAGCGGGGCCCACCTGCGCAACGCCTGTGATCGTGTCGAAGAGGGGGAACTTCAGATGGGCTGACGTAGTTCAGAGGATCTGAAGAGGGAAAGAAACTGCGCTCTCATCCTTGACGGTACGCTTCCTGGGGGTCATTGTCAAAGAACAGGTGTCAGGTCTCAGTTGGCAGGTGTCAGGGAAAGTCAAAAGTCAAAAGTTAAAAGGAAAAAGGAAAAAAGTTAAAAGGGCGAGGCGCGCACAGCCCCGACACGTCGGGGCGCTACACACGCAGGCGGCGGACTTCGCCGGTGGAGCCGTTGACCTCAATCATTTCGCCGTCGCGGAGGATGCGGGTGGCGTCCTTGAGGCCGACCACGCCGGGGATGCCGTACTCGCGGGCGACCATGGCGCCGTGGCTGATGATGCCTCCCACTTCCATGACCAGGGCGCCGGCGGTGAGGAACAGCGGGGTCCAGCCGGGATCGGTGAAGGGCGCGACCAGGATTTCTCCCTTGCGCAGACGGGCGCCGTCGGCGGGATCGAGCAGGATGCGGGCGGGCCCGCGAGCGATGCCCCAGGAGATAGGAGTGCCGCGCAGCAATTCACCCGCGCTGGCGGCGGTGGTGGGCGGTGGAAGGGCGGGCTTGCCGTCGCTGCGGACGATGATGGGAGGGTTGGCGCGCATCTGGCGGGCGAACTCCAGGCGGCGCGCGGGAATCTGCTGCTTCAGCCAGTCCGGGCTGAACTCGCCGCTAGGGCTGAACTCGCCGCTGGGGCTGCGTTCGCCGTTGGGGCCGCGCTGGCCTTCGGCAATCTGCTCCAGCTCCGGGATGCTGAGGAAGAAGAAGTCATCCTGGGAAGAAATCTGGCCGCAGGCGGCCATGCGGCGTCCCACTTCCAAGTAAAGATCGCGGATGTGGGCCAGGCCGATCATGCCGTAGAACTTGAAGGCTTCGCGCAGGGGCATGCGGGTTTCCAGCGAGCGCAACGCGCGGCGAAACAGCCAGCGGCGCAGCGGCCAATACGCCAGGCGCTGCTCGATGGCGGCCACCAGTTCCTGCCGCTGCCGGCCCTGTTGCTCGTAATGCTGCCGCGGGGTGAGTTCGTCCTCGGGATGGCAGAGGTAGTTGCGCAGGGTTTCGTAGAGGAAGGTGGGATCGTCGCGCCAGCGCGGGCAGGAGAAATCGAACTCGCGCACGGCGCGGTGGCCGTGTTCGCGGAGGAAGTCCTGCATGTCGGCGAGGAAGGCGCGGCCGGCTTCGCTCTCGGCAAGCACGGCGGGGAGGCGAGCGACGTCCTCGCGCAGGAAAGCGTCGCGGACTTCAGAGCGGGCGGGGGTGCGGGCGGGGTCGCCCGCTTCCACACGATGCAAGGGCGGGGATGGCGGCGTGACAGCCGGCGAGACGCCGGCGCTACATTCGCGGGCGGGGTCGCCCGCTTCCACACGGGAGAGGATGCGTTCGGCGAGATCCCAGAGGGCAAGTGCGGTCTCCAGCGTAGGATTGCCGGGAAGTCCGGAAAGTAGTCGGGGCAGGGCGTCCGGGAATCCCCAGCGGGGTAGCGAATGATGGAGGTAAGCCAGCGCTGGAACCGCAAGGAAGGAAGAGAGCAACGGCTCCACCACGCGCGGGAAGTTTTCGTAAGCGAAATAGCGGGCCAGGGCGAGGATCTGCTCATCGCTCAGGCCGTCGAGATCAATCTTGCTGAAGGAGGCCACCTCGTCGCGACATTCGCGAAGCTGCCGCCAGCTCCGTTGGGGGTGACTGCGCGTCAGAAATCCGAGAAAGCCGAGCGACCCGCCCAGAAACATGCGCAGGCGGAGCCAGCGGGTATGCGGCGGGCGTACGGGAACGAGTTCTCCGGAGCGGAGGATATCCGCCAAGAGGCCGGCGACCTGGCTGTCCAGCAGCCGCGTGGAGGTGACGATGAGGCGAGAGGGCAAGGGCACGAATCCCAGGGCGACGCTGATGTTCCAATACATGCGCCCATCCACCAGATCCATGCCGACGATCAACCTTTCAGGATTGCGGGCCTGGTCCTTCGTCAGCATGCCCAGGACGACCGGCACCTGCGGCAGCATGAGCTGTCTCCAGAACGACCAGGAAAATGGGGTGTGCGGGTAGGGCATGGTCTCGCGCACGTTGTAGTTTGACCAGAAGATGAGGCGGCCGCGGCAGGCTTCCTGGTTCCAGCGGCTGCCGTACTCAACGCTGGGGCGGGGCGGGCCGGCGGCAGTGACGGCGCGAGCTTGCAACAGCCACAAGCGTTCTCCGTCGAAAGCCCACTCCACGTCGGCGGCGCGGCCCAGCAGGCGCTCGGCTTCCAGTCCGAGGCGCGCCAGTTCGTGGAGTCGCGCGGGAGGAATGAGGGTTTCGGCGTCGGCGCCCTCCATCTGCAAAACGTCGTGGGGAGCGCGGCGGCGCAAGCGGTAGCGGCAAGGCGTGACTCGCGCGGAAACTACCTGGTCGCCGAGACCGCGCGCCGCTTCCACCACCAGTTCATCCAAAGCGCCGGTGACGGGATTCAGAGTGAACAGGACGCCGGCGCAGCGCGCGTCCACCATGCGCTGCACCACCACGGCCATGGCCACGCCGTCCTCGGAGATGGCGTGCTCGCGGCGGTAGGCGACGGCGCGCTCGCTGAAAAGCGATTGCCAGCAGCGGCGCACGGCGTCCAGCAGCGCTTCTCGGCCGGCGACGTTGAGGAAGGTGTCCTGCTGGCCGGCAAAAGAAGCCTGGGGAAGGTCCTCGGCGGTGGCGGAAGAACGGACGGCTACCGGCCCCGGACCGAGCGCGGCGCAGGCAGCCAAGATTTCAGCAGACAAGGTGTCGGCGTTGCTCAGGCCGCGGCCCTGGGCGGCGGTGGTGATAACGAATCCCTCGGGCACGGGCAGTCCGGCGCCCAGCATCACGCCGAGCTGGGCCGCCTTGCCCCCGGCCTGCGCCAGCCAGGTCAGGTCGAGCTGGCGCAAGGGGACGACGAACGGGGTGGTGGCAGGATGTGCACTCAAGGCGGCACGAATTGTACGCCGAGAGACAAGTCAGGGATTGGGTGCCAAGCGTGAGGAGTGACGGAGCCAGGAGGCAGGGGCCGCGCTAGTTATCGTTTTCGGATGAGGCGGACGAGGATAAGGATGACGCGCACAACGATGTATCCCAGCAGGAGCAAGAGCAGCACTCCGCCCTTGCTGTTGGAGTAGTCCTCTAGCGCGAGAACGCCTGCGGCGACTCCGAAGAAAAGGGGAAACTTCCACCAATCGCGCCAGCGGGAGCGGGAAGGCGGCTGCGGGCTCTCGGCGGGGCTGGCCACGAGCGCCAGTTTACCGCATGAGGCTGGGGTGAGGGGTCAGGAGGGAGGAGCGCGGGCGAGGTCGCCCGCTTCCACATGGGCTCATGTGCGGGCGGAGGCGTCGGCTGCCACATGGGCCCGGCCGAGGGCGGCCGGGCTACGCGACCAGGGCTACCTGGGGGCGATTGTCATGAAGGCGACGAGGGCGTATATTGTTAGGTGCAGTAGAACCCAGGGTGTGGGGAGGAGGCTGCGCCCCGAGCCTTCCCAAGGCCTAAAGGCCGACGGAGGGAGCACCCGCCGCGGGCCGTGAGTGACCGGCGCGGATTTCGGCGAAGTAGTCGAGTGGGCGCAAGCCCACTTTTGTTTTGAGCACTGAGTACTGAGTACCGAGTTACTCAGAGTGGCAGAGATGGGCGGGCGGAATGGCGGCGGACTTGGAACACGTGCGCAGCATCGCAGGGCGTGTGGCGGAGTCGAGCGGCCTGGAATTGGTGGATGTGGAACTGCGCGGCGGCGGCGGAAAGCACCGCATGTTGCGCCTGGTGATTGACCGGGCGTCGAGCGCGGGCGGGGCCGTGGGCGTGACCCACGAAGATTGCGCCGCGGTGAGCCGGGAGGTGAGCGCCATTCTCGATGTAGAGGAGGCTGTTCCCGGGGGAAGTTACACGCTGGAGGTGTCGTCGCCCGGCCTGGATCGGAAGCTGGTGCGGCCGGCGGACTATGAGCGTTTCACCGGAAGCCGGGTGAAGCTGATGACGCGCGAACCGGTAGCAGGGAATCGGCACTTCGAGGGGCGGCTGGAAAGTTTTGCGGAGGGGCGGCTGGTGCTGGGTGTATCAATGCAAAATTCAAAAGGAAAAATGAAAAAGGGCAAGAGGCCTGGTGAAGGCGGGAGTGCGGGCGAGTCGCCCGCTTCCACACGGATCGAAATTGAACTGACGAATGTGGAGAGAGCGAATCTGGTGCCGGAGCTCTAGGGATTTGGTAATTGGGTAATTGAAGGACGGTTGTGCGGTGGGCTGTAGCAGCCGGGGATCCAATGGAAGCAGGAGATCTGGCAACCATGAACTGAGTACGGGGAACTAGGAACTGAGTCATGCCGAGCCTGCTGTATCAGCAAATCGATGCGCTGAGCAAGGAGAAGGGGATTGATCCCCAGATCGTGGTGTCGGCGGTGGAAGACGCCATTGTGGCGGCCACGCGCAAGTCCTACAAGTCGCTGGAGAACCTGCACGCTGCCCTGGACAAGGAGTCCGGCCAGATCACGGTGTGGGCGGTGAAAGCGGTGGTGGAGTCGGCGGAGCAGATCGAGGACCTGAATCTGCAGATCACGCTGGAAGAAGCACGCAAGACCGACCCGGCTGTGGAAGCGGGAGGCGAGGTTCGCTTCCATCGTTCCACCGAAGGGCTGGGGCGCATTTCGGCGCAGATTGCGCGGCAGATCATCTTCCAGAAGGTGCGCGAGGCGGAGCGGGACACGGTTTACAAGGACTACATCGGACGCGTGGGCGAGGTTGTGACCGCGTCGGTGAAGCGCCAGGAGGGCCCGGACGTGATCTTCGACATGGGGACCACCGAGGCGCGCATGACTCGCAAGGACCAGTCGCGGCTGGAGTCGTTTGCCGTGGGCGAGCGCCTGCGGGTGGTGATTGCGCGGGTGGAGAAAGCTTCCAAAGGGCCGCAGGTGGTGGTGTCGCGGGCCGCGCCGGAACTGGTGCAGTACCTGTTCCAGACGGAGGTGCCGGAAATCTACGACGGCACAGTGGTCATCCGGGCCATTGCCCGGGAGGCTGGCGAGCGCACCAAAATTGCGGTCATGTCCAAGGACAAGGACGTGGACTCGGTGGGCGCCTGTGTGGGCATGAAGGGCATGCGGGTGCAGTCCATCATCCGCGAGCTGCGGGGCGAGAAGATTGACATCATCGAGTACGCCGATGATCCGGTGACGTTTGCGGAGAAAGCTCTGCAGCCCGCCAAGGTGGGTCGGGTGAGCATTGTGGACACGGCGGAGAAACACCTGGAAGTAATTGTGGACGACTCCCAGCTTTCCCTGGCCATCGGCAAGAAGGGCCAGAACGTGCGCCTAGCCGCCAAACTGCTGGGCTGGAAGATTGACATCAAGAGCGAAGAAGAGAAGCGGCAGGAAGTGGAGGAGCAGATGTCGGCGCTGCTGCCGGCGCCATCGACACCTCTGGAAAGAGTTACCGGGCTGGGTGAAGGGTTGATTGAGAAGCTGGGCGCCGCCGGTATTACCTCGGTGGAAGGCCTGGCCGACATGACGCCGGAGCAACTGGAGGCCATTCCCGGCATCGGGCCCAAGACGATAGAAAAGATCAGCATCGCCGTCGGCAACTATTTCACCAACTTGGAGGCGGAAGGCGCTGCCGCCGAGGCCGCACTGGCCGCGGCTGCCGCAACTGCGGAAGCCGCGGCAGGCACCGCAGTGGAAGCCGTCGCCGAAGCTGCTCCTGAAATCGTGCCCGAAGCGGCGGCGGCGGGAGCCGGAACCGACGTCGGGGTGGAAGCCGTCGCCGAGGCTGTTCCTGAAACCGCACCCGAAGGAGCCACCGAGGCTGCGACAGGAGATGCAGTGGAAGCCGCGCCGGAAGCGGCGGTGGAAGCGGCGGAGGCAGGGGAGGCGGTTGAATCCCGGGAGGCCGCCGAAGCAGCGAAGGAAGAGAGTTCGGGAGATTCGTAGGGACGCCCGAGAAGACGGCGAGAGGTTGCAAAAGCAACGTCTCTAGAGAAAATTGAAGACCGATGACCGTGAGGTTGCGATGAAGACTTGACGGGGAATTGGGGAGGATGCAAGTCGGATGGACAAGGTTCGCATCAACGATCTGGCGCGGGAGCTGGAAGTCAAGAGTAAGGAAGTTCTGGACTACTTGCCGCAGGCGGGAGTGGCCGGCAAGAAGTCGCACTCCAGTTCCATTGAGCCGGATGAAGCGGTGCGAGTGCGGGAGCACTTCCGGGCGCTGGCGACGGCGGCAACGGAGAGCGCCGCACGAGCCGCGGCCAAGAGCGCGCGTCCGCTGCCCGGGGAAATCAAGACCAAGATTGATCTCAGCGGGATCTCCAAGCCGGGAGACGTGCTGAAAGCCATTACCCGGCAGAGCGTCCATGCGGAAGCTGCGCCCCCAGCCCCTGCCAAGACCGTTGTGATGCCGGCCGCGGGCGCCGCCCCCGGCAAGCCCACCGCGCCCTCTGTAGCCGGAACTCCCGCGGCCCCCGTCGCTCGTGCGGCCGCTGCCCCTGCCGTGACTCCCGGGGCGCCGATCGTCAAGCGGACCATCGCGCCACCTGCGGCACCGGGAACGCCCGTTGCGGCCCCGCCCAGCGGGGCGATTGCGCCAGCGAAGCCATCAGCTCCACCGCCGGTTGCTGCCGGGTCTTTTTCGGCGGCGGCTGCAGCCACGCCCGTAGAAGCTCCGCGTCGCGTGATCCGTCCGCAGACCGGCCCGCGCCCCGTGTACCTGGCGCCGGTGCGGCCTGCGAGCGCGCCCCCGAGCGCCCCGTCCGCAGCGGGAGTGCGTGCCGTGCCCGGACATCCGGTGCGGGGACAGCCCATCTTCCAGCGACCGCGACCCGCGGCCGCTGCCCGGCCGCCCCTGCGCCCGGGCGAACGCCGGCCCATGCATCCCACGCGTCTTTCGCCGACGGGCACGCGCGGTCCGGGAGCGCCAGCAGCAGGAGCGGGAGCTCCGCCAGCGGGACGGCGTCCCGGCGGTCCAGCACGGAGACCGGGTCAGCGCTACGTTCCGCGCGGGGTGAAGGAAGGCCCCATGAAGGGCTTCCATCCGCCGCCGCGACTGTCCGCGCTCTCCGGCGAGCCGCTGCCGATTACGCGCAGCATCACGATTACGGAAGGCATCAGTCTTAAGGACCTGGCGGAAAAGCTGGACATCCGCGCCAAGGACCTGATTGGACGGCTGCTGGTGCGGGGCGTGTTTGCCACCATCAACCAGACGCTGGATTCGCAACTGGCCAACGAGATGGCGCGGCAGTTCGGCGCCGATACCAGCGTGATCAGCTTCGAGGAACAGGCAGCGCAGGAGTTCACCGAGACCGCGACCGTGGCCGACCAGGCCGACCAACTCCGTCCGCGGCCGCCGGTGGTGACGGTGATGGGCCACGTGGACCACGGCAAGACCTCGCTGCTGGATTCGATTCGCGCCACCAGCGTCGCGGCCGGGGAGGCCGGAGGCATCACCCAGCACATCGGGGCGTATAAAGTCTCGATTCAGGATGCGGAGTCTCCCGCCTTCGGACGCGAGATCGTCTTCCTGGACACGCCCGGTCACGAAGCCTTCACGCGCATGCGCGCGCGGGGCGCCAAAGTGACCGACATCGTGGTGCTGGTGGTAGCGGCCGACGATGGCGTGATGCCGCAGACGGTGGAAGCCATTGATCACGCGCAAGCCGCCAAGGTGCCGATCATCGTGGCGGTGAACAAGGTCGACAAGCCCGAAGCCATGCCCGAGCGGGTGAAAAAGCAGCTGGCCGACCGCGGCCTGTTGCCGGAAGACTGGGGCGGGAAGACGGTGTTCGTCGAGGTATCGGCCAAGAAGAAGACCAACCTCAACCTGCTGATGGAAATGATTTGCCTGGTGGCCGACCTGGGCGAGCTGAAGGCCAATCCTGACCGCCCGGCCACGGGCTCGGTGCTGGAAGCCAAGCTGGACCGCGGGCGCGGCGCCGTGTCCACCGTGCTGGTGCAGAACGGAACGCTGCGCGTGCAAGACACCTTCATCGTGGGCAACGTCTACGGAAAGGTCCGCGCCATGTTCGACGACCGGGGCGCACCCCTGACCGAGGCCACACCCTCAACTCCGGTGGAGATCCTGGGACTCGAAGGACTGCCGCAGGCCGGCGACGATTTCACGGTGGTACCCGACCGCGCACGGGCCAAGCAGATTGCGTACTACCGCGAACAGAAAGCGCGGGAAGCGCAATTGGCCAAGAGCTCACGGGTGTCGCTGGAAGGGCTGGCGGAGCAGTTGAAGGCCGCGGGGGTGAAGGAACTGCCCATGATCCTGAAGGGCGACGTGCAGGGCTCGGTGGAAGTGCTGGCCGACTCTTTGAGCAAGCTGTCCACGGACAAGGTAAAGGTGAAGATCCTGCGCACGGGCGTGGGCGCCATCACCGAGAGCGACGTGCTGCTGGCCTCGGCGTCGAACGCCATCATCATCGGCTTCAGCGTGCGGCCGGAACGCAAGGCGCAGGAGCTGGCCGAGCACGAGGCGGTGGACATCCGCCTGCATTCCATCATTTACGAGCTGCACGATGAGATCAAGAAGGCCATGTCCGGATTGCTGGAGCCCACCTTCAAGGAAACCTACCTGGGCCGGGCCGAAGTGCGGCAAACCTTCCGCATCCCCAAGGTGGGAATGATTGCAGGCTGCTATGTGCAGGACGGCATCATCAAGCGCGACGCCGAAGTGCGCCTGCTGCGCGACAACGTGGTGATGTTCAAGGGCAAGCTCGCATCGCTGCGCCGCTTCAAGGAAGATGCCAGCGAAGTGCGGAACGGCCTGGAATGCGGTATCGGCATCTCCAACTACGGCGACGTGAAGGAAGGCGACGTGATCGAGGCGTTCGTGACGCAGAAGATTGCGGCCGAAGCGATTGCGTAGGGACGGTTTCTGGTTTTTCGTTTCTGGTTTGTGGTCATGACTTAGTAACAAGATGGGACCTGAGCCGCAGGGCTGAAGCCCCGCTCTGCCACCGGTAAGAGGATGTCAACGGAGCCAGGCAGTTTCTGGATCCCGACAGCGCATGATCGCTTTCCTCACCCTCGAAATCCGGATTGAAGGCGCGCACTCGCTGAAGGACAAGCGCGCGGTGCTGCGCAGTATGAAGGACCGGCTGCGATCCAAGTACAACGTGGCGGTAGCGGAACTCGATGCCAGCAACGCCTGGCAGCGCGCCACCGTGGGCGTGGTAAGCGTTTCAACTTCCAGGGACTACCTCGACGGCCTGATGCAAAATGTGGAACGCGAGGCCGTACACATTGCGGCGTCCACCGGTGCCGAGATTACGGACACGTTGCTGGACTATCTATAGGGCCCTTATGCTCGAACAACGCGGACGCGAGCATCACTACAAGCGCTTGGCCGACGGCCTGCGCGATGAACTGAGTTCCATGCTCGCGGGCGAGCTTGAAGATCCCCGCATCGGGTTGGCCAGCGTTACCGAAGTGCAACTGGCTGCGGACGGCAAGTCGGCGCGCATCTATGTGGCGGTTGCAGGCGACGAAGCGGAAGCCGAGCGCACGCTGGAAGGCCTGCGGGCCGCCCGGGGCTACATCCGCCGCGAAGTGGGCGGACGGCTGGGGTTGGCACGACTGCCGGAGCTGGTGTTCCAGATCGACCGTTCGCAGGAGTATTCGGCGCGCATCAACGAACTGCTGGGGCGAACGAAGAAGAGGAAGAAGAAGAAGCAAAGTGATCAGTGATAAGCGATAGGTAAATCACCCACCTGCTACACTCAAACCCCGTGCCGGGAAATGGAAAAACGTGGCGGGAACTGGCGACTTTGGCCGCCTTCTGCGCCTTTCTGTTCTTCTTCGGGCTGGGCAGTTTCGGATTGGTGGGGCCCGATGAGCCGCGCTACGCGCAGGTGGCGCGCGAGATGCTGGAGCGCGAAGACTGGGTGACTCCCACCCTTTACGGAGAGGTCTGGCTGGAGAAGCCGGTCTTTTATTACTGGGGCGCGCAAGTGTCTTTCCGCATCTTCGGGGTCTCGGACTGGGCGGCGCGTTTGCCCTCGGCGGTGCTGGCGGCGGGGTTGGTGGCGGCGGTGTATGGGTTTGTGCGCCGGTTTCGTCCGGGAGCGGAGATGGAAGCTGGGTTGATCACGGCTTCTTCGGCAGCGATGCTGGGGTTCGCGCGCGCGGCCTCGACCGACATGCCGCTGGCCGCCCCCTTCGCCATCGCCATGCTGGCGTGGTTCGCTTGGCAGGAAACACAGCAACGCCGCTGGCTTCTGGCTTTCTATTTCTTTCTAGGTTGGGCGATGCTGGCGAAAGGGCCGGTGGCGCCGTTTCTGGCGGGAGCCATCGTACTAGCGTTTGCGGCGCTGCGTCGAGACTTCAAGGCAGCGTTGCGAACACTGTGGCTGCCGGGCATCGCGCTGTTTCTGGCAGTAGCCGCGCCGTGGTATGTGGCCGTGCAGATGCGCAACCCGGAGTTCTTCCGCGTGTTTGTTGTGGAGCACAACCTGGCGCGCTTCACCACCGACGTCTTTCGTCATCAGCAGCCCTTCTGGTACTACCTTCCGGTGCTGTTGCTGGGGGTGATGCCGTGGACGGCGCTGGTGGGGGCGGCCGTGGGCGAGTGGGTCCGCGAACGGCGAGCCGGCGCGCGCGACGGGCTGCGCGAGTTTCTGATGGTGTGGGCCACGGTTCCGGTTGTGTTCTTTTCCATCTCGCAATCGAAGCTGCCGGGATATGTTCTCCCGGCGCTTCCACCCCTGCTGATGCTGGCCGGGTTGGAGCTGGGGCGCAGGCTGAAGGAGGGGCGCGAGGCCAGTCTGAGATTCCAGTTGACGCATGCGACGCTGATGGGCGTGGTGACCGGGGCGCTGCTGCTGGCGCCTTACGCGGTGATGCGGCTGCGGCCCGCGGTGGGGGCGGAGATCAAGATTGCGGCGGCAGCGATGGGGGTGATGATGTTTGCGGCGGCGCTGATTTCGCTGCGTCGCTACCGGCTGGTGGTGCTGCGCCTGATTACGCTGGCGCCGGTGATCGTGGCCCTGGCGTTCCTACTGCGGGTGGAAGCGCCGGTGCTGGACGCGGCGCTTTCGTCGCGTGCGATTGCGGCGGACTTGGCGCGGCTTAAGGCGGCCGAGGACGGCCGCCCCACGCAGGCGCCGCTGGCCGTGTTCCGGGCGCATCGCAACGTGGAGTACGGGATGGCGTTCTATCGTAACCAGCCGGTCCGGCGCTACGAGCGCGGCGAAGTGCCGCCCGTGGACCACTTGCTGATCGCGCCCGCGGGCCTGCGCAGCGAGATCGAGAAACTTGCGGGTGGGCGGCGGGTCTCGCGGGTGGGCGGCTTCGAGCGGCAGGGCCTGGAGTACTACTGGGTTTCAGAGAAAGTGAAACCGTGAGCCTGGAAATCTACGATCTCCGGCACTTTGCCTCAGCGGACCTGCGCGCGCTGCTGGAAGAGGAGACCCAGCTCTGGGAGCAGCAACTGGGTTGGGATTACACCAACTCGGTGGAGATGGTGCTGCGCTATCTGGACGCCCGCATCCTGCCGGGGTACGCGGCGCTGCAGGACGGGCGGGTTTGCGGATACTCCTTTTTCGTCTACGAGGGCAGCAAGGGCATCATCGGCGACCTGTTTGTGAGCGCCGGCGCGCGCCCCAACTCGCCGGGGCCGGAGTCGCTGAAGTCGCAACTGCTCACCCACGTGATCGAGACCCTGCAAAAATCGCCGGGCATCCACCGCATCGAGTCGCAACTGCTGCCGCACGCCACCGGAGCGCTGGCGCGGCCGTTCCTGGAGGCTAGCTTCCATCGCTACGGGCGGCTATTCATGCACGTGCCCGTCAACGGAGCGCCATTCGGCGCCCCGCGGCCGCCGGCGGACGACATCGAAATCCGTCTCTGGAAGCAGGAAGACTTCAGCAACGCAGCGGCGGTAATCACCGCCGCCTATCGCGGACACGTGGATTCTGAGATCAACGATCAGTACCGCTCCACCAGCGGCTCGCTGCGTTTTCTGAACAACATCGTGCGCTTTCCCGGCTGCGGAGTGTTTGACCCGGAGGCGTCGTTCGTGGCGGTGCACCGGGAAACCCGCCTGACGGTGGGCCTGGTGCTGTGCTCGCGGGTGAAGAGCGGGGTGGGACACATCACCCAGGTGTGCCTGGCGCCGGACGTGCGCGGCCGCCGGCTGGGGGAAGCGCTGCTGGCGACCGCGTATGCCGCGTTGCAGCGGCGCGGTTTCACCGCGCTCACGCTGACCGTGACCGAAGCCAATGCGCGGGCGGTGGAACTCTATCGGCGCCTGGGTTTCCGCGTGACCCACGTGTTCGATGCGTTTGTGTGGGAAGGATGAAGGAATTGGTAATTGGGTAATTTGGTAATTGGGTAATTTGTTTTGTGCCTGCTGCCGCTTTCCACCGATTTCTACGGGGCGGAACTTAGGTGGCGGTTCTCTAATGCCGCAGCAGCCACATGAGCCAGCCGCCGGCGATGGTTCCCGCGAGGAAAAAGGCGAAGCACTGGAGGCCGTAGCGGACCTGATCGCGCTGGGTGGAACGCTGGGTGATGCCGAAGACGACCGAGGCGAAGAAAGCAAAGACCAGCGCCGCGGTGAAGTGGGAGAACTGCAAGCTCACGGCTTTTCTCCCACGGCGATGTGGTAGGCGTCCACCGCGCTGATGACGTTGAGCAGGCCGGCCACCACGATGTACTTGGTGCCGTAGTCGGCGCTGGCCAGTTGGATGGAGCCGCGCCCCCACTCCATGGCGCGGGTGATGAGGTAGAGCGCGCCTGCGCCCAGGTCGCCGGCAAAACCCAGCATGTCGAGAATGTCGCCGGTGTTGGCGGTGTAGACCTTGCCCTCCATGAGCACGCCGAGCACGAACATGGAGGTGACGGAAATCATCAGCAGCAGGCCGCGTCCCCAGCGTCCCAGAAGGAAGTGGCCGCCGCCGGGCACCAGCCAGCCGGCCAGCGGCGCCGCGACGGCGATGGCGGTGAGTGGCCGCGCGGGCGGCTTGGCGTCCTTCTCTTTGGCGTCCCTCTCTGGGGCGTCTTCCTTGCCGGCGTCTTTCATGCCGGAGCCGGGCTTGGGCTTTTCGGGCGCGTCGGGCATCAGATGAGGACGATCTCCTGCTGGATTTTTCCCGTGACCTCGGCAGAGCCGCGGCCCACCATCATGTTGATCTCGCTGCGCACGCCGAACTCCGGAAAATAGAGGCCCGGCTCGATGGAGAAGCAGGTATTGGGGATGATTTCGCGCTCGTCCTTGGTTTCCAGGTTGTCCATGTTGGCGCCGTTGGCGTGGATGCTGGTGCCGATGGAGTGGCCGGTGCGGTGCGTGAAGTTGCGCGCGTAGCCTTTGGAATTGATGAAGTCGCGCGTCGCCTTGTCCACTTCCCAGCCTCCGATCTTGCGGCCCGCGGCGATGGCCTGCTGCACGGTCTGGATGCCGGTGTCGCGGGCCTGGCGCACGATGTCGAAGATTTCGCGGTGACGGTCGGTGGGCGCTTTCCCGATGAAGCCCGTCCAGGTGATGTCGTAGTAGACCGTGCCCGGCCGGTTCTTGCGCCCCCAGATGTCGAGCAGCACGAAGTCGCCTTCGCGCATGGGCAGGGAGCGGTCGGGGCGAGGCTCGTAGTGCGGGTCGCCGCTGTGCGCGTTGACGCCCACGATGGGATTGTCCTGCGTCACCAGGCCTTCGCGGCTGAAGGCTTCGAGGATCCACTGCTGGATTTCCACTTCGTGCGTGCCGCCGTTACGAACGCGGCGCCCGATTTCCTGAAAAGCGGCGGCGGTGATGGCGTCGATGGCGTCGCGGGCTTCGAAGTGGCTGCGCACCTGCTCCTCCGTCAATGCCGCCTCGAAACGCGCGACCAGGTCGCCGGAACTGGCGATTTCCTTGCCGAAGCTGCGGATCAGCTCGATGGTGCCGGCGTCCACCAGGCCGATATAGGGAACCAGATTGTTGGGCGAGTACTGCATGGCCAGCGTGCGGTAGGGCGCCAGCATGGCCTTCAGGTTCTCCCATAACTCCTGCCAGGAGGAGTACTCGGATTTGGAGCCGGGGAGCGTATCGAGATGGCCGGCCTCAATGCGGTGCACCAGCTTGGCGGGCTCACCGGTCGCCGGGATCAGGTAAAACCAGCGGCGCGTGACCATCAGCTTTTCCGGCAGGCCGAGCACGCTGTAGGCGATGGGATCGCGGTGATGGTGGTCGTAGAAGAGCCAGGCGTCGAACTTGCGTTCGCGGAGCGCGGACTGTATGGCGGCCAGGTCCATGGGCAAGCTTCTATTTTACAGGACGGGAGAAGCAGGTGTCGGGTGTTAGGTGTCGGGTGTCAGGCCGCAGAGAGGAGGGCGGAGGACGGAGGAGGAGCGACGAGATGCCTTCGCTCAAGCGGCTCACTGCGACGCAGGCGTGGCCTTTTCGGGCTGAACGACGCGGTTGTAGATCCAGAGCAGGAACGCGGTGGCAACGCCGATGCCGGTGACGGCCCACCAGATGTTTTGGGGCTGGCCGGTAACTTCGCCAAAGTGATGCAGCAGCTTCCCGCCCAGCCAGCCTCCGACCAGCGAACCGATGCCGATGGGCAGGAAAGCGAAGCCCAGGTAGGCTCCTTGCTGCCCGGGCGGGGCCAGGCGCGAGATGTATTCGTAATAACGCGGGGCCTGCGTGATCTCGCCCAGCGCGACCACTACCAGGGTGACCACAACCATGGGCACGGTAGGGTGGATGGCGAGGATGACCCATGCGAGGGCGGAGATGAGCGTTCCCAAGGTGATGGCGTGGAACGAGGGCACCTTGCGGATGAGGAAGTTGATGACCACGGTAAGCGCGATCACGGTCAGGGGCCCGGCGGTGAGCAGCAGTTCGGTGTTCGCCTGAGGGTCAATGTATTTGACAACGTACAGCGGCAGGATGATGAACTCCTGCCAGAAGACGATCCAGTATCCGGAGAAGATGAGCAGGAAAATCATGAAGCGGGGGTTGGAGAGCACCGTCCAGAAGTTGCGAGCGGCCTGGCCGAGAGTGGCGGGCTGGGCTTCGTCGGAGCGGGTGGGCTCCTTGAACAGAAGCAGTACAGCGAAAAACATGATGAAGACGCTGAGCGCGGCCACACGAAAGACGTTCTCGACACTCAGATGGCCGCGCACCCAGGAGGCGACGTAGGGCCCGGCGGCGCCGCCGATATTCACCAGCGTGTAGTAAATGGAGTAGCCGACGGAGCGGACGTTTTCCCGGGAAGCGCGAGCCGTGGTGCCGACCACCGCGGGCTTGACCAGCGCAATCCCCAGCGCCGGAAGCATGAGGACAAAGGCCACTAGCACGCCCAGCGGCACAGCATTGCGAACCGGAGCAAGCCAAGCGGCGCCGATTGAACCCAGCAGAAAATAAGCAATGCTCAGAATGAGGTAAGCGACGGAGAGGGCGCGCCGGAATCCCATGCGGTCGGCCACTGTCCCGCCGAAGGCCGCCAGGAACCAGACCAGCCCGCCGAAAAGGCCGGTGAGGCTGCTGGCTTCCTGCGTAGGGAACTGCAAGGTCTCGTGCAGATAGCGGGCGAGCGAGGCGAAGGCGGCGTAGTAGGACAGCCGCTCGAAGAGTTCGGTGACGTTGGCCACCCAGAAGGGACGGTCGAAGCCGGTGCGAATGTCGTTGAGGCGTTGGGCGAAGGTCATGGGCAGTTGTCAGTGGTCAGTGGCCAGTTGCCAGTCAAATCTGCGCTTGCGCCAAGCGCGAGCGAAGATCCTCGGCGGACAATCCGTTCACACAGATGACCTTGGTGCGGCTGTTCTGGCCGGCAGCTATCTTAATGGACGAGCGGGGCACGTTCAAAAGCTGGGCGAGGAATTCGACCAAGGCCTGGTTGGCGCGGCCTTCGACGGGCGGGGCGGTGAGGGAAATCTTGAGCGCGTCGCCGACGATTCCGGTGATGGCGCTCTTCCTGGCGCGCGGGTGGATCTTAACCGCGAAGCTGGCGCCGGAAGCGGTGGGGTGGATGGGAATCATCAGAAATTGAATCATTGAGTCATTGAATCATTGAAGTCGCTCGCCGAAGAGGGCGGTGCCGAGGCGCACGCAGGTGGAGCCTTCCTCGATGGCGATCTCGAAGTCGTGAGACATGCCCATGGAGAGGATGTCCAGGGAGAGAACGGCGGGCGGCGCGGCCGGCAGCTTGCGCGCGGTGATTTGGTCGCGGAGCTGGCGGAGGCGGCGGAAGTAAGGGCGGGAATCCTCGGGGTTTTCGGTGAAGGGCGGGAGAGCCATGAGCCCCGAGATTTGCAGAGCTTCGAGCTGCGGCGCTGCGTACAAGATGTCCTCGAGTTCCTTGGAGTCGGGGGCAACGCCGCTCTTGGCGGTTTCGCCGGCGAGGTTGATTTCGATGAGTACGGGCAAGGGAATGCCGCGCGTTTCCGCGGCTGCGTTGAGTTTGCGGGCGAGGCGGAGGGAGTCCACGGTGTCCACGGCGTCGAAGAGTTCGGCGGCGCGGGCGGCTTTGTTGCTCTGCAGGTGGCCGATAAGATGCCAGCGGGCGCCTTCGAGTGCGCGAACCGCCTCCGCCTTGGTGACGAACTCTTGCACGCGATTCTCACCGAAAAGCCGCAGGCCGGCGGCGTGGGCCTCGCGAATTTGGCCGGCGCCGAAGGTCTTGGTGACGGCCATCAGCGCGACTTCGTCGGGATGGCGCCCGGCGCGGCGGGCAGCGGCGGCGATGCGTTCGCGGACCAGAGCGAGGTTGGCGGGGATGGGCACGGAAGACAGTTATAAATGATGTGTGATGTTGGATGTGTGATGTGCGATGGTAAGAGCGCGGGCGAGGCCGCCCGCTTCCACGCGGGGGATTTTGCAGGATCAGGCGCCAGGTTTCGGGTTGGCGTCGTCCCTATGGGACTCCTTCCAACATGCCACCGCCTTCCCAGCGCTGAAGCGCTGGGCTACTGCACGTCGCGCCGACGGCGCTTGGCGGTTGTTTTCCATCCGCCCGGCTGAGGGCCCCCGGACCACCCGTTCAGGCAGCGCGCCCGTAAAGGCCGCCCATCCAGATGGCAAGAGTCAGCAAGGCCAAGGTGAGAAGCGCGCCGACGAGGGAGCCGGCGACAAACAACGCGGCCCACGACGGCCCCAACCCTAGGGAGCAGTGCTCGGTGGAGCGAGTTTTCATTGGTCGTTCCACTTCAGTTCCCGGCGGCCCAGCAGCGTGCGCCGGGCTGCGCCCGGCATCCCAGCCGAGGGGCCACACAGGCTCCGTCATGCGGGCTTATACAGACCCATGGGGACGCTCTCGGGGTTCAGAAATATGCAGAGTTCGTCGCCGTCGGGAAGTTTCTGGGGCGGGACGACGATGGTTCCACCCAGCTTCTTGACGGCGTCCGCGTAGGCTCGCACGTTGTCTACTTCCACAAAAAGTTGGGTGAGCCCGTGACCTTCCGGCGGCGAAGGCCAGATGCCTCCCGGAATGCCGCGCCGCGAGCCGGTGTGGACGCGCCGGTAGTTGAGAGCATTGTCCGTGTCCATCTTCCATCCGAACAGCTTGGCGTAGAACTCGGAGATGGTGTCGGGGTCCTTGGCCAGAATTTGCCACTGCATTACGGGTTGTCCCATGGTTATTTCCTTTCTTGTCGGAGGCTGGTTACGGGAAAAAGATTGATTTCAAGTTGATAGACATCGTCGCGGTCAGCGGCGGACTCGAGGAAGGCGATCAGCTCTCCGCGGAAGCGGGCGATACGGGCGAGCGCTTCCGGCAAGCGGTTGGTGCTGACGGCCAGCGTGGCGGAACTGTGATCGTGAAAGCCGGCGGGAGCGCGGCGGGCGGCGGAGAGCGAGAGTTCGCGCACCTGCTCGAACAGGCGCCGGACGGCGACCTGGCTGAAGGCGTCGAGTGAGGCGACGGTGTCGCCGGAAGTGTCCACCCAGCGGTTGCGGCTCTTCATATCGAGCAGCTTCAAGCGAAGCAGGCGTTGCAAAGCGATGTTGACCTGATCGGGAGAAATGCCGAGCACGCGTGCGATCCAGCGGGTGTCAGGGCGGAACTCGCGCAGGCGTGTGAGTTCCAGGATGGCGTAGTGATACCAATCGCCGATCAAGTTGGCGGTGTCGTGCGTCAATTGCTGCACCTCCCGCAGCGTGGTCATTTCGGTGGAGCCGAAACGCTGCTCGCGGGCCACGTAGGCGCGGACCTGGTCCGGGGAAACGGCCAGACGCTGCCCGTAGGCCTCAATCGCTCTTGCGGTGAGCGGCCGCTTGCCACGCAGGATTTGAGAGAGGGTGGAATGGTCCACGCCGAGATGCCGGGCGAAGGAGCGCAGCGAATAGCGTGGATTGCGCGCGCAGCGCCGGGCCAGTTCCGCCTGCAGAAATCCGCGGAAGCTGCCGACTGAATCCAGGGGCGGAGTTGCGGCGCTGACGTTGGCTTTCACGTGGGTGATGATAGCCACGCGATTCCGGTGTCCGCAATAGGGCTGGAGCGAAAGTGGGGCAGTGCGAATGCCCCAATTCGGATGCGGTTCAAGTCTTCTACTTCTTGCCGTCGCCCTCGAGCGGTTTGCGGGCGAAGTAGAAGGCCGACGCGGCCAGGAGTGCGAACATAAGCACGGCAAGCCAGGTCTGGTGCAAGGGGCCGGTTTCGCCGAATTTTAGGAAATTCTCGGTGCGCAGGCCCATGCCCTGCATCTTGTCCGTGAACCACGGCCATTTTTCCAGGCCCTTGAGAACCACTCCGAACAGGCCCACGACGCCGCCGGCGGCGATCAGGCCGCTGGCGTAGAGCGAGCCGGGGCTTACCTCGCTCTCTTCCGCGTGCCCGCCGGCGCGCTTAGTGGCCACATCCACCAGCCAGCGCACCGCGCCTCCGCAGAAGATCGCGAACGTAGTGCCGATAGAAAGATACGCGCCCACGGCGAACGACAACGAGCGAATTCCCAGCAGTTCAACCGCGATCACCAGGAAAACGCCGAGCATGATCAATCCCCAGGGGAGGCGCTGGTTGAGGATGCCGCTGATGACCGTAGACATGAGCTTGGCCTGGGGCGCGGGCGCCTGGTCGCTGCCGATGCCCTGGATCCACTGCACCTCGATCTGCTGGGTGGCCGGGTTGTACAGGTAGGCTCCGTCGGCCAGCTCGGCCGAGCCGATGGCATTCAGCAGGATGTATTGCTTGCCGTCCACTTCGTAGGCCTGACCTTTGTCGGGCTGGACCTTGATGCGTGCGCGGTCAAAATGGGGAGCATCAGGCTTTTTCACATTGACGCCGGTGGGCAGCTTGTCCAGAACGTAGGTGCGCGCGGGCACCGGCTTGAATTGCTCCAGGTTTTCGTTCATCAGCTTGAGGGTGTAGCCGATGGCGACCACCGAAACGGCCACGCCGATGAGCAGCGAGTACTGCTGATACCGGGGAGTGGCGCCGACGATGAACCCGGTCTTCAGGTCCTGGGAGGTATTGCCGGCGTTGGCGGCGGCCACGCAAACCACGCCACCGATGGTGATGGCCAGCGCGCCGAAAGCGGGCGCCGTCCAGCCCGCCACCAGGAAGGTGGCGCAAACCGCCATCAGGGTGGCGATGGTCATGCCGGAGATGGGGTTGGAAGAGGTGCCGATCAAACCGGCGATTCGTGAAGAGACAGTGACGAACAGGAAGCCGAAGATGATTACGAAGAGGGCTGCCAATGCATTGGCGAACATCGAGGTCTGCGCGCCGGGCACGGGCTTGAAGGTGAGGAAGGCCCACATCATCACGCACAACAGGGCAGCGCCGCCCACCGCATACTTCATGCTCAGGTCGTTGTCGGTGCGCTTGGTGGCGGCAGCCTCGGCGGCGCTTTTTCCCAGGTCCTTCAGACCGGCTTTCAAGGCGCCAATGATAGTGGGCATGGTCTTCATCAAGGTGATCAAGCCGGAGGCGGCCACTGCGCCCGCGCCCATGGGGCGGATGTAGGCGCGCCAGAGGTCCACTGAGGTCATGTCCTTGATGGGAATGGTGGAGGGATAGAGCGGCTCCGCCAGTCCCGATCCGAAGAACTTGATGGCGGGCATGAGCACCAGCCAGGAGAAAACGCCGCCGGCGAAAATCACGCCCGCAATGCGCGGGCCGATGATGTAACCCACACCCAGGTACTCGGAAGTGGCGTCGAGCCGTACCTGGGCGCCGGGATACTTGTCGGTTTGGTAGGTGGGAGTGCCGGGCCAGGCGGCGAAGATGTTCTCGTTCTGGAACAGAGTGTAGAGGCTTCCCAGCCCGAGCCCCCAGAACACCCGGCTGGCGAAACTGCCGCCCTTGTCGCCCGCGATCAGGACATCGCCGCAAGCCGTGCCCTCGGGATAGAGCAGCTCGCCGTGCTCCTTCACGATGAGCTGGCGGCGCAGCGGGATCATGAAGAAAACTCCCAGGCAGCCGCCGATCAGGGCCAGCAGAAAGATGCGGGCATACTCGAGGTCGAAGCCCAGAAAAATGAGCGCCGGCAAAGTGAAGATGACGCCGCCGGCCACGGACTCGCCGGCCGAGCCGGTGGTCTGCACGATGTTGTTTTCCAGGATGGTGGACTTGCCGAAGGCCCGCAGGATGCTGATGGAAAGCACGGCGATGGGAATGGAAGCCGCCACCGTAAGACCGGCGCGCAGCCCCACGTAGACCGTAACCGCGCCGAAAATGAGGCCGAAAATCGCGCCCAGGATTACGGCGCGCGGGGTGAACTCCGCCCGCATGTCGCTGGCGGATACATAAGGTTGAAAGGTGGTTTCAGCAGGCTGGGCTTCGGTAACCTGGGCCACTGGGCCTCCGGGTAGGTTGGGGTGAGTGCGTGCGCGGTCTAGAGTTTACACGACTAGCCTCGGTTGCCGTCGTCCTCTCTGCGGCCAAAAAAGCTCACCACGAAGGACGCGAAGATTCTCACGAAGGGTGGCACGAAGAGGCTAGAGGCCCCGCCGAGGGCGGCTGGGCTACACCTGAGCTGCGTTGCGCGGGGCTTCCAGGGGCGGGTATACTCAACGGTAACCGGGGCGGAACCGGCGCCAAGTGCGCGGGCGAGGTCGCCCGCTTCCACACGGGCGGTCGGCGGTGTCACCCCGGGGGAGGGGCGTCTTCAGCAGTAGCGACCTAATTCGGGCCAGGGTCAAGAACTCGAAAGGGCGAAGTACGTGGGCGTCGCTCGCCGGCAGGGCCGGCGAGAGCCTGTTTGCCACACTGTTTCCCGGCGATTGCCGCCTTTGCGGCTCGCCGCTGGTCAATATTTCCCGCCTGCCGGTTTGTTCCGACTGTCTGAACGCCATCCACCCTGTATTCGGGCCGACGTGTGTCGTGTGCGGGGAACGGGTGTTCAGCGTGCATGCGCGGGAGGATGCCGGCAAAGCGGCGGCCGACGGCAGCCCCACACGCTGCGGACTGTGTCGGAAGGTGGAGCAGCCGTACCAGCAGGCGCGGGCCTACGGGAGCTACGACGGCAACCTGCGCGGGTTGATCCACCTTCTAAAGTACGAGCAGGTGCGGCCGGCCGCCAAGGTGCTGGGTGAAATGCTGGCGCAGGCGGCAGCCTCGTTCATGGCGGCCGGTGGCGGCTTGGTGGTGGTCCCGGTGCCTTTGCATTCTTCCCGGCTGCGGCAGCGGGGATTCAACCAGGCTGAATTGATAGCGCGTGCGGCGCTGAAGGCGAGTCCGGCCAGCGCGGCAGCCGGATTTCGGCTGAGCACCGCAGTGCTGCGCAGAAAGCGCGCTACCGATTCGCAGACCGGTCTGACCCGCCACCAGCGGCGGGAGAACATTCGAGGCGCTTTTGAGTTGGCCCGGCCGGAGGAAATCGCGGGCAAGGAAGTGCTCCTCGTGGATGACGTTTTTACCACGGGAACGACGGTATCCGAGTGTGCCAAGGTGTTGCGGCGCGCGGGCGCGGAGCGCGTGTTGGTGGCGACGGTGGCACGAGTGATGAAGGGCGAAGCGGCTCCGATCAGCGCGGCCGATTCGCAGGAAGCAGCAGCAGTTTCGCAGGCGTGAACGTATGTCAGGCGGAAAGTCCAAGTCGGTGCACGGTCAGGCTGCGAAGGTTGCGGGCCGGGTCGGAGACCCGGCCCCACACCAGCAGGCGGCGCACTCGTCCGCGCCGGGCGGCAACGGGAACGGCCACTCGGTGCTGCACACCCCGGTGCTGGTGCTGAACGCGTCCTACGAGCCCATCAATATCTGCGCCGCGCGCCGGGCCATTGTGCTGGTGCTGAAGGGCATTGCGCGCACCGAGGAAGAAGACGGCTTTTACCTGCACGCCATGAGCCTGACCATGCGGCTGCCGTCGGTGATCCGGCTGCTGGAGTACCGGCGCATCCCTCACCAGACGCGGGCGCTCTCGCGCAAGAACATCCTGCTGCGGGACCGCAACGCCTGCCAGTACTGCGGGTCGGTGCTGCATTCGAGCGAACTGACGCTGGACCACGTGGTGCCGCGCTCGCGGGGCGGGATGTCGAGTTGGGAGAACCTGGTGGCCTGCTGCCATTCCTGCAACCGGCACAAGGGCAACCAGCTCGCCGCCGAGACCGGTATGAAGCTGTTGCGCGAGCCGCGGGCGTTCAATCTGCACACCAGCCGCCACATCATGCGCCTGATCGGGCGCTCCGATGAGAAGTGGCGGAAGTACCTGTTCTACTGATGTGTGATGTTTGATTTGCGATATTCTGATGTTCCAGCCCGCCAACTCCGCCTAGGACGCACACCACATCATCGAACATCAGACTAATTGCGCGTCCGCTGCCGAAGTGAATTGTGATTGGGCAGGCGGTTGTTGAACATGGGCCGATTGTCTCAAGGGTTTTCAGCGGCGCCCGGAGCCTTGGATGTGGAAGGCGTAGCGCGGGAAGCCTCCCTCAAGATGCGGTCCAGCATGGTGCGGAGTTCGGGCGCTCGAATTGCGCCCCGCACTATTTCCCCGTTCACAAACAGCGTGGGTGTGGCTTCGACGCCCAGGGAATTGCCTTCCCGGATGGAAGCGCGGATCTCCCCGTCCTTTGATGATTTGACACAGGCCTTGAGTTGGGAGTCGTTCAGCCCGCGCTGCCCCGCAACTTCTTCTGCCTGCCGGTCCAGAGCCGCCATTTGATCCCGCAGCGGGCGCTGGTCGCCGGTGATCTCGCGCTGGTTCAGGTGGACGAAACCCGCGAAATCCCAGTAGGCCTCGTGGTTCTGCTCGGCCAGGCAGTTGGCGTTCAGGGCAGCACGCACCGCCCAGGGGTGGTTGGGCAGCGGATAGTCCTTGTACACCACTCGCACCCGGTCGCCGTGGGTGCGCATCACGTCATTAAAGATCGTGTCGTAGAGTTGTGCGCAGGCAGGGCACTGGAAGTCGTCAAAGACCACGATCTCCACCTTGGCATCCTGATGGCCTCGCACCGGGCGGCCCGCGAAGGCGCCCCTGTTGGGCGTGGGGGCGGACTTCACTTCCGCGCCCTCGAAGGTGACCTTCTCCTTGAAGGCGGTTTCGAAGTACTGGTAGTTGGTGTACTTCACGATCATGCGCATGCGCACGTCGCCGGAGGAAAACTTAAGGTCGTCGTCGGCGCGGGTGTAGGTAGGGAACCAGTACTTGCCGTCAATCTGCTCGCGGTAGGTTGTGAACTTGGGGAACAGGTTCTCCTCACCTTTTTTCCTGCGGTCGGGAACACTCTTGCCGAAGGTTTTGACGATCTGGAAGTCCTGACTGTCCACCCAGATGCGGCCCTCGAAGTAGCGCCTGCCCTTTTCCAGGATCTTGGGGCTGACGTCAAACACGTAGGTATCGAGCTCATCCACGCGCTGCTGGCCGATGTAGCCGATGTTGTACTGGTGGGTCTCGTCGCTGGTGAGGGCGAAGGGGATGCGGTTCTCGAGGTCGGCGTGGTCCTCGGGAGACATGGAGATGCGGCGCAACGAGGACTGGGGCGCGAAAATCACGTTCTCCGCGCGCCGGCCCTTGTCGTCAAAGCCCACATCCACCACCATCTGATACTCACCGTCCACGGTCGAGCCGTCCAGGGTCTGCACCTTCACCGACTGGCGGAAGATGTAGTTCTCGCGGGCGGTGCTGAACTCCTTCTCCTTGGCGGCGAAGCGCTGGATGATCTGGTCGGGGGTGATGCCGGCGGGAGGGGCTGGGTTGAGGGCGCCTTCGTCGGCGGCAGCGAGCGAGGTTAGAAGAAACAGGGCGGCAAAAGCGCGGGTGATCATGGATGAGGCCTCATGGGAACCAATGACAATCCTCTATTCTATCCGGGCGGACAGGTGGGCGGAAGGGAGCTCCTCGCGTAGCATCCATTACTTGCCCGGGCCGCCGGCGTTGGGGAGCTGCTGGCCTTCGAAGGTGATGCGCACCTTGGAGCCGAAGCGCTGGTAGCCGGTGTACTTGACGATCATGCGGATGCGCACGTCGCCGCTGGAGAACTGGAGCGTATCGTCGGCGCGGGTGTAGGTGGGGAACCAGTACTGGCCGTCAATCTGCTCGCGCCAAGTGGTGAAGCGCGGGAACAGGTTTTCCTGGCCCTTGCGGATGTCAGGGACGCTCTTGCCGTAGGTCTTGACGATCTGGAAGTCGAGGTTGTCCACCCAGATGCGGCCCTCGAAGTAGCGGCGGACCTTTTCCAGACGGCGGGGGCGGACGTCGAAGAGGTAAGTGTCAAGCTCGTCCACGCGCTGCTGGCCGGCGTAGTCAATGAGGTAGTCGGAAATTTCGTCGCTGGTGAGGACGAAAGGCAGGCGCTTCTCCAGGTCGTCCTGATCTTCGCGCGTGATGCTGATGCGCCGCAGTGTGTTCTGCGGGGCGTGGGCCACGGTCTCCAGGCGGCGGCCCTGCGGGTCGAAGGTGATGTCCACCACCATGCGGTACTCGCCGTCTACGCGGCCGCCCTCGAGGGTTTGCACGCGGGCGTCCTGGCGGTAGATGTATTGAGCGCGCGCCTCCTTGAATTCCTTTTCCTTGGCGGCGAAGCGCTGAATGATTTCCTCCGCAGTGATGCCGCGGGGCAAGGCCGGATTGATGACGGGTTCGCCCGTTTCCTGGGCAGTCGCTGAAGCTGCGGTGAAGACCAAAACCAAGGCGAATAAAATGCGTATATGCATGATTGCGTCCTCGACCCATTAGATGCCGTTTGCAGGTGTTGGTTGGCCTGGGATTGTTAAAGAAGCAGTAGGGATGGAATATTTCGCTTGCAAAAGGTCAATGGTGTCAATATGATGCAGCCGTTCGTCTCCCAGAAGATTCGGGGGCGGACACCCGAAGTCTGCAAATATTGGCAGCCGGGTTTCCCGGGTTGACGGTTTTGTACTTCGTGATCGAACGGGTAGCAGGCAACGTGGGTTGCATTCCCCGCCGCTGGGCGAAGCAGGATAAGGCGCCGCGGCCGGGAGCGCAGCCTTTTTTGTTTGCAACGAAGGCCGGAGTCAAAGCAGCAACCCTTTTCTCCTCCAGCGGGCTTTTGGTCCGCGGAGAATTCCAGTCTGAAGCCTGAGGCGAAAGGAGTCTTGCGTGAGAGAGAAGGGAACAGTGAAGTGGTTCAATGGGGCCAAAGGGTATGGATTTATTCAACGGGCCAGCGGCGAAGACGTGTTTGTGCACTTCTCCGCCATCCAGGAGAACGGATACCGGACGCTGAGTGAAGGCGATTCAGTGGAGTTTGATTTGCAACAGGGCCCCAAGGGCTACCACGCGGCCAACGTCGCGCGTGCCTGATCCGAACTGAAGTACCGACGCCCTCTCCGCTCGGCGGAGAGGGCTTTTCTCTTATTGACGATTGCTGATTGCTGATTGACGATTGGCCCGGCAGGGCGAGACGGCCGGGCTATCCCGCGGGGCGGGACGGGCGGGCTCGCTCGGAATGAAAAACCGTCAGATTCTGTCGGCCTTAGGGGTTCCTCGCTTCGCTCGGGATGAAAGACCAATGAGATTCTGCCGGCAAGAGGGAATCCCTCGCTTGCGCTCGGGATGGAGGGACGCTACGGCTTCTTCTTCAGCGGGACTGGTTCCTGGGTGAGGATGCGGATTTCCAGGGAGACCAGATCGCCGTCGGCGGCGCCGCCGGCGCGATAGTTGACGCCGACTTCCTGCCCGCTCCAGGCGCAGGAGAACTGGTCGGCGTTGATGAGGATGAGCGATTCGCGGTCGCGGACGCGCATCTTCCAGGTTCTGCCGCCGGAGGCGATGGATACGGTAGCCGCCGAGCCCGCGTCGCACTCCACCGAAAGCATGCGTCCGCGGAGAAAGTCGATCTTGCGGGTGTCGTGGGCGGCGGGTTCGCCGGAGTCCTCGTCGGTGCTCGAGGGGGAGTCAGAGGGTGCGGCGGCAGTTTCACCGGCTCCCTCCGTGGCGCCAGAGGCGATGGAATCGTCGCCCGCTGCGGCAGGGGCGTTTTTTGCCACGGAGTCCTTCTTGCGCTTCCACTTGGGGGACTCGTAAGCCGAAGTGTCCGGGGGACGCGCTTGGCGAGCCATCTGTGCCGGAGGATTCGCCCGATAGCCGGCGATTTTGTTCAAGGAGTCGCGGGCCAGGGCGGCCAATTGCGGCTGGCCGTCATGCTCCAGGCGGCGGAGGACAGTTTCGGCTTCGTCCCAACGCTGGGCGGCGATGTAGTACTGGCCGAGGTTGAGCTGATAGGCCGGGTTGCGCGGGCTGAGGCGGATGGCGGTCTTGAGGGAAGCGATGGCAGACTCCACGTCCTGGGTCATCATGAAGACCGCGGCCAGCAAGCTGTGGGCGTCGGCGAACTCGGGGTTGATGCCGATGGCCTTGGTGAGCAGGTCCTTCATCTCCCAGGCGGCGTCGGCATCGCGTTTTCCGGACAGGTTGCGAAGCAGCGCGGAGTTGTAGAGCACGCTGGCATCGTTGGGGCTGAGCTCTGCAGCCCGCTGGAAGTGTTGCCCGGCCTTCTCGAACTGGGACTTGCGCAGGTAAGCGTAGCCCAAGCCGCGGTGCGCGCCGGCGTGATCCGGCTTGGTGGCGAGCACATCTTCGAACTCCTTCAGCGCCTGGTCCTTGTAATCGGGAGAATTGAGATGAAGCTCGGCGATAACGGTGCGGGTGTCAGCCTGGTCGAGCGGCGCCGCCTGGTAACCGCCGGCGTCGAGGCCTGGAGGCGCCTCGAAGGTGACCTGCCGAACCTGGCCGCGACGGTAGGCTTCCAGTTGCCGGTCGAGCTCGTCCGGACCCATGCCGAAGGCGCGACGAAAGGCCTCCGGGATGGGCAGGTTCTGGTTCTGCACCAGATTGAAGTACTCGCCGGTTTCACTCAGCTTCTTGCGCTCGATGAGGTAGTGCACCAGCAGCCAACTGTGAGCCGAGAAGATGAGGCGGCGGTCGCTGCTGTCTTCCCGGAGGATGCCGGCATCCACGCCGAACAACTCCGTGACCGGCAGAAGCTTGTTCTCCCGCAGCACGTCGAGGAGCGTCTGAGGAGGCGCACCGAGGCGCACTTGCTTGTTGCTGACGCGGATGGTGGAGAAGTACTCGGCAAAGCCTTCGTCGAACCAGGGTTGCGTGGGCGGATAATTGGCCTGCAGCAGCAGATGGGCGAATCCGTAGACGACGGTGGTTCCGCGCCCCTCCGACGACAAATCGAGAAGGATGAAGTTGCGCGCTTCCCCTCCCAGGAAGAGGCCCACGGCGTCGGTGGGCTTGCCCTTGAACCAGGGTAGGATCTGGCGCATCCCCTTGTTATCGCGGACCGCGATGATTTGCACGGGAACAGGAATGTTAACCGCCGGGCGCTGGATCAGGGTCCCGAACACCGCGCGCATCTGCTCATATTGCAGGGCCAACTCGCGGCCGCGCTTTTCCCCGGCGTCGGTGACCACGGAGAAGTGCGGCGAGCGGACTTCCATCCAGTTCTGAGCGCGGGCGGGGAGCGCAAGCAAGGTGAGAGCGAGCAGGAAGAAGCGAAAACGAGAAGCCGGATTCATGGGCAGAAGCTTGGGCATATTCTAACTCGTTTGCAAATAGGGCGGGCGCCGGGTCATCCCGCGAGGCGGGACGGCGCCACACGAGCCTACACTCGCGCCAAAGCCCAGCGGGCGTGCTCGGCCACGATGGGGTCGGAGTCTTGGGCCAGGGTTTCGAGATGCGGGCGGAAGCGCGGATCGCGGCTGTTGCCCATGGCCACGGCAACATTGCGGCGCAGGCCGGAGTACTTCGTGCGGCGGATGGCAGAGCCGCGGAAGGCAGCGCGAAACTCCTCAGGAGTCAGCGACGCCAGCCAGTCAAGCGGCGGATTGACGAGTTCGGCGCGCGGTTGGAAATCCGGAAGCGGGCTGGACGGAACCTTCATCCCGCGGGGCTGGTTCCAGGGGCAGACGTCCTGGCAGATGTCGCAGCCGAACACGTGGCGCCCCACGCCGGCGCGCAGTTCTTCAGGGATGGCGCCGCGCTTCTCGATGGTGAGGTAAGCAATGCAGCGGGTGGCGTCGAGCTGGTAGGGTTCGGTTATGGCGGCGGTGGGGCAGGCGTCAATGCAGCGCGTGCAGGAGCCGCAGCGGTCGGGCGCGGGCAGGTCGGGCGCAAGCTCCAGCGAAGTGAGGATGACGCCCAGGAAGAGCCAGGAACCGAACTGCTGGTTGATCACGCAGGTGTTCTTCGCCATCCATCCCACACCGGCGTATTTGGCGTAAACGCGCTCGACCACCGGGCCGGTGTCCACGTAGCAGCGCGTTTGCAGAGACTGCGCGTCGTATCCCGGTGAGCCGCCGGCGGCTTCGACGGCCTGGCGCAGATCCGATTCGACCTTTTGCAGACGCGGGAGCAGTACCTGGTGGTAATCAGCATCACCCCAGGCGTAGCGCGAGATCCAGCCGCGCGCCGGGTCGGGGCACTCCGTGGAGTAAGGCTGGCCAGTGTTGTAGTTGAGGGCGCAGACCACCACCGAGCGCGCCCAGGGAGCGGCGTGGTGCAGAGCTGCGCGCTTCAGGCGTCCCAGGTCATCGCGGGCCTTCAGATATTCCATCTCACCGGCACGGCCGGCGGCGATCCATTCCGGAAAGTACGCCAGCTCGCGCAGCGAGTCTGCACTCGCGGGCGCAACTCCTGCGAGATCAAATCCGGCGTCGCGGGCGGCGTATTTGACCAGGACGGCGAGGCTGGAGGGGGTGAGCACGATCGTGGAGAGCATTATCGCGCATAAGACAGGGCGGGATTTCTGATTTGGTGATTGGGTAATTTGGTAATTGAGCAGGCCAACGGGCGTCGATTCAGGCCGGACACCGTTCGTCTGCGGTTGAGGCTAGCGCCAACATCGCAGGCGACCGGTCCGTTTCTCGAGGGTTGCCGGCCCAAAGCACGACGCCCGTCCAAGGATCGTCCTGGGAGGCACCCGCAGGAGCGATCCGACCCGCTGTGCCGGATCGGAAATGTCGCGGTTTCCAGTCCGGCCGAGGAAACGCGCCCCGATTGCATTGGGGAGCATGATTCCCGTTGGCTCGGAACCCTAAACCATGATTGCTTTTCGAGGAACGGTTTTGGGACAGATACCAGGAGAGACGTTGCGAATCGGCCCATTTCGGGGATGAAAATTCAGTACTTCTCGGCAGCCCTATACATATCCTGGTTCTGTTGACATCCTCGCAAAAGCAAACCCAAGATCCCTCGGCACGCCCTTCCTTTCCCTGCGTCTGCCGCGGCGCACGCAGGGCTGTCGGGCGGCTCGGGATGACAAACGAAAGAAGGGCTGTGAACGCCGGGCTGAAGCCCGGCTCTCCCACCGGCGGAGGATGTCACCTATCCTTTGAAAGAATCACTGCATAGATTCTTCGTCCGCCGCGGCGGACTCAGGATGACATTCCGAAACCTCGAAGTTGTGGGCAGGCGACTATGGAGCCAGATTCCAGCTTTGTCCCATACGCGCCAGCACCGCGGCGTAGATTTCAATTCCGTCCCACAGATTCTGCACGCGCAGGTTTTCGTGGGCGGCGTGCTGATTGTTGTCGTGGTTGGCGATGGGGAGAATGATCACCGGGGTCTTGAGGATGTCAGAAAACAGATGCATGGGCACGCTGCCGCCCAGGGTGGGCATCTGGATGACCGGGCCCACAGCTTCCTCCATCACGCGGGTGAGGGCGCGCGCCGCGGGGTGGTCGAGCGAAGTGCGCGCTGCCGGATAGCCCATGCCCCATTCCAGCTTGACGATTCGCGCATGGCGCCGCCGGGTCTCCAAGTCGGGCGTCTCTGAAACCAAAAAATAGCCCTGTGCGCGCAGATGATCCTCCACGTGCCGGCGGATGCCGGCGGGAGTCTGGTCGGGGACGGAGCGGAAATCAATCGAAGCCGCGGCTTCGGTGGGAATGGCGTTGCGAGCGGTGGCGCCCACGGCGCCGCTTCGCAGGCCGCGGATGTTGAGCGCAGGAAGCATGATCAACTCCACCAGCGGGCGGCCGCCACCTTCGTTGTGCGCGAGGCCCAGGCTTTGGCGGAGCTCGGGTTCCGCCTCGGGGACAAGCGCCAAGGCGCGGCGCTCGCTTTCGGTGATGGCGCGCACGTCGTCGTAATAGCCCGGCATCAGGATGCGTCCCTGAGCGTCACGCAGGCTGCTGAGCAGGCGCGCCAGTTCGGCGGCAGGATTGGGCGCCCAGTTGCCGTAATGCCCGCTGTGCAGGGCGCGGGCGGGGCCGTAAACCGTGATCTCCAGATCGGTGGAGCCGCGTGCGCCGAAGACCACTTGCGGGCGGCGCGTCTGGTGGACGGGGCCGTCGCATAGCAGCCAGAGGTCGGCTTGGAGGAGCGTGCCGTATTTTTTCAGGACTTCCTCGAGGTGAGGCGAGCCCGCTTCCTCCTCGCCCTCGAAGAAAAACTTGACGTTCACGGAGGGTGCGATGCCGGCGGCGCGGAGCGCGTCCAGGGCCGCGAGCCATGCGGCGATGGGGGCCTTGTCGTCGCTGGCGGAGCGGGCGTAGATGCGCCCCTCGGGGTCGATGGGTGCGGCCGAGGACGGCGCTACGCAAACTTCTTGCTGGGGAGAAGACGCGGCCGAGGATCCGCCGCGGGCGGACGCCACACAGGGCCAGGGGATTTCGCGTCCGCCAGCCTCCAGACTCTGGTCGCGCAAGATGGGCTTCCAGGGGTCGGCGCCGCCCCAGTCGGCAGGCTCGGCGGGCTGACCGTCGTAATGAGCGTAAACCACGATGGTGCGGGATGCGCCGGGCGTGCGCAGCTCTCCATAGACGACGGGAGGACTGCCCGGATGCTCGAGCATCCGCACCTGGATGCCGCGGGCGCGCATCAGACCGGCGATGTGCTCGGCGTTGCGGCGGATGTTGACGGAGTCGCCGGCGAGATTGGGAATCGCCAGCAGGTCGGCGAAGCCGCGCAGGATCTCAGCCTGATGGGCGACGCGGTAGGCGCGAACGTGATCGCGGAGGGAAGCGGCGTCCTGGGCGGGAGCGAAGACGGAAAGCGCGAGCAGCAACAGGGGCGTCCCCCGGATGGCGCGCCGGCTGGTGTTCATGCAACCTCCAAGAAGGGTGATGAGAATTATCGCAGGGGTGCAGCGTGAACGCGACTGTTGGAGATTGAGCCATAGGGATTCCTCGCTTCGCTCGGAATGTGAAAAGCTTCGCTCGGGATGAAGAAAATCGCAGGTCGTGTGGTCGAAGTGAGCTTGTGAAGGCCGGGGTGAGAGTAGGGGTCCCTCGCTGCGCTCGGAATGTCAGGGCAAAAAATTGGGGGAGCCTGGCGGCTCCCCCGTTGGGAGGCACTCAGAGAGACAGGTTAGAAGATCAGTTTCAGACCAAAGGAGAGGCGGCGCTGAGCAATGCCCCCCTCGATGGCGTTGGTCTGGAAGTTGCCGCTCACGTTGAAGGCGGTGTTGCCGAAGGAACTCCCGACATCCTGAACGAAGGGATCGGGCGTGCCCAGGAACGAGCGGTTCATGACGTTGAACGCCAAAGCCTGGAATTGGACCGTGACCCGCTCGGTGATCTTGGTGTTCTTGAAGATTCCGAGGTTGACGGTGTTAACGGAGTCGCCCCGCTCGGTGTTGCGTCCGACGCCCAGGAAGGGCGAGCCGAGGAAGAGCGCCGCGGTGGGATCGTTGATGATCCAGTGCACGTCGGTGAAGGTGGTGGGTGCGCCGGTGACTTCGTTGACGAGCCCGCAGTCGGCCGCGAGGTTGTCGGTGCAGCGGCCAACCGAATCCAAGGCCGCCGAACTGTTACCCAGGATGGGACGGCAGGTGTCAAAGTTAGCGTTGAAGGTGTTGGTGGGATCGCAGAACGGGCCTTCCTTGAACTGCACCGCGGTGTAGGGTCCACCGCTGGCGTAGCGCCAGGTGGTATTCATCTGCCAGCCGCCCAGGAGCTTGCCGAGAAGGCCGCGCTGACTCCTGTAGAACGGCAGGTCATAGATGAGCGCCACAGAGCCCACGTGAGGGAAGTCGAGCCCACTGGTGGCGCGCTCGCCCACGTTGGTGTCGAAAGGGTTCTGTTGATAGAACAAGGTGTTGCCACCGGCCAGCGTAGAGAAGATTTCGCTGCCGTTGTCAATGGTCTTGCTCCAGGTGTAGTTCACACGCGCGGTCAGGTTGTGCCAGTTGGAGATGTCGAACCGCGTCTGCAAACCGTGATAGATGGCAAACGCAGTATTCTGCCTCCGCAGGACGTTGCGGCGAGCACAATCCACGTGGCCGTTGAGGAAGCCGGGCATGGGACCGCCGCCGAGACCGCCGGTGGCGTCGGCGCAAGGCGTGACCCCCGACGGAATCAAGCTGCCGAAGCCGTTGTTGATCAGACCGCCCAGCGCCGGGTTAGCGTTGACGCTCTGGAAGTTGCCCACGGTGTGGTTGCCCACATAGCGGACTTCAAAGGCCATCTTGCCGCCCAGATCGCGCTGGATGCCGAGGTTCCACTGTTGCGAGTAAGGATTGTGGAAGTCGCTCGAAACCTGGGTTTGGGTGCGTACACCGGGGTCAATGCCAACACCCGTAGGGATGAGGCTGAGCAAGGCCGCCCGGATTTCGTTGCCGTCAAAATTGGTGCCCGCCGGGATAGCCACCGGGGTGTTGATGGTCCCCAGGTTAACCACGGGAGCCGCAGTAGCTGTGTTCAAGAAGATGTTGTAGAAGGAGGGGTCGTAGGAGATGCGGAAGCCGCCGCGGACCACGGTCTTACCGTTTCCGAACAGGCCCGGGAAGATGCGTGGAGTCCAAGCGAAGCCGATGTTCGGCGACCAGTTGTTGGTGTCGTTGGGAATGTGCGGAATGGTAGTGCGATCGAGAGGCAAACTCGGATCCCAGAAGGGACTGGAACCGGTCTGCTGGGCCACGGTACGCTCATGCAGCAGGTTGATGGCCTGCTGGAAGAACTCGTAGCGCACACCCATGATCAGGGTCAGGTTGTCCTTTACTCGCCATTCGTCCTGGAGGTAGAAGGAGAAATCCTGCTCCTTGAAGTTATTGACCCCGGCGCCTTGGTTCAACTGGAACGTGGTGGTGGCGTTGCTGAGGAAGCGAGAGAAGCTGCACTCAACCGAAGCAACCGTGCTGCCGGCAGGGCATCCGGCCACGGCGTTACTGTAGACAAACTGGCCGTTCTGGTTGGGCAGGAAGGCGCTGGGCGAACGCTGGCGCGCGTACTCGCCGCCAAACTTCAGGGTGTGCTTCCCGAAAATATAGGAAGCGTTGTCCTGCCACTGGGAGTGGTTGACCAGCCTTCCCTGCGGGGCGGTGCTGCCGGTCCCCAGGTCCACATTGTTTCCAGCGAGGTTGATCAGAGTGGGGCAGTTGTTGACGTTGGCCCGGTTGCAACCGGCGTACGCGCCGTTCTCAAAACCGATGTCGGCACGTCCATAGCTGAAGCGGGCGGTGTTGACGAAGCGGGGTGAGAAGGTGTGCGTCCAGTCAGTGCCGATCTGGTAGGTTTTGGCGGGGACGTCGGTAAAGCCGCCGCCGGCGAAGGTGGTGAATTGTACGATGTTGCCGAAGAAGGTGGGTTGATACAAGAATCGGGCGAAGAACCGGTCCTTGCTGGTCACCTGCCAATCGCCGCGCGCCACCAGCTCAAAGTTATTGAAGGGCTGGCTGAGGAAGCGAGTGACGGTGCCGAACTCCACCAGGGTAGGGGTCACACCGTTGGAAACGGTTCGGTTCGTAATGCCCCCGGCGACGGGGTTGCCCAGGGGGAGATTGTGCGGCGAGAGTACCGCCAGCGCAGCGACGGAAGCGCTGCCCGGATAGGCTGCCTGCAGCGTGGCGATGCCCGCCGGAGTGGGCGTGAGTTGCGGTGTGGAATTGAAGACACCGCCGGAGGTGCGGGTGCGCTGCCAGTAAAGCCCAGTGAAGAACCACAGCTTGTCCTTGATGACCGGACCGCCGATGGTGCCACCGAACTTGTTGTCGATGAGGAGCGAGGGGTCGCCGGGCACGTTGCATTCGTCGCCCGTATTCGGCAGGCCGTCGGGTCCGTTGGGGTCAGCGCCTGCGGCGCAGAAGCCCTGCTGCGGGTTCTTCTCTTCGTTCTTCAGGGAATCGAAGAGGGAACTCTGGTGGAACTCGAAGGCCGTTCCGTGAAAGTTATTGGTGCCGTTCTTGGTGACCAGGTTAACCACGGAACCCATGTTGCGGCCAAACTCGGCGCTGTAGTTGGTGATGACCTGGAACTCGGCCACGGCGTCGGGGTTGCCCATAAAGAATTGAGGGCCGGAGACGGAGTTGTCGTTATTGCTCTGGCCGTCAATCATGAAGTTGTTGGCGCGGGTGCGCTGCCCGTTGGAGGAGATGGCGGCGCCGTTGGTGTTGCCGAAAGCGTTGTCGCCGGCGGGGGCCACGCCCGGAACCAGCAGGGCGAGAGAGTCAAAACCGGTGCCGATGGGCAGTTCGGCAACCTGACGGTTGGTGAAGGTGGTGGAGATCTGGGTGGTGGTGCCCTCCACCAGCGGAGGCGTGCTCTCTACGTTCACCACGTCCCCGGAGGAACCGACCGCCAGGATCTGTGCGCCCAGGGAAGTTTCCTTGGCGATGCTGACCACGACGCCGCCTACCAGCACTTTGTTGAAATTGGCGGCCTCTATCGTGACGTTGTAGTTGCCGACGGGCAGCGCGCGCAGGCTATATCGGCCTGTGGCGTCGGATTCCGCCGAAAATTCCCGGTTGGTACCCATCTCCCGGGCTGTGACTTTCGCTCCCTGGATGACTGCGTTCTGCTGATCCTGCACCGTGCCGGAAATGGATCCGGTCACGACGCCTTGCGCGAACGCCAGGCTCGCGCTCAACAGAAGCACCAATCCCAGGAGCAATGTGCTGCTGATCTTTTGATTCATACTTTGTCCTCGCTGTAGGGAAATTTTCCAAGCCAATACTTGAATGGGCGCCCCTGCAAGCCGCTCTAGGTGGCCGATTTTCAGGGGCAAATGAGACAGATTCATCGCATCTACAAAGGCATCTGGCCTGCCACATGGAGTGAACGGGAGGAGAGTGGGGATGAAGTGCGCTGAATCAGGGACGAGACGCCGCGAAGATGTGTGACGTTGGACGGCAGCGGGGACAAGGCGGAGCGCTTATGTGGTGAGAGGGTGCGGTTTTACTACGAATTAACGGAGCACGGGCGGGCCGACCCTATGCTTTTGTGAATGGCCCCGCAGGCTCCCAAGTGCAGCAGGAAAGAACCAGGAGCACACGACTTGGATGGGCTGGGCGCGAAAAAGCGGCTCAACCTAGAAGTGGCTACCCAGCACCTGCTGGAGCTTGTCGCGATAGCCGCGGCTGAGAGTGAGGCGGGTACCGTCGCGGAGCAGAACCACGTAGTCGCCGTGAAACCAGGGCTGGAGTTCCTTGATGCGCTCCAGGTTGACGATGGTGGAGCGGTGGATGCGCATGAAACTCCTGGTGTCGAGGCGGACCTCGATGCCGTTCATGGTTTCACGCATCAGGTGCGAATCCTTGCTCACATGCAAGCGGACATAATTGCCGGCGGCTTCCACCCAGTCAATCTCGTCGGTCTTCAAGAAGTAGACCCGGCCGCTGGACTTGACCACCAAGCGGTCGGACTGCGCTGGGTGCGAGTGACCGTTGCCCTGGTTGCCGGAGGCAGGCGCTGCGACTGATCCCGGCGGTTGAGGGAGCTGGGAAAGCTGCGAGGGATCCAGGTTCAGGTAGTTCATCAGAGCCTGGAGCTTGCCATTCAGCTGGCCGGAACGGTCGTGCTGCAGGGAGCCGCGTGCGCGGTCGAGGGAGCGCCGAAACCGCTCCTGGTCGAAGGGCTTGAGCAGATAGTCGGTGGCGTTGGCATCAAAGGCGCGCAGCGCGTACTCGTCATAGGCGGTGACGAAGATCACCGCCGGCACGCGCTCCGGGCCGATGGCCCGCAGCACGCCGAAGCCGTCCATCTCCGGCATTTGCACGTCAAGAAAAAGCAGGTCGGGAGCATCTTTGCGGATGGCGTCCACCGCCTGGCTCCCATTTTCAAATTCCCCGGAAAGCTCGATGTCGGATTCATCCCGCAGGAGCGAACGAATGCGTTCCCGCGCGAGTGGTTCGTCATCGACGATGAGTGCCCGAATCTTCATCTTCGACTCCTGAGCCGATTTTTAGATAGACCCCGCCCTCGAAGGGCTGACCGCTGGTGGTTGGACGCGCGAAAACGGAGAAAGGTTGGAAAGAATTTTACGCGCCGGAAGAGAACGGTATATCCACGCTCACCACCAGCCCGCCCGTGGGGGCGTTGGTCATGCGGAGCGCCTGGGACGAGCCATAGAGTTGCGCCAGCCGGGCTCGCGTGTTGCCCAGTCCAATTCCTTGAAGAGGGCCCTCTCCCGCTTTCAGACCTACCCCGTCGTCACACACCTCCAACCGCAGCGTGCCGTTCTGACGGTGAGCGCGGATCTCAATCCGGCCGGGACGACTCAGCGGGGCGATGCCGTGCCGCACGGCGTTTTCCACCAGCGGCTGCAGAATCAGGCACGGCACCCGCGCGTCCAGGGTTTCCGGATCAATGTCCATGCGGACCGTCAAGCGGTCCTGGAACCGGGTACGCTGGATCTCCAGGTATTGTTCCAGCAATTCGAGTTCCTTTTGCAGGGGTACCACTTGCTCGCCGGCGTGTTCCAGGGTGAGGCGGAGGAGGTCGCTGAGGCGGACGATGAGGCGGTTGGCTGCCTGGACGTCGCGCTGCATCAGGGTGGAGATAGCGTGCAGGGTGTTGAAGAGGAAATGGGGCTGCAACTGCATCTGCAAAGCGTCCAGGCGGGCCTGGGACAGACTCTTTTCCAGGCGCGAAGCGGCCAGCGCCTGCTCCTGAAACTTGCGGTAGTAGTGGGCGCTGTTCCACAGGCCGAGTAGCGACCAGTACACCATCAGATTGGAGTGGGCATCGCCCACCAGGAAGCTCTTGTACATTTGCCAGGGCGGCATCTCCGCCATGCCGGGAAGGCCCAGCAGCGGAGCCATGGGAAGCCACAGCGCCACGTGCAGCGCGGTGACCGCCAAACTGCCGGGCACGTGGACAGCGAGATTGCGTTTCCAGGTGTCGCGATCCAAAGGAAAACGGCACAACAGAAACCAGACCAGAGGCGTGAGCAGCGCCCAAAGATAAAAGTGAGTGGCCCACCAGGAGAACACGCGCAGAAAGGGACTGGGGGAGGTGGTGAACAGAATATAGGCGAAGCTTTCCGTGGAGAAATAGAGAGCCAGGGCGGTCCATCCGGCCATAACCAGGACCCAGCGTGCCCACCAGCGTTCGGGCAGCAGCGGGTCGCGGCGCGGCGACGCCAAGAATTCCTGCTCGCGCTCCTGCGGATTGCTCTCCACCGTGTGCTTTTCCGCCAGAACGGTTGCTGCTTCGGGCCAAGCGGGAGCGGCTGGAGTCTGCGCGACCGGCTCCGGTGCGCTGACGAAAGGCATGGTAAGCGTGACCTGCAAGCCGCCTTCCGGCAGATTGCTGAGCGCCAGAGACTGGTCGCTGCCGTAAAGTTGCTCCAGGCGGACGCGGGTGTTGGCCAGTCCGGGGCCGCTTTTCGCCGGCTCCTGCCATCCGGGCGGGAGTCCGGGGCCGTTGTCCTCCACCGTAAGCAGTAGCCGTGATTCGTCGCGGCGGGCGCGAATGTGGATGCGTCCGGGCGCGGAACGCGGAGCCACGGCGTAGCGCAGAGCGTTCTCCACCAGCGGCTGCAGCAGCATGTTGGGGACCAGGGCTTGGAGTGCGTCCGCGTCCACGTCCATCTCCACCGCCAGGCGCTCGCGGAAACGCGTCCGCTCAATCTCCAGGTAGCCGCTGAGGAATTCCATCTCCTGCTGGAGCGGGATCTGGGGTTTCTCCAGGTTGTCCAGGGTCATGCGCAGCAGGTCGCTGAGGCGGGCCATGAGCCGGTCGGCGGCGGCCACGTCGCGATGCATCAACGTGGAAATGGAGTGCAGCGTATTGAACAGGAAGTGCGGATGCAATTGCGCGGTCAGGATCTGCAAGCGCGCGCGCGCCAGCCGGGCCTCGAGGTCGGAGGCCCGAAGCTGCCGCTCGCGATAGCTCTGGTAGTAGCGGACTCCGTGCCACAAGGCCACGATGGTGAAGTAGAGGATGAGGTCGAGCGCCAGGTTCCCCATCAGAGTGATGTTGAACTGATCGAGCCGCGACGCCGCCTGGACGATCTGCAACCGCAACTGCACAATCAGGAACAACCGGATGGCCAAGTGCACCACCGAGAAAACCCCGGCGCTCAGCAAATGCATCAGCAGGTGCCGCCAGAGGGGAAGACGCCGGCGCGCGAGACGGGCGCACACGGCGATTACCAGAGGAGTCAGCGCAGCCCAAACCAGGGTATTGACGAAGGCATAAAGCAACGCTCGGGAGAACGGTATTGGCCGCTCGTAGAAGGCGCGTAGGACGTAAACCCGGCTGGCAAAAAACACTCCCAGGAGCGTCCACGCGCCTGCGACCAGAAGCCAGCGAAACCAGCGGCGTTGCAGCATGATTTTAGGGGGCTACTCCTTCTACACTGCTTCCCCGGTCAAGAGAATGGCTCAAAGGTCGAGTTCTGAAAGTGAGTGGGACGAAGCGGACTCCAGCAGGGACTAAATACCAAGCTTCTTAACTTCCTCGTCGTAGTACTTGCGGTAGAGGATCGACCATTCGGCGCTGCCTTCGAGAATGGTGCGTTTCTGGTTCTCGATCTTGTGGCGGGCGGCGGCGTCAATCTTCTCCTCGGCTTTGAGCATCTCCTCCAGCAGGCGGCGGACCTCCTGGCGGATGGTGTTGCGGTCTTCGAGGAAGTCCACGTCGTCCATTTCGGCGAGGGCGTCGGCGACGGAGTGGGCCAGCTTGTTCACCTTGTCGTGGGAGAGCCTCATAACACCGCCTTGTACTTGCGCACCAGCTCGCCCTTCACCTTCTTGAACATCTCCTGATAGCCGGCGCCGGTGCGGCGCATGTCCTCGGAGTATTGCTCGAGGATGGCGCGTACCTCGTCGTTGATGCGGTCTTCGAGCGCGACCTCTTCGAGCATGGCGGCATTGACGCGGACGGTGACCGAGGCGGCGTTCTTGGCCTCAATGAACTCGCCTGCAATCAGCTTCTTTGTAACTTCGCGGGCCAGGTAGCCCAAGTAGTCCCTGGAAATCAGCATGGCTTGGGTGGAGGAAGATGGCGCAAACGAGAAATTTTAACACAGCGGCGCGGCGGCCCGGCGCAGGCAGTAACTCCCCTTCGTCATTGCTGCAACTCCGCGCTCGCGTTCGGCTTGCCCTGCGCCTCTGACGGCTAAGGCTCAGGCGAGGTGCAAACGCCGTCATCCTTCGTGGCCCAGCATCCGGTAGAGCTGCATGGCCAGAATCGAGCCCAGGATTGGCCCGAGCACGTAGTTGACGGAAAGCGACCCGATCCCCAGAGCCACTGCCGGATTGAGCACGCCGTTAGAGCCGAACGCCACCGCAATACCGACCAAGAGCGCCCCGCCGATTGTGATGCCCGAGGCTGGCGCCGGGGCTTTTCCCAGCACGACCGCGAGCACTCCCAGCGCCAAAACCGACGTGCCCAGCGCCTCGGAGGCGAATACGGGAGCGCTGTCGGTGACGGTCAACGCGGCGCGCTCCACCAGGGAGCGCGAGACAGCCATTGCCAAAGCACCTCCCGCGAGCTGGGCCACTACATATCCGACCGCGTCCCTGGCTCCGATCTTGCCGACACTCCAGAGTCCGAGCGTGATAGCCGGATTGATGTGCGTTCCCGAGATGGCGCCCATCACATATACGAACGGCCTAGAGTCACGGCGGCAACGACGGGCGTGGGAACGGGGAACTTGCCGGCCAGGGATATGCCCACTGCCAGAGCCAGCACGAACGTACCGATCAGTTCTGCCGCGTACTTTTTCATAGTTGCCTTGTGGCCAAAATTCATGGTTTTGTCCTTTCGGTGTTCGTCGAGTTCAATCATTTAACTTTCTCGATGTCGCCGGGTTTACCGTCGGCATCCTTAAACTGCTGAGCAACGAGGAACTGGAAGGCGTGCTGGCCCACAAACTGGGCCACGCGGCCAAGAAATCGGGTAGTCGGGGGAAGTACGACCTGCGGCACATCATTTCCCGATTTACCCGATTCGACTTTCTACTTCCCTGACACAAACGGATCGCCGGCGATTTCTTGCCCGCGCGACCCAGTCGCGCGTATGGCGGTGGCGTATCAGATCTTCAGGCTGGTGCGTGCCTGTGTTCGGAGGGCCGCTTTTGACCTCAATAAACTCGCCTGCAATCAGCTTTTTTGTAACTTCGCGGGCCAGATAGCCCAAGTAGTCCCTGGAAATCAGCATGGTGGAGGTGGAAGAAGATGGCGCAAACGAGAAATTCTAGCATAGAGGCGCGAAGAAACCTGGGCACGCGGGGCGCCAGATGGGAGGCTCGAAGCGAAAACCAAGATCCCTCGGCTGTGCCTCCCTCGTCCGCTGCGGCGGACTCGGTCGGACTCCGCTCGGGATGACAAATCCTCATCGGCATGACAGGGCCGAACGACGAACCGCGGTGGCGCGGAGGGTCGACGCTTCGGCGGCGGCTTTCGTTGACCCCTGCCCGAACGCGTGATAGCTTTAGGCCCGGCCGGGAGCAGTGTTCCGCAATGCGATGCTCTCGGAGCCACGGAGAGACAGCATGGACGCGCTGGGACTGATCGAAACCAAGGGTCTGGTGGGCTCGGTGGAGGCGGCTGACGCCGCCGTCAAGGCCGCCAACGTCGTACTGGTCCACAAGGAATACATCGGGGCCGGGTACGTGACCATCATGCTGCGCGGAGACGTGGCCTCGGTGAAAGCCGCGACCGATGCCGGCGCTGCGGCCGCCCGGCGCGTGGGCGAGCTGGTGAGCGTCCACGTGATCCCGCGTCCGCACGGCGACGTGGAAAAATCCCTGCCCATGATCAACGGAAATGCGCCCGCGAAGAAGGGCATGCTGGGCTAGCGGCGATCGGCTGAATGTAGTCATGTGGTCATCGGGTCATATGGTCATCTGAAAACCCTTGGGGTCCGGCTGCTCTCACGGATGTAGTCATGTGGTCACATGGCCATGTAGTCATCTGGTCATATGGTCATGTGGTCATCTGACCCCCTTGGGTCCGGCCACTTGAGATGCCCAGCCAACGCGAAGAACTGAAGGACAGGACGAAGCAGTTCGCGCTGCGCGTGGTGCGGTTGTTCCGCAGTCTTCCTAATACTCCCGTAGCCCAAGTGATGGGAAAGCAGTTGCTTCGTTCGGCAACCTCAGTTGCCGCCAACTACCGTGCGACCGGGCGGGCGCGGTCGAGGGCTGAGTTCATCGCCAAGCTGGGAATCGTGGTGGAAGAGGTGGACGAAACGGTGTTTTGGCTGGAGATGCTGATTGAGAGCGACACCGTCAAGCAGCATCGAGCCAAGGACCTGCTGAAGGAAGCTCAAGAGCTGGCCGCAATCTTTGCCGCCTCACAGCAGACGGCCCGGGCTAAGCGCGGCGAAGCACAGGGCAGTAGATGACCAGATGACTACACGACCAGATGACCAGATGAAGGATGAGCGTTCCGTCGTCGAAGCGCGCGATCTGGTCGAGCGCGCGCACGCCGCCTTCCTGAAGTTCCAGCACTTTTCCCAGGAGCAGGTGGACAGGATTATTGACGCCATGGCGGAGGCGGCTACGGCCAACGCCGAGGCGCTGGCGCGTTTGGCGGTGGAGGAAACCACCTACGGACGCGTGGAAGACAAAGTCCAGAAGAACCTGTTCTCTTCGCGGCGCGTCTACGAAGCGTTGCGCGCGCTGAAGACCGTGGGCGTGGTGCGCGAGGATCGTGCGCAGGGAGTGATGGATGTGGCCGTGCCCGTGGGCGTGGTGGCGGCCATCCTGCCTTCGACCAATCCCACCTCCACGGCCATCTACAAGATCCTGATTGCGCTCAAGGGGCGGAACGCCATCGTGGTGAGCCCGCACCCGTCGGCCATTCGCTGCACCTGCGAAACCGTTGCGGTGATGCGCGAGGCTGCGGTGCGAGCGGGCGCGCCGCCGGACGCGATCTGCTGCTTCCAGACGCCGTCGCAGGCCGGCACCCAGGAACTGATGAAGCACCGGCGCACCGCGGTGGTGCTGGCGACGGGCGGCATGGGCATGGTGCGCGCTGCCTACAGCTCGGGCAAGCCGGCGTTTGGCGTGGGCCCGGGCAACGTGCCGGCCTTCATCGAGAAGAGCGCCGACGTCGTGAAAGCGGTTGCCGACGTGGTCTTCGGCAAGACGTTTGACCACGGGACCATCTGTTCGTCGGAGCAGGCCCTGGTCGTCGAAGAGGCCGTCCGCGAGCCCGTGATGGACGAGCTGCGACGCAACCAGGCGTACTTCCTTACTGCGCAGGAAATCGAGACCCTGGGCAAGCAGATGGTGAACCTGGAAGCGCACACCATCAATCCCAAGTTTGTCGGCAAGTCGGCGGCGCGCGTGGCGGAGCTGGCGGGATTCAAAGTGCCGCCGGAAACGCGGGTGCTGGTGGCGCAACTCGCGGGCGTGGGGCGGGAGCATCCGCTGTCGGCGGAAAAGCTCTCGCCGGTGCTCGCGCTCTATTTCGTTCCCGACAAGGCCGCGGCCTTCGACCTGTGCGAACGGCTGCTGCGCTTCGGAGGGCTGGGGCACACCTGCGTGATCCACAGCCGCGACGACCAGGTGGTGCGCGAGTTCGGCGTGCGCATGCCGGCAGGCCGCATCGTCGTAAACAGCCCGGCGCCGCAGGGATCTATCGGCGCCTCCACCAATCTTTTTCCCGCCATGACCCTGGGCTGCGGCGCCATGGGAGGAAACATCACGTCCGACAACATCTCGCCGCTGCATCTGGTCAACCTGAAGCGGATTGCGTATGAGTCGCGTCCGGCGCGCGGGGAAGCGGCGGTACCGGCAAAGCCTCCGGCCAGCGTGACCGCTCCCGTGGCTGCTGCGGCGCACTGCGCCTGCGAAGGAGCGACGGCGACCGCGCCCTCAGTTTTGGAAGTAGGGCCGGCTTCTGAACGTGTGGCCGCGGCGCGGGCCGTGGAGCGCTTCCTGGCCCGGCGCACGACGGAGATTCCCGCGCCGACGCCCGGCCCAACGGCGGAAGTAAAGCCCGCTACTCCGCCTGCGCCGATTGCGTTGAAGCCGAAGCCCCGGCCGGTGGCATTCGTCGGCGAAGAAGAGGTCCGGGCGGCGGTAAAGCGCAAAGAAAAAATTCTGGTCGGACCGAAGACCATCATCACGCCGCTGGCGCGCGACCTGGCGAAGGAGTGGGATGTGCTGGTGCGGGAGTGACGGGGAGATTTGGTAATTGGTAATTGGGCAATTTGGTAATTGGAGACGCCGGGGGGCCGCGAACATGAAGTTCGACAGCATCGAGAACATTCGCCAAGCCGGTTTTGACGGCTTTGTGGCTGTCTCCAAGCTTCAGACATCGAAGTGCAGCGAAGTGCCAGAGGAGCCCGGGATTTACCTCGTACTGAGACCGAGCAAGACGCGCCCGGACTTTCTTGGCGAGAGCACAGGCGGGTTTTTCAAAGAGAAGAATCCTACAGTTGAAATCGAGACTCTAGAGCAGAATTGGGTCGAGGATACCGTGGTCCTGTACATCGGCCAGACGTCAACCCTCAAGACTCGTTTGAGGACCCTATGCAAGTTTGGTCAAGGGAAGGCGATAGGGCACTGGGGAGGGAGATGTATGTGGCAGTTGCGCGACTCGTCGGATCTTCTAGTGTGCTGGAAAGGCACACCTGATGCTGTCCCCAAAGTTGTCGAGAGCGAGCTGATCCAGGAATTCAAGGCGGCGTATGACAAGCGTCCCTTTGCTAACCTCGCGGACTAACCGCTTGGTGACGATTCAAGCTTGAGACACGTTCGGCTTGTAATCCCTCCCATCCGAGCGAATTGCGCCCGTGCGCCCTCCTTTTCCCCCGACCGAGGTCGGGGCCAGTCGGGCGCGACTCACTTCTGACGCTTACCCAGGGTTCCGAACGCGCGGGAGAAGTCTCCCGCGCGCTCTCCACCCTGGGCTACCGTATTCCGCCCGCCAGAGGCGGGCTGGGACAGTGCTACCGCGGGCGTTGCGTCTGACAGCCTGACAAATGGCTGGGTGTCAGCAGAGAGCCCGCTCGAGTTTTTGGGTGCTAAGAGCTCACCGCTGAGTGCTGAATGCCTGATCGCTGACGGCTGGGTGCTGCGTGCAATCCCTTCGCATCCGTGGTGAAATAGAGTCGTCATGGCCGACGACCTGAGCAGCGTGCGCGACGACATGATCGCCTTCATCGAAGGCCATGGCCTGCAGCGCTTCCACGGCTACGTGGCCGAGGACGTTTCCAGCGTGATGTGGGACGAGGACGAAGGGCCCGATTCCTGGAAGGACTTCGTGGAGCTGGCCAAGGCGTCGGGGGCGCCGTTCCTGATCATGCACGGCGGGCCGCTGGAGCAGAAGGAGTGGGAGCTTCTGCTGGCGCGGCTGCGCAAGATCCCGATTTCCGACCAGGACGACGTCGAAGAAGCGCGCTGGCTGCGCTCCTACATCGGCAAGACCGGCTTCCTGCAGCTGGGCTTTGCGCACCAGGGCGTGGTGCTGCTCTATGAGCAGCACACCGAGTGGTACCGGCGCTACCAGTGGCTGCTCGACCTGGTGGAAGAGATGAACGGCCCGGTGGGCGACGAAGCCGGTCTCGACGACGAAGAAGAGCGCTGACCCGTGCGCTGGCAGCTGAGGTCGCCGCAGCCGGAGTCTCCTTCGGTTGATTCCCTCGCGCGCGAAGCCAATCTGGATCCCCTGCTGGCCCGCCTGCTGATGGCGCGCGGAGTGCGCTCTGCGGAGGAAGCCTCCCGTTTTTTGAAGCCCTTGCTTTCCCACTTGCATGCTCCCGCGGAGATGCTGGGGATGCAGGCCGCGGTGGAGCGCTTGTCAGCGGCCATTGAGCGCCGCGAGCGCGCGCTGATCTACGGCGACTACGACGTGGACGGCACGGTGGCCATCGTCATCCTGAAGACGGCCATCGAGCTGTGCGGCGGCGTGGCCGGCTTCCACGTGCCGCATCGCATCCGCGACGGTTACGGCATGAAGGGCGAGGTGATTGAAGCCGCGGCCGCCGACGGCGTGCGCTTGGTGATCAGCGTGGACACGGGTATCCGCGCCTTCGCCGCCGCCGAAGCGGCGCAGCGCGCGGGCGTGGACCTGATCGTCACCGACCACCACCTTCCCGAAGCCACCGAAGGCGTGCCGCGGGCGCTGGCGGTGCTGAATCCCAACCAGGCCGGATGCCCGTATCCCACCAAATCGCTGTGCGGCGCGGGTGTGGCCTTCAAGCTGGCGCAGGCGCTGCTGGAAAAATATGGCCGGGCGCGGGTGCTGCCGTCGTTTCTGAAAATCCTGGCGCTGGCAACCATCGCCGATGCGGTGGCGCTCACCGGTGAAAATCGGGTGTTCACGAGCCTGGGCCTGGTAGGGCTGCGCTCGCCGGTGAATCCCGGGCTGAAGGCGCTGCTGGACGTGGCAGCGCTGAATGGCAGCCGTCCGCTGACGGCAACCGACGTGGGATTTCGCCTGGCGCCGCGCATCAATGCCGCCGGGCGCATGGACGTTGCTCAGGATGTAATCGAGCTACTCACCGTGCGCGACGCGCAGCGCGCCGGCCAGATCGCGGCCCACCTCGATGCGCTCAACTCCGAGCGTCAGCAGGAGGAGCGACGCATCCTGGGAGAAATCGAGAAGCAGATTGCGGACCAGCCGTCGCTGCGCGAGGCCTGGTGCATGGTGCTCGAGGGAGAAGGCTGGCATCGGGGCGTGATTGGCATCACGGCGACGCGGCTGGTGGAACGCTACTTGCGGCCAGCGCTGGTGGTGTCGCTCGACACGGGCGAGAACGCCGAAGCGCACGGTTCAGGGCGCTCCATTCCGGCGTTTCATCTGCTGGATGCGCTGGAATCCTCGAAGCACCTGTTTTCGCGCTACGGCGGCCACGCGCACGCGGTGGGGTTTGCTCTGCCCGCGAGCCGGCTGCCGGAACTGCGTGCCGCCATGGATGCCTGCGCGCGCCGCCAACTCACGCGCGAGGACCTCGTGCCCACGCTGTCCATCGACGCCGAGTTGCCGCTGGAGCGTGTGGATAAGGACCTTTACCGCAGGCTGCAGCAGATGGCTCCCTTCGGCAAGGGAAACCCCGAGCCCGTTCTTGTGTCCCGCGGGGTGCGCCTGCTTCAGCCTCCGCGGCCCATCAAGGATCAGCACGTCAAGTTGCGCATTGGTGAGCCGGGAGCGGCGGGAGGCGGCGTGAAGCGGGCCTTCGACGCGCTGGGCTGGCGCATGGCGGAATCGGTGGGCGCGCTGGGGCTGGCGCCCGGCGATACGCTCGATGTCGCCTACACGCTGGAAGAAAACACCAACCCCGATTTCGGTGGATTGCAGTTGACCCTGGCGGACGTGAAGAAGGCGGAGTAACGCCCCGACGTGTCGGGGCCTCCACGCGCACCGGTTGTTTTGGGCGTCGTCCCTACGGGACTCGGCCTCGATTTGCTGCTGACCCAGCGCTGAAGCGCTGGGCTACTCTACGTCGCGCCTAACGGCGCTTCCGGGCGCTGGATCAGAAACCCGACGCCGCACAACCAAGGCCCGACCGAAGGCGGGCCGGGCCACACCAGCGCGGGCGGGGTCGCCCGCTTCCACACGAACGAGTCGCCCGCTTCCACACGAACGAGTCGCCCGCTTCCACACGAACGAGTCGCCCGCTTCCACACGAACGAGTCGCCCGCTTCCACACGAACGAGTGGCCCGCTTCTACACGAACGAGTCGCCCGCTTCTACACGCACGAGTCGCCCGCTTCTACACGCACCGCGCATCTAATCGCGTAACATCATCCTTATATATGGCCCTGGATGTGCATCGTCTGCGGAAGTGGTTTGCCATGGCCGCCATCGCCATCGTGGTGGTGGTGGCGGGCTACTATTTCGCGCGGCGGGCGGCAGTGAATCGCGCCCGGGTGGAAATTCCCAAAAGGCTGGGCGTGGACATCCAGCAGAGCACGGAAGGCTTCACGCTTTCCAAGTCCGAGGGTGGGCGGACGCTGTACACGGTGCGGGCGTCGAAAGCGGTGCAGTTCAAGAGTGGAGGGCGGGCCGAACTGAAGGACGTGAACATCGTGGTTTACGGGCGCAAGTCCGACCGCTTCGACCAGATCTACGGCGCCGACTTCGAATACGATCCCGCAACCAGCGAGATCAGCGCGCGGGGCGAGGTCCACATTGACCTCGAAGCCGACAGCAGCGGCCCGCAACGCGCCGACCAGGCGCCGCCCGAGGAACTGAAGAATCCCATTCACCTGCGTACCAGCGGGCTGGTGTTCAACCAAAAAACGGGAATCGCAGAGACGCGAGCAGCCATCGAGTTCCGCATCCCGCAGGCCAGCGGCACGGCGGTGGGAGCGCGCTACGACTCGCGGGCCAGCGCGCTGAGCCTGGAGTCGGAAATCCGCGTGACCATTTCCGGCCGCGAGAAGGCGGAACTGACGGCGGCGCGCGGGGAGGTAACCAAAGATCCGCGCCGGGCGGTGCTCCACGAGGTGCGGATCGAGCGCGCGCAGGGCAGCCTGAGCGCCGACCGGGTCACCATTTTCCTGGGCGACGACAATTCCGTGGAGCGGGTACTGGCCGAGGGGAACATCCAGGCGGCGGACGAGGCCTCGCGACTGCGTGCTCCGCGCGCGGAGTTTCTTCTTGCCAAGAGTGGAGAGTTGCGCTCGGCCGCGGCTTCGGGCGGGGTTGCCGTGGACGCTTCCGGAGACTCCGATTTGCACGTTGAAGCGGCCACGGTGCGCATGGAGTTTGCCTCCGGCAACCGCGTGACCCAGGTGCGCGCGGCCGGCAACACGCACTTTACGCGGCTCCCGCATCGACGTTCCGGCGTGCGACCGGCGAAGCGTCCCGCCGAGGGTGGCGACCAAGCCATGGAACTTGCCGCCGAGTCAGTAGACTTTTCGCTGGGCAACGAGGGTAGCCTGGTGAGCGCGGTGACCGGCGGCGCTTCACGAATTACGCTGGCGCCGCTGCACGAAGACGGCAAACCGGCGCCGGCGACGGTCATCACGGCGGGCCGGTTTGCAGCGGATTTCACCGGCCGTAATCGCCTGCGGTCGGTGCACGGAATGCCCGAGGCGCGAGTGGTAAGCAGTTCTCCTGGTGAGCCCGACAAGATCAGCACCAGCCAGGAACTGGAAGCCAGCTTCGGGCCAACCGGCGGCATCACCAGCCTGGTGCAGCAGGGCGAGGTGCGCTACAGCGAGGGCGCGCGCGCGGCTCGCGCGGAGAAGGCGCGCTACACACCGGGCATGGACGAGTTGGTGCTGACGGGCTCGCCGCGCTACACCGAGGGAGCCATTACCACTACCGCGAAGCTGTTGCGGCTGAGCCGAAGATCCGGAGAGGCGTCCGCCGAAGGCGAAGTGAAGACTACCTACCTGCCCTCCGGCGCTGGTGGCGGCGACGGTCTGCTGAGCGGCGCCGACCCCATCCATATTACCGCGGCCGCGATGACCACACGGACGAGCACCAGCGTGGCCCGATATCGAGGCGACGCCCGCCTCTGGCAGGGCGCCAACATGGTGCAAGCGCCGGCGATTGAATTTGATCGCGAGCGGCGAACCCTGCTGGCGGTGGGATCGGAGAGCGCGGCCGAGGACGGCCGCGCCACACAAACGCGGGCGGGGTCGCCCGCTTCCACACGGGCCGGCCGGGTCTCCACCGTGTTCCTCCATACTGACCAGAACCGGAAGACCACACCCGTCACGGTGACCGCTTTCCGACTGCGCTATGGAGACACACTGCGCAAGGCCAGCTTCGAAGGAGGAGTAACGGTGCGGGGCGCCGAACTGACCATGACCGCGGAGCACGCGGAGGTGTTTCTGGCATCGCGCGAGGTTGCTGCCGGTGCGGGCGCCCATCCCAGTCGCATGGAGAGCCTAGTGGCCGAGGGCGGGGTGGTGGTGCAGGAGTCGCGTCGAAAGGGAACTGGGGAGAGACTGGTTTATATGGCGGGCGAAGGGAAATTCGTTTTGACGGGGAGTGGGGCGAATCCGCCTAGCATTTTTGATGCCGAACTGGGCACCACAACCGGGGATTCGTTGACTTTTTTTACTCGCGATGATAGGGTGCTGGTCGGTAGTAGCAGTTCTTCGCCCACTATTACCCAGACCCGGGTAAAAAAGTAATGCAGGCACTGGCGACCGACGATGTCGGCAAGTCCTACCGTGGTCGCAGAGTGGTCAACGGGGTCAGCCTCCAAGTCAAGCCCGGTGAAGTGGTGGGATTGCTGGGTCCAAACGGGGCCGGCAAGACCACAACCTTCTACCTGATGGTGGGTCTGGCGGCCCCGGACACTGGCCGTATCTTGCTCAATGGACAGGACATAACCAGTGTTCCCATGTATCTGCGAGCGCGCCAGTTTGGGCTGAGTTACCTGCCGCAGGAGCCCTCGGTATTTCGCAAGATGACGGTGGAGGAGAACATCCTGGCAGTGCTGGAGGCCCAGCCCATCTCCTGGCACGAGCGCCGGGAGAAGCTGGAAACCCTGATCGAGCGCCTGGGCCTGTCGCCGGTCCGGAAGAACCGGGGGTACGCGCTGTCCGGGGGGGAGCGGCGGCGGGTGGAGATTGCCCGCAGCCTGTGCATTTCGCCCTCGTTCATCCTGCTGGACGAGCCCTTTTCGGGCATTGACCCCATCGCGGTGCTCGACCTGCAGCGGATCATTTTTGACCTCAAGGCGAGCGGCATCGGGGTGCTGATCACCGATCACAACGTGCGCGAGACACTGAGCGTGACCGATCGCGCCTACATTATTAATGAAGGCAGGATCTTCCGCGCGGGAACGCCCGAACAACTGGGCGCCGATCCGGAAGTGAAGCGGGTGTATCTAGGAGAGAGTTTTTCGCTGGTTTAAGAGCCAGGGGCCGTTTCGAGGCGGCCCGGAAGAATCATGGTCAGCCTTCAGCCCAAACTGAGTCTTAGAGTTTCGCAGCGGCAGATCCTCACCCCCAGCCTGGTGCAGATGGTGAGCGTCCTGGCGCTCAACAAGCTGGAGCTGCGCGACATGATCACGGCGGAGATGGTGGCCAACCCAGTGCTGGAGGAACTGGAATCGCAGGTGCCCTCGCTGGACGAAGTGTCGGGCAAAGAAGAAGACCGCAACCGGACGCAGGAGCCGCCGTCGGAAGAAACGGCGAAGTCGGGCGAGAGCAAGGATCCCTTCGAGGAGATCGACTTCGGTTCCTACTTTCGCGACTACCTCGACCCCGGTTTCCGCAGTTCCGGCAGCAGCGAAGAGATTTCGGAACGGCCCTCCTTTGAGAATTTCCTTTCCACCCCCACCACGCTGACCGACCACCTCATGTGGCAGCTGGGTTCCTTGCACCTGAGCGAAGAAGTGTTCGCGGCGGCGGAACTGATCATCGGCAACCTGAACGAGGATGGCTATCTGACGGCCAGCGACGAGGAGCTGCTGGCGGTGGCCGATGGAAAGCTGCTGACCAAGGATGCAGAACCGGCGCCGGCAATCCAGCCGCCCGCCGGGAAATCTCTTGCGGAGGCTCCGTTGGCGGAAGCCGGCGGGTGGCCGGCGTCGACCGGCCAGGAAATGCTGGTGGCAGCGGTTGCACCGGCGGGCGAGTCGCCCGCTTCCACACCGGCGGATGCGGCGAGAGAAGCAGCGGCAGAAGCCAAGCCGGTAGCGGTGGCGGCGGAAGCTGCGGTGCGTCCGCCCGCGAAGAGAGTATTGGACATGCCGGCAGCGCCGCCGCTCTTCAGCCCGGAGGCGCTGGCCGAAGCGCTGGCGGTGGTGCGCCAGCTTGATCCCGTGGGCATCGGGGCGCGCGACTTACGAGAGTGCCTGCTGGCGCAACTGGAATACCAGCAACAGCTCGTCGGGCAGGCGGTGAACGGCGACGCCGAAGTGGGCCAGTGCCTGGCGGACGCGGTGGCCATCGTGAACGAACATCTGAAGGCGGTCGAGGGCAAACAGTATCGGGAAATCTCCCGAGCCATCGGGCGGCCCCAGGAAGCGGTGCTGAAGGCGATGGATTACATCCGGTCGCTGGACCCGCGCCCGGGCCGCCGCTATGCAGTCAATGACACTCAACTGATCGAGCCGGAAGTGGCGTTCGTGAAACAGGGCGATCAGTATCTGATCGTGATGAACGACGAGGACGTTCCCCAGCTTCGTCTGAACCGCACCTACCGGCGCTTGCTGAGTCAGGGGAGCGCCGACAAGGAAGTTCGCAACTATGTGAAGGAGCGGTACAAGTCGGCCATCCAGTTGATCAAGAACATTGAACAGCGCAGGCACACCATCCTGCGGGTGTGCAACTCGATTCTGGAGCGGCAGCGCGACTTCCTGGACCACGGCATGGAGCACCTGAAGCCCATGATGATCAAGGAAGTGGCGGAGGAAATCGGCGTGCACCCCTCCACCGTGAGCCGGGCCGTGGCCAACAAGTACGTGCACACCGCGCAGGGCGTCCTGGAACTGCGGTATTTCTTCAGCGAAGGGGTGCAGGGGCCGGAAGGCGGCGGCACTTCGCTGCTGGTCCTGAAGCAACGCGTGAAGAAGCTGATCGGAGAGGAAGATCCCGCCCGGCCGTACACCGACGAGCAGATCACCCGCATCCTCCAGTCGCAGGGTATCCAGGTCACTCGCCGCACGGTTGCCAAGTACCGGGAAGACATGCGCATCCCGAGCACCCACCAGCGCAGAGTTAAAAAGTAGGCGGTTGCGGTATCATCCGGGGTCCGCGCCGTTGGTCGCGGAAGGGCACGGCCCTCAGAGGAGGGAGTCCATGAACGTGGAATATACCGGCCGACAGTACGAAGTCACTCTCGCGGTAAAAAAACAGGTAGAGCACGGCCTCGCCAAGCTGCAGAAAATTCTGGGAACCATCCTCGATACGCATGTGATCCTGGCAGCGGAGAAGCGCCGGCACATCGCGGAAATCACGGTCAATATTCGCAATCACTCCATTGTGGGCGCAGCCGAGGCGGAGGAAATGACCGCGGCCGTGGGCGAAGCCCTGGATCGCATTGACCGCCAGGCGGTGGAATACAAGAAGCGTTTCCGCGCCCGCAAGCGCATTGCGCGCAAGAAATGGAGTGGGCGCGTGCGCGCCTCCGACGTCCAGCACCAGGCGGCGGTGGGAGAAACCGCCAGCACCGCGGTGCCGGTAGTGGTGCACTCCTTCCCGGGCGTGGTGCGCACCACCGAGGCGCACGTGGTGCGAGTGCAAGACGCGGTCGCACTGCGGCCCATGACGCTGGAGGAAGCCATCAAGGAAGCTGAGTTCCGCGACCGCGACGTCTTTGTCTTCCGCGACGCGGAGGGCCGGGTGAAGGTGCTGCACCGGACGCGGGACGGCAAGCTGGAGCTGATTGAAGCGCCGTGAGGCAGCTGGCAGTGGCCAGCGGTTAGTGGTGAGGGGACTCCGCGGTAGAATACGGAGCAAGAACGTGTCCGCCGCGCGTGTCCATCGCCGCCTGCCGCTGGGAGTGACGGCGCTCCTTCTTCTTGCTGTTTCCTTCCTGCTTCTTGCTGTTTCCTTCCTGTCAGGCCAGACCAAGCCTGCTGACAAAGTTGCGGATGCCACCAAGACTCCGGATGCGAATGCGCGCCAGCTGGCTGCGCAGTTGCTGAACGCCGTCTACCTGGAAGACCTGGCCGCGGTGGGCAAGCTGCTGGAGCAGGGCGCCGATCCTAATCTGGCGCGCGATGAAGACGAAGCCACGGCGCTGATCGTGGCCTGCGAATCCGCCCCAGTGGAGCTGGTGGCGGCGCTCCTGGATGGCAAGGCCGGTCCCAATCTTACCGACGCAGCCGGGGGCACGGCGCTGATGACCGCCGCGTATCTCGGGCGCCAGGATGTGGTGGACCTGCTGCTGGCGCGGGGCGCGGAATTGAACGCGGCCGACTCCAACGGCTGGACCGCGCTTACCGTGGCCGTGGCCAACCATGAGGTAACCACCGCGCTGGCGCTGCTGGCCGCGGGCGCCGATCCGGAAGTGCGCGACCACAACCAGATCTCGGTGCTGACGCTGGCGGCGGCCGCGGGAATCGAGCCGTTGCTGGAGCCTTTGCTGGAATCTATCGCCTGGCCGCAGCGCCGGGCGGGCGGGTCGCCCGCTTCCACACACAAGCAGCAGGGCTCCGCGTCCCCGCCCGGATCGCCATCCAGCAGCAAGGAAACCGCGGAAGCGGCGCGCCGCAGCAAGGCGGCCGTCAGCGCGACCGACTCGGAAGGTTGGAGCGCGCTGCACCACGCGGTGGCGCGGCGGCATGCGCGGATTGTCGGGCTGCTGCTGGAGCGCGGCGCCGCGCTCGAGGCCCGAACCCAGGGCGGACGCACTCCTCTGTTGCTGGCGGCCGAGAACGGCGACCCGGCGATCCTCAGCATTTTGCTGCGGCGCGGCGCCGATGCGCACGCCCGAACTCCGGGAGGCGAATCGGCGCTGCATCTGGCCGCCCACAGCGGCGAGGCGGATGCGGTCCGGAGGCTGCTGGAAGCGGGATGCGTTCCTAATCATCGCGCGCGCGACGGCAGTACTCCTCTGATGGAGGCCGCGGCGCTGGGAAACAAAGACGCCGTGCAGGTATTGCTGGGGGCGGGCGGCGATCCCAACGTCAAGACGCCTGCGGGTTTGACGGCGCTGATGCTGGCGCGCAAGAAAAGCGGCAACGACGAAGTTGTGGCGCTGCTGCAACAGGCGGGAGCGCGGTAGCTCCGCTTTTTGCGCCCTCCCTTTCCGGCTCACTGGCGTTCGCCGCCAGTCGGGCGCGACTCTGTAGCTATGCCTACCCAGGGTTCCGAGCGCGCGCAGCAAATGCTGCCGCACGCCCTCCACCCTGGGCTACAAATATGCCGCCCGCCAGAGGCGGGCTGGTGCAACGCTGTCATGGCGGGCTCGTCATCAGGGGCCGGCGAACGCCTTAGACCCGGCCGAGGACTGCCGGGCTACAAGACAGGGTGATACCATTCCGCCGTGCCCGGAAGAAAATCCACACGCGAACGAAAGGTCGCAGCCCAGAAGAGGCGTGGCCGGGGCGGCCGCATTGGGCGAAAGGGGTCGCGCCGTCCGCGCCGCGAGCTGGTGGTGATCACCGGGATGAGCGGGTCGGGGAAGGCCTCGGTGCTGAAGGCCTTCGAGGACCTGGGCTACTACTCGGTGGACAACCTGCCGGTGGACCTGATTCCCCGCTTCGCCGACCTGGCGCGGGAGTCGGCGGAGATCCAGCGCGCGGCGCTGGTGGTGGACATCCGCGAAGGCGAGCGGCTGGGCCGGCTGCCCAAGATCCTGCGTTCGCTGCACGAAGGTCTGAACACCACGCTGATTTTTCTGGAAGCCACGGACTCGGCCCTGCAGCGCCGCTTCAGCGAGACCCGGCGTCCGCATCCGCTGGGCGGGAGCGCGCCGGTGCGCTTAAGCATCGCTGCCGAGCGCCGGCGGCTGCGTCCCATCCGCGTCTTGGCCGACATGGTGGTGGACACCTCGAATTTCAGCGTCCACGACCTGCGCGCCTACTTTACCGATAAGTTCCGCCACCAGCCGTCGGACAAAAGCATTTTGGTGTCGTGCGTGAGCTTTGGTTACCGTCACGGCGTTCCCCAGGAGGCCGACCTGCTGTTCGACGTGCGCTTCCTGCCCAATCCGCACTTCATTCCCGAGTTCCGGCCGCGCACCGGCAAGGACCCGCGGGTGGCGCGCTACATCCGCTCGTTTCCGCAGACTCGGGAGTTCATCTCCCGCATCTCCGCGCTGCTGGTCTACCTGCTTCCCCATTACGTCCGCGAAGGCAAAAGCTACCTGACCATCGGCTTCGGATGCACCGGCGGCCAGCACCGCTCGGTGATGATTGCCGAAGACGTCAAGCGCCACCTGGCCGGCGCCGGGTATCGGGTGAAGGTGGTGCATCGGGATTGCCCGAAATAGACCATGTGGTCATCTGGTCATTTATTTATGTAGGCATGTGGTCATCGGGTCATAAGGTGATCGCGCACTGACAGCAAGATTGCTCACTAATGCCGAAGGCGGCGCGTCTAACCGGAACCGATGAAAGCCCTTGCTTCTCTTCTGCTTATCGTGAGTCTCGGCGTCTTGCCAGCGCACGCCGGAACGCTGCTGGTTGCCAATAACGGCGAGAACACGGTAGCGCTGATGGACGACGCGACGGGGGCCGTTCTCACGACCCTGCCCACCGGCGAAGGCCCGCACGAGGTCGCGGTTTCTCCCGACGGGCGCTTCGCCTACATCGCCGATTCGGGCGCGCCCACCAAGCCCGGCAACACCGTTACGGTCATCAATCTTGTGAAGCGTGAGGTGGCGGGTAGATTTTCGCTGGGGGAGCACCAGCCCCACGACCTGCGAGCGAGCGCGGACGGCAAGCGCTTGTGGGCGGCTTGTGCGCCGACGCAGAGCGTGGTGGAAGTGGACACTGCGACAGGTGCTATCACGCGCACCTGGAAGACGGGCGTGGAGGGAGGCTGGATGCTCACGGCTTCCTCCGACGACCGATTCGTGTTCGTTGCCCATCTCGAAGGCGGCGGCCTGAGCCTGATTGATCTGTCGAGCGGCAAAGTAACGCACGCGGTTACACCTAGAGGCGAGATGGGTTTCGATGTCGCGCCCGCCGGCCGCGAAGTATGGGCGGCCAATTCCGAGAACAGCCAGATCTCTGTAGTGGACGCGCGTACCAGCAAAGTGCTGAGCACGTTTCCGAGCGGCGGGCAATCCCCGGTGCGATTGAAGTTCACGCGCGACGGGAAGCTCGTGCTAGTGCCCACAGGCGACAAGAAGCTGGTGATACTCAGTGCTGCCGGCCGCACGATTGTGGCGACAGTGGAACTGGAGTTTCGGCCCAAAGTCATCGCCGTCAGCGGTGACGGCAAATACGCCTACCTCGGACATCCCTCCGAGGACCGGGTGAGCGTGGTGGACCTCACGTTGCTCAAGGTCGTGCGTACTTTCTTCACAGGAAAGCGGCCGGACGGGATCGCCTGGGTGAAGTGACTCATTTTGGAAAGCGTGGCAGCTTGGATGCCGGGGCTGAAGCCCTTTCTGAGCCGATCTTGACGCGGGCCTAAAGGCCCGCTCTTCCACCGCCAGGCGAACCGGCGTCCGTTAACAATTCCGTTACAATCACAGGAGCCAGGTCATCCCGTTTCCGGGAGACGCTTCCATTCCGGACCACGATCCCAAAACTCGCGGAGCCTTCGGGCAACTGCTGCGCCTGCTGCGCTACGCGCGTCCCTACGGTTTGCAAGTGTCTGCGTCGGTGGTGCTGATGGCGCTGGTGGGATTGCTGGATGCATTCCGCATCCTGCTTATCGGGCCCATCTTCGATCGGGTGCTCAACCCGCAGACGCGCTCGCAGGACATCCTGCTGTTTCACGTTCCGGGCAGCGAGCAGGTGGTCTACCTGCAGCAGCTGGTGCCGGAGCGCTTCACGAATGCGTGGACCATGGTGGCGTTTGCGCTGGTGGCGGCCACGCTGCTCAAGGGCATCTTCGACTACGCCGGCACTTACCTGGTGAACTACGCGGGCTTCGGGCTGATTACCGACCTGCGCAACGATCTCTACCACGCCATCCTGCGGCGGTCGGCGGGATTCTTCCAGCGGCACTCGACCGGCACATTGCTCTCCACGCTGGTCAACGACGTGGAGCGGGTGCAGATCGCCATGTCCGCGGTGCTCTCGGAGTTTCTGCAACAGCTCTTCATTTTCCTGTTCACCGCGGTGGTGGTGGCGCTGCTGGGCGGCAAGCTGGCGTGGGTGCTGGTGCTGTTCATTCCCTTCGTGCTGCTGTCGGCGGCGCGCATCGGCCGGCGAGTCCGCCACACCACGCGCCGCGGGCAGGACAAGCTGGCCGACATCCAGAACATCCTGCATGAAACCATTACCGGCAACCGCATCGTCAAGGCGTTCGGAATGGAAGCCTGGGAAAGCGTGCGCTTCCGGGGCGCCGCCGGCAACCTGTTTCGCGCCAACCTGCGCTCGGTGCGCGCGGCCGCGCTCAGCTCGCCGCTTATGGACCTGATCGGCGCGGCGGCCATCGCGCTGCTGGTGCTGCTGGGGCGCGACCAGATCAAGGCCCAGGCGTTCACCGCGGGAACCTTTCTCGCCTTCCTGGTGGCGGTGTTCAAGCTCTACGATCCGGTGCGCAAGTTTGCCCTCTACAACAACCAGTTCCAGCAGGCGCTGGGCGCGTCGCAGACCATCTTCGACTTCATGGACCAGGAAGACGAAGTGCGCGAGAAGCCGGGCGCGCAGGAACTGCCGGCGTTCCAGGGCGGCATCCGGCTGGAGGACGTGAGTTTTTCCTACGGTGAAGCAGGCGAGCAAGCGCGCACCATCTTGAGCGGCGTGAATCTCGAAGTGCGCGCCGGGGAGGTGGTGGCCATCGTGGGTTCGAGCGGCGCGGGCAAGAGCACGCTGGTGCACCTGATCCCGCGCTTTTTCGACGTCACTTCCGGGCGCTTGACGATTGACGGCCGCGACCTGCGCGACCTTACCCTGGCGTCGCTGCGCAAACAGATTGGAATCGTCACCCAGGACACGATCCTGTTCAACGACACGGTGCGCAACAACATCGCCTACGGCCAGCCGCACGTCTCGCTCGAGGCCGTGTCCGCCGCCGCCCGCGCTGCCCGCGCCCATGATTTCATCGAAACCATGCCCGAGGGCTACGACACCATGATCGGCGAGCGCGGCCTGCGGCTCAGCGGCGGCGAGCGTCAGCGTATTGCCATCGCGCGCGCGCTGCTGAAGAACGCTCCCATCCTGATTCTGGACGAGGCCACGTCGGCGCTGGACACGGAGTCGGAATCTCTGGTGCAATCGGCGTTGCAGACTTTGATGACCGGGCGCACGGTACTGGTGATTGCGCACCGTCTTTCCACGGTGCGCCGTGCCGACCGCATCGTCGTGCTGGAGAACGGCACCATTACCGACTGTGGCTCGCACGACGAGCTGATGGCCCGCGACGGGACGTATCGGAGGTTGTACGAACTGCAGTTTGCGGACGCGGAAGCACCGAGGATCAGCGCCGAGCCGTAGCTCCGGAAGAATTCATGCCACTTCACTCCATGACCGCGTTTGCGCAAGTGCAAGGACAGGCGGACGACCGCGCCGGGTTCACGCTCACGCTCAAGTCGGTGAACCATCGGTTTCTCGACCTGCACATGCGGCTGCCCGCCGAACTCGACGGGCTGGAGATCAAGCTGCGGCGCGCGCTCAAGGAAAAGGTTGCGCGCGGCCACCTCGAGATCACGCTGGCGCTGGAGCGCAGCGGCACGAGCGAGTTCACGGTGAACCGGGAACTAGTGGGCGGTTACGTGGGCGCGTTTCGCAGCGCCGCGAAGGAATTCGGAGTTGCGACTGAGCCGGACCTGAACGCCATCCTCAAGATGCCCGGCGCCCTCACCGCGGCGAAGGCGGCCAGCGACGGTCTGGAGGCGGCGGTGCTCGCGGGACTGGATCAGGCCATCGCGAAGCTCACGGAGATGCGGCAGGAAGAAGGGCGCGGCATCGAGCGCGAACTGCGGGAGCGCGCGGGACGCTTGCGCGCCGCCAACAGCGAAATGGACGGGCTGCGCGAGGCGGTGTCGCGCGCCTGCCGGGAAAAGCTGGAAGCGCGTCTGCGCGAGCTGATTGGCGCGCACGTGGACCAGGAGCGCATCCTGCAGGAAGCCGCGATGGTGGCGGAGCGCAGCGACATCCGCGAAGAAATCGTGCGCCTGGAAACCCACATCGGCCACTTCCTGACGCTGCTGGATGCGGACGGCGAAGCGGGCAAGAAGCTGGACTTCCTGCTGCAGGAAATGAACCGCGAAGCCAACACCATGCTGTCGAAGACGACGGGAGTAGCGGGCGAAGGCTTGCGCATCACCGAGCTCGGCCTGGCCATGAAGTCGGAAATTGAGAAGCTGCGCGAACAGGTCCAGAACGTGGAATGAGCGCGATCCTCTACATCATCTCGGCGCCGTCGGGCTCGGGGAAATCCACGCTGGTCACGGAACTGCGCAAGAGCGTGCCCCGGCTGGAATTTTCCATCTCCTACACCACGCGCAAACCGCGGGGCAGCGAGCAGGACGGGCGCGAGTACACCTTCGTTGCACGGGAGGAGTTCGAGCGCATGATCGCCGCGGGCGAGTTTCTGGAACACGCCGAAGTCTTCGGGCACTACTACGGAACGGCGCGGCGCTTTCTGGAGGAGGCGGAGCAGCACGGCCACGACCTGCTGCTCGACATCGACGTGCAGGGCGCGCGGCAGATGAAACAGAAATATCCGCAGGCGGTCAGCATTTTTATTCTGCCGCCGTCGCGCACCGAACTGGAGCAGCGGCTCCGCAGACGAAGCGAGGCGGAAAAGATGCGGTCGGAAGAAGTGATCCAGCGGCGGCTGACGACGGCCGGCCGCGAGATTGAGAATTATCCCAGTTACGACTATATTTTGATTAACGATCGTCTGGAGCAGTCCATCGACACGCTGAAGGCGATCGTGCTTTCCGAACGCGTGCGCCGCTCCGACAAGACAGCCAGTGCCAAGGAGCGTAAGATGATGGTGGACGCGGAACGATGCTTGCAGGCGAATTGCCTGGAACCATTACAGCAGGTGCTGTCCACGTTCACGCCGGGTGCAGCGTCGCGCGGCCGTTGAGGAAGGAAGTGTAGAGGCCATCATGGAAGGATTCGACAGCAACTATCGTTACGTGCTCGTCACCGCGCGTCGCGCGCGGCAGATCCAGTCCGGCGCCAAGCCGCTGGTGGAAACGCAGTCCCGCAAACCCTGCAAGATCGCCCAGGAGGAAGTGCAGGCCGGCAAAGTGAGCTACACCGTGCCCGAGAAACCCAAGTCCGCGGCCGCGGTCGCCGGCGAGCTTCTCGATCAGCCTCTGGGCAAGGCCTGAGTTCGTCGCCGTCCGGCGGCGCCCTCGCGTTGGAACGGCCGAGGTCGGGCTGTGCGGCAAAGCCAAAGCCTCCGCGCGGGCGAGTCGCCCGCTTCCACACGAGCGTTCGAGATGTTCTGCGTCGTCCCTACGGGACTCGATTTCGCTTTCCTGCTGACCCAGCGCTGAAGCGCGGGGCTACTCTACGTCACGCCTACGGCGCACTCGTGCTGCTACAATCTGCTCATGAAGGTTGCACTGGGAGTATGCGGAGGAATCGCGGCCTACAAGGCGGCGGAACTCGTCCGCCAGTTCCAGGACCGCGGCCTGAAAGTCCAGGTAATCATGACCCGGGCGGCGCAGGAGTTCGTCCGCCCGCTCACCTTCGCCGCGCTCTCCGGAGAAAAGGTCATCACCGGGATTTTCGGATCGGGGGCCGCGGAACCGAACCTGGAGTCCGCGGTGGAGCACATCGGAGTTGCGCAATCCATTGACGCGCTGGTGGTGGCGCCGGCCACCGCCGACACTCTCGCCAAATTTGCCCAGGGCATGGCCGACGATTTCCTTTCGACGCTCTTCCTGGCCACCACCGCGCCCGTGGTAGTGGCGCCGGCCATGAACGTGAACATGTGGGAGCATCCGGCCACGCGTGCGAACCTCGAAACGCTGAAGCAGCGGGGTGTGAAGGTGGTGGAGCCCGACGCCGGCTACCTGGCGTGCGGCATGATGGGGCCGGGACGGCTGGCGGCCAACGAAGTCATCGTGGCGGCGGTGCTCGAAGCGCTGGGCGCGGTCCAAGACCTGGCCGGAGAAACCGTTCTGGTCACGGCCGGACCTACGCGCGAACCTATTGATCCGGTGCGCTACCTCACCAACCGTTCCAGCGGACGCATGGGATACGCGCTGGCGGAAGCGGCGTTGCGGCGCGGTGCGCGCGTGATCCTGGTGACCGGGCCGACGGCACTGACTCCGCCGGGTGCGGCAGAAGTGGTCGCGGTCGAAACCGCTGAACAGATGCGCGATGCGGTGCTGGCTCGCTTCGCGGAGGCGTCCATCGTGATCAAGTGCGCGGCCGTAGCCGACTACCGCCCGCGCGCCGCGGCCGGGGAAAAGATCAAGCGGCGGGGCGCGATGACGCTGGAACTCGAACCCACGGCCGACATCCTGGCCGAACTGGCGCAGCGGCGCACCTCGCAGATCCTGGTGGGCTTCGCCGCCGAAACCGAAAACGTGCTGGAGAACGCGCGGCGCAAGCTGATCGCGAAATCGGCAGACGCCATCGTGGTGAACGACGTGTCGCGTCCGGGCACGGGCTTTGACTCCGACCGCAACGCGGTCACTATCCTTACTGCCGGCGACACTGTGGAAGTGCCGGAGACGTCGAAGTGGGAAGTGGCGCATCGCGTGCTCGACGCGGTGGTCCGCCTCAAGCAGAAGGCCGGCAGTCAGCCCGCCGCTACCGCCACCACTCGCGGACGCTGATGATGGCCGACACGTCCGACTCCCTCGCCGCACGAAAGTCTTTGAGTCAGGAGCAGCGGCGCGCCCTGCGCGCGCGCGTGGACTACTACCGCGAGTTGGGCATTCACGACTTCTACCGCCGCGGCGACGCTCCGCGCGCCGAAGCCGATGCGGCAGCTGGCGCTGAGATTCCCACGCCGGCCGTGCCGGCGACTTCCAGCGCGCAGATTGCGCTGCTGGACGTCGGCGCTCCGACGGCGGTTCCGTTGACGCGCGCCGCCGATCCCGCAAGCGAGCTGCGCGTGATCCGCGAAGACCTGGGCGAATGCACGCGCTGCGTCCTGCACAAGGGCCGCAAGCAAATCGTGTTCGGAGTGGGGAGCCCGCGGGCGGAACTGATGTTCATCGGAGAAGGTCCGGGCGCCGACGAAGACGAGCAGGGCGAGCCCTTCGTGGGCCGCGCGGGACAACTCCTCACCAAGATGATCGAAGACGGCATGGGGCTGCGGCGCGCCGACGTCTACATCGCCAACGTAGTCAAGTGCCGGCCGCCGGGCAACCGCACTCCGGAGCGCGAGGAGTGCGATACCTGTTCCCCCTTCCTGTGGCGACAGATCGAGGTGATCGCGCCGCGCGTGATCGTGTGCCTGGGCGCGGTGGCGGCGAGGACGCTGCTGGCGGTGAACGAATCCATGGCGTCGCTGCGCGGACGCTGGCACGATTTCCGCGGAACCCGCCTGGCTGTGACTTACCACCCCGCGTACCTGCTGCGCGATCCGCGGCAGAAGGGCGAGACCTGGAAAGATCTGAAGATGGTGATGGAGTACCTGGGGATCCCGGTTCCGCGCAAGAGCGTTTGAGTTCCGCCGGCGCTCTAACCTTCTGACTTTGCGGTAGTATTCCCTGCGCTGGAGTGGCGGTGAAGTCGTGCGGGGGGGTGCTTGCATGAAACCCTGGATCTTCATAGCCTGGCTGATCTTCATGGCGCTGAGCCTGGTTTCCTGGATCATCTGGCGCAAACAGAAAGAGGAGCTGGACGAGCAGATTTCGATCGGGCAGCTCAACGTCGGGCTCACGACCGACGACGCGAGCGTGGCCACGGTGTGCGTTTACCGCCTGCCGAGCTTCGTAGGCTCGCGGAATGATCACTTTATCTACTGTGACGGCGCGCCGATCGCCGACCTCAAGAACGGCTCCTATGCGTTCTGCCGAGTGGCGGCAGGGCAACACATCTTTTCTTCTTCGGGAGCCGTCTCTCAAGTCCCTCTGACCGTGGAGGGCGGCCAGGAATACTTTATCCGCAGCGGCATAAACGGGATCAAGGGCTTCATGGAAGCCGTTCCCAAGGAGCCGGCCCAGGTGGAGATGAAGCCCCTGAAGCAGGCGAGCTGAATGAGCACGCCGCCAACTTCGCCACAGCCGCCGAAACAGGCACTGACGTGGTATCAGCACGTCTGGCTGGGCCTGCCCATCCTGCTGGTGTTCGTCGGAGGCGCAATTGGCGGGGCCTGCGGCGGAGCAGCCTGGGGCATCAATCAAGTCGTTTTCCAGAAGACGAAGCATCCGGTCCTGCGATATGTGTGGACGGGCCTGATCTCGGTGGCAGCTTTTGTCGTGTTCATCTTCGCGGCAGTGTTCATGCTCGCGCGCTTCCCCTCGCTCTCCCCGTAAGGAAGCAGGCGCTCCTGGTGCGATCTCTGCGGTAATCTCTACCTGATGCCTGAGTTCTGCGACGTCGCGCTGCCGGTTCCGCTGGAAACGACGTTTACCTATCGGATCGCGGCCGAGGGCAGCCGCGCCACACCGGGCGGGTCGCCCGCTTCCACACCGGTGGTGGGCGCGCGCGTGCTGGTGCCGTTTCGCAACCTGCGGATGGCGGGCGTGGTGACCGCGGTGCACGACCGGCCGCCACCAGTCGCCGCGAAAACCATTCTGAACGTTCTCGACGATGCGCCGGTTCTCGACGACGGCCTGATGCGCCTGGCGCGATGGATCTCCGACTACTATCTGGCGCCGCTGGGCGAAGTGTTTCGCGCCATGCTTCCGCCCATCACGGAGGTGAAGCGCGCGGTGGTCTATCGCATAACTGAGGCCGGTCTGGAAGCGCTGCACACATCGGCGGAGCGCGGATCGTCGCTGCGTTCACGCAAAGCGCCGGAAGATCAGATGGCCGAGTACCGGGTGCTCGATACTCTGACAGCCCGCGAGCAGGTCTCGGAAACTTCGCTGCGTTCGGCCACGCGCGCCAGCCGCGCGCTGCTGGCGGGTTTGGTGCGCAAGAAGTGGATCACGCGAGAGGACGCATCCGCAGTGCGTGACGCGCGCCGCTTCCGCAGCGTGGCCGTGCTGCGCAGCGCCGAAGGCAGGCTCAATGCCAACCAGCGCACGCTGATCGAGGCGCTGGCTTCGGCGGGCGGCCGCGTGCCGATGGAGACGCTGCAACGGCTCGAGGTTCCGCGCAGCACTCTGATCACGCTGGTGAGGCGTGGCCTGGTGGTCATGGAAAAGGAGCCGGAGGAGCCGGCGGGCTTCCGCGTCTCCCGGCTTGCGCCCAACATTCAGCCGCTGATGGCTGCGTTCACCGCAGCCCAGCGGGATGCCTTCGCCGCCATCAAGGCCGCGTTAGCGGCGACGAAGTTTTCCGCCACGCTGCTGCACGGAGTAACCGGATCAGGAAAAACCGCGGTCTACCTGGCGGCCATGCAGACGGTGCTGGCGGCGGGACGCTCGTCCATCCTGCTGGTGCCGGAGATCGGGCTGACGCCGGCGGCGGCGGCGAACCTCTACCAGGTGTTCGGCGAAGAAGTGGCGCTGCTGCACTCGGCGCTGTCGGACCGCGAGCGCGCCGAGCAGTGGCGGCGCATCCGCGCCGGCGATGCGCGGGTGGTGGTGGGGACGCGCTCGGCAGTGTTCGCGCCGGTGCGCGACCTGGCGCTCATCGTGGTGGATGAAGAGCAGGACTCTTCCTATAAACAGGAGGAGACGCCGCGCTATCATGCGCGCGATGTGGCCCTGGTTCGGGCCAAACTGTCGGGCGCGGCAGCGGTGCTGGGGTCGGCGACGCCGTCGCTGGAGTCGTTCCACAACGCGCGCTCCGGAAAGTACGCGCTGCTCGAATTGCGCGAGCGCGTGGAGCAGCGTCCGCTGCCCGAGGTGGAGGTGGTGGACATGCGCGCCGAGTTCCGCGAGACCGGCGAGGAACACCTGCTGTCGCGAAGGATGCTGGCGGAATTGCGGGAGCGGCTGGAGCGCGGAGAGCAGGCCATGGTGCTGCTCAATCGGCGCGGGTACTCGGCGGCAGCGTTGTGCCGGGCCTGCGGCAAGACCCTGCAGTGCGTCAACTGCGCCATCGCGCTCACGCACCACCAGCGCGCGCAGCGGCTGCTGTGCCACTACTGCGGATACGCGCGCGCCATCCCGCGCGTCTGTCCGGAGTGCGGCTCCGAGTACATCTTTTTTCTCGGTTCCGGGTCAGAGAAGCTGGAGGAGCGGCTGCACGCGGCCTTTCCCCAGGCGCGCATTGGGCGGCTGGACCGCGACACCGTCCGCGGACGCGAGGACTTTGAGCGCGTGCTGGGCGCATTCCACGCCGGCGAGCTCGACATCCTCAGCGGCACGCAGATGATCGCCAAAGGGCACGACATCCACGGGGTCACCTTGGTGGGCGTGGTGGGCGCGGACTTCGCGCTGGGCTTTCCCGACTTCCGCGCCGCCGAGCGCACCTTCCAACTGCTGACGCAAGTGGCGGGACGCGCCGGGCGCGGAACGGCGCCGGGACGGGTGGTGCTGCAGACGTATTATCCGGATCATTACGCCATCCAGTTTGCCGCCCGCCACGATTATGCCGGGTTCTACGAAAAGGAAGCGCGCTTTCGGCGAATGATGCACTACCCGCCGTTTACCGCTGTGGCCAACGTGCTGGTGCGCAGCCCGAAGCTGGAGCAGGCGCTGCGCATTTCCGGGCTACTGGGCCGCTGGTTCGAGAAGACAGCGAAGCAGCGCCCGGAAGACCTGCGAGTGCTGGGTCCGGCGGCGGCGCCCATCGTGCGCCTGAAGCGCGACTATCGTTATCACTTCGTGCTCAAGTCGGCCAGCCGCAAGCGGCTGAACGCGACGCTGCGCGCGCTGCTGGTTTACGCCGATGCGGAGAAGATTTCGCGGGCGAACGTGATTGTGGACGTGGATGCGCTGGCGCTACTCTAGCGTTCGACGGGCCCTGCTACGTTCCGCAGAAGCTGCACGTAATAGCGGATCATCCCGACGTAATTCTCCACTGAAATTCGCTCATTCACACCGTGGATGCGCTTGAGGTCGTCGCGATCGAGGCGCATGGGCCGGAAGCGATAGCAGTTGTCGGCCAGCTTTACGTAGTGCTTGGTATCGGTTGCTGCGATCACGAGGCTTGGAGCCACGGTAGCGTCGGGGAAGACTTGATACGCCGTTTGCCGCAGGGCGGCATAGCCTGAGGCATTGCTGTCGGAAACGGGGGACGGATCCGTACCCTCGGCAACCTGACGCATGGTGATTTCAGAGTCGGCAATGGTTGCCTCGACGTGCTTAAGCACGGCGGAAACGGAATCACCGGGCAAGATGCGAAAGTTAATGACAGCCCGCGCCTCGCTGGGCAAGACGTTCTCTTTGACGCCACCCTGAACCATGGTAGGAGCGGTTGTCGTTCGGACGAGTGCATTCGTAGCAGGGCTTGGTTCGAGGCGGGAGAGAATCAGAGGATCGAACAGCCAGCGGTTGGCGAGAAGCACTCGCGAAGTCCACGGCATCTCTGGAGCGAGGTGCCGGAACATTTCCGAGGCCGGCGGTCTGAGCGCCGCCGGCATTTGCTGTGTTTCCAAGCGATGGATAGCCCGCGCCAGCTTTCCCACAGCAGTGGGGTTTGGCGGCATCGAGGGGTGGCCTCCGGCGCTGGTCGCGGTCAGTTCTACGGAAACGTACCCTTTCTCCGCCAGCCCGATCAGGACGACGGGCCGAGTGACACCGGGAACCAGGTTGTGTGCGACTACCGAGCCTTCGTCGAGGGTGAACTCGAAACGCACCCCCCGATCCGCAAGCAAGGCAGCGATTCGTGCGGCGCCGTTCCGGCCACGTGTTTCTTCGTCGTGACCGAAGGCCAGATAGACGGTTCGCCGGGGAGTGAAGTCCTGGGTGAGGAGGTATTCCACGGCTTCCAGCGTGGCCAACACAGCCGACTTGTCATCAAGGGCGCCGCGTCCCCAAATCTGTCCTTCGGCGATGGCCCCGGAGAACGGGGGATGGGTCCAGTCCGATTCTGTCTCCGCTTCCACTGGCACGACGTCCATATGGGCCAGCAGCAGGATCGGCCGGAGGCTCGAATCGGAGCCCTGCCAAGTGAAGAGGAGGCTGAATTGGTTGACAACCTCACGACGCAGCGTCGCGTAAACCCTGGGAAAGCTTCGCTCCAACACAGCGTGGAAGTTGCGCAAGGCTTCCGCTTCGACGGGTGCGTCCGGTCCGTGGGAGACAGTCGGAACTCGCAAGGACGCAGCGAGTCTTTCCGCCACCGCGTGCGACTCGATTGGGATGGGCTCGACGGCTGAAGGAAGATCCCGGCTAGGCGAGATGTGCACCGTGTTGGCGATGACGACGACAAAGAACAAGGCCACGAGTGCGGCCGCGCTCATGAAAACGTAAGTGGCCATCGGACGCCCCATGCTCCCCTGCTGCACTCTAGAACGCTAGGCTGGAGAAGGACAAGGCTCCAACAGGCAGTGTGACAGTTTTCGAACTGTCACATGGCTTCGTTTCCCGACTACTGCTCGCGCGAGGTTCCGGCCCTACTCGCCGCCCAAGGCGGCTCCGGCGAAGGGTGCGGGGACAAAGGTGAGCAGCAGCATGAGCAGTGCAAAGGCGGCGAGCAGGTAGCGTTTGCCGTCGAGGCCCTCGTCCAAGGGGATGCGAGGGTGGCGGGCGCCGGTGAGGAGCAGGGTGATGAGCAGGATGATGGCCCAGATCAGCCATCCTTGCCACAGGTTCATTCCCATGGGCACCAGCAACAGCACAGTGAGCATGGTCAGAACGCGGTGGGAGCGGGGTACGAGGGCGTACATGATGTGGCCGCCGTCGAATTGGCCGCCGGGCATGAGGTTGAGCGCGGTGGCAAACATGCCCACCCAGGCGGCGATGGCCACGGGGTGGAAGTAAACGCCGGCCAGTGAGGAGGACCCACTGCCAAGGTCCGGGAGGGGGAGCACGCTCCACAGCAATTGAAAGATGAGCGGATAGCCGAGCTTCAATTCCGAGTGCGCGACAATCAGCGGAGCTTCCACGGAGAGCATCAAGCCCACGGCCAGCGCCACGACGGCGACCACGAAGCCGGCAATGGGTCCGGCGATACCGATATCGAACAGCGCCCGGCGCGAAGGAATGGGTGAGCGGATGCGGATGAAGGCGCCCATGGTTCCGATGAGCGTGGGCGCGGGCAGAAAGAAAGGCAGCGTGGCCTGCACGCGGTAGCGCAGGCAGAGCAGGAAGTGTCCCATTTCGTGAGCCAGCAAAATGCCCATCAAGGCGAGAGAAAAAGGAATGCCGAGCAGCAGCCGCGAGGGCTGGCGCATGGCCCAGTACAGGGGAAAGTAGTCGGCATCGGTGGAGTAGGCGGGGTAGTGGCGGTTGAAGTTATGCTGCAGGCGCGAGCCCACGGCGAGGGTGGTGAACACCGTGGCGATGAACAGGATGGCGTGCAGCCGGTAGCGCCGCCGCATGGGACGGGCCACGAACACAGGGTAGGGAAGCGGGCGGTCGCCGTTGGAAGGAAGGGGCGGCGTCGGCTCAGACATGGGAGGGCCGCCGGCGCGAGCGCGCCGCGAGGTCAGTCAATGGACTGCAATTCCTTTCCGGGCTTGAAGCGCACCGCCTTGCCCGGGGGGATGGAGACTTCGGCGCCGGTGCGCGGATTGCGACCGATGCCGGTCTTGCGGGGGCGCACGCTGAAGACGCCGAAGCCGCGCAGTTCGATGCGGTCGCCGGCGGTCAGGGCGCGCTTCATGGCGTCGAACACGGTTTCGACCGCCAGTTCGGCCTTGGTCTTGGTGATGCCGGTTTTGCCCACGACTTCGTTGATGATGTCGAGCTTAATCACGGAGCCACTCCCGGAAGGCCCGCCAGCGGCGGACGCAACCCGTGCAGGGGAGGCTGCACCAAGGCGCGGATAGTAAAGGACATAGCCGTCGTTGTCAACGGGATTCACCATTGATTTCTGCTTGAGTGGCGGCAAGATGCCGCCACAACAGCCGGCGGGACGCCGGCGCTACGGATCTTTTCGCGTCCGGCTAGCGGTTGCCGGGCTCGGGGTCGGTTTCCGCCTGCTTGAAGATGTACTTGATGCTGGGCTTGTAGATGAGCAGGTTGGACTGGCCGCCGGTGCGGACGATTTTGAGGCAGCGCTTGTCGTACCACTCCAGCACGCCGCGGATTTCCTCTCCGTCCTGGAGCACAATGACCAGAGGGGTGTGCGACTGCATCTGCTTCTGGTAGTAGAAATTCTCGGCGTGGGTCTGCTCGGGAGGAGCCACCTTCCGGCCGGCAGGGCCGGGGCGGTCGGGCTGCGCCGCGCGCTCGTGGTCGGGTACCACGGCATGCAAACCGCCGGCGTCGGCGGGTCGCGGCAGCGTAGGACGGATCAGCTTGCGGTTGCCGAAGCCTTCCGCTTCCGGCGCGCGCCGTGCTGCTCCCGCATCCAGCTCGTCTTTGCGCATCACCGCACCTCGGAGGATCCGGAAGCCAACGCCGAGTGGCGGGCGGTATGGCCATGCCCTGTCGCTAGTCTTCCCTGGGAGACGGAGCGGAAGCTGGAGGCTGGGCGGGGCCGGTCCACCATCGCCTGGGTCGTGTGGGCCGTTCGGATGTTGGGGTAAAGCTAGCACAGGCGAAGCGGGCCTGACAATCCCGGTCCTGGACCAGGCGCCGGCGTCTCGGTTCGGGCCGAGCGATTGCAACCTGGGCACCGCTCTCCATGACGATGGATTTTTCCCGGAGCGTCTGTTCTATAATCCGCTCCAGCTACCCGCATGACCGAACCCACGTTGGGAGGAACTATGAGCCGGACGGCACGCTGGGCGTTACTTTTCCTGGGAATCCTGCTTTTGACGGCGACGGCGTGGGCGGCCACGCAGAACGCGGTGGTGTACGGCACCGTGTATGACAGCGGCGGCCAGCCCATGTCCGGAGTGACGGTGCTGTTGCAAAATTCGGGGCTGGGCTTTTCGCGCACCACCACCACGGGCGCGGACGGTTCCTACAACTTCGCCGAAGTGCCGCCCGCGGAGGACTACCGCCTCACCGCCAGCAAAGAAGGCCGGGCGCTGGACATTCGCGGCGGAGTGTCTGTGAACGTGGGCGACGAGCGCGTGATCCTGCCGCCGCTCACCGAGCAGGTGGTAGCCGCGGACGCGCCGGTCGAGGTGCGGACGGTGTCCGCCCAGGACGTGGGCAACGAGTCGGTGAGCACCACCATCAGCGGCGTGATCACCGGCGACCAGTTGCGTTCGCTACCTCTGTACAACCGCAACTTTCTTGCCCTGGGACTGCTGACCCCGAACGTGCGCGACACGGAAGCGGGGTCGGAGCTGGCGGGGGCGTCGTTCAGCATCGCGGGCACGCGGCCTTCGACCAACAACTTCTTGCTGGACGGGGCGGACAACGTGGCCTCCAGTTCCAACCAGGCCATTCCGTTTGTAGTGAACGATGCGGTGCAGGAATTTCGGGTGGTGTCTTCGACAGCGTCGGCGGAGTTCGGGCGCGGCCAGGGCGGAGTGGTGAACATCGTGACCCGGCGGGGCGGAAACGCGTTCCACGGCAGCGCCTTCGGGTACTTTGCCAGCGACGCCTTCAATGCGGACAGTCCGTTGTCGGTGTACCACGGCACGACCTTTGACCAGGCAGCGGGACGCGCGGGCAGCACCACCGCACCGGCCCTCACCCTCGCGCCCCGTGCTCCCCTGACCTACAACGAATATGCGGCCACGGCGGAAGCGAACGGGTTTTGCACGAACTCCATCACTGCCGCTGGGGTGCCCAATGCCTGCGTGGGCGGCGGCCTGGGGCTCAACACCCGCTTTGATGCGGCGGCCATTCTGGCGGCCAACGACCGCTTCGACCGGCCGTTTTCGTCGCAGCAGTTCGGGATCAACGCCGGGGGAGCGCTGATCAAGGACAAGTGGTTCGGGTTCGCGAGCTATGAAGGTACGCGCATTGACAATCCCAACCCGGTGTTCGAGCGCGTCCCCACTACCTTTGACCGCACGTTCGACCCGTACGGCACGGGCACGTTTGGCTTTCTGGCCACCGATCCGGACTATGTGCTGGCGCAGGATGTCCTGAGCCTGTTTCCCGCACCCACCGTGGTGGGAGTCCCCGGGGTGCTGGAATTCTTCCGGGGCGAAGCGCCCAACTATACCAACGTGCACAACCTGATTCTGCGCACGGATCATACCTCCTCGGAACGCGATTCCTGGACGGTGCGTTACGCGGGCCAAAAACTGGATCAGCTGCACGACGCCACCCTGCCGGAGACGGGCAGCTATCCGGGGAATGGGGCCTTCCGGGACGCGTTCAACCACAACCTGGTGATTACCTACTCGCGAACGGTCAGTGCGGCGGCGATCAATGAATTCCGGCTAGGGTTCAACCGGTTCAATGTGGAGGAGAAGGCGCAGGACCGGCGGTTCGACGCCACCAGCATCGGCGATCCCGGTTTCAACATTCCGTTTTCCGAACTTCCCACCATCCTGCTGACCGGCATTGACCAGCAGAACTCGGGAGCGATTCCGGGCTCCAACGGCGCCATGCCGAATTGGACGGAGGCCGGAGGGACCTTCCTGATGCGTCCCACGCTGGATTACCAGTTCCCGTTCGCGCGCCTGGGGGCGCCGCTCTCCGCGCCCAGCGAGCGGCGGGACACCACCGTATTTTTTGCCGACAACCTTTCGGTCTCCATCGGCAAGCACTCGGTGAAGATGGGCGGGGAGTTCCGCCATCTGCGCAACAACAGCCTGAATGGGGCGTTCACCCGCGGGTTCATCTTCTCGGCCAACATCGGGCAGTTCACCAGCAACGCCATGAGCTGCAACGCGACCTGCATGCGGGCGTTCGACCGGCCCAGCTTCGAGTTTGCCCAGTTCCAAACGGAGCCCTACCGCGGCAACTTCCGTTCCTACGTGCTGGCGGGTTACCTGCAGGACACCTGGCGGTTCCACCCGCGCTGGACGATCAACTTCGGCCTGCGTTACGAGTTCTTCTCCGTGCCTGAGGACCGAGGCGATCGGGCTTTCAACTTCGATCCCTCAGCCAACGGGCTGGTGCAGCAGGGCCGCGTGGGGCCGGTGATTGACCCCCACGGCAACGCTTGCGGATCTGCCCTGGGATTCCCCCAGGGTGCGCCGGATGCGGTGGCGCCTGCGTTCGGCGGCGTGGGATTGCCCGGTCCATGGGTTTGCGATTCCCAGGGAGATGGAAGGCTGGGGAACAGCGACCGCAACAACGCAGGGCCGCGCGGCGGCATAGCCTGGGACTTGTTCGGCGGCGGCAAGACGGTGCTGCGTTTCGGCGCCGGCTGGTACTACGACCAGCAGCCGCTCAGCCACTTCTCGCAGCTCCTGTTCAACCGGCCGACTTCGAAGGGATCGAACCCCAACGCGTTGCACGGGTCGGTGGCCTTTGACACCACCGGATTCTGTCCCGGGGGCCGTTCCTGCGCGGTGGGCAACAGCATCCTGAACCCGGCGGTGCAGGCGGCAACCACCCTGAATGGCGTGGACCCCAACAGCCTCTACAGCGTTTCCGCACATCCCTTTGCGGTGTACGCGCGCGACTTGGTGCACTCCAATGCGCCGTACACGCGCCAGATGAGCGCTTCCGTGCAGCAGGCGGTGGGCAGCCACCTGGCGTTTGAAGTGGCCTACATTGGCACTTCCGGCAAGCAATTGCCGGTGGTGTTCAACAGCAACTACCAGGAGGAGATGCAGCTCTTTGAGTACAACGCGGCCTTCCTCTTCCCCAACCAGCGCGCGGGCAACTTCGTGTTCTCCCCGGTGTACACCATGACCAACCAGGCGGAGTCGAGCTACCACTCGATGATGGTGCGGATGCGGGCCGCGGACTGGCACGGGCTGCGGCTGCATGCGGCTTACAACCTGTCCAATTCGGAAGACAACGCTTCCACTGGTTTCTTCCCCACACTCCCGGACACGCTCAACAACTTCGGGCTGTTCTATCAGCGCGGGCTGAGCAGCAATGCCGCCATCCTGTGCCTGATTGGCACCTCGCCCGCGTCCTGCCTCAATAATCCGCTGGTGTTCCCGAGTCTGGATTTTTCCTCCGCAGCCGTCACCACTACCGGGGCCGGACGCATCCTGACCAGCCGCTACCTGATGCCGCAGGATCCGTTCAACTTCCTGTTCGACGAACTGGGGCGCTCCGACTTCCACACCAAGCACCGCTTCGTGCTGGACTACACCTGGGACGTGCCCCTGTGGAAAGAGTCCAAGTGGATGGGCAACTGGCAAATCAGCGGCATCTTCGCAGCCCAGTCCGGCCAGCCGTTCACCATATTTGCCGGGCCCATCCTCGGCGAAGTCACCATGCGGGTGGACCTGCTGGGTGAGGTGATCGTCAGCGACAACCCCAACGCTGCCCTGGATCACACCAACCTCCGCCTGCCACTCATTGAATGCATCAGAGAGATCACTCTCTTGCCGGGCATCGTCAGCCCGCTGCTCCCCGAACTGGGCCGGGCGTGTACCGGCGACAGCCGCCGCAACCAGTTCACCGGACCCAACTTCACCAACTTCGACGTGGCTATCCAAAAAGGCTTTGCGATCGGGGAAGGGAAGACGCTGAGCTTCCGGGCGGAGATCTACAACCTCACCAACCGGGCGAACTTCTACAACCCCATCAGCCTGCTCAGCACGGATGGCTCCGTGTTTCGCGATCCGGTCACCTTGGATCTGGTGCGCTTCGTCAACCCCGACTTCGGCAAAATCAAGTCGGCGCACAACCCGCGGCAGGTGCAGTTCGCCGTGCGCTTCACTTGGTAGCGCTGGAAGAGTCGAGCAAACCCGAGGCCCTCTGCAAGGAGGGCCTCAAAGTTTTGGGGCCAGAGCCGCCGAGGTCATGCGGGCGTGCGGGGATGCGGCTCCGGTTCCAGCGCCGTGGCGAAGGCGTCCAAGGAAAGCGATTGCAGCAGGTTGCGCCGCATGCCGGCTTCCACCTGGGCGAGGCCCTGCGCGGCGCGCGTGAGCCACGCGAAATCGGTGGCCGCGGACAAGCGCTCGATCTGCGGCAGGATGTCGGGGTTGCGCACCAGGTCCGCCGTCCCCGCCTGCGCCAGCATCACGTCCTGGAGCAGGCCGTAGAGGATGCGCAGAAGCCGGCCGGTCTTGTCTCGGTCGCCGGCGGCGGCACGGTATTGCTCCGTGGCCTGGAAGAGCGCGCTGTGGTCGCCGGCGCCCAGGGCTCCGTTGAGAATGGTGAGCGCGTGGGTGCGCGTTTCCACGTACGCGGCCAGGTCGAACTGCAGGGCGCTGCCCACGGCGCCGCCGGAAAGCCGCGCCACCAGCGAACGCTGGCGCGGGTTCCAATCTGGATGGCGCTGGGCCAGCAGCGCTTCGATCTCCGCCGCCGGGAGCGGGGCCAGGATGGCGTGGAAGCAGCGCGAGCGGATGGTGGGCAGCAGTTCTCCGGGATTCTCCGCCAGCAGAATCAAGGTGGCGTACTCCGGAGGCTCCTCCAGGACTTTGAGCAGGGAATTGGCCGCCTCTTTCATGAACGCGGACGCGGTGAAAATGTAGACGCGCTCGCGGCCCGCCGAAGGTCGGTAGTAAATGCTGCCAATTACCTGCCGTACCTGGCCCACCTTGATCATCATCTGCGGCGGATCGGGCGGAACCACCAGCACGTCAGGATGGCTCTGCACGAAAATGCGCGTGTCTTTGCGGTCGGCTTCGCGCAGGCCTTCCCGCGCCTCGGCGGCTTCGTGCAGGCGGGCGTCGAGGTCGTCGCACTGGGCGATCCGCGTGCAATTGGCGCACTCGCCGCAGAAGTCGGGCAGGCCGGCGGGCGCGGCTAGACAGTTCAGCGCCTTAGCCAGCATCTGCGCCAGCGTGTACTTGCCCGCGCCCGCGGGTCCGGAGAGGATGAGTGCGTGCGGAAAATGCCGGCGTGCCAGCATTTCGCGCAGGCTGTGGAGCGTTTCCTGGTTGCCGTAAAAATCGTTGAATCCCATGAGAGTGCTCTACTCAGGAAAAGCAAAACCAAGATCCCTCGACTACGCACTCCTTCGTCCGCCGCGGCGGACTCAGTCTCGCTCCGCTCGGGATGACAAACTCCGACTAGGCAGTCTATCGATGACAAACTCCGACTAGACAGTCTATCGTGGCGCCGCGCGCAGGGCGCGCTCGCGCACGGCGCTCCAGATTTCCCGTTGCACCTGCGGGAGGGGGCGGCGGGCGTTCACCACCACCACGCGTTCCGGCTCACGCCGGGCAATTGCCAGATAGGCGTCGCGCACGCGTTCGAAGAACTCGCGGCTTTCATGTTCGAAGCGGCTCTCGTTGGCTGCTTTGTTCGCTGCCGGGTCGCGCTTGCCGTGGGACTGAGTGCGTGACTGCTTCGACTCGCGCAGGCGGTTTCGGCGCCGGGCCCGTTCCACGCTGGCTTCCACGTCGGAATCCATCAGGATGGTGAGGTCGGGCTCGAGACCGTGACACAGCAGCTTGTGCAGAGCGCGCACCGGCGCCGTGCCCAGTTGGCGGCCGCCGCCCTGGTAGGCCTCGGTGGAGTCGGTGAAGCGGTCGCAGAGCACGAAGGCGCCCTGCTCGAGCGCCGGCAGGATTACCTGGTCCACATGCTGGGCGCGGGCGGCGAACATCATGGCCATTTCCGCCCGCGGGGAGAACTCTGCGGTGCGGGAATCGAGCGAGATCTCGCGGATTCTTTCTCCGAGAGGCGTGCCTCCGGGCTCGCGCGTCACCACCACTTCGCGGCCCTGCTGGCGCAGGGTGGCAGCCAGCTTGCCCAGTTGCGTGCTCTTGCCGCAACCGTCGAGTCCTTCGATGGTAATGAACACGCCGCGATGCGGTTTCCCCGACACAGGCGGAATGATATCACCAGAGAATGCGGCGGCTTTTCGACGGGAAGACAGCGCGGCCGAGCTACACAAGTGCGGGCGAGGTCGCCCGCTTCCACACTTGCCACCTAGTCGTCCGTGACGCCGGCGAAGAGATCGGTTTCCGGTTGCAGCTTTTGCGGAGTGGAGGCGGCGGCGAGATGGAAGAACTCGTGGTGGCCGCGCTTGCGCACCGCGCCCTCAAACAGCGGAAACAGCGGCGACTGCGAAGTGTGGGCGCGGAAGGCGGCAATCTTGGTTTCCAGGTGGGGCGTGATGTCGATGGTGGCGGTGGCCGGGGGCAGCGCCACGGGCTGACGGTCGGGCAGAGTAAACAACGCGGTGGCGTAGTAGAGCTTCTGGGCGCGGTGTGGCGCCAAACCGTTCTGCAGTTGCTCGGGGTAACGGTTGGAGCGGCCCGCCCAGTGGTAAGCCATGGTGGCGAAGTTGGAGCACATGGAGTGATCGGGGTGGGCGGTAATGGCGCCCTCCGGCCCAAAGGTGATGACCACGTGCGGCCGCAGCCGGCGTATGCGGCCGACCAGGTCGCCGACCGCGGAGTAGAAGTCCACGCGATCGAGGCCGGCGTCGGGATAGTCCAGCACTTCGCCGCGAGTGATCTTCAGCATTCCACAGGAGGTAGCGAACTCGCGACGGCGCAGGGCGGCCAGTTCGTCATCGGATTGGGCGCCGCCGCGGTGCGTGGCCGCCTTGCCCTCCGTCAGGCAAACCACGTAGGTCTCAATGCCACGGTCGCGGGCCAGCAGCAGAGTGCCGCCGAAGCCTCCGGCTTCGTCGTCGGGATGAGCGGTTATGCAGAGCAGGCGAAGCATGAAGACAGTTTCGAGTTTCGAGTTTCAAGTTGCAAGCGGAAAGCGCGGCCGTAGCCTGAACAAGTTCCCGTCCCTTTCCCACAGGGCGTTGAAATTAGCGGCCGCCGAAAGCAACATTTTCTCGCGCAGCCGCGTATCAGCCACCACGACTCCCCAACAACTCCCGGTGTGAAAGGAACTCCTATGAGCAAAACAAGGGCTATCGCCCTCTGGGTACTTCAAGTTGTACTGACATTTCCTTTTCTGGCTGCAAGCGTTCCCAAACTGATGAGCAGTCCGGGGTGGGTCGCAAGGTTCCGAGGATACGGCTACCCGGAGAAGTTCTACCTGGTGATCGGCGCGATCGAGTTGCTTGGTGCTCTGGCCCTGTTGATACCCAGGCTTGCAGCGTACGGCGCCACCGTATTGATCGCAGTGATGATGGGCGCCACGGTGACGCACTTGCGTCATGCCGAGGCCCCGCGAGCCGTGGTGACGCTCGCCCTCGTGCTCCTGCTTGCTATCGTGGCCTACGCCCGGCGGCCAGGTTCCATCCATCGCAAGGGACAGAGGTGAGACAAGTGGATGAGAACTTCTCCCGCCTCCACAGCTCTAGACTTCGGCTCTTTCGGGCTCCGCGGGGTCCGGGGCCAGCTCTTCGCGCATGAAGGCCAGGGCCTCCTGGGGCGAAGCCGACTGCCAGACAGGAGCGAAAGAGTGCCGGTGCAGCGGCGAGGGTCCGTGGAGGCGCAGCGCGGCCAGGTGATCGGGCGTGCAGTAGCCCTTGTTGGAGGCCAGGCCGTAGCCGGGGAAAAGCTCGTCGAACTCGCGCAGCAGGCGGTCGCGCTCCACCTTGGCGAGAATGGACGCGGCCGCAATGGAGGCGGAGAGCGCGTCGCCGTGAATGATGGAAATCTGGCGGCAGGAATGGGCGATGCGCATGGCGTCGAGCAGCAGATGATCGGGCGCGGGAGAGAGCTGATTCACGGCCTCCAGCATGGCGACGCGCGACGCCTGGTAGATGTTGATCTGATCGATGCGGGAGGCGTCCACGGCAGCCACGGCGCGCGCCAGCGAATGCTCGCGAATGCGTTCCGCGAGCTCCTCGCGGCGTTCCGCGGGCAGGAGCTTGGAATCGCGCAATCCGCGGATGCGATACGCCGGGTCGAGGATGACGGCAGCCGCCACCACCGGCCCAAACAGCGAGCCGCGCCCGGCTTCGTCCACTCCGGCAATCCGGGTGGCGCCCGCGGCCCAGGCCAGCTTTTCGTAACGCAGCGTGCAGCGCAGCCGCTTCAGAAGGCGCAGTTTGCGGGCGGAGGGAGAAAGATCGACGTCTGTCCGGCGGCGCGCGATTCGACTCATGAGAGTTGCAGGGAGTTTGGCCCGGAAGGGAGGTTGGGGCAAGGGGAAGTTTTCCACATAGGCGTGCGCGGGCAGGATGCCCGCGCGACAGCCGGCTGGAAGCCGGCGCTACAATCAAATGCCCGGCCGAGGGCGGCCGGGCTACACGAGCGCGGGCGGGTCGCCCGCTTCCACACCAATCTACCAGCCCGGCCGAGGGCGGCCGGGCTACACAAGCTATTCGATTTCGCGCAGGCGGGCGTGCTTGCCCTTGAGCGCGCGCAGGTAGAAGAGCTTGGCGCGGCGCACGCGGGAGGAACGCAGCACTTCGATCTTGTCGAGCACCTTGGAGTTGACGGGGAAGATACGCTCCACGCCCTGTCCGAAGCTCATCTTGCGCACCGTGAAGGTGGCCTGCGGCCCGCGGTTGTAAGCGATCACCGTGCCTTCAAAGGCCTGGAGGCGCTCCTTGTCCCCTTCCGTGATCTTCACTTGCACGCGCACGGTGTCGCCGGGCTGAAAGGAGGGAAGATCGGTACGCTGCAGCTTGGCCAGGACTTTGTCCATGATCGGTGAAATCGACATGATGAGTTCCTCGGTTAGCCCCTCGCGGGGCGAAAGATTCCAGCACTCCAGCACTGCTGATTCCGGAACAAGAACCAAGATCCCTCGACTACGCGCTCCCTTCGTCCGCCACGGCGGACTCAGTCGCGCTTCGCTCGGGATGACAGATTCTATATGACTACCGGCCCCATGACTTCTTACTGCGTCCGTTCTTGCTGCATTACTTTTTGCCGCTGCGGATTTCAGCCAGCAAGCGGCCGTCTTCTTCGCTGAGCCCTGCCATCAGGTCCTCGATCAGGTCGGGGCGGTTGCGCAGAGTTTTCTCCAGCGCCATACGGCGGCGCCAGCGCCGCACCTGCTCATGGTTGCCGGAAACCAGCACCTCCGGCACGTTCCATTCACGATACTCCGCCGGCCGCGTGTAATGCGGGTAGTCGAGCAAGCCTCCGGAGGAACAGGTGGAAACCGGCCCTTCCGTCTGCACCGCCTGCGTCCGGCTGAAGCTTTCCTGCTGCGCGGAAGCCTGGTTGCCCAGCGCGCCCGGCAGCAAGCGGGTTACGGCGTCCAGCACCACGGCCGCGGCCAGTTCGCCGCCGCTGAGCACGTAGTCGCCGATAGAAACTTCGCGGTCGGCCAAAACGGCGCTCACGCGCTCATCCACTCCTTCGTAGCGCCCGCAGATCAGTACCACCCGGTCGAGCGCGGCCAGCTCTGCCGCCATGGGCTGCGCGAACAGCGCGCCCTGGGCCGACAAGAGCACTACCGACTCCCGCGCCCCTCCCGCTAACCGCGCCTCGCGCGAGGCCACGCCCAGCGATTCCACACATTCGAAGATGGGGCCGGGCTTTAGAACCATGCCCTCCCCGCCTCCGAACGGCCGGTCGTCCACGGTGCGATGGCGATCGCGGGTGAACGTCCGCAGGTCTTGCACTCCGATATCAATCAGCCCGGCTTCGCGCGCGCGCCGGATGATCCCGAAGTCCAGCGGCCCGCGGAAAAAATCCGGAAAAATGGTCAGGAGCTCGAACTTCATCTGCGCTTACGCCCGGCGCCGGAGCGCCCGCCTTCCTGCTGCGCAAGGTCGAGCAAGCCTTCCGGCAAATCCATCTCCACGATCCTGGCTTCCAGGTCGAGGCGCTTCAAGTAGGCCTCGGCGAAGGGAACCAGATGTTCGATACTGCCGTCGCGCACCTCCAGAAGCGGGGCGTCGCCGGAGCCGAAGCGCACATCCGCAATCACTCCGATTCCTCGTGCCTGCCCGCCGGCCACGTCCGACACCGTGCAACCGATCAGGTCGCTGACGTACACCGAGCCCGCCGGCAGCGGAACGCGCTGCTCGCGGCGGATCTGAATCTCGAAGCCGCGCAGCGTCTCCGCTTCATTGATGCTGTCCACGCCGCGGAACTTCAGGATCAAGCGTCCCTGATGCAGCCAGTGTTCTTCCAGTTCCAACTCGCGGTGCGTTCCGCCGGGCGCGAGGGCCAGCAGGTTCCGCCGCTCGGCCAGACGATCAGGGAAGTCGCTGAGCAGCTCGGCGACCACTTCGCCACGGCGTCCACGGGGCCGAAGCACACGCGCGATGCTGACGTAGGGCCCGCTTATTCCAAGATCTCCAGCGTAAAGCGCTTGTGCAGCTTCATGCCCGCGGCGCCCAGGATGGTGCGCAAGGAGCGCGCGGTGCGTCCCTGCCTGCCGATCACCTTGCTCAGATCATTGGGAGCGACGCGCAGTTCCAGCACCACCACCTGCTCGCCGTCCACCTGTTGTACGGAGACCTGTTCGGGTTCGTCGACCAGAGCCTTCGCAATCTGCTCGACCAACGCCCGCATGTCCCCAGCCTGTTCGCCGGTCATAAGCGAAACCTCCTGGCTGTGGGCCGAACCCTGAAGGGCCAAAACCAAAGCGTCCCGACCGCCACCCTCAGGCCGCGGTCCCGGCCCCGGCCAGCGGGACGGCCGACTTGGCCAGCAGTTTGGACACCCGGTCGGAAAGCTGCGCCCCCTTGGAGACCCAGTAGTCAATGCGATCGCGCTTGAGCTCCACGGTGGCCGGGCTGGTGCGGGGATTGTAGGTCCCCACGATCTCCGTGCAACGGCCATTGCGGGCGCGCGCCTTCTCGATCACTACGATGCGGTACTGCGGTTGCTTGTGCGCACCAGTGCGCGCCAGACGAATCATTAACACGGAAGAATTTGTCCTTTCTAGTGCTTGCGGAGGGCCGCCGACAAACTTCAATTATCGCCCAGGGACGCGCGCTTGGCAACTTTCGGATGGAGAAGCGCCGGGCCCGGCCACGAGGCGGCAACCGAGTTGGCACCGTGCTGCCTCGAAAGGCCCCCTTGGCACCGGGGCCCGGTACTTCGACCAACGGCTGCGAGCCGCTAGCGGCTGGAGCCTGACGGGTAAGATCGCGCTGATTGATCGGGGCCTCTGCACCTTCGAGTCCAAGGCGCTCCGGGCGCAGACGGCCGGCGCCACCGCGGTAATCATCGGCAACAACGTTGCCGGCACTCCGCCGGGGTTGGGCGACGATGCCACCATCCCGCCGGGAACGGTCACGATTCCGACGGTCAGCGTCTCCCTGGCGGACAGAAACACCATCGTTACGGCGCTGGGGCTGGGCACGGTGAACGCGACCGTGGGCGTCAATCTGACCATACGGGCCGGTGCTGATGCGGCGGGCCGACCCTTGATCTTCACCCCCAACCCGGTGCAGGGCGGATCCTCGGTTTCGCACTGGGACACCATCGCCACTCCAACCAACTGATGGAGCCGTCCATTAACGCTGACCCCACGCACAGCGTGCAATCTCCCCAAGACCTCACGCTGGAGTTGCTGAGGGACGTGGGCTGGTAGAAGTAGGAAGCTGAACTGGAACCAACGGGCCGCTCCGAGAAATCGGGGCGGCCTTTTTGTACTTCCGGGGCTAAAGCCCCTGCCCTATGCGGTCCTGGGCGGCACGACTGAAGTCGTGCCCTGATACAGGGCAACGCCATCCAGATTTCCGACCCAGATGGCTTGCAACCCACTCTACGGGCGAGGGCGGATGAGCGCGCTGAGGATTTCTTCCGGCTCGGCGCGGTGCGCGGGGTCGGGGTCGGCAGAGGCGTAGAGTACCGTGCCGTCGCGGTCCAGGACATAAGTGGCGGGCAGGGGCAGCTCCCAACTCGAATCGCCATTGGCCAGTGGCAGGTTGATGAAGGAGCGCTGGTAAAGCTCGCGCAAGTAAGCCGGGACTTCATAGACCAGTCCGAAGGACCGAGCCACAGCGTTGCCGGCGTCGCTCAGCACGGGAAACCCGGGATGGTGCTGGTCCACCAGGAAGTCTGTCTGCCGGACGGTGTGCGGAGAAATGGCCATCAACGATGCGCCGGCTTCGCGGATGCGGGGCAGCGCTGCCTGCAGCGCGTCGAGTTCCGCGATGCAGTAGGGGCACCAGCGTCCGCGGAAAAAGGACACCACCAGTCTGCCGAGGGCCAGCAAGCCGTCCGAGCGCACCATCTTGCCGTTGCGGTCTGGCAGCTCGAACGAGGGCGCGGTTGCGCCCACCGGCAGGATGCGCGATGCCAGCCCTGAGGCCTGGAGTTCCTGCGTGGCGCGGTCGTGGATGGCGATGATCTCCGGCGGCAGCAGCGAGCGGGCGCGTGTCTTGAGGGCGTCTAGCCGCTCCTGCAAAGTTCCGCCGGTGACCGCGTCGTACTCGGGATTGGAGCCGCGCCAGCGCATGAGTTACGGTTTATGGTTTTTGGTTTTCGGTTTCTGGTTCAAGCTATCTTGAGATAGCTGCCCCACCGCGAGGTCCGAGAAGCCGAAACGAAAAACCGAAAACTGAAAACCGGAAACGCTTACATCCCCGGCAGCTTCAGTCCGGCAAGCCGGCGGCCGAAGCTGGCCTTGCCCATGGACTTCATCATCTTGCGCATCTGGGCGTACTGGCGCAGGAGCTGGTTGACTTCCTGGGCGCTGGTGCCCGAGCCGCGAGCGATGCGCTTGCGGCGGCTGCCGCTGATGACTTCGTGGTGGTGGCGCTCGTAGCCGGTCATGGAGTTGATGATGGCCTCGGTGCGCACCAGTTGGCGTTCGTCCACGTTGTCGGCGCCGGCTTTCAGGCCGGCGAAGGGGCCGATGCGCGGCATCATTCCCAGGATGCTTTCCAGCGATCCCATCTTCTTCACCTGGCGAAGCTGGTCGCGGAAGTCCTCGAGCGAGAAGCCGTCGCCGCTGAGCACCTTGACGGCGAGCTCCGTCGCCTTTTTCTTGTCGAGCTTTTCCTCCGCCTTTTCGATGAGGGAGAGAACGTCGCCCATTCCCAGGATGCGGGAGACGATGCGGTCGGGATGGAAGGGCTCGAGGGCGTCGTGCTTTTCGCCCACGCCGATGAACTTGATGGGCTGCCCGGTGACCTGGCGGATGGAGAGCGCCGCGCCGCCGCGCGCGTCGCCGTCCATCTTGGTGAGAATTACGCCGGTGAGCGTGAGCTTTTTGTGGAAGTCGTCGGCGGAGCGGACGGCGTCCTGTCCGGTCATGGCGTCGGCGACGAACAGGATTTCCTGCGGGCTGAGCAGCCGCTTCAGCGACTGCATCTCGTCCATGAGCTGGTCGTCTATATGGAGGCGGCCGGCGGTGTCCACGATGAGCACGTCGCAGCCGGACTGCACGGCCTCGCGGCGCGCCTCGCGCGCCAGGCGCTCCACCGTGGCCGTGTTGGCCTGGCCAGGCTCCACCGCGCCTTCGTACAGGTTCGCGGGCACCTCCTGAGCCACGATCTTCAATTGCTCGCGCGCCGCCGGGCGATACACGTCCACGCTCACCAGCAGCGGGCGGCGCCCGTTCTTCTTCAGCCACGCTGCCAGCTTGCCCGAGGTGGTGGTCTTGCCGGAACCTTGCAGGCCGGCCATCAGGATGACGGTGGGCGGCTGCGAAGCAAAGCGGAGCTTGGCGGCATCCTTTCCCAGCAGAGCGATCATTTCGTCGCGGACGATCTTTACCACTTGGTCGGCGGGGGAGAGCGCGGTGAGCACTTCCTGGCCCACGGCCTTGGCGCGGATCTGTTCCAGGAGCTGGGCCACGACCTTGACGTTGACGTCGGCAGCGAGCAGCGCCAGGCGCATTTCCTGCAGGGCTGCGGCGATGTTTTCCTGGTTGAGGACGCCCTGGCCGCGCAGGTTCTTGAAGGCACGCTGGAATTTGTCGCTGAGGTTCTCAAACATGGGAGCGCCAGGAAAGTAAGAATTTCATTGTAGCAGCGGGGACCTTGCCCTCCTGTGCCTCCTTCCTGCGCTTCGCTCCGGTCGGAGCCAGTCGGGCACAACTCGTTCCGGTGCTTTCCCAGGGTTCCGAGACTGCGGGCGCGGTTGCGCCCGCAGTCTCTCCACCCTGGGCTACCCTATGCCGCCCCTTCGGGGCTGGGGCTGAAGCCGGTGAGCCGTGTCGCTTCACCGAACACGGCACTGCTGCAGCCAAATAGGCACACGGGAGTTCTTCATTGAGAATAATTGAGAATGGAAGATCAAACAGCACCGTAGGCGCGACGGGCAGTAGCCCAGCGCTTCAGCGCTGGGTACGCACAAGGGGCGGAAGCGAGCCCCGCAGGGGCGACGCAGGCATGCCTACTTCTTGCGCAGTTGCAGGATGAAGAAGACGTTGATGGCGCGGGGCCCGGTCTCAGGCACGACAAAAGACAACTCGTAGCCCTCGTCCCAGGAATCGAGCAACGCCTTTTCGATGCTGGCCTCGGTCATCCGCGGCGACAAGACTTTGTACTGCGGCTTCTTGCCCGGCATTCCGTCCTCCTGAAGGGCGGGAGTTGAGAGCCAATGTTGTAACACGGCGGGGGGCTGCGATGCACGCCCAACGGCTAAAACCGCTTCCATGTTTGCAAGGCTTACGGCGCGGCTGAAGCCGCGCCCTTTCAGAGCCAGGGCGCCGATACGACCTCTTGCTAAAGGCTTCCGGCTGGAGATTCTGCACCCGGCGGTATAATCGGGACATCCTTATATGAAGGCGTACGTGTACGTTTCGCTGAAGAAGACCGTGCTCGACCCTCAGGGCAAGACCATCCACGGCGCACTGAAGAAGCTGGGCCACCAGGAGGTGGCGGACGTGCGCCAGGGCAAGTATTTCGAGATCACGCTGAATGGCGGCCTGGACCGCGCCGGAGCCGAGCGCGAGGTGGAGCGCATCGCGCGCGAAGTGCTGACCAATCCGGTGATCGAGGAGTTTCGCTACGCCATCGAGGAATGATTTCTTACCGCGGATTCGCGCGGATGAACGCGGATAGAACTGACAACTGGCAACTGGGTACAAAAGCATGTGCGGAATCGTCGGATACGTCGGCAAGAAGCGGGTGGTGCCGGTGATCCTCGAGGGGCTGAAGCGCCTTGAGTATCGCGGGTACGACTCAGCGGGCATCGCGGTAGCCGGCAACGGGCCGGGCCTGGAAATACGGCGCGCGGAAGGCAAGCTGCGCAACCTGGAAGAGGCCATCCGGCTGAAGCCGCTGGACGGCACCTACGGCATCGGGCACACGCGCTGGGCCACGCACGGCCGCCCCACCGAAGAGAACGCGCATCCGCACCGCGACTGCACCGGCCGGATCGTGGTGGTGCACAACGGCATCATTGAGAACTACCTGCAGCTCAAGAAGAAGCTGATCGAGGAGCAGCACAAGTTCGTCACCGAGACGGACACGGAAGTGATTGCCCACCTGGTGGAGAAGCACATGAAGTCCGCCAACGGCAGCGCCAGCTTGTCGCTGGAGGAAGCGGTGCGGCGGGCGGTGCGCGAGCTTACGGGCGTGTTTGCGCTGGCCATTATCAGCGTGGACGCGCCCAACAAGATCGTGGCCGCACGCCACGGGCCGCCGGCGGTGATTGGGCTGGGCAAGGACGAATACTTCGTGGCCTCGGACGTGCCCGCCATCCTTTATCACACGCGCGACATGTTCTTTCTCGCCGACGGCGACCTGGCGGTGGTGACCCCCTCCGGGGTGACGCTCACCGATTTTTCCGGCCAGCCCGTCCTGGAGCGCCAGGTGCAGCACATTACCTGGGACCCGATCATGGCGGAAAAGGGCGGATTCAAGCACTTCATGCTCAAGGAAATCTACGAGCAGCCGCGCGCGGTGCGCGATACCACCCTGGGCCGGATCTCGCTGGATGCCGGCAAGGTCTTCCTGGAAGAAATGGAAATCACCGAGGCCGAGTTCCGCGCGCTGAAGAAAGTGAACATCGCCGCCTGCGGCACCAGTTGGCACGCGGCGCTGGCCGGCAAGTTCATGCTGGAGCGCCTGGCGCGCGTCCCTGTGGAAGTGGACTACGCCAGCGAGTACCGCTATCGCGATCCCATCCTGGGTCCGGACTCGCTGACCATGTTGATCACGCAGTCCGGGGAGACGGCGGACACCATCGCCGCCCAACGTGAAGCCAAGGCCAAGGGCTCGAAGACGCTCTCCATCTGCAACGTGGTGGGCTCCATGGTGACCCGCGAGGCCGCGGGCACTATCTATACGCACGCCGGACCGGAGATTGGCGTGGCCTCCACCAAGGCCTTCACCGCCCAACTGGCCGCGCTCTTCCTGTTTACGCTGTACCTGGCGCAGACCCGGGGCACGCTCACCCCCGACCAGGTGCGCGGCTACCTGGACGAACTCACCCGCATGCCCGCAAAACTGGAAGCGCTGCTGGCCAGCGACGAAGAAATTGACGATCTGGGCAAAGAGTACATGCGCTCCCAGGACTTCCTCTTCCTGGGACGCGGCATCCACTACCCCATCGCTCTGGAAGGCGCGCTGAAGCTTAAGGAAATTTCCTACATCCATGCCGAGGGCTATCCCGCCGGCGAAATGAAGCACGGCCCCAACGCCCTGATTGACGAAAACCTTCCCGTGGTGATCATCGCCACCTGCGACCGCAAGGATCCGGCCTCGGTGCAGCGCTACGAGAAGACCCTGTCGAACGTGAAGGAAGTGAAGGCGCGCTCGGGCACGGTGATCGTGGTGGCTACCGAGGGCGACGAGGAGATCCGCGAAGCTGTGGATCACGCCCTGTTCGTGCCTCCGGCGCCGGAACTGCTCTCGCCTATCCTGGAAGTGGTGCCGCTGCAACTGCTGGCGTATCACATCGCCGTCCGCCGTGGATGTGATGTGGATCAGCCGCGGAACCTGGCGAAGTCGGTGACCGTAGAGTAAGCGGCAGAGTAGCCGGCGGTTACTTCCGGGCAGCAGGCGGCAGGGATACTTCCGCCGTCGAATCGTCGAGTGGGGCGCTGGACTTGCCGCCCAAGTAGCGCATCACCCGCTGCCCCAACAGCGCCAGGATGCCCGCCATCAGCATAAAAGATCCCGACAGTGCCATCGCCAGTTCATCCAGACTGGGGAGAGGGCGGAGGAGGGACTGCCGGTAGGCGAGGTAGATGGTGGCTGCGCCTGCGCCCATGCCCACACCCGCCAGGAGCCTCCAGAGCCCGAGTTCCAGGCGGCCGGGGCCGGCCGCAATCGCCAACAGCGCACGTCCGGAAACAAGAGCGGCTATGCCGGCCAGCATCATGAATGAGGCCGCCAGCCCCAGGGAAAGCGAAGACAGGTCCACCACGGTGATCCCGTACAACATCACCACGCGGAGCAGGAACGCGCCTCCACCCAAAATCGAAGCCAGCCCTCCAGCCTGCAACAGTTGCCCTTCCTTGATCGCATTCATGCGGGCTCCGTCCTCCTGGGAGGCTGTGAGTATATCGCGGCCTGCAAGTGGCGGTCCTCGCCCAAACTGCGGGACGTGGTTGGAAGTCGCTTCAGGTTCGGCGGGATGGGTGGAATAAACGAGGCTCAAGGGCCACAAAATCAAGCAACAGTGGCTTCGCACATACCAATAAATATGTTGTATTACCATTGTATACAAATAGATACAGATACTTGACAATAACTCACTGACGTTTTATTATTGGTTGGTTGTTAGGTACTAATTTTCAAGGAGGCAGACTCACATGGGTAAGATTATCGGCATTGACCTGGGAACCACCAACTCGGTGGTTGCGGTGATGGAAGGCGGCGAGCCCAAAGTGATCGCTAACGAAGAAGGCGGGCGGACTACGCCCTCGGTGGTGGGCTTCACCAAGACCGGGGAGCGGCTGGTGGGTCAGGTGGCCAAGCGCCAGGCCATAACCAATCCAGAGAACACGGTTTACTCCATCAAGCGCTTCATGGGGCGCCGCTTTGACGAAGTGAACGAAGAGATGAAGATGGTTCCCTACCATGTGAAGAAGGCCGGGGAGCACGTGGCAGTGACGGCGCAGGGCAAGGACCACACGCCTCCGGAGATCTCGGCCATGATCCTGCAGAAGCTGAAGAAGGCGGCCGAGGACTACCTGGGGCACGCAGTCACCGACGCGGTGATCACCGTGCCCGCCTACTTCAACGACGCGCAGCGCCAGGCCACCAAGGACGCCGGCCGCATCGCGGGATTGGATGTCAAGCGGATCGTCAACGAGCCCACCGCGGCGGCGCTGGCCTACGGTCTGGAGAAGAAGAAGGACGAAACCATCGCCGTGTACGACTTCGGCGGCGGCACCTTCGACATCTCCATTCTGGAGGTGGGCGAAGGGGTGGTGGAAGTCAAGGCCACCAATGGGGATACTCACCTGGGCGGCGACAACATTGACCAGCGCATCGTGGACTGGCTGGTGGAGGAGTTCAAGAAGAACGAAGGTATGGACCTGCGGGCCAAGGGCAACGAGATGGCTATGCAGCGCCTGCGCGATGCCGCGGAGAAGGCCAAGATCGAGCTCTCCACCACGCTGGAGACGGAGATCAACCTGCCCTTCATCACCGCCAACACGGCCGGGCCCAAGCACCTGGTGGAGAAACTGACGCGGGCGAAACTGGAGTCGCTGGTGGAGGACATCATCAAGCGCTCGGTGGAGCCCTGTCGCAAGGCCATGGCCGACGCCGGCATCGACATCGGCAAGATTGACGAAGTGGTTCTGGTGGGCGGGCAAACGCGCATGCCGCGCATCCAGACGCTGGTGAAGGAACTGTTCGGCCGCGAGCCCCACAAGGGAGTGAATCCCGACGAAGTGGTGGCAGTGGGCGCGGCGGTGCAAGCGGGCGTGCTGGGCGGCGAGGTGAAGGACCTGCTGCTGCTGGACGTGACTCCGCTCACGCTCTCCATCGAGACCCTGGGCGGCGTGGCCACGGGCATGATCCAGCGGAACACCACCATCCCCACCAAGAAGACGGAAACCTTTTCCACCGCGGCCGACAGCCAGACCACGGTGGAGGTGCACGTGCTCCAGGGGGAGCGGCCCATGGCGCGCGACAATCGCACTCTGGGCAAGTTCCACCTGACCGGGATCCCGCCGGCTGCGCGGGGCGTGCCCCAGATCGAGGTCACGTTCGACATTGACGCCAACGGCATCCTGAACGTCACCGCCAAGGACCGGGCCACGAACAAGGACCAGAAGATCACCATCACGTCGTCGTCCGGTCTGAGCAAGGAGGAAGTGGACCGCATGGCCAAGGACGCCGACGCGCATGCCGCCGATGACAAAACTAAGCGCGAGGAGATTGAGGCGCGCAACCAGCTCGACGGCTCGGTGTACAACATCGAGCGCATGATGAAGGAAAACGCCGAAAAGGTCTCGGGTGCGGAGAAGGAGAACGTGGAAGCGGCGCTGGCCGAGGCCAAAAAGGCGCTGGAAGGCTCCGACGTCGCCGCCATGAACTCCGCCCGGGAGCGTCTGATGGCCGCTTCACACAAGCTGGCCGAGCAGATGTACAAGGCCGCACAACCGCCCCCGTCCGACGGGGCCGCGGGCGGCCCCGAGCCCAGCGCCAACGGCAGCGGTCAGAAAAAAGACGGCGGCGTGATTGATGCCGAGTACGTGGACGTGGAGGAAAAGAAGTAGCTGACCGCGGATTTGCGCGGATGAACGCGGATTGGTCTTGAAGATCCGTGGGAATCCGCGTTTATCCGTGGGAAGGCTTCGTGTCGGACGGAGGTCCTGCATGGTAGACCGGAAGCTGCTGGCTGCAGTCATCGTTCTCCTAGGTTCAGTACTCGCCGCGGGTCAGGGCCCGGCTCTGGCTACGGCCGAACTCACTGCACTCCTGCGCGAATTTCTGGCCGGGGCTGCGACGGATGCTGCGGTCCACGAGCGCTTCTGGGCCGACGACTTGATTTACACCGGATCGTCGGGCCGGCGCGTGGGCAAGGCCGACATCCTGAAGGACGTGAAGGCGGCGCCGGCGCCCAAGCCTGACGATCCCAAGGTCACGTTCGACGCGGAGGAAATCCGCATCCAGCAGTATGGCAAGACGGCCATCGTCGCCTTTCGTCTGATTCAGCGCACGGAGAAGGACGGCAAGGTGGAAGTGAACCGCTACCTGAACACGGGCACGTTCGTGCGGCGCAACGGCAAGTGGCAGGTGGTGGCGTGGCAAGCGACGAAGTTGCCGCCGCCAGCGGAAACGGCGAAATAAGGGATTGGTAATTGGTAATTTGTAATTGGTAATTCGTAATTTGAGAAGCCGGCAGACCCGCATGCGCACGCCGGCTCCTCAAATTACAAATTACAAGTTACCAATTACGAATCAGCGAAGATGCCAACCGCTTCCAAGGATTACTACGGCGCACTCGGCGTAAAGAAGACCGCCTCGCCGGAGGACATCCGCAAGGCCTTCAAGAAGCTGGCTCGCAAGTATCATCCCGACCTCAATCCTGGGGACAAGGCGGCGGAGGAAAAGTTCAAAGCCCTCTCCGAGGCCAACGACGTCCTCAGCGATCCCAAGAAGCGGAAGATCTACGACCAGCTCGGCTTCTACTCCGACAACATCGATCCTCGGGCGGCGGAAGCGGCCGCCCGCGGCGGATTTCCGGGGGGCCGGGCGGGGCCGGGCGGCGCCCATGTGGATTTCGGCGGATTCGATTTCTCCGAACAGCCGGGCGGAGCGGGCGGCAGCTTGCGCGACCTGTTCTCCAGCTTCTTTGGCGGCGGCGGGGGTGAGCCGGCCGGGCCGCAACCCTGGGCCGGCGGCGCTCCGGCGGGGCCGCATCCGGGCAGTGATCTCGAGTACCAGGCCAACGTCGGCTTCTGGCCGGCGGTGCGAGGGGGCGTGATCCGGGTCAGCATCATGCGCCAGGAAACGTGCAGTGCCTGCGGAGGCCGGGGTTCGCGGGAAGCGTACGGCGCGCAGATGTGTCCGCAATGCCATGGCAGCGGCCAGGTGACGCAGCAGGCCGGGCGCATGAAGTTCAACCTCGCCTGCCCGCGCTGCCAGGGGACAGGGAAGCTGCAGAGCGGGTGCGTCACCTGTGACGGCGCCGGCACCGAACCCCGTGCCGAGCCCATGGAAGTGCGCATCAAGCCGGGAACGCGCGATGGCCAGCGCATCCGCCTGGCCGGCAAGGGCAACGGAGGGGTGTATGGCGGCGCGCCCGGCGACCTCTACATCGTCGTACGCACGGGCGAGCATCCCGTCTTCCGGCGCGACGGCGACGACATCCACGTCATCGTGCCGGTCACGGCCAGCGAGGCCGCCCTGGGGGCGAAGGTCGAAGTCCCGACGATTGATGGCCGCGCCCTGCTCAAGGTTCCTCCGGGTACGCAGTCGGGCCAGAAGCTGCGTCTGCGGGAGAAGGGAGTGCCGTCGGCCACGGTGGAAGGGCGGCGAGGGGACGAGATCGTGGAAGCGCGCATCACCGTGCCCATGCCGCGCGACGAGCGCTCGAAGGAGATTCTGCGCGAGCTGGCGAAACTGAATCCGGAGGACCCAAGGGCGGAGATGTGGAAGAAGATTGAGTGATGTGTGATGTGTGATGGGCGATGGGTGATGTTGAGCCGCTTTGCGGGCGTGAGCGAGGCGCAGCCGAGCGGGAGACCGCAGGCGAAATCCTGAGCGCAGCGAAGGATCTAAGGGGCGGAAGATCTGTAGCCCACGGCGTAAGCCGTGGGTAGGGTGGCGGGCCGGAGAAGCCCCGTAGGGGCGGTAGAACTGATGGTCAAGCGTAAGTCCAAAGGCGCTTATATGATCTCGGCGGTGGCCGAGATGTACGCCATCCATCCGCAGACGCTGCGACTGTACGAGCGCGAAGGGTTGTTGAAGCCGTCGCGCACCGAGGGCAACACCCGCCTCTACACCGATGAAGACCTGGAGCGGCTGGAGTTCATTCTGTCGCTGGCACGCGACCTGGGAGTGAACATCGCGGGCATGGGCGTGATCCTCGACATGCGTTCGCGTATGGAAGAGATGCAGCGCCAGATGCAGGAGTTCGTCAACTTCGTGCAAAAGGAGATGCTGGCGCGGCCTCCGGCGGCCGATCCGGCGCGCGGGGCCATTGTGCCGATGCGGCGGGTGGTGCCGGCCAAGGACAAAAAGAGATAACCACAGAGGACACAGAGGAACACAGAGAGAAAACCAAAGCTCACCACGAAGGACACGAAGGCAACACGAAGGGTAGAAACAGAAACCGCCCCGACGAATCGGGGCGGTTTTGTTTCAGGCCTATTCAACCACTTTAAGGAAACCGCGCCACATAGTGTCCTGGTCAATCATGACGTCGATGCGATAGATGCCCAGCGGCCAGGTGTTGACGTTCAACTGCCAGGTCGAGTACGAGACCTCGCCGGGATTGAGGGTGATTTTGCCGGGCTTGCTTTGGGAGAGCATTTTGTTGTTGAGGTCGTAAACCCGAAAGTAGGTTTGCCCTTTGCGCTTGATCTTGGGGTACCACATCACGTAGATGAAGGCCTCGCGGTCGGTGCGGGAGTACTCGAACTTTTCTTCCAAGGCGTGGGGATAACTGGAACGGGTGTCCAGATAACGGGAGATGGAGGCACGGGAAATATTGCGATGCTGGGGAAATGGCGGGAGAAACTGGCCGGCAGCGAGAAGCCCTTCCAGCGTCGCCTGCTGAGGCGCTGATGGATGGGCCGCGATGAGCTCGGCAGGGACGGCGGTTCCGCCCGAGCCATAGGCATACGGACCGAAGGAACCATGATCGGTTTCCTTCCACCAGGCACCCGGAAAAGGGAGGCCTCCCAAGACGGCGATAACGTCTCCGTACTCGTTGATCACAGGGGACCCAAGAGCGTCCGGACGATAGTAAAAAGAGAGGTTGAGGCGTTCACCGGCCTCCGGCGTCTTGCTGGTGCCGGTGATGTTTGCGTCCACAATGGTGCGATTGCCCTCGGTCTTCACCTCGAGGTAGTAGACCCGATCGCCGACCGACCAAGGCTTGCCGGTGGCGATGGGTAGAACGGACGTGGAACCCGCGTCCACCTTCAGTACCGCCCAATCCTGCCAGCGGTGCCAGGCCGAGACTGTGGTCACGTCCGACTGTCGGCCGTCGGGAAAGCGGACGCGCAGGAAGCTGGCGCCGTCGATGGCCTGGAAGGCGGTGAGCAAACGTTCGGGGCCAAGGAAGAACCCGGATGCCACGCTGAGAACCTTGCGCTCATGATTGAGTTTTTCCACGTTGACCGTGGCCGCCAAGGCTTTCTGGTAGACCTCGGATGGGTTCAGCAGCTTGCGGGTGGTGGCGGCCGGTCCCGCGCCGGGAGCGGCGAGGATCTGGAAGGTGTGGGTCCCGGTAATCTCTCCGTCCACGCGCGCTTCCAGCGCCCACAGCCCAGGCGCTGTTGTTTGGTTCAGCAGAAGCGTCCAAAACGCGCCAAAGCGTTTCTGCTTGGCTTCGTACTTGAAGTCGGAGACTACCACCACCTTGCCTTCCGGGTTCTTCCACTGGCCCTCGAAATGGTGAGGGCCGAGGGAGCCGTCCCACTCGAAGTACACGATCACTTGGGAGTCACCGGGGACATGAAAAACCGTCTTGGGGTCTTCGATTACATAGCGGCCCGCCTGTTCCGAGCCCTTGGTGCCAGCCACCGATCGAACCATGCGAGTACTGGGGCCCGCCGCCGTGACGCCACCCGCCGTCTGAGGCAGGGCAGCGGCAGTCAGTCCTCCGGAAGATATCAAGGTGGCGAGCAACAAGATCAGGCTGGGACACTTCCCGTTCCGCATTCAACGCTCCTTGGAAACCGCGCCGCGCACGCCGGCGGCGCTCCAAGTCTACCAACAACAAAAACCGCCCCGACGAATCGGGGCGGCTTTGTTTTGTCCGCTTCTGGAGGGGTTGATTATTCCTGCGGAGGCGGCTGCGGCTGGCTTTCGCGTTCGGACTTGCGCTGCTGCATGCGGTCGTGGAAGCGGCGGCCGGCTTCCTTTTTCTCGTCCATGGCCTTGAGCAGTTCGGCGCGCTGCTCCGAGGTCAGCACCTGGTTGACTTGCAGTCCGGTGCCCACCATCTGGTCGAGCATCTGCCCGTGCTTCTGCTTCAAGGCGGTAAGCTGGTTCTGGATTTCCGCCTGGCTGGGGTTGTCGGCGAAGATGGCCTTGAACAGGGCGTCGTGCTCGCCGCGGCCGGCAGCAAACTGTTCCTTCATCTTGGCGCGCTGCGACTCAAAGATACCGCGCACCTGGCCGGACTGCTGGGTGGTGAGGTTGAGCCGGGTTTCGAGGTGGGCGAACATGCGCTCGCTGAGGAAGCCTCCGCCGGGGCCGTGTCCGCCGCGACCCGCCTTGGCAAACATGTAGGTTCCGCCTGCCAGGGCCACGGCCAGGGTCAGGGTCACTGCCGCTACCTTCTTCCATCGGTTCATTCGTAACTCTCCTTGTGGGGCCGTGGCTTTGCGCCGGCCTGGTTATAGGAACACCGGGGCGGGGAAGAAGTTGCGGCGTACTCCCCAGTTACAATGCTGTCCGAAGGCGCGGGCGAGGTCGCCCGCTTCCACACAAATGCTGCCCTTCAAGCTGGTCTACAGCGACGACTACTACCTACCCATCGGGGCGCACGTGTTTCCGGCGCAGAAGTACCGGCTGGTGCGGCAGCGTCTCGCGGAGACGGGGATTGCGGAAGCGGCGGACTTCCTGACGCCGCAGCCGGCCACGGACGACGACGTGCTCCTGGTGCACACCCCCGAATACGTGCGCAAACTGAAGACGGGCACGCTCTCCGAGCGGGAAGAGCTGATGATGGAAATCCCCTACTCGCCGGAGCTGGTGCACGCCTTCTGGATGGCGGCCGGCGGCTCCATCCTGGCGGGCGAGCGCGCGCTCCAAGACGGCGTCGGCTTCAACCTGGGTGGAGGATTTCATCATGCCTTCCCGGGCCACGGCGAAGGCTTCTGCATGATCCACGACGTGGCCATCGCCATCCGCCGGCTGCAGAAGGACGCGAAGATACGGCGCGCCATGACCGTGGATTGCGACGTTCACCACGGCAACGGAACGGCGGCCATCTTCGCCGGCGCGGCGGAGTTTTCTGCGCCCCTGCCGTCGTTCGGGCCGGTGATGCAGGTCCTGCAAGAGAACACTGCGGGCGGGTCGCCCGCTTCCACACATGCAGGCGACGTCTTCACTATTTCGCTGCACCAGCAGAACAACTACCCGCAGTGGAAGCCGCCGTCGTCCATCGACGTCAACCTTCCCGACGGCACTGGCGACGAGGAATACCTGGCGTGGCTGGACAACGCGCTCAGCTCCGGGCTGCGGCAGTTCGCGCCCGATCTGATCTGCTACATCGCCGGCGCCGATCCCTACCGCGAGGACCAGCTCGGCGGGCTGGGGCTCACGCTCGAGGGCCTGAAGCGGCGCGACCAACTGGTGTTCCGCGTGGCCCGCGCGCGCGGCATCCCGGTGATGGTGACCTACGCCGGAGGCTACGCCCGGCGCGTGGAGGACACGGTAACCATCCACGCGAACACGGTGGTGGCGGCAAGGGAGATATTTGCAGGATGACGAAAGCGGCTTGCCCCTGACATGTCATTCCGAGCGAGCGCGACCGGCGGAAGCTCGCCGGAGGCTGGCGACGCGAGAGGAAGCGCGAGTCGAGGAATCCCTACTCTGACATTACTGTTGCCAATAGAGATTCCTCGACTCGCCCTCGGATCGCTCCGCTTCCTCGGGCTCGCTCGGAATGAAAAGCATGCTACAGGCGGAACAACTCCCGCAGTCGCTTGGTCTGTGCGCGGCTCACGGGAATTTCCGACTGCTTGCGGTCGTCGAGGCGGAGCTGGTAGGAGCTCTTGAACCAGGGCACCACTTCCTTGATGCGGTTGATGTTCACCAGGTAGGAGCGGTGGGCGCGCCAGAACAAGTTCGAGTCCAGGTTGGCCAGCAGTTCCTCCAAGGTGCGGCAGTTGGACTGGCCTTCGTTGGAAGTCGTGATCACGGTGATGACGCCGTCTTCAATGGAGGCGAAGCAGATGTCCTTCTGATCCACCAGGTAGAGGCGCCCGCCGGACTTGAGCAGAATGCGCGAGGGCGGCGGCTTGGGCGTTTCCATGGCGCGCACCAGGGCTTCCAGGCGCTCGCTGGGCGCGGCGTCGGATTGCAGGTTGCGGCGCGCCCGCTGCACCGACTGGCTGACCCGCTTCTTGTCGAAGGGCTTCAGCAGGTAGTCCACCGCGTTCACTTCGAAGGCCTTCACCGCGTACTGGTCGTAGGCGGTGGCGAAAATGATCTGCGGCAGCGGGACGCGCCGGTCCACCAGTTTCTTGAGCACGCCGAAGCCGTCGAGGCCGGGCATCTGCACGTCGAGGAAGACCAGGTCGGGGGAGTGCTCCTTGATGAGGTTCACGCCCTCCAGGCCGTTCTTGCCTTGGGCCACCACTTCGACGTCGCCAATGGACTTCAGCAGGAAGGCGAGCTCGTCGCGGGCGAGCTGTTCATCGTCGACGATGACGGCGGAGAGTCCCATGGTTGGTTAGTAGAAAGTATACAAGGAAACGAAGCGCCTCAGACCGTCTCCAGCGCCAGGGCCATGCCCATGCCGCCGGAGACGCAGAGCGTTGCCACCCCGCGGCGCGCCTTACGGCGCAGCATTTCGTGCAGCAAGGTCACGGTGATGCGCGCGCCAGTGCAGCCGATGGGATGCCCCAGGGCGATGGCGCCGCCGTTTACGTTGAGCTTTTCCGGGTCCATGTGCAGCTCGCGGTCGCAGGCCAGCACCTGCGCGGCGAAGGCTTCGTTCAGTTCGATGAGGTCGAAGCCGGCGAGCGCGAGCCCGTGCTTTTGCTCCATCTTGCGCAGCGCCGGCACCGGTCCAATGCCCATGATGCGCGGGTCCACGCCCACCGTGGTTGCCGCCAGCACGCAGGCCAGCGGCTTGAGGCCGCGCTTCTTGGCGAAGGCGCCCGACGCCAGCACCAGGGCAGCGGCGCCGTCGGTGATGCCAGAGGAATTTCCCGCGGTGATGGTACCGGTCTTGGAGAACACCGGCGCCAGTTTGGCCATCTTTTCGAGGGTGACGCCCAGGAAAGGATGCTCGTCGCGGTCGAAAACCTGCGGACCCTTCTTGCCTTCGAGGGTGACCGGTGCGATCTCCGCCTGAAAGCGGCCGGCGGCGATGGCGGCTTCGGCGCGCTGCTGCGAGCGCAGCGCGAACTGGTCCTGCTGGTCGCGGCTGATCTTATACTGCTCGGCGAGGACTTCGGCGGTCTCGCCCATCAGCATTTTGGCCAGGGGGCAGAAGAAGCCGTCGCGATACATGCCGTCCACCAGTTCCTGGTGGCCGAAGCGATAGCCCCAGCGGGCGCCGTCGAGGTAGTAGGGCAGGCGCGACATGGATTCGGCGCCTCCGGTGAGCACGCAATCGAGATGGCCGGCGGCAATTTCCTCAAAGCCCAGCGCCAGCGCCTTCATCCCCGAGGCGCAGGCCTGGTTGACGGTATACGCCGGGACTTCCTGGGGAACGCGGCTGCGGATGGAGATCTGGCGGGCGAGGTTGGGGCCGCCTCCGGCCTGGCGAGCGTTGCCGAAAATGGTCTCTTGGATCTGGGCGGCGGCAATGCCGGCGCGCTCCAGGGCGGCGCACGCCGCCACCACACCCATGTCCGCCGCGGTCTGCGAAGCCAGCGATCCGCCAAACTTGCCAATGGGAGTGCGCACCGCGGAGAGAATAAAGACGTCGCCCAAAGATCGTCCTCCCGGCCAACGAGTGTAACACCCGCTTTCCGGCCTCTGTTTTGCCGACGAGAGTCGCCAATAAGTTGCGTCGCTGCATGGGATTAGCGTTCGAGACACAGACGAGGCCGCGCCCCTTGCCCAAGCGCTTTCCAAGCCCCAGACTGCGACCACGCTGTCCTCGAGGGGGTCCATGGGTATCGCGTTGCCGTCGGTTGTAGAAGAGAGAGCCACGCCACGGAGTGAGAGCGCGCCGGTCCGCGACGCTGCCGGATTCTGGGCCCAAGCCAACGGGGTGGACCGAGTCTACTTTGCCTACTTCCTGGGACTGAGCCTGTTTGTCTTGCTGCTGCGCGAGCGCGCGCCGGCTTGGCCCGGGTTCCTGGGGGTGCACGCGGTGTGCCTGGCGGTGGTGGCCGGGCTGGTACGCGCCCGCGACCGCCAGCCGTGGCGGTTCCTGCACGACTGGTATCCGCTGCTGATGTTCATTGTGTGCTTCGAGGAAATCGCGAGGCTCTCGCTGCTGCTGCGCGGCCAGTGGCAGGATGTCTACCTGCTCGATCTCGAAGCGTGGCTGTTCCCGGCGCCGCCCACCGTCTGGCTGCAACAGTTTGCCTCGCGCTGGACTACGGAGATCCTCGAGGTCGGTTATTTTTCGTATTTCCTGCTGCTGATGATCGTGGGTGGCGTGCTCTCGCGCTGGAAAGATCGCCGGCCCTTCCGGCAATTGATGACCGCCAGCGTGCTCAGCTACATGCTGTGCTACGCGGTGTTCCTCACCTTTCCCACCGAAGGCCCGGCGCACACCCTGCGCGCCCTGCACACCGTGCCCCTGGAAGGCGGGCCGTTCCATTTCCTGGTCAACCTGATCCAGAAGCACGGCGGCGTGCACGGCAACGCCTTCCCCAGTTCGCACGTCTCGGCAGCCTTTGTGGCGCTGTTTTACGCCTGGCGCTGCGTGCCGCGTCTGGGGGCCGCACTCACGCCGCTGGTGGCGCTGCTGTGCATCGGCGCGGTGTACGACCGCTACCATTACGCGGCGGACATCGCGGGCGGAATTGTGGTCGCGGTGATTGCGGAGGTAATGGTGCGAGGGATGTTGAGGCGGAATAGGTGGAGGAGGCTGATAGAGGGTTGAGCACGCCATTCCGAGCGAATGCGACTGAGCCGAAGGCGAAGGAAGCAGGAGCCGAGGAATCCCTACCTACCGAGGTTTTGGAGGCTATAGGAATTCCTCGACTCGCCCTCCGTCGCCTTCGCCCGCCTGCAGCGGGCTCAGAATCCGTCGGTCGCGCTCGGAATGGCAGTCACAACCGCCGGCTTCTTCTTTACACTGTCATGCATGGCCGTTATTTACGGCATCCATGCGGTGGAGGAAGCGCTGAAGTCGCGGGCGCGCGCGTTTGAATACGTGCTGGTGGCCAGCGGGCGCCGCGATGCGCGCATCGAACAGATGGTGGCGGAATGCCGGGCGGCGGGAGTGGCGGTGCGCTTCGAGCCCCGCATCCAACTCGACCGCCTGGCCAAGACCGCGACCCATCAGGGCGTGGTCGCGGTTACGGGATCCAAGCAGTACTGCAGCCTGGACGATGTTCTGACCGGGCGCCGGGGGAAGCATGCGTTTGTGGTGGTGCTCGACGGCGTGGAAGACCCGCACAACCTGGGCGCCATCCTGCGGACGGCCGACGCGGCCGGCGCCGACGGCGTCCTGATCCCCGAGCGCCGCGCCGCGGGGGTGACGGCAACCGTGGCCAAGGTGTCGGCGGGGGCGTCTGAGCATCTGCGCATCGCGCGCATCCCCAACGTGGCGCGCACTTTGGAAGATCTGAAGGCCCAGAAGCTGTGGATCGTCGGCCTGGACGAGCGCGCCCCGGCCGCCTACGACTCCATTGATTACCGGATGGACTGCGCCCTGGTGCTGGGCTCGGAAGGCAAAGGCCTGCACGACCTGGTGCGCCGCAAGTGCGACTTCCTGGTTTCCATTCCGGTGCTGGGCGAGGTGCCGTCGTTGAATGTTTCCGTGGCCGCAGCGGTGGTGATGTACGAACTGGTGCGGCAGCGGAAAGATTCAGGCGCGGGCCGATGAGCCTTCTGCATAGGAGGCCCGGCTTTGCGGGAGCCCTGGGAAAAGTAAAACCAAGATCCCTCGACTGCGTGCTCCCTTCGCCCCGACAAGTCGGGACTCAGTCGCGCTCCGCTCGGGATGACAAGAAGGAAGGGATGCTTGAAGGGATGCTCGACGCGGGGCTGAAGCCCCGGCCTTCTACTGGGTGCAAGGTTATCAACCAGGCCACATGGTTTTTGGCTTGCAGGCTTCTCCTCTGTGTTCTCTGTGTCCTCGGCGGTGAGATTTCGTCTGCCGCCCTCGACCGCGAGGCCTTCACCTTCGTGCGCTGGGACCTGGAAGCGCAGGTTTCTCCTTCCTCGCAGGAGCTGGCGGTGCGCGGCAAGCTGGTGTTACGCAACGACAGCGAGACGCCGCAGCGCCAGGCCCTGCTGCAGATCTCCTCGAGCTTGCAGTGGCAATCGGTTCGGGTGGCGGGGAAGGCGCTCCGATTTGAATCGGAGAACTATGTCTCGGACGTAGATCACACCGGCGGTTTGTCGGAAGTTGTAGTGGCGTTGCCCCAGGAAGTAGCACCGGGCGGCGCGGTGGAACTCGAGGTGGAGTACAGCGGCAAGGTCATGCAGGACGCGACGCGTCTGGTGCGGCTGGGCACGCCCCAAGAAACCGCGCTGCGCAGCGACTGGGACCGCATCAGCGAGTCGTTCACCGCGGTGCGCGGCATCGGCTACGTGGCCTGGTATCCCATCGCCACGGAGAGCGTCTCGCTCGCCGGCGGCAACGAAGTCTTCGACCTGTTGGGACGCTGGAAGCGGCGCCATGCCGAGTCCAGCCTGCGGGTGGTTTTCCACGTGGACTTTCCCCTGGCGTCCGCGTCCACGGTGGTGAGCAACGGCAAGGCGCTGGCCGGAGGCGGCCCCGGGCAAAGCAGCGTGACCTACGGTTTCGAGCCGCTGGGGACGACATCGCCCACGTTCGTCGTGGCCGGCTACCGGGCGCTGCTGCAAGCGGTGGCGCGCGTGTATCACCTGCCGGGACACGAGGAGGCCGCGGCCGAATACGCGCGGGTGGCGGCGACCCTGCAACCCCTGGTGGCGGCGTGGTTCGGGCCTCCGCGCAAGAAGTTCGAGATCGTGGAGCTGGCCGAGGGAGCGGCGCTTTCCACGTCGCGGCCAGGCAGCGGTCCGCTGCTCGAGGTGGCGCCCTATGAAAGCGGCGCCATGCTGTTTACGCCCCTGCACACCGCCCAGCGCGATCGCTTGGAAGTGGCGCTGGTCCACCAGATGACGCACGCTTCGCTGGCGTCGCCGCGAGCCTGGATTGAGGAGGGCGCCGCGCATTTTGCGCAGGCGCTGGAGCGCGAGCAGCAGCAGGGCCGCGCGGCTGCCCTGGAGTACTTGCAGCGGCAGCGCCCGGTACTGGTGGCGGCGGAGAAGGCGATGGCGGAGTCCGCGTCGCGCGCCGTTGCGGCCGCAGCCGGGACCGGAGAGCCGGCGGCGCGCGCGCCCTCGCTCATCACCTCCGACGACGAAGTCCTCTACCGCACCAAGGCCATGTTTGTGTGGTGGATGCTGCGCGACCTGGCGGGCGATGCCGCGTTGCAGCGCGCGCTGCAAGCCTATCGTCCAGAGATGGACAAGTCTCCCGCCTACGTGCAATCGCTGGTGGAAAAAGAGTCCGGACGGAGCCTGGAGTGGTTCTTCGGCGACTGGGTGTACCGAGGCCGCGGCCTGCCCGACTTCCGCGTCGCCGAAGCCAAGGCGCGCAAGAACATGGACGGCAGCTTTACGGTCGACATCACCGTGGAGAACCTGGGCACGGCCACCGCCGAAGTTCCGGTCATGGTGCGCACCCAGGCGGCCAGCTTTACCCAGCGGCTGCTGGTTCCCGCCGGCAGCAGTGAAGAGGTTTGCATCACCGTCTCCGCCAAGCCGCTGGAAGCGGTGGTGAACGACGGCAGCGTGCCGGAGCCGGAAATGAACAACAATCGCGCGGTGATTGTCGTGCCGGAGTGACAGTTGCGAGTACCGAGTACCGAGTTGCGAGTCGGAAACCAGAAACCAGAAACGGGAAACCAGAAACCAAGCCCAAAAACCTGCTACCCTGTCCCGCGCTCCTGACACCTGACACCTGAAACCTGAAACCTGACACCTGAGAGCTGAGCATGGCTTACATTCAATTTCTGGGCGCCGCGGGAACGGTAACCGGATCGAAGCACCTGGTAAACACCTCGGCGGGCGGCGGTACGCACGGCTTCCAGGCGCTGGTGGATTGCGGAATCTTCCAGGGCCACAAGCAGTGGCGCGAGCGCAACTGGCAGGACCTGCCCATCGCGGCCGCGCAAATTGACGCCGTCATCCTGACGCACGCGCACATGGACCATGCTGGGTGGGTCCCGCGGCTGATCCGGGAAGGGTTCCGCGGCCCAATTTATGCCACCCCGGCGACCGTGGACCTGTGCGGAGTGCTGCTGCCCGATTCCGGCCGCCTGCAGGAAGAAGAAGCGGAGTTCGCCAACAAGAAGAAGTCCTCCAAGCACCACCCCGCGCTCCCGCTCTACACGGAGGAGGAGGCGCGCGAAAGTTTGAAATCTCTGAAGCCGGTGGAATTCGGCAAGACGGTGGAGCTTTCGCCCGAGATTTCCTTCCGCTACCTGCACGCGGCGCACATCCTGGGGTCGGCGATGGTGGAGATGACGCTGGCCACCGCAGCCGGCCGCCGCAAGCTGCTGTTCTCCGGCGACGTGGGACGGGTGCGCGACACCGAGATTGCGCCCGGCCGGGTGATCTCCACCGGCCCCGACCCGGTGGACGAGGTAGACGTGCTGCTGGTGGAGTCCACGTACGGCAACCGCCGACACCCGGACACCGACCCGCGCCCGCTGCTCGCCGAGATCGTCCGCAAGACGGCGGAGCGCGGCGGTACGGTGGTGGTGCCTGCGTTCGCCGTCGAGCGCACGCAGAAAATGCTTTTCATGCTGAAGGAGCTGATGGAGAAGGGAGAAATCCCGCGGATTCCGGTTTATGCCGACAGCCCCATGGCCATCCAGGCGGTGAAGATTTTCGTGGAGCACGAAAAAGAATTCAGCGAAGCCACGCGGCGCCTGGTCGCGGCCCACGGGTCGCCGCTCCAGTGGGAGGGCTTCACCTTCGCCGCCACCCGCGACGAGTCCCGGAAGATCAACGAAGCGCGCTATCCCGCGGTCATCATTTCCTCCAGCGGCATGGTCACCGGCGGACGAATCCTGCACCATCTGATGAACCGGCTGCCCGATCCACGCAACCAGGTGCTGTTCATCGGATTCCAGGCGCCGGGAACGCGCGGGGCCATCATCAAGAGCGGGGCCGCGTCGGTGCGCATCTTCGGGCAGGAAGTTCCCATCCGCGCCCAGGTGGCGGCGCTCGAACAGTTCAGCGACCACGCCGATCCGCCAGAGATGCTGGAGTGGCTGGGCAGCTTCAAAAAGCCGCCGTCGGTTACGTATCTGGTGCACGGCGAACCCAAGGCCGCTGCGGGGATGAAGGAAGCCATCACGTCCGGCCTGGGCTGGAAGGTGGAGATTGCGGAGTGGATGCAGAAGGCGGAGGTGGCTTAGCAAACTCCATTAAAATAAGCAACTTACAATAGCAATATAATAATAGAATTAAGTGTATAATAGGCATGCCAAGAACCAAGGCAACGAAGAGAAGGCGCGGGGAGAGCATTACTGTGCTTATCCCCTTGCCAAGGTTCTACAACCCGGAAGAGGGTGGGCAACGCAGGCAGGTTGAAGAGGAAGAGATTGAGCGCACCGCTCGGGAGATCGCCGAACATTTTGAGGGTGGCGGAACCTACCATCCGGAGCCGGTCGGCTTCTGGTGGGATCGCGGTATCGTCGGCCGCGATGTCCTGGCGCTCCTGGAGGTGGACATTCCAGACACAAAGCGGGACCGCGATTGGCTCGAATCCTACGCGCGGCGCGTCCTCCTCAGCCGGTTCCGGCAGAGAGCAATCTATCTGAAGTTTGTGGGCCCCGTTGAGACCTTGGTGGTTCGAGAACGCATTGTGAAAGGCGAATGAGCAAGCGCATCAAAGAGGGATGCAGAAAGCTTGAGGCTGCATGGCGCCGGAAAAGAAACTCGTAAACGCAGTTACGCTGTTCGCAACCATAGAGTCGAAACAGCACGAGGCCCTGAGGACGCTCGCATTTTCCCGCCGAAGGTCATTGGCGGACGTGGTGCGCGAAGCCCTGACCGAGTACCTCGAACGACAGCCGGAAGTCGGCAAGCCCGCCGGTCCTAGCCGAGACAAGGGAGAGGCTGTTCACGCGCGGTAGATACGTTCCGGAAGCAGTTAACCTTGCATCCCCGTGAACCTCGCCAACGCGGCCAGCTTCTCTCCGGCCGCTCCTGAGTCGAGCGACTCAGCCGCCCTCGAAATGCCCTCAGGCACCGATTCCGCCCTTCCTGCTGCCACTAGCGCAGCGGCGGCGTTCATCAGGACTACGTCGCGGCGAGGCGACTGCTCGCCCGCGAGCACGGCGCGCAGGATGCCAGCGTTTGCGGAGGCGTCCCCACCGGAGATGGCATCGAGCGGCACGCGGCGCAGGCCGCACTCTTCCGGGGTGAGACTGTAGGTGTGGACGCGGCCGTTTCTTAATTCCGCGATGCGCGTGGGGCCGGAGATGGTGATCTCATCCAGGCCGTCGCGGCCGTGGACTACCAGTGCGCGCCGCAGTCCGAGCAAACGCAGGGCTTCGGCCACTTTCTCTACCAGTTCCTCAGCGTAAACGCCGACCACTTGCGCAGTAGCTCCGGCAGGATTGGTGAGCGGGCCCAGCAGGTTGAAGACGGTGCGCAGGCGGAGCGCGCGGCGCGCCGCCTGCACGTGCTTCATCGCTGAATGCAGCGCGGGAGCATAGAGGAAGGCAATCCCGACTTGGTGCAAACAGGCGGCCAGGCGTTCGGGCGGGAGTTCCAGGCGGACGCCCAGCGCTTCCAGCACGTCGGCGGAGCCGCACTTCGAGGTCACGCTGCGGTTGCCATGCTTGGCCACGCGCACGCCCGCGCCCGCCACCACGAAGGCGGCAGTGGTCGAGATGTTGAAAGTGCCGCGGGCGTCGCCGCCGGTGCCGCAGGTATCGACCAGGACATCGTCGGCGCTGCCCGGCGTGAAGCCGAGAGGCGTAGCGGCGGCGCGCATGGCTTCGGCGAAGCCGACGATCTCTTCCACGCTCTCGCCCTTCATGTGCAGGGCCACCAGGAGCGCGGTGATCTCGGCGTCAGCGGCGCGTCCGGCCAGGACTTCGCCCATGAGGGCGCGCGCTTCCTCGCGGGTGAGCGACTCGCGGCCGGCGATGCGGCGGATGGATTCGGAGATCATGGATGTTTTTTCACCACGGAGGCACGGAGAGCACTGAGGAAAGAAGGGATTGGCGTATCAGAGCTATTGAATCATTGAGCCATTGAATCATTGGATCCATGGACGACGAAATCCGATTCCCTCTCGGTGCTCTCTGTGTCTCAGTGGCGAAGCCCTGCAGTAACGACAAGCAGTTGTATCAAATCCGCGCCGGGCCTCCAAGAATCGTGTACCCTTCCATCGTTTACTGGTTCCGCTTCTACTGCACATGGCCGCATCCGGATATCTCACTGCCGCCCGGCGCAGGTTCGTAATTCAGGCTTGGGCTGCTGCCGGGCTGATCGCGCTGGCGGTGTTGTATCTGGCGCCTGGGCGGGCGGTGGAGCGGCTGGAAAGCGGCACCTACGACGCCCGGGTGCGCTGGTCGGCCGACCCCAGCCAGGCCGATTCCCGCATCGTCATCATTGATATTGACAACGCCAGCTTTGACCAGCTCAAGGACATCTTCGGGCGCTGGCCGTGGCCGCGCCGCGTTTATACCGGAACCCTGCGCTATGTTTCCCGTGGAAAGCCGCGAGCCTTCGCCTTCGACGTGGTGTTTGAAGGCGCCAGCGAAGACGAAGCGGTAGACGCCCGCTTTGCCGAAGTGATCCGCGAATCGGGCAACGTGGTGCTGGCCTTCGCTTTCGCCGAGACCGCGATGACGTTTCAGGATCCTGCGCAGGCCGCGGCGCCATGGAAGGCGCTGGAGCCGGAGGCGGTGGCGGTCCCCGCGAGCGCTCCCGGCGAAGCGGTTTCCGTCACCAAGCACGCGGTCAACCTGCCCACCGAGAAGCTGGCGGCGGCTGCGGCCGGGCTGGGTGCGATTAATGCCACCTTCGATCGCGACAACACCAACCGGCGAGTGCCGCTGCAGTTCGTGGCCGGCGGCAAGGGCTACCGGTCGTTTGCCTTGCGGGTGGCGGATTTGGCCAACCGCGCCGCTCCCACCGGCGACCGCTTCACGGGCGGAGAGTTTCGCATCAGCGCAGAGCACAGCGTCCCGGTGGACAAGGACGGACGCATGCTGATCCTGTGGCACGGCGATCGCGAGGTCTACCCGCGCATCCCTCTGTGGAAGGTGCTGTGCTCGATCCAGCCCGAACAATGCGACGGCACGGTGCACTATCCGCCGGAGTTTTTCCGCGACCGTATCGTGCTGCTAGGCGCCAGTGCTGCCTCGGCCTACGACATCCGAGCCACGCCTTTTGACAAGGAAACCCCGGGCTTTGTCGGCCACGCGGCGGCCCTCGACAACCTTCTGCACGGAGACGCGGTGCGGCTCGCGCCCTTCTGGGTTTTACCGCTGGCGGTGGTGCTGCTGGCCGCAGCCGGGGCCTCGGTGCCCATCGGCATTCAGTCCACGGGAGTAGGAACCATGGCGATGCTGGTGCTGCTGGGGCTGTACGCGACGGGAGCCGTCTACGCCTTCGAACGCCAGCATTTGTGGGTTCCCATGGTGGCGCCCATGGGCGCGGGGCTGCTGGCATATGTTTCCGCGGGAGCGATTCGCTTCGTCACCACCGGACGCGAGTTGCGCCGCACGCGCGGCACGCTCGACCGCTACATTGCGCCGCAACTTGTGGATTACGTGCTGGAGAACCTGGAGAGCGTCGAGCTGGGCGGCCAGCGCAAGGAACTCACCATCCTGTTCTCCGATATCCGCGGTTTCACCACCATGACCGAAGGCACCGAGCCCCAGGAACTCATTGCACTGCTGAATGAGTATCTGAAGGAGATGACGGAGATCATCTTTCACCACGAGGGGATTGTGGACAAGTTCATCGGCGACGGCATCCTGGCCTACTGGGGCGCCTTCACTCCCGGAAAGAACCACGCGCTGCTGGCTTCCCGGGCCTCGCTGGAAATGCTGGAGAAGGTGAGCGAGCTGAACCGCAAGTGGGCGGCCGAGGGCCGGCGCTCCATCGCCATCGGCATCGGCGTCAACACCGGGCCGGTGATTTTCGGCAACGTGGGCACCGGCAAGAAAGTGGAGTTCACCGTGATCGGCGACCCGGTCAATTTGGCCGCGCGCCTGGAAGGACTTAACAAAGATTTCGGGACTTCGGTTATCATCTCCGAGTTTACTTTGCAGGCCTTGGGAGAGCTGGCTGAAGTCAGGCCCCTGGGGGGCGTGAAAGTAAAGGGCAAGACGGTGGAGACCCAGGTCTTCGAACTGCGGGGCCTGCGCGACCCAGGCGAGCCGGCGGCGGCCGCGGAACCGTTGGCCGCTGCGGACAAGCCAAGGTTGCGCTAGGCGGCTGGGCAAAAGACGATTGGACAAGGAGAAGTCTGCGATGGCGCGACGGAAAACTCAACTCGCGATGCTGCTCACCTTTCTTCTGCTGGCCGGCGGAGCCTTCGCCACCATCTACGTGCAGGAGAAAGAAAAAGGCAAGGACAAGAAGGAAGAGAAGAAGCCCGAGGAAAAGAAAGATGAGCCCTTGCTCACCAAGAAGGTCGGCCTGAAGTCGTCACGCCAGTCCCAAGACACGGCCACCCTCGGCTACAAGGGCCTGGACCCCAGCGGCCAGGTGGACAAGGGCGCGCTGAATGCCGGAATTTCCGTGGATGGAACTCAGAAGGCCGCGGCCATGGCCAGCTACATCCTGCCCGGCGGCGAAGTCGACAGCTTCGTCAAGGATGGCAAGCTGACGGCCACCGCTCCGCCCAAGAAGGCGGAGGCCTCTCGCGTGAAAAGCCCTAAGCGGCAAGCGTCCGCCGCCTCCCCGCGGTCCAAGGAGGCATAATGAACCGCAGCCTTCGCTTGACGTTCTGGTTCTTGATGCTGGCCGTGGTGGCGGTTTCCGCCTCGGCCCAGTTTGGCAAGATTGGTAGCGTGCTCGGCAAGGCGAAGAAGGCGTCAGACATCCTCACGCCCTGGACGCCGGAGCAGGAGTCAGCCATCGGCGAAGTCACGGCCGCCAAGATGATCAGCATGTTCGGGCTGGACGAAGACCCGGGCAGGGTGAAGTACGTGAACCTGGTGGGACAGACGGTGGCCCGCCAGGCCCCGCGCGCGGTGAACTACAAGTTCGGCATCCTCGACTCGGAGGCGATCAACGCCTTTGCGCTGCCCGGCGGCTACATCTTTGTTACTCGCGGCGCCCTGGCCAACATGAAGAACGAGGCGGAGCTGGCAGGAGCCCTGGCCCACGAAGTGGCCCACGTGGACAACCGCCACGTGGAGAAAGAAGTGCGCGCCAAGAAGGCCACCGCCTGGGCGGCGGAAGAGGGATCGAGCCGCCTTCCCGGCCCGGCGGAACTGGGCAACATCGCCAAAAACATCGCCACCAATATCGTCACGCTCAAATACAGCCGAGACAAGGAAGACGAAGCCGACCAGAAGGGCACCGACTACGCCGCCCGGGCGGGCTACGCTCCCCTGGGCCTGCGCGACTTTTTGCAGACCCTGGCGGCGGCGGAAGCCGAGGGCGAAGGCAAGCGTGAACTGGCGTTGTGGGGCAAAACCCACCCTGCACTCAAGGACCGCGTGGCCGGCCTGACAAAAATCGGCGAGAAAATGGGCAGCGGGCAAGTGCTCGAGGAGCGCTACACCGCCCATGTGAACTTCGACCCGGCCGCAGCCGGGCGGGCCGCTGCCGAAGCCGCGGCGCAGGCGGCCGCCCTCGCCGGCTTGTCGCTCAGCGTGAGCCGTGAGTACGGCTCCTGGGAGAACCCGCTGCACAGCGAGCTCTCCATCAACGATGTGGCCATCAACATTTTCACCTCCGAGGCCGCCGAGCCCATCGCCGAACACCTGAAAGAAGGATGGAACACCATCACCCTGACGACCACGCCGCAGGAACCGGCCAGCAAGGCCAATGGGCTGGTGTTCCGCATCGGCCGCATGAAGCGAGACGAAGCCCGCAAGAGCCTGGCGATGGAATCGGTGCTGTGGGAGTTTCGCAACGGCACCGACTGGAAGTTCACCGAGGCCACGCAGTCGTTTTCCCATCCGCTGGGCCCCAAGGTGAAAGAGGTCACCCTCTCGTACCGCCTCTTCAACGCGGGCCTGGACCGTGAGGGAGTCGAAGTAAACGCGGGCGACTACGTCCTGACCGGGAAGCCGGCCTTCGGCTCCTGGAATTCGCCGGTGGTGGGCACGGTATGGGTGAACGGCACTCCGCTCAACAGCTTCCTGCTCGAGCCGCGCAGCGTGGTGATCACGCCGCTGCTGAAGAAGGGGCGGAACGAGATCAAGCTGGTTTCAACGCGCGTCAAGAACAGCATCAAGGGCAACGACATCCAGTTTGAAATTGCCGGGCCGGCGGAATGGAATGTCACCGAGAACAAGTTCGTGCTGCCGCGCGTGGCCCAGTTCAACGCCATGCAGGGCTGGGTGCAGGACCCCAAGTCCGGGCAGCTCATCCAGCGGCTCAAGCCCAGCGCTGAGGAGCTCGAGCGCGTGATTCCGTTTTTGCTGAAGACCGCGCCCCCGGCAGCGGCGAACTAGAAACCCGGACATCGCGCTCTCGGCGGAGCGCGTTGCCCGATCCCTGCCTGTCCTTTACAATCACTGCTTTCGCGTCATCACCCGGAAGCGTCCGGGCATCTCCAAGAATGAAGATCCACGAGTATCAGGGAAAAGCGATTCTTTCTCGCTACGGCGTGGCGGTGCCGCGCGGGGAGGTGGCCATGTCGCGCGACGATGCCGAGAACGCCGCCAAGAACCTGATGGCCGCGGGGGCCACGGGCGTCGTGGTGAAGGCGCAAATCCACGCCGGAGGCCGGGGCAAGGGCGGCGGCGTGAAGATTGCGCGCTCTCCGCAGGAAGCCGGCGAGATCGCCGCGCAGATGCTGGGCATGCGGCTGGTGACTCATCAGACCGGGCCCGAAGGCCGCATCGTCAAGCGCCTGCTGATTGAAGAAACGCTGCCCATCGAGCGCGAGCTCTACCTGGGAGTCGTCCTCGATCGCGCCGCCGCCAAGCCGGTGTTCATGGCCTCGGCCTCGGGCGGCATGGACATTGAGCAGGTGGCGGCGAAGACTCCGGAACTTATCCTCAAGGAACACATTGAGCCGGGTATCGGCTTGCAGGGCTACCAGGCGCGCAAGCTGGCCTTCGGCTTGGGGCTCAAGCCGGAGCAGGTTCCGGGCGCGGTGAAGTTCATGACCGCCCTGTGCCGCGCGGTCGAGGAAACCGACGCGTCGCTGGCGGAAATCAATCCCTTCATCACCACCACCGACGGACGCCTGCTGGCGCTGGACGCCAAAATTAACTTCGACGACAACGCGCTGTTCCGCCACAAGGACCTGAAGGAATTGCGCGATACCGACGAAGAAGACCCGCTCGAGGTCGAAGCCTCGAAGTACGCACTCAATTACATCAAGCTGGACGGCAGCGTGGGCTGCATGGTGAACGGCGCCGGCCTGGCCATGGCCACCATGGACATCATCAAGCACGCGGGCGGCGCGCCCGCCAACTTCCTGGACGTGGGCGGCGGCGCCAACGCCGAGCAGGTGACGCGCGCGTTCCAAATCCTGCTGAGCGACAAGAACGTACGCGCCGTGCTCATCAACATCTTCGGCGGCATCTTGCGGGTGGATACGCTGGCGACCGGTGTGGTCGAAGCCGCCAAGTCCACGAAGATCGCGTTGCCGGTGGTGCTGCGTCTGGAAGGAACCAACGTCGAAGAAGGCCGCAGGATACTGAAGGAATCGGGACTGAACTTTGTGGTGGCGGAGTCCATGAAGGACGCGGCGGAAAAAGTGGTGGCGGCGGCGAGAGCATGAGCGTACTGGCCGACAAATCCACGCGCGTGATCGTGCAGGGCCTGACCGGGCGCGAAGGGACGTTCCACGCCAAGGGCTGCGCCGCGTACGGCACGCAGATTGTCGGCGGGGTGACGCCCGGCAAGGGCGGGACAACCCACGAGAACTGGCCGGTGTTCAACACCGTGACCGAAGCGGTGCGCAAGACGGGTGCGAACGCATCCGTCATTTTCGTGCCGCCGTTCGCCGCGGCCGACGCCATCATGGAAGCGGCCGACGCCGGCGTGGAGCTGATCGTGTGCATCACCGAGGGCATTCCCACGCTCGATATGGTGCGTGCCTGGGAGTTTCTGAAGGGCCGCCGGTCGCGGCTGATCGGGCCGAACTGTCCGGGAATCATCTCGCCGGGGAAGTGCAAAATCGGCATCATGCCCGGACACATCCACAAGGAAGGCGTGGTGGGCATTGTGTCGCGCTCGGGCACGCTGACTTATGAAGCCGTGCACCAGCTCACACGGCGCGGCATCGGGCAGTCCACCGCCATCGGCATCGGCGGCGACCCCATCATCGGGACGAATTTCACCGACGCGCTCCAGTTGTTCAACGCCGACCCGCAGACGGAAGCCATCGTGATGATCGGCGAAATCGGCGGCAGCGCGGAAGAGGCCGCTGCCGACTACGTCCGCCAGCACGTGAAGAAGCCGGTGGTGTCGTTTATCGCCGGGCAGACCGCGCCCCCCGGACGGCGCATGGGACACGCGGGCGCCATCATCTCCGGCGGGAAAGGCACGGCGGCGGAGAAAATCCGAGCGCTCGAAGCGGCAGGCATCCGCGTAGCCAAATCGCCGGCGGACATTGGCGAGACGTTGGTGGCCGCCATGGGGGCGGCGGCGAAGGCATCATGAAAACACTCGAACGCACGTTCTCCATCATCAAGCCGGACGCGGTGAAGAAGCATGCCACCGGCGACATCCTGAAGACCCTGGAATCGAGCGGCTTCCGCATTCTGGGAATGCGCATGCTGGAGATCACCAAAGAGCAGGCCGAGGGCTTCTACGCGGTGCACGCCGGCAAGCCCTTCTACGATTCGCTGACTGCGTTCATGTCCAGCGGGCCCATTGTGGTATTGGCGCTGGAGAAGGAAAACGCCATCGCCGATCTGCGCGCCCTCATGGGCGCCACCAATCCCGCCAAGGCCGAGGAAGGCACCATCCGCAAGAAGTGGGCGTCGAGCATCGAGCACAACGCCATCCACGGATCAGACGCTGAAGACACCGCGAGGTTCGAGCTCAGCTACTTTTTTGCGGGATATGAGCTGACGCGGTAAATCCTGCCGCGGATCGGAGCAGATCAACGCGGATATTTCGCCAAGCTAGAGCGGGCGGTAGAGGTTGGCATCCACGCGGTCGGCGACCTTGAGGAGTTCGCCGCGGGCGATCTCCAGGAAATGTTTCGTAGCGCGGTGCGCTTCGAGCGCGGCGTCGTCGGCGTACTGCTCGTAGACCAGGAAGCGGGCGGGCTCGTACTGGTGGCGCTGGGCCACGTAGAGCAGGCAGCCGGGTTCTTTGCGCGATTCTTCCTGCAGCGCGTGGAACAGGCGCGCCACTTCTTCTTCCTTGCCCGGCTTCGCAGTCCACGAGACGACCAGAACGACCATGGTGGGTTCTATCCGACTCGCTGGCGGGTGCGGGCTCGGCGGGCAGGTGATTTGGATGAGCGAATGCGCCGCCCCTTCGGGGCGGCTGCACGGGCGAGGGCGCCCGTGCCTACATGGGCTGTGCTCGCACGGGCGGTGCCCACACGGCTCCTATCGGCGCGGCCCGGTGCGAGGCCCAGGGCGGCGCGGAATTCGTCCATGAAGATGGTTTGCTCGCGGTCCGGGCCGGTGGACACCATTCCGATCTTCGCCCCACTCTCCGCTTCCAGGAACCTCAGGTACTGCTGCGCCTTGGACGGCAGCTTCTCGAAGCGGGTGATGCCCGAAGTGGGAGTGCGCCAGCCGGGCAGTTTTTTGTACACGCACTGGAGCTGGTCGTAGCCCAGGGCCTGCGCGGGCACCTCCGAGGTTTTCTTTCCCTTGATCTTGTACCCGGTGCAGACGGGAATTTCCGCCAGTTCATCGAGCACGTCCAGCTTGGTGATGACCAGCCAGGCAATGCCGTTGAGCAGCACCGAGTAGCGGAGCAGGGGCAGGTCCATCCATCCGCAGCGCCGGGGGCGGCCGGTGACGGCGCCGAATTCGGCGCCACGCTTACGAAGTTGGTCGCCGAGGGGGCCGTGCTCCTCGCTGGGAAACGGTCCGCCGCCCACGCGCGTGCAATAAGCCTTGGTGACGCCCAGCACGGTGTCGATGGCCGTGGGCGCAACGCCGGTGCCGATCACGGCGCCGCCCGAGGTCGCGCTGGAGGATGTGACGAAAGGATAGGTGCCGTGATCAATGTCGAGCATGGTCCCCTGCGCGCCCTCGAACATCACCCGCTTGCCTTCCGCGATGGCGCGGTTGAGCAGCACCGTGGTGTCGCAGACGAAGGGCGCGATCTGCTTGGCCGCCGCGGCGTACTCCGCGTACATCTTGTCGGGATCGAGCGGCTCGGAGTTGAAGAGCGCGTGCGCGATCATGTTCTTTTCGCGGCAGGCGTTTTCGATGTGCGTCTTCAACAGGCCCAGGTCGAGCAGGTCGGCCACGCGCAGTCCGCGGCGTCCCATCTTGTCTTCATAAGTCGGCCCGATGCCGCGCGAGGTGGTGCCGATCTTCACCCGCCCGGGCGCGTTCTCCGAGGCCAGCTCCAGCATGCGGTGATAGGGAAGGATGACGTGCGCGCGGCTGCTGATGAACAGGTTTCCGTCCACGGCGACGCCCGCCTGGCGCAGCGCCTCCACTTCTTTCAGCAGCGCCAGCGGGTCGAGCACCACGCCGTTGCCGATCACGCCCTGGCAACCCTTGCGCAGCACTCCGCAAGGAACCAGCTGCAGGATGAACTTCTTCCCGCGGATCATCACCGTATGTCCGGCGTTGTGCCCGCCGGCGTAACGGGCTACCAGATCGAAGCTGTCGGAGAGCACGTCAACAATTTTGCCCTTGCCCTCGTCGCCCCACTGCGCGCCCACGATGACCGCGGTTCGGTCCTTGTTCATGAGGTCAGTACCTAGTACTCAGTACCCAGTACCCAGAGTGATTCAACCGCACGAGTTCCCGATGGCACACTTGTTGGCCGCCGAAGCTTGCGTGTTGCTGAAATCCAGGGAATGGGGGCGGGAGATCCGTGTGCCGAGGAATGATAAATCATGGGTCGCGTGGCGGCCAAGAGAATCACGGCTGGCTCCGGGTGGGTTGGTCCCATCGCCGTTGGCGGAACCTTCCGGCTCTGTCACACTAAGGGACGCGAAGACTGGCAACTGACAACTGGCAACTGAACATGCCCGAGCTTCCAGAAGTCGAGACCATTGTGCGCGGACTGGCGCGGCGCGTCGTCGGCGACGCCGTCGAGTCGGTGTGGCTGGGCGAGAAGCCGGAGCCGCTCAAGTCGCCGGCGCGGGAGATCGTCGCCACCCTCGACCGCACGCGCATTAACGGAGTGCGGCGCGTGGGGAAGCACATTGTGTTCGATCTCAGTCGTCAGTCGTTAGTCGTTAGTCGCAAGCAAAAGAGTGTACCCCACAGCCAGTTCATTGTTCATTTGGGAATGACGGGGCAGCTTCTGGTGGCGCGGCCGGAAGAAGAGGTGGAACGGCACACCCACGCCATTGTGCGGCTGGCGTCGGGCCGGGAGCTGCGCTTTGTGGACCCGCGGCGTTTTGGGCGGCTCTCGGTGGCCCGCGACGGATTCCAGGCCGCCGGCATCGAGCCCCTGGAAGTGGACTTCGAACACTTCGCCGGCCTTTTCCGGCGCCGCAAGACGCCCATCAAGAGCGCGCTGCTCAACCAGAAGTTGCTGCGCGGCGTGGGCAACATTTACGCCGACGAGTCGCTGTTCCGCGCGGGTGTGCGTCCGCGGCGGAGGGCGGCGTCGCTCACCCGGGCGGAGTTGCTGCGGCTGCGCAGCGCCCTGCAGCGGGTTCTGGGCGAAGCCATCGCCGCCGGCGGGTCGTCGGTGTCGGACTACGTCGATGCCGACGGTGAGCGCGGCTTCTTCCAGCTTCAGCACCGCGTCTATGGGCGCGAAGACGAATCCTGCCTGAAGTGCCGGAAGAATCGAATCAAGCGTGTGGTCATCTCCGGACGCAGCGCGCACTACTGTCCCAAGTGTCAGCGGTGAGTGCGGGCCTGCGGTCTTGAACCTACGCCAGGGCGCGCAGGCGCGCGGTGAGGCGGGACTTGTAGCGGGCGGCGGTGTTGCGATGGATCACGCCCTTCTGCACCGACTTGTCGATTGCGGAAAGAGTTTTGCCGTAGCCGGCCTGGGCGGCCTTCTTGTCGCCCGCCGCCAGCAACTGGCGGAATCCGCGGATGGCGGTGCGCAGCCGGGAAGCGTTGGCGCGGTTGGTGGCGGTGCGTTTTACCGTCTGACGGACGCGTTTGAGCGCCGAAAAATGGCTGGCCATGAGTGCGATCAACCCCTTGGGAAAGTCTTGGAAGCGACTCGAATCTAGTATTCTACGGGAACGCCGCGGAGGCGGTCAAACCGCCAGCGATGGGGGACACATGCGGACTGGCTAATCCTGATCGGCATCGTGATCGTGACAACTGCCTCAACTTTGATTGCCGCTTTTCTGGCCAGGCGAAGAATGGGCCGGGCCTTGGGGAGGAAGGTGAGCGACGCCGAACTTACTTCGATTAACACCTGGATGAAGGTGCATGAGGCAGAGGAGCAGCACCCTGGAATCAGATCAGTAGCAGACAATCAAGACACGAAACGCTGGCTTGATCCAGATTGACGACTGCCGGACGGAAGCAAGAACGTATGTTTTCCATTGACCATCTGGGCATAGCGGTGAAGTCGCTGGCGGCGGCGCGCAAGTTCTACGAGAAGCTGGGTATTGAGGCGCAGGGCGAGGAAGAGGTGGCGCATGAGAAGGTGCGCCTGGCCATGTTTCCCGTGGGCGAAAGCCGGATTGAGCTGCTGGAGGCCACCGCCGACGATTCCGCCATCGCCCGCTTCATCGCCAAACGCGGCGAAGGGTTGCACCACGTGGCGCTGCGCGTTCCTGACCTGTGCGCGACGGTTGCCCGGCTGAAGCAAGAGGGCACACGCTTCGTGTCGGAGGACATCCAGGTGGGCGCCGGCGGGCACCTTTATGTGTTCGTGCATCCTTCGAGCGCGGGAGGGGTGCTGGTGGAATTGTGCGAAGACAAGAAGGATTGAATCATTGAATCGTTAACCCCTTAGCAAGCTTCTTTTTGCAAATGATTCAATCGCTCAATGACTCAATGATTCAATTTCTCCGTGCTCATCCTTGGCCTCGACACATCGTGGAAGCAGGGCAGCATCGCGCTGGCGGAGGGCGATGCCGCGCACTTCTCCGTTCTTGAAGTTGTTCCTATCGCCGGCGGGACGTTCTCGGCGCAGCTGATTCCGCAGATTGCGGCGCTTTTGGGCAAGCACGGAAAGCGCAAGGAAGATCTGGATGGATTCGCGGCGGCCGGCGGCCCGGGGTCATTCACCGGCTTGCGCGTGGGGCTGGCCGCGGTGAAGGCGCTGGCGGAAGTGCTGAAGAAGCCCATCGCAGCAGTCTCGGTGCTGGAGGCGCTGGCCGCCCTCTCTGGCCGAACCGGCCGGGTGCTGGCAGCGCTGGATGCGTCGCGTCAGGAAGTGTTCGCCGGCGAGTACGAAGTGGGTTCCGAGGCGCGGCTGGTCGGGGAATCGTTGCTGACGCAGCAAGAGTTTCTGGCGCGTACCGGCTCGGGCGCCCAGGTTGTAACCTGCGACGACGCGATCGCCAGCCTGCTTTCCGCTCGCGGCTCCAGCGTGGCCAGGATCGAGCGCCCGCGCAGCGATGTCGTCGCGCGCTTGGGACTGGGCAAGATCCTGGCCGGGCAGACGGTTTCGGTGGAAGCGCTGGACGCGAATTACATCCGGCGCTCAGATGCGGAAATCTTCGCCACGAAAAAGTAGATCTATGGAGTTTGTCATCCCGAGCGGAGTCGAGGGATCGTGGTTTTTCTGAGACCAACACCAAGATCCCTCGACTTCTCGCTTCCTCCCACATCGTCCGCCGCGGCGGACGCCGCGCTCGGGCGCGCTGCGCTCGGGATGACAAACTCTTGGTGGCGTAGCGGCGCGGGTGAAGCCGCGCCCTTTCAAAGACCCGCTTGACCATTCGTCCCGCCACGTCCGCAGACATCCCTCGCCTCATCGAGTTGGAGCGGGGCGCCCCGGCCGCCGCGCACTGGGCAGAGGCGGACTACCAGCGCATGTTCGACGCGGGGTCTCCGGAACGGCTGGCGCTGGTACTGGAGGAAGCGGAAGTTGTGGCGTTCATCGTGGCGCGGGGCGTGGGCTCGGAATGGGAGATCGAGAACCTGGCCGTGGCCGGCAGAGTCCAGCGGCGCGGCCTGGGGTCGCGGCTGCTGGGAGAGTTCCTGAACCGGCTGCGAGCGCGCGGCCCGGAGAGCGTTTTCCTGGAAGTGCGCGAGTCGAATCAAGCGGCGCGGGCGCTCTACGAGAAGTGGGCGTTCGTCGAAAGCGGCCGCCGGAAGGCTTATTACCGCGATCCCGCCGAGGACGCCGTCCAGTATCGCCTGACTTTTCCATAGGTTAGAAGCAGCAAAAAAAGCCATTGAAGGCGCCGCGGCGGTGTGCTAGTTTGTAGCACCCAATCCAGGCACGGAGGTCTCCAAAAATTGCCCGAATTACGAGACCAACTTTTGGCCAGCAATGACGAGTTCCGGAAGCTGGCCCACGAACACACCCAGCACAACCAACGCCTCGAATCGCTGATCCAAAAGCGCTACCTTACCGAAGATGAAAAGCTGGAAGAAGTCCGTCTGAAAAAGCTGAAGTTGCGCCTCAAGGACCAGATGGAGATCATCGAGCAGCAATACCGCCGCGAGCAACGCATCGCGGTCTAGTCTCGCCTCAAGCTGCGCCCCTGCCTCCGGCAGGGGTTTTCTTTTCCCGCTATAATCACCGCTTGCCCATGGTGCGGGACGGCTACTATTACGCATCCGGGATGGTAGCGGCCGCCGCGATCGTCGGGTGGCTGGCGGGCCCCTGGCTTGCCCTGGCGCCTCTGGTGCTGGCGGTGTTTTTCCTGCAGTTCTTCCGCGATCCGGAGCGCGCCGTCCCCGACTTTGCCGGGGCCATTGTCTCGCCCGCCGACGGCAAGGTTACGGACATCTCCACGGTGTACGTCGAGGGCACACCGCACACCCGCATCAGCATCTTCCTGAACATCTTCGATGTGCACGTGAACCGCTCGCCCATCGCGGGCGTAGTCAAGGCCGCGGAGTACCGCCCCGGGAAGTTCCGCAACGCCATGGACGGGGCGTGCGCAGAAGATAACGAGCAGAACATCGTGACCGTCGAGGGCGAGGGGCAGACCGTGGTATTCAAGCAGATTGCGGGCCTGCTGGCGCGGCGCATCGTCTTCACCAAGAGGGTGGGCGACCCGGTGGCGCGCGGGGAGCGCGTGGGGCTGATCAAGTTCGGTTCCCGGGTGGACGTGCTGCTGCGGCCGGAAGTTCTGCTGCACGTGAAGATTGGCGACCGCGTGCGCGGCGGCGCCGACGTCCTGGCCGTGGGGCCGGCCAGCACTCCGGCCGCGGAAATGGTTACCGCGGAGGCTGCGCGTGGCTGACGACGCCAATCACGAGACGGATAAGGGACCGGCCTCCACACAAGAGGGACTGCGGCGCCGGCGTCCGCGCAAAGGCATGTCGCTGCTGCCGGGACTGTTCACCACCGCCAACCTGGCGCTGGGTTACTACGCCATCTCGCAGGTGATGCAGGGGTCGGCGGACGCGCCTGTGCACTTCGACCAGGCGGCCAAGGCCATCGGGGTCGCGGTGCTGTGCGACGGGCTGGACGGCCGCATTGCCCGCATGACCAACACCACCAGCGAGTTCGGCAAGCAGCTCGATTCGCTGGCCGATGCCATCACCTTCGGAGTTGCGCCCGCCATCCTGGCCTGGAACTGGGGCTTCCGTGAATTGCCCCTGGCCCCGCACGGCGACTTGCGCGCGCGGCTGATCCAACTGGGAGCCATCGCCACCTTCCTGTTCCTGACCGCGGGCGTGGCCCGGCTGGCGCGCTTCAATATCCAGATCAATCCCCAGCCTTCGAACCCCGGCCCTCCGGGCAAGAAATATTTTGTGGGCATGCCCATCCCCGCGGGTGCGGGCGTGATCGCCTCCATCGTGCATCTGCTGGGTGGCACTCCCATGTCTGAGTTGTGGCCCTCGGTCTTGTGGCTGGCGCTGACCGTGGCGCTCGCGTTTCTCATGGCCAGCACCTGGCGCTTCTACAGCTTCAAGGACATCAACCTGCGCCAGCAGCGTCCTTTCCGGATCACCATCCTGATCGGCGGGCTGATCGCATCGCTGTGGTACTTCTCCGGCTACGTCCTGTTTCTGATGGCCATCACCTACATGTTTTCGGGAGTGCTCTGGCGGCTGTTCTTCTTGGTGCGCAAGCCGGGAAGCCCGTCCGCGGGACCGCCCACGGCCACCAACCTGCCGGAAAGTCTTCCGGCCTCCTCCGGGCAATGAGCGACGCCATGTATCGTTTGGCCATCGTCGGTGCGGGCAGCCTCAAGGGCAGGGAGCTGAAGGACGTCCTGGAAGAGCGCAGCTTTCCCGCGCTCGATATCAAGCTGCTCGACGACGATCTGCGGGGCCAGTTGGACGCCGTGGCCGAGGAAGCCACCTTTATCCAGAGCGTGCAGCCGGAGCAGTTCGAGAACGTGGACTTCGCGTTCTTCGCATCCGACGAAAACTTTACCCGCAAGCACTGGACCATGGCGCGCAATGCCGGTTGCAGCGTGGTGGACCTCTCCTACGCGCTGGAGAACGAAGCCGCTGTTCCGGTGCGCTCGCCCTGGGTGGAACAGGAACTGCTGCAGGGCGCCAAGCCTTCGCTGGGGGACCTGGAAGCCACGTCGGCGGTGGCCGCGCATCCGGCCGCGGTGGTGCTGGCGCTGCTGCTGCTGCGCGCGCGCAAGGCCGGCAAGGTGCGCTCCACCGTGGTCACCGCCTTCGAGCCCGCCTCCGAGCACGGCAAGCGGGGCCTGGACGAACTCCACGAGCAGACCATGAACCTGCTGTCCTTACACGACCTGCCGCGTGCCGTCTTCGACGCGCAGGTGGCCTTCAACCTGATCTCGCGCTATGGAGCCAGTTCACAGCCCGCGCTGCGGGCGGTGGAAGACCGCATCCGCCGGCATTTCGAGCTCATCACCGGGGGCTCCGCCCCCGTACCCTCGCTGGTGCTGGCCCAGGCTCCCATCTTCCACGCGCACGTCTTCTCCATTTACATTGAGCTGGAGAAGCCGGTGAGCGAGGCCGAGTTTGCCGAAGCGCTTTCCGGCCGGCACGTGATGATTACCCCGGCCGAGGCTGGGGAGGAGGCGCCCTGCAACGTGAGCGCGGCTGGGCAAGATCACGTCCAGGTTTCGGTGCGGCGGGATGCGCAAAACGCCAGCGGCATTTGGTTGTGGGCCGCGGCCGACAACCTGCGCATCGGCGCCCTCAACGCCGTGGACTGCGCCTCCACGCTGGCCCTGGTGCGCGCCGGGGGAAGCATCCAGTGAGGCGCCGCGCTCGCGCCCTGCTGCCCCTTGCGGTCTTCACGCTTCTCGTTTCCGGATGCGGATACCACGCGGCCGGGCGGGCCTCGCGCCTGCCCGCGGAACTGCGAACCATCGCCGTGCCCGGGTTCGTCAATCAGACCCAGACCTTCCGCATCGAGCAGCAGCTCACCGGAGCGGTGGTGCGCGAATTCATCAGCCGCACCCAGTACCGCATTGCCCACGAGGAGAACGATTCCGCCGACGCCGTGCTGCGCGGCACCGTGCTCAGCGCCGAATTGGCGCCCGTGACTTATGACTCTGAAACCGGGCGCGCTTCGTCGGCGCTGGTCACGGTGACGGTCCGGGTCTCGTTGGTGGACCGCAAGGGCAAGGTGCTGTACGAGAACCGCAACTACGTCTTCCGGCAGCAGTACCAGGTGTCGCGGGAAATCTCCAGCTTCTTCGAGGAAGAGTCGCCGGCGGTGGAGCGCTTGTCGCAGGACTTTGCCCGCACCCTGGTGAGCAACATCCTGGAGGCGTACTAAGTGCGCTCTTTCGCCGCATCCGATCGCTTCGCTGCGGAAGTCGAGACGCGCAAGCTGCGGCCGGCATACGTGCTGGTGGGCGACGAAGCCTTCTTCCGCCACCGCTGCCGGGGGGCCATCCTTCAGCACCTGGTCGAGCCCAGTCTCTACGAGTTCAGCGTGCACGAAGTGGACCTGGCCTCCAGCAGCGTGATCGAGTTGCTCGACCGCGCGCGCACCCCTTCGCTCATGGCCCCGTTCCAGGTGTTCTTCGTCCGCAACGTGAAGACGCTCTACGGACGCGGTTCGCACCAGGACGAGTTCGACGCAATCGAAGCCTACGTGAAGGACCCCAACCCCGGCGCGGTGCTGATCCTGGTGGCCGACCACATCAGCATCCCCGCCGACGCCCGCCGCATGGAGCTGAACGACCGCGACCGCTACGAGCGCATCCGCGACACCCTGGGCGAGTTCTGCGGCATGGTCGAACTGGCGCGCGTGGAAGAGGGCGACGGCGTGAAGTGGGTGACCGAAACCGCGGCCGCTCAGGGCGCCAAAGTCGAGCCCGACGCCGCCCGCGAACTGGTGGACGCCCTGGGCGCCGACATGATGATGATCGCCGGCGAACTGGAAAAGCTGTTGCTCTACGTCGGAGAAAAGAAGCGCATCACGCTGGGCGACGTCGAGACCATGGTGCTGGCCGCAAAACAACGCTCGCTTTACGAGCTTACCGACGCCATCTCGGCCGGCGACCGGCCGAAGGCGCTGGCCGTGCTCGAGGCGCTGCTCTCGAGCGGCGACGGCGACGAGGCCGCCATCGGGCATCTCTACATGCTGGCCCGCACCTTCCGCCAGATGCTGATTGTGCTGGAAAAGAACGTGCGCGACTCGCGCGCCATCTGGCAGGCGCTGTGGCAGGGCTTCCGAGTGCCGCCCTTTGCCGCCGACGACCTCATCCGCCAGGCGCGCCGTTACAAGTCACGCCGCGACCTGACGCGCGCAATTCGCCTGGTGGCCCGCGCGGATTTGGCCATCCGCTCCAGCCCTCCCAGCAAGCGTCTGGTGCTCGAGCAGTTGATCCTCGACCTCACGGCGCCGGCGAAGGTGGAAGGGCCGGCGTGGCAGCAGGAAGAATTGCCAGTCTAGTTTCTCGTTGTTGGTTTCTGGTTTTTCGTTCGTGAGTTCCCCCTTCCGCTTAACAACAGAGAGCTGTACTGGGAACGAGAAACGAGAAACCAGAAATGAGAAACTGTTACCGCTTTTCCCCCAAGTACTCCTCCACCACCCTTTTCCAGCTCCCTTGTGCGCGCAGGATGAACTCGACCGCATCGCGGACGGCGCCGTCGCCGCCGCGGTGTGCGGTGACGAAGTGGGCGGCGCGCTTCACCTCGTCGCGGGCATTGGCCACGGCGATGGCCAGGCCGCAGCGGCGCATCACCGGCAGGTCGATGATGTCGTCGCCCACGTAGGCGGCTTGCTCATCACGCAGACCTTCCTTGCGCAGGATCTCTTCCAGCGCTCGCGTCTTGTCGGCCGCGCCTTGGTACACGTGATCGAGGCGCAGGTCGCGGGCGCGCAAGGCCACGGTCTCGGAGATGCGCTTGGTGATGACGCCCGTCTTCAGCCCGCCCAGCCGGGCAAGAGATATGGCGGTGCCGTCGTGAGCGTTGAAGCCCTTGGCTTCGATCATGGAGCTGCTGGAGATGGCGAAGCCGCCGGCGTCGGCGCGCTCGGCGGCTTGCGAGGCTGTGGACTGCTGCGCGCCGGCCGGAGCAGGGAAGAGCCAGATGCTGCCGTCGGTCATCACGCCGTCGACGTCGAGCAGGAGCAGCTTGATCTTCTTGGCGCGGGTGGCGGCTGCGGAGGCTTTCACCATGGCCGGGAATTCTAACTGCTTTTTCACCCCGAAACACAGAAGGCACGATGGCATCTCTGTGAATATCGATGGCTGCCGTTGTCATGCTGAGGGCCAATCCCCGCACGCTCATCTCCAAGCTAATCGCAATAGAATAAGCAACTTATGTGCAGCTAAAATCTAGACTTGACAGTGTATTTCAAAATGATATCATAATGATTGCATACAAAGGAGAGCACACATGTTCCGCGAAAAGCAAGCTGGGGCCTGGTCTGGTTGGCTGATGGTGGTGGCGCTTCTGGCGCTGATCCCGCTGACGGTCTGGCAGTTCGTAGCCGCAACGCAGGCCCGTGCCGGTGTCTTGTTGATTCTCGGGTGGTTGCTGGCGCTGGCTATCGAGGCGGCCTGCACGTTGGGGTTCATCGTGGTGAACCCGAACGAATCGCAAGTGGTGCTGCTGTTCGGCAACTACCTGGGCACGATCAAGCAGCCGGGGTTCTGGTGGATGAACCCGCTGTGCAAGAAGAAGCGGGTTTCGCTGCGCGTGCGCAACTTCGAGACCACCAAGCTGAAGGTGAACGACAATCACGGCAATCCGATTGAGATCGCCGCGGTGGTGGTCTGGCAGGTTGTGGAGACGGCCGAGGCCATCTTTAACGTGGACGACTACGACAACTTCGTCCACGTGCAAAGCGAATCAGCGCTGCGCAACCTGGCCACGAATTACCCCTACGACCAGCACGAAGAAGGGGAGAAGGCCCTGCGCAGCCACACCGCCGAAATTGCTGAGCAGATCAAGCGGGAGATTCAGGAGCGGCTGGAGAAGGCGGGCGTGAGCGTGCTCGAGGCTCGGATCAGCCATTTGGCCTACGCGCCAGAGGTTGCCAGCGCGATGCTGCGGCGCCAACAGGCCACCGCCATTATCGCCGCGCGGCAAAAGATCGTGGAAGGCGCGGTGAGCATGGTGCAAATGGCGCTCGAGAGTCTTGCGAAGAAGCACGTGGTTGAGCTGGACGAGGAGCGCAAGGCCGCGATGGTTTCGAACCTACTGGTCGTGCTGTGCAGCGACCATCACGCGCAGCCCGTGGTGAATACGGGGACGCTGTACTCGTAGCCGATTGTCGGCCCCGTTTTGTTTCACGGGCCACGGGAGACTTCCGGCAGCCGTCGTTAAGGAACAGGGGCTGAGGAGACTTTCTGGCAGACCGCAAGCCATTTCTGCTACGGCTCGACCCGGCCACCCATGCAGCGATGCAACGGTGGGCCGACGGCGAGCTGCGCAGCCTGAACGCGCAGATCGAGTACGTCCTGCGGCGGGCGCTGCAGGAAGCGGGACGCCTCAAGCCCGGGCCTTTCGCGGCTCCAGCTGCGGGTTCCGCCGAGGAGGTGGATGCGGGCACGGAGAAAAACAACCCAGGGGAGAGAGAATAGAATCTGGAGGCGGTGGCCACCACACTCAAGGACCTGATCCGCTGCCCCAAGTGCCAGGGCGCCGAGATCATCTATTCGTGCGAGCCGAAGTGCTGCTTCAACCACGTTTGCGCGGACTGCCGGTCCACCTTCGAGATCAACACCCAGAAGACCGGCCGCTTTGACCACGACTCGCAGATCGAAGGCCGCGAACCGGAGTCGGGCGATCCCACCACCGGCTGCGCCGCTTGCGACAGCTTGAAAGTCGCCGTGATCAGCGTGAGCGACAGCGAAACCCTGCTGCTGTGTGGAAACTGCCGAGCAGTCTTGCGCCTGGCGATTGAGGACTTCGTGCCGGGAAATTTCTAGGCGTCATTTTCTAAATCGTGAAGGCGAAGAATTTGCGAACATAGCTAAGTCGGGCTAGAATGCCGGTCATGGCCTCTGAAGTTCCGGGCGCGCTGGCGTGGGCACACCCTGTAGTTCGCGACTGGTTTATCGGACGCTTCGGCACGCCCACCGAACCCCAGGAGCAGGGCTGGCCGCACATTCTCGCAGGCACCGCTACGCTGATCTGCTCGCCCACGGGCTCCGGCAAAACGCTAGCTGCGTTCCTCGCCTGCATTGACCGCCTCGTACGTAAGGCATTGGCCGGAGACCTGCTCGACCGCACGGAAGTGCTTTACGTTTCGCCGCTGAAGGCACTGGGCAATGACATCCAGAAAAACCTGGAGACACCGCTGGGAGAAATCCTGCAGCTTGCGGGCGAGCGCGGCCTGCTGATGCCGGAAATTCGCACCGCGGTGCGCACCGGCGACACCTTGGCGCACGAGCGTCGCGCGATGCTGCGCCGGCCTCCGCACATCCTGGTTACCACGCCCGAGTCGCTCTACATCCTGCTGACGGCAGAACGCAGCCGGGCGATTCTGAAAGACGTCGAAACGGTGATCGTGGACGAAATCCACGCCGTGGCTGACGACAAGCGCGGGGCGCATCTGACGCTCTCGCTGGAGCGACTGGATGCGTTGCGGGCGGGGTCGTTGGCACGGGCGGGGGCGCCCGTACCCACACAGGCGGGGTCACTTGCACGGGCGGGGGCGCCCGTGCCCACACAGGCGGGGGCACTTGCACGGGCGGGGGCGCCCGTGCCTACACAGGCTCCGGTGCGCATTGGGCTTTCGGCCACGCAGAAGCCCATCGAATTGGTGGCGGAGTTCCTCACCGGAAGCGGCCGTCCGAAGCCCGCCATCGTCCAGATCGCGCACCGCCGGCAGCTTGACCTTGCGATTGAAGTTCCCAAGAGCCCGCTGGGCCCGGTGGCCTCGAACGAAATGTGGGACGAGATTTACGACCGCATCGGCGAATTGGTTGCGCAGCACCGCTCCACGCTGGTGTTTGTGAACACGCGCCGTCTGTCCGAGCGCGTTGCTCACAATCTAGTCGAGCGCCTTGGGGAAGACGCCGTGGCCGCGCATCACGGCAGCCTGGCCCGCAAGCTGCGCCTGGCGACGGAGAAAAAACTCAAGGCCGGCGAACTGAAAGTGGTGGTGGCGACGGCGTCGCTGGAGCTGGGCATTGACGTGGGCACGGTGGACCTGGTGTGTCAGATCGGCTCGCCGCGCGCGATTGCCGTCGGCCTGCAGCGCGTAGGCCGCGCCGGGCACTGGCGCGGCGCCGTACCCAAGGGACGCCTGTTTGTGACCACTCGAGATGAGCTGGTGGAGTGCGCGGCGCTGGTGCGGGCCATTCGCATGGGCGACCTCGACAAGTTGGAAGTGCCGCCGGCGCCGCTGGACATCCTGGCGCAGCAGATTGTCGCTTCTTGTGCGGCGGAGGATTGGAGCGAGGACGAACTGTTCGCGCTCACTCGCCGCGCCTATCCCTATCGCGATCTGCCGCGCGAAGACTTCGAGGCCGTGGTGGCCATGCTTTCCGACGGCATCGCGGCGCGCCGCGGACGCTACGGCGCGTATCTGCACCGCGATCGCGTCAACGGGCGTCTGCGGGCGCGCCGCGGAGCGCGGCTTGCGGCCATCACTTCGGGCGGCGCGATTCCCGACAACGCGCTTTACACCGTGATTGCAGAGCCCGAAGGCATGGTGGTGGGCACGGTGGACGAAGACTTTGCGGTCGAGAGCATGAAGGGCGACATCATGTTGCTGGGCAACACCAGTTGGCGGATCCGGCGGGTAGAGTCCAGCGGGCGCATGCTGGTGGAAGACGCGCACGGCGCTCCGCCCACCATTCCTTTCTGGCGCGGCGAGGCGCCGGCCCGCAAGCCCGAGCTTTCGGCGCAGGTGGCCGAAGTGCGCGAGCAGGTGAGCAAACTGGCGGTGGCTGTGGAAGTGGGCAGCGCCACCCAGCAGCGCGCGGCGCCGGCAGTCCAGTGGCTGAAGGCGGAGTGCGGGCTCGACGACGCGGGCGCGGAGCAACTAGTGGAGTACATCGTGCTGGGGCGGGCGTCGCTGGGCGCGGTGCCGACGCAAACCACGGTCATCGCTGAGCGCTTCTTCGACGAGTCGGGAGGCATGCAACTGGTGCTGCATGCGCCCTTCGGCGGGCGCATCAACAAGGCCTGGGGACTGGCGCTGCGCAAGCGTTTCTGCCGCAGCTTCAACTTTGAGTTGCAGGCGGCGGCCACCGACGACGGCTTGAACATTTCGCTGACCGAGCAGCACAGCTTCCCGCTGGCTGACGTGTTCCATTTTCTGCAACCGGAGTCGCTGCGCGAGGTGCTGGAGCAGGCAGCGCTGCAGTCGCCGCTGTTCGGCACGCGCTGGCGTTGGGACGCATCGCGCGCGCTGGCGCTGCTGCGTTTCTCCGGTGGCAAGAAGGTCCCGCCGCAAATCCAGCGCATGCGCGCCGACGACCTGCTGGCCGCCGTCTTTCCCGACGCTGCAGCCTGCCAGGACAACATCGAGGGCGACATCAAGCTGCCCGACCATCCGCTGGTGCGAGAGGTGATGAAAGACATCCTGGGCGAGGCGCTCGACCTCCAGGGCCTGCAGCGGGTGCTGGCCGACATGGCTGCCGGCCGCATCCGAACTGTGGCCGTGGATACGGTGGCGCCTTCGGCGTTTGCGCACGAAATCCTGAACGCCAATCCTTATGCCTTCCTCGACGATGCCCCGCTCGAAGAACGTCGCGCGCGCGCCGTGGAAATGCGCCGCATGCTGCCGGAGTCGGTGCTGGAGGAAGTGGGGCGGCTCGATCCCGCAGCCATCGCTGAAGTCAGCGAGGACGCATGGCCGGAAGTGCGGGATGCGGACGAACTGCACGACGCGCTGCTGACGCTGGTGGCGCTGCCGGAGGAGGGCGAGCTGCGCTTGCCCGCACGGGCGAGGGCGCCCGTGCCCACACAGTCCTCGCCCATGCCCACACAGTCCGACTGGCGCGCTCATTTCGATCAGCTTGCCGCAGCCAGCCGCGCGGCGCGCGCCGAAGCAAACGGCAAGAGCTACTGGGTGGCGGCAGAACGTAGGCGCTCTTTCCTGGCACTGCTTCCGACGGCGCGCTTCGATGCGGAGCTTCCAGACGTGGAATCCGCCGCGCCTTCTTACGACGACGCGCTGCTCGCCCTGGTTACCGGCTGGATGATGCACTCCGGTCCGACGACGGCGAGCCATTTGGGCGAGACGCTGGGCCTCGCGACGTCAGAAATCGAGAAAGCTCTGCTGCGCCTGGAAGCGGCGGGAACGATTCTGCGCGGAAGTTTCATCGGCGCCCGGCCGGGGACGGCCCGGCCACACGAGCCGGGCACGGTCGCGCCGCACGCGCCGGGCACGGTTGCGCCACGGGAAACCGAATGGTGCGAGCGGCGGTTGCTGGCGCGCATCCACCGGCTCACGCTGGGGAAGTTGCGCAAGGAAATCGAACCGGTCACCGCAGCGCAGTTCATGCGCTGGCTGCTGCGCTGGCAGCATCTGGGCTCGGGCACGCAGCTTCGCGGGGAGCGCGGAGTGCTGGAGGCGCTGCGTCAACTTCAAGGTTTCGAGATTCCGGCCAACGCCTGGGAGCCGCAGGTGCTCGCCCGGCGGGTGGCGGAATACGATCCCCAGGTTCTCGATCACCTCTGCCTCACCGGTGCGGTGGGCTGGGGAAGGTTGTCGCCGCATCCGGCTACTCTGGAGGACTCGGCCGGTTCCCGTCGCCGCGTGGTGCCCACCAGCGTCGCGCCTATTACCTTCTTCGTGCGTGAAGAGGCCGGCTGGATGCTGCCCCAGCGTCCCGCAAGCCAGTCGCAGGCGGCGTCGCACGAAGGGGGCGACCTGCGCGGCCTCAGCCACGGAGCGCGCGCGGTGCTGGGCTTTCTGCGGCAGCGCGGGGCGTCATTCTTTGCCGACATCGTGCGCGGCACCGATAAGCTCAAGGCGGAAGTGGAGACCGCGCTCTGGGAACTGGTGGCGGGTGGCTTGGTGACCGCCGACGGTTTCGACAACCTGCGCGCGCTCATCGATCCCAAGCGCCGCGCCGGGCAAGGCGGAGGCCGCAGCACCCGCCCGCGACACAGCACTGGGCGCTGGTCGCTGCTCTATACCGAGAGCGGGAGCGCCCCGGCCGACCGGGTGCGAGCCGTGGAAGCCACCTGCCGCATGCTGCTGGCGCGTTACGGCGTGGTGTTTCGCGACCTGCTGGCGCGCGAGGCCGTGGTGCCCGCATGGCGCGAACTGCTGATGGCTTTCCGCCGCCTGGAAGATCGCGGCGAGGTGCGCGGCGGGCGCTTCGTATCCGGCTTCCTGGGAGAGCAGTTCGCGGTGCCCATGGCGGTGGATTCCCTGCGCGCGCTGCGCCGCCAGGAGCCCGCGGGAGAAACCCTAACCCTTTCGGCCGCCGATCCGCTGAACCTGGTGGGCATCCTTCTGCCCGGCGAGCGCGTCCCAGCTATTTCAGGAAGAACAGTGACGCTGCGCGACGGCGTGCAACTTCTGGACGAAGGTGGCAGGCTCAGCGTCCGGACCGGGGACTGAAGCGGTGAGAATTCGAGCGGGACGATTTCTAACCGGGGCCGTGCTCCTGAGTGGATTGCTGGCTCTCGGCCTGTCCGCGCGCGCTCAGCGCGCCCAGACGGCGGCGGCAGTGGCGCCGGCCATCAAGGTCGAGAAGGTGGTGGTTCACAAGCAGCAGCGCCGCATGGAGCTGTTTCACAAGGGCGTGGTTTGGAAGAGCTACCGCATCGCGCTGGGCGGCGACCCGGTGGGCCACAAGATGTAACGCGGTGACAGCCGCACGCCCGAAGGGGCGTACGTACTCGACCGCCGCAATCCCCACAGCCAGTTTCACCGGTCCATCCACATCTCTTATCCCAACGCCCGGGACCGGGCCAGCGCCCGCAGGCGGGGCGTTTCGCCCGGAGGCGACATCTTCCTTCATGGGCTGCCCAACGGCATGGGCTACATTGGAGCGGCGCACAGCGCGCGCGATTGGACGGACGGCTGCGTCGCCGTGACCAACGAAGAGATCGAGGAAATCTGGAAGGCCGTGCCCGACGGCACGCCCGTCCAGATCAATCCTTGAATCTGTGAGTGCGGCTTACTTGCAGGTTTCGCCCGCGGGGCGGTAGTACGCGTGCTGGGCGCTGGCTTGGCTCATGAACCTGCCCGGCTCCAGTTTCTCGTACTCCGCGGCGCCCGGGCAGTAGTACTGGCCGGTGCGCGAATACACCCAGACCCTGGCTTCGGGGTCGGCTTTGACTTCCACAATCACGGCCGGCTTGGAAGGGAACCAGGCTGCATAGAGCAGACCCACCACCAGCATGGCCAGCACGGCGACAAGCGGGACTGCCGCCTCCGCCGCGCGGTAGGGCGACACCGACGGCGATGCCGCCACCTCCTGGGTCTTGCTGCCCCCAATCTCCGACATGCCGGGCAGCATGCTGGTAACGTTGCCTGCCGACTCACCGCCGCCGGATTCCTTCAAGGAGGCCGAGGTCACGCCCTTTGCGATCTTCGGAGTCTTGGCAATCTTGCTGTACTGGAGGATCCTCGCGCCCACCCCGGCCTTTCCGCCCAGGGGTTCTTCGAGCCGCACCACGTGGCCTTTGCACTGGAACACGCTGCTGGTGTCACCCACGATTTCCTGAGGCAGAGCCAGGGTGAATTCGATGCTCGCACCCTCGGGGACCTTGGCGTCCAGATACAGGAAGACGCCGCGTTCGCTGATGTCGCGCACCAGGGCCAGCACCGTGCCGCCTACGTCGCCCTTCGACCAGCGCACCGACACCGGCAAGCGCACCAGGTGGCGGCGCAACCGGCGCTGCTCCAGCGTGCTGTTGACCATGAGCGCTTCCGCCCGCCACCGTTGCAGGTTGGGAAGCGAAACTTGAATGGTTCCCGAGATCGCTGACATAAAGCTCACCCCTTAACGGGCCGTGGCCCCGGATTCAATTTACCGAATCCTGAGCAACGAGTATGGGGCCGATTCCCCGGCTTGAAAAGATAACCCTCGTAATGACAGCAAGTTACGTTGGTAAGACGCGTAACTGCTTTGAATTGTTTAGCTTATATGGCCCAGGACCAGCAGTGTAAACCTCCCTGGCCGCCTTCCGGCGAATGCTTCTTCTGGATTGACAACACCCGAGTGCATGCCCTAGAGTGTGCGGGCTTTCAAAACCAAAGGGGGAAACCATGCGTCGAGTCACATTGCTGGCGTTGCTACTGGTGGTGGTTGCAGTGGGCGGAGCGCAGTCGCAGTCCTCGTCGGCTGCCGACGAAGTCATTGCGGTCACCAAAGCGCAGTGGACGGCGGAGATGCGCAAGGACATGGAGGGATCGCAAAAGAACATCGCCGACGATTACACCGAATTTAACGACGACTACCCCACTCGCCTGGACGGCAAGAAGCTGAACCGCAAGCTGGCGGAAGCCGGCCTGGGCTCGCCCGGACGCCTGATGGCTGCGGAGATGGCCAACGAGAAGGTGCAGGTGTACGGCGACGTGGCCATCCTGAGCTACAACTTCATCGGGGTCACGTCCGACAAGGACGGCAAAACCGAGGCCACGCGCGCCAAGTCCACCCGCGTCTATGTGAAGAAGGACGGGCAGTGGTGGCTGGTGCACGCGAATTTCGCGCCCGCTCGCTGATGGGTTGAGGAAGCCGGCGTGGTTTCGTGGGCAGCGCCGGTGCGCTATGCTTGCCGGGCATGCAACAGACGTACCATCCGCGCGGGGGCACTTGGTTTGGGAGAGCTGGCTGCCGAGGCCGCGGGCGAAGGCTATACCCGCACCCAAGGCCGTCCCCATACAGCACGCTGGCCCGGTCTGGGTGAAGCTCCACCACGATCCCTGGCCCCATGGGCGTCCACACCTTCATGCCGACCCGGAACAGCGCCAACCGGTTCGTCCGCTGGTCGGCCGGCCGACGCCGCTCCTCCAGCAGGCGGCGAACTTCGTCGCGATGGGCGCGCAGCGGGCTCCAGCCAGGTATTTTCCTCGAAGGCGACCGCGAACACTTCGCGGTTGTTGCGGTCGGCGACCGGGTCACCCGAAGACAGCAGCTTGGCTGCGTCGGGGCCGAAGATGGCCATCAGTTCCTGGGTGTTGTTCGTTTTGGCGGCATCCGCCAAAGCCAAGACGGCTTCCTCGGGCGTGGCGAACACTTTCTGGGCCGGGTTCTGCGCAGCCAGATTGAGCTGCCACTGTCAAGTTCAGCAGTGTGATCGTGCCCGATCGGAGGTCTGGTGGGCCCGCCTGGATTTGAACCAGGGACCAAGGGATTACCGGGCTCCGGGCACTTACGTGAACGAAAAACCCCTGCGAGCAGGTCCGCCGGGGTTGAAACCGCCTACGATGTGCGGTCTTCAGACAGTCACAGCGGCCACTGATTTGTCCCGAAAACCAGTCCATCTCCCAGCTCGGGCCTGCACACCCGCACGCAGCGAACCGCTTTCTGGCCGCGACCGCCCAGGTGCTGGGCTTGACCCTGATCACACCGCGGAGCGGTTGCGGGGCTGGGCAGATTGAGGCTTTGGCCAACCGCTGAATCGGGTTGCCAACAACCGCCTGCGGTAAGTCATTCACAACGTTCATGACGTTCACGATGTCCACGTCCATGCCGTTTGGGGGCGAACTTCTTGGGCGCGGCCGCTGGTTTTGGGCCTCTCTCCTCTGTTTTGGCTGCTGTCGAAACCCGATCCTGAGGGTGAGCGAGGAGGCCACAGTAATGGCCAAGGCGCTGGATTTTGTCCAGCACGTCACCAGTCAACCAAATTCCCCGGCCGCCACTGCCGATCTTTTGGGTGAACAGGCCAAATTTCTTATTCAAGATCGTGCCGACACGCTTGGCATTTAACTGCAACCTTTCCCCTCGCAGCTTCAACTCTATGTTGGCCACAGATGCAATCTGTCCACACAGCACTGCTTGATTCCCTGGCTGCCCAGAGAAATAGATAAGACCGAGCAGGCTGGCTGTTTCTGGAGTCAGAGAACGCTCATGGCGTGCGTCTTCATCTTTGGCGCGTAACACCTCCACCACGATTGCTTGAAGTTCTGGATCGCTGCAGACCGATGCCGCCAGCGAACGTGCAACGTCCTGCTTGTGCGGACTGAGACAACTGAAATCCAGCTTGGGCGTCTGGACCTTCGCATGATTTTGCAGATAGAACATCAGCAGTTGGGGGAGCACCTCTTCCTCGACGCGCTTCCCGACCGCCACACTAAGTTCAGGCAGCGCCCTGAGGGTGGGGACCATGTTCACCTGAACGGCCCTGGCGGCCAGTGCCGGATCCGGGAGGGGTTCCTGCGTGACAATCACCTTCGGGCAATACAAATCAATGGGCTGGTTGTGATGGTAGATGGATTTTACCTCGGCCATATTTCTTTTTTAGCGTCTGGACCATCATGCGCTCGTAGCCGGGGTCGTGTCCGACGGAAGGCTCTCCGAGCGACTCCGTGTAGATCCAGACGGGCGTGGCCATCTGCTCTTCGAGCGCGGACCTGAAGCCACTCACAAACGCAGCTACAGCAGGAGACTCCTTGTTGCCATAGGTAAGGACGAGTACCTGCACCGCGTCCTTATGCGCTTGGCCAAATGCCGCGGGCAACACCAGCAACAGGATGAGGCCGAGCGCAAAGCAGAGACGAGCTCGCCCTATCCGGCGCCTGCTCGCCAGAGGAGCAGCTTCTCCGGGTCTCGGGGGCGGAACTCGGGTTAAGCAGAGGAGGATCATTGCGGTCCCGAAGGCTTGCTACTAAGAGCAGCAGAATGTCTATGGGAGAGTCGAAGCAGTATACCAGCCGCGCTGGGCAGGCATGAACGGCAAGGCTAGGGCGGGCTCGAAGCGGTATTTCGCCTTCATCCGCTTCCTGGCCCTACGTGGCGTTGGCTCCGTTTGTCCTGGAGGTCCGGCTACTGGCCAGGGTGGTAGTCGTAGTTGTCGATCTGTACCGCAACACCCTTTTCCGGGTACTGCAGAGTGGCCTTCGCCATGTAGCTCTCACCGGACGGCACGTTCGAATAGGCCGCGGTGGCCATCACCGGCTTTTCGTCGTACAGCGAGCGAATCTCGATGCGCCGGAAAAGCAGGCTGCTGGTGTCAATCCAGACCGAGAGTTCGTCGCCGTTCACCACCACATTCTTCAGCACAGCTCCCACGGTGCCTTGCATCTCGCCCTGGCCGGGAGTGATTTGCGCCTGGGCCATCGCAGCCTTCAGTTTCTCCGGGGGAATATGCGTGTAGGAGGTAACGAGGGCGACCAGGCCCTGCAGCATCTCCTTGAACTCCCCTTTCTTTTTCTCGACCACCTTGGCCTTCAGGCGGCCACTTCGCCGTCCGCCGGAATCCTGCTCCTGTGGTGGCCCCTCGCTCAGGAGCGTCTTTTGCTGCTTGCCTTCCACGTCATAGTGCACCTCGTTGAGCATGACCTTCTTGCTTTCGCCCTTGAGCTTCAGCTCGGTGCGCTGCGTCCAGACGTACTTCCGCATTGCCGCCGAGTTCTGCTTCTGAGCGGCCGCCAACTGGGCCGGATCGACCTTCTGGGCAAAGCAACTCAATCCCCCCAGGAACAAAATAGCAAAAGCAAAGCCCAATTTTTTCATTGCTCGCTTCCCTCCCTAAGTTTGTCTTTCCGGGTCAACCACCGGGCCCGTCAATTCGCGGAGATTGGGCGCGGCGACGTCTACCACCCGTTTCGCTAGGGAGCGGATGCGCCCCCAAAACTCTTCCCGATGGCCACCACGAACGTCAGTCCCTGGGTCCGGCTGCGGGCGGCGAATTCCGGCAGCACCCGCACCAGGAAGTTGAACTTCTTGGCCGGCAGGATTACGCCAAACTCCGGGCCCAGTCCGAACACCCGGTCCTTGGCGCCCAGATTGAGAGGCGTCACATCGGCCCCGCTGTCGTTGGCCAGTTGGAACTCCGCGTATCCCACCACCCCAAACTGCAGCAGTTGCTTCCCCTGGTTCTTCACAAAGGTCTTGCCGATGCCGTATTCGAAGTTCACATTGTTGCCCACCTTCACGTCTTCATGCCGCTTCTTCTGGTGGAACTCCCACAACGACGACGCGGAAACCTGCCAGAGCTTGGTCTTGCCCAGAGGATGGGTAACCGCGAAAGTCACATCGTGTCCCCAGTAATCTGTTGTGGTCGTGTCGCTCCCGCCGCTACTGTCGAATTTCCCGGTTGGGGCTACGAATCCATAGGCTGCCATAATGCGGGTGCCCTTCACGTCCCAGCCCAGGTTGATGGGTTCGACGTAGATGTCGCCGATTCCCCAGGGTGAGATTCCAGTCCCCAGCGTGGGCAGGCTGATGGCCGTGTTCACTATGGGGACCGCCACGGCCATGCCGTACGTGGCGCCCAGGAACTTGTGCTTCGTCGTATAGGCGACCAGGTTCATGTCGGCGATCAGATCGAGGTCGAAGTTGATGGGCGCTTTGTCGCCGTCGCGGTTCTTGAAGGTCGTGCTCGGATACCAGAAAAAGTAGTTGGCGTAAGTGAAACCTTGCGGAGCCTGCATACCGGAGTTCAGTCCCCGGAATCCCGGCAAATACTGGCCGCGCTCCTGGGCCTGCGTCCCGATGGATAACAGGACCAGCGCTACCATCAGCACTCCTACTGCAATCGTCCACCGGCTCATCCGATGCCTCATCTGAACTCTCCTTAATCGCCTCGTCATCATCGCGCTTGAAAGTCGCATTCCCCGCCCCCTTGCGCTGGACAGAGCTTGGCCGCGAGCGCCGGTGCGAGTGACCGGACGTCGCGAACGATGCTATCCGCAGCTTTCTGAGCATGGAACTGTCAACATTGACAGGCGGGAGTGACGCTTGGGGTTAGCTGGCAATTCCCCGGAGTCGCGCTGGACGCAAGACAGTTCCGCTGAAAACCGGGCTTCAGCACAAGTGGCCGGATGTAATTAATGCCTGACCAGATTTCTAACGAGGATTCGCGGTCCACAGGTGAGTGGCAAATCGACTTGACCCACCTCCGCCCCCATGCAACCGACATGGTGCAATCTCGAAAAGAAGTAAGAAAGGAGCAAGTGCCCGAAACAAGCAAGCCTTCATGTGGCCCGATGCGCCGGAAAACCGGATAAACAGCGGGTAAGAAATGGTAGGCACGTGGGGACTCGAACCCCAGACCTCTACCGTGTCAAAGGGGGCGCTACTCAGCGGCGGCCCTCATTCTCATTTGCGCCCAGACAGAGGGCCGGGCGGTCAGGGCGGTTGCCCGGGCCCGGAACCCGGTTCCACAGGTGCGGGTTCACATGCGGTTTGTGACACGGTTGTGACACAGGCCTCTTGCGGGTGATTTCCTGTGAGGGCTGATGTGCAGGAAGCCCGCATAAACAGCGGGGGAGTGCTGGTGGACCTGGTCGGGATCGAACCGACGACCTCTTCCATGCCATGGAAGCGCGCTCCCAGCTGCGCCACAGGCCCACACGGGAGTCAGAAAGCAACAGGCAGAAGGCTATTCTCGCTGAGCCAGAGGCCGGAGTCAAACCTTGCTAGGCATCGCGGCGGCCCGGCCGAGGGCGGCCGGGCTACGCAGGTCTTCGTTCCAGGCATCGCGGCGGCGCTTTTGTCCATCCAACCTTAGGCAGACCCGCAAGTTTCGGGAACCCCGGCGTTCTTTCAGGTGTCTAAGGGGTAAGCAGGCACGGTTTCCCGGTTAGCGGCGGGCGGGTCGCCCGCTTCCAGACAGAAAGTCCGGGAAGGCCGGTACCTGCGGTGCCCGATAAGGCTCGAGCAGGAGGGGACGCTCTCCCGCGGGAGTAGGGAATTGGGCGACATAGCCAGCGCGTTAGGGAGCCGGGGAGAAGAAGCCTCGGTGGTAGCCGACCTCAAGGCCGGCAGCGAGCAGGCGTACGAGTGGCTGATCGCGCGTTTCCATCAGCCGGTGTACAGCCTGGTGGCGCGCATGATCCACGACCCGGCCGACGCCGCCGATACCACCCAGGAAGTTTTCCTCAAGGTGTTCCGCGGCATGGGTTCGTTCCACGGCGACGCCAGCCTGAAGACCTGGATTTACCGCATCGCCATTCGCGAGGCCTCGAACCAGAGGCGCTGGTGGTTCCGGCACAAGCGGCGTGAGACTTCGATGGACGCGCCTTTGTCGGAGGCGGGCGAAGCCGGCGAGGTGACGCTCCTGGACACGCTGGCTGACCCGGGAGCATCGCCCTTCGAGCGCCTGGCGCATTCGGAAGCGCGCGCCCGGGTGGAAAGCGAGTTGCGTGAGCTCCCCGAGCCCTATCGCACGGCGGTGGTGCTGCGCGATCTGGAGGAGCTTTCCTACGAAGAAGTGGCGGAAGTTCTGGGGGTGTCGCTGGGCACGGTGAAGTCGCGCTTGACGCGCGGTCGCGATGCCCTGAAGAAGCGCCTGGAAGCCTATGTGCGCGAGGCCGGCGGTGGGCTGGGGCGGCCGGCTTCCGGGGCGCAGGAGTCCGAGAACGCGCAGGACGTTCTGGCGGCGGCCGCCGGGAAACTGAATGCCAGCGAAGCTGAGGTGACCCCATGATTTGCGCACAGACGATTTGCGCACCGATGATCTGTAAACAGGCCCGTTCCACTTTTTCGGTTTACCTGGACGGCGCTCTGACGGGCGGAGAGATGCAGAGAGTTGCCCGGCATCTGGAGACCTGTTCCGGGTGCGAAGCCGAGTACCGGATGCTGGCCCGTACCCAGGAACTGGTGCGTTCGCTGGGGCCGGCCAAGGCCCCGCCCGATCTGGCACTGCGGCTGCGCGTGGCTCTGTCGCAGGAGGCGGCGCGCAGCTTCGGTCATCAGTGGGCCGGGTTCCTGCTCACGCTGCGCCACTCGGTGAATGCCATGATGGTGTCGGCAACCGCCAGCGTGGCCAGCGCCGTGATCTTTTTGGGGTTGATGATCGGCCTTTACACCGCGCCCGGACGAGCGGCCGGCGCCCAGGACGTTCCCACCATGTTGTTCACGCCGCCGCAACTGGAGGCGTCGCTGTTCGGCGTGAGCCTGGGCGCGCTCAACACCGAGGCGTTGGTGGTGGAGACCTACGTGGACGCCCAGGGGCGCGTGCAGGACTACCGCATCCTCTCCGGCCCGGCCGGCAATGAGAGTTTGCGCCGCCAACTGGACCAGATGATGATCTTCACCGTCTTCCGGCCCGCTACCACCTTCGGACGCCCGGCGCCCGGCCGCGTGGTGCGTTCCTTCTCGCGCATGCAGGTGCGTGGTTAGGGAGCAGGTGTTGGGGCAGGTGTCAGGTCTCAGGTCGCCGCCCTGACACCTGCCAC
>CAYTIL010000034.1:0-137196 GCA_964437985.1 uncultured Acidobacteriaceae bacterium
CAGGACCTGCTCTCCATAGTCATCTACCTGGCGATATCCATGAGCTTAACCGGAGCTTGACCGGCTAAGCCGTCCCCGCCAGATGGCGCCGCGTCCCCGCCATCACCTGAACCATAGGGGCAGCAGGTAGGACAGGTAGGCCCAAACCGTTACGGCGGCCAGCAGGTCCAGAACCAGGCCGGTGCGCACCATCTGTAAAATTGTCAGTTGGCGGGTGCCATAGATCAACGCGTTGGGCGGCGTGGACACCGGCAGCATGAAGCCCAGGCTGGCGCCGAAAGTGGCGCCCAGCGCCGGCTCCAGCGGGTCCATGCCGGCGGCCTTGGCGATGGCAATCACCACCGGCACGATCATGTTGGCAGACGCGGTATTCGACGTGGTTTCCGAGAGCAGCGTGGCGGCAATCACCGACGCCACCAGCAGCCCGAAGCTGTTGTGGATAGGGAAAACTGACGTGATGCCGCGGCCCAGCGCTTCCGCCAGTCCGGTCTGGAAGCTCAGGACGCCCAGCGCGAAGCCTCCGCCGTAGAGCAGGACGACGCCCCAGTCAATCTTCACCGCATCTTCCCAGGTGATGGCCCGCTTGCCGCCGTCGCCGGGCAGCAGGAAGAGCAGCGCCGCGCCCACCAGCGCGGCAACGGCTTCGGGAACGCGGGCGTTGATGGCCTTGTAGGTTTCGCTTTCGGCGCCGGCCACCAGGGCCACGATGCCGGGCACCACCCAGAGCGCCACGGTGATGAGAAACGCCGCCAGCGTGGACTTCTGCGCGCGCGTCCACGGCCCCAGGCCCTCGCGCTCGCGGAGCAGCATCTCGCGGCCGCCGGAGATCGCGGGCATCGCCTTGCCGGTGAGCGCGTTCAGATAGAAGTAGAGAAACAGAAACAGCGTGATCACCACAGGCACGCCGATCATGGTCCACTTGAAGAACGGGAACTCCACGCCCAGCATCTGCCGGATGAAGCCCAGGCCAATCACGTTGGGCGGTGTGCCGATGGGCGTGGCCAACCCCCCGATGGAAGCGGCGAAGGAGGTCATCAGCATCATTCCGGTGGCGTAGCGCAGCGCATGCGGCGTGCGTCCGCCGTGCTCGAACACGAAGGCGAGCAGGGAAAGCCCGATGGCAAACATCATGGCAGTGGTGGCCGTGTTCGAAATCCAGGCGGAGATAAATGCGGTCACCCCGCCGAAGACGAACAGGATGCGCGAAGGCCGCGCGCCCACCCAGCCGATGGAAAGGACGGCGTAGGCCAGCCGGCGGTGCAGGTCGTGGACGAAGATGGCGCGCGCCACGATGAACGCGCCGATGAACAGGAACATGAGCGGGTCGGCGAAGGGCGCAAAAACTTCCTTCGCCGGAGCCACGCGCAGCGCCACGCAGGCCGCGGCTCCCAGCAGCGCGGTCACCGGCATGGGCAGGGCTTCGGTGATCCACAGCGTTACCACCGCCGCCATCACCGCGGCCAGCCGGTGCGCTTCGGGCGTCAGTCCGGAAAGCGGCGCCAGCAGCACCGCGAGAAAGATCGCCGGCCCCAGCACCATCCCGGCACGGCGGCGCATGTGCTCGAAGCGTTCTTCGCGTTCGGAGAGTTTCTCCAGCGGCTGGGCGGGCGCAGTCACGCCCAGCAAGGTAAACAGAGCGGTGCGGCAAGTCAACGCACGGGCAGTTTCGCAGGTGCCGCCAACGTTGTTTTTTAGGGGCGTTTGGGAGCACAATCTTGGCCACACCGCGCAGTCTGGAGGCGTCCATGCGCTCGCTTCTCGCCCTTCTCCTTCTTCTGCTCTCTCTAACGTCCATGCCGGGAATCTGCCAGGACTCCCCGCCCGCAACGCCCGCGACGACCCCGCCCGCACTGGCGCCGGCGCCCGCCGCGGATCGCGCCTTCGTACTGGAAGAAAAAGCCCTGACGGTGATTAACGACAGCGACTCCTCCATCCAGGCGCACATTCCCTTCGACCCGCCTCCTGTGCCGGAGAAAAAGGCTTGGGGGATGTACGGTCCCGGCGGCCTGGCTTACCACACGTATTGGGCGAGTCGTGACAATGTGCGGCTGGGGGTGGTGTTCCGCAACTTTTTCCTGGCGTTCGACCTGAACGTGCTCAAGCTCATCGGGCAGGACGACCTGGGTTGCATGCCCAGCCTGGTGGTGCGCAGCGACGATGGCGATACTGCCTACTGCCTCTGCTCCGGCGCGCCCAAGGAAAAGAAACCGGCGCGGCTGCTCTTCGCCGACCTGCGCACCGGCCACGTCGTCAGCCGCCTCGAGCTCAAGCAGGATCCCGACTACCTGGGAATGTCCGACGCCACCACGCTGCTGGCGCTGGGTTACGGCACTCCTTTCGAGAAGCCGGAAAAACGCAAGCCCGGCTGGGTACAGATCTTCCGCGGGCCGGTCCTGGAGTCGCGAGCCACTGTTCCTGTGCCCGGCCCGGTGACCTACGCCCAATGGGGCCCGAAGAAGCTTCGGTTCTACCTGACGGACACGGGCAACAACGACAAGAATCCCGCCAAAGCAAAGACCGGGCGCATCTATGCCTTCGATCCGGTTGAGGCCAAGCTGAGCGAGGGCGTGGACGTGGGCATGGGTCCGGGACCGCTGGCCTGGGACTCCGAGATGAAGGTCTTCTACCTGCTGAACATTCCCCGCAAGCTGGAGGTGGCCAAGCCGGCGGTGCTGGTCTTCAACGGTGAGCGCGTGGTCCGCAGGCTGGAGCTGCCGCGCCTTCCTTACTCCATGGTGAAGTCGCCCGACCACAAGCGCTTCTATGTGCTGGAGGAGAAGGCGCTCACCATCGTGGATGGCCTGCTCGAAAAGGTGGAAGGCAGCCTTCCGCTGGGCAAGCCGCCGCAAGGCCTCATCTTCCTGGACCCTCCCTCGCGCGGCTACGTGCTGCATCCGGCGTCCAGCGCGATTACCAGCGTAAACCTGGCAGAGGGCCGCGTGAATCACCAGATCACCACCGGGCGCGGCAGCATCAAGTTCCTGCAGGAACTGGCCGCCATCGCCGCTTCCACCATGAGCCAGATGGCGTCCTACGCGGTGTACGGAAACTACTGGGTCACGGGCCAGATCATCATGACGCCCACGCCTTCCACCGACGCGCTGCTCGCGCCCGACGGCCGCACTCTGTTCGTGTACAACAGCCGCACCGTGGACATCACCATCATTGACACGCTCACCGACCAGGTTTTGAGCATGCATCCTGGCGGCGGCGCCGGACGGCGCTTCGTGCAAAACGGCAAGTTCTTCCTCATCCAGGCTCCCCGTGATCTGACGCTGGTGGAAACAGAAACCCGCGTGGTGCGGCCCAAGTTCAAGATCCCCGCCTGGCCCACGCTGTGCCCCGATGGCCGCCATGCCTATGGCTGGAGCATGAAAAATTTCAAGAATTGGGGCGAAGACGACGTGGTCCTGATCGACCTGGAAGCGGGAACCGTGAAGACCCCGCTTCCCGGTGTGCGCGGGCCCGTGTTTTTCCCCACCTTTACTCGCGAAGATGAGGAGCTGCCTGCTAGTGAGGGTGAGGAGCCTGCTCCCGACTAGTCCAGTTCTCCGTGAGTTGCACAGTTGGCTAATCTGGTGTGGAAGCGGGCCACCCGCCCACGCCCGGGGTGAAATCCAGGCACTCCCCTTTGAAATCCCGTGGTGTACCATGACGCGCGTGTCCATGGGCACAACCGCAGCATTTCCGGAGCGCCGGCCGTTTCCACGCCTCGCCGACTTGGCCTACGTCCTGAAGGCGTCGCGTCCGGGAATGTGGCTGACCGCGGTGTGGTTCTACCTGCTGCCGCTGGGTGGACGCGATGTTTTTCACAGCCTCGACTTCTGGGTGGGCCTGTTCTACATCATTTTTCCTCTCGGGCTTTTCCTCTCCGGCTGGAACGACCTCACCGACGTTGCCCTCGACCGCAGCAATCCGCGCAAGGACAGCTACCTGTTCGGCGCCTGCGGCAACTCGGCGCAGCTCGCGGCCCTGCCGTTTCTGATTGTCCTGACCCAGGCGCCGTTCCTCGTGCTCTTCACCCTGTGGCTGGGCCCGCGCATGCTCTGGTGGCTGGCGGCCTGGAGCGTGGCCTGCGCGCTGTACAATCACGCTCCCTTCACCTGGAAGGCGCGCGCACCCTTTGATCTTCTGGTGCAGCCAACGTTTCTGCTGGTCTTCCTGTTCAGCAGTTGGCTGAACCGCGCCCCGCAACTGCCCTGGCCGGCTTTCGTCTTCGGCGCGCTGTTTGCGATGCACGGACACCTGCTGCAGGAAATCATGGACCTGGAACCCGATCGCGCCGCCGGCCGCCGCACCACGGCCGTCGTCCTGGGAGCGGTGCCGTCGAAACTCCTGGTGGGCAGCCTGCTGGCTTGGGAAGCGGCCATCCTGGCGATCTATTTCCGCGATTTCGCTCTCGGAGGTTTTCTGGGCATATGCGCATTGGGCGCAGCCGCCGACGCCGCGCTTCTATGGCGAGACCGGCCCTACACACCGCCGCAAATGCGCTACTTCATGGTGGCTTGGAACCTGCTGGTGCTGGTCAGTATCCCCTGGGTCTGGCGGACGGCGAGCCTGACTCGCATGGCAGGATAGGGCCAGAGCGTTGTTCTCGGCTGTCGCTGATGTTCTGCGTGTTCTATCCCTACGGGCCGAATGCGCCCACCGGCGCGAAGGGCCGGGAACCAGGACCTGGCTGCTTTTCACTGTTTCCGGCGCGCGGGACAATGTAAAGTGTGCACTGCAAAAAAGCCCCAGGCGGAGGTTTCATCCGGATGAGCGTCAGCGACGATAAGTTTTTTCGCACCCGCATCGTTTCCCGCAATGATTTCGCACCCGACCTGTGGAGCATCCGCATCGACCCGGGCGGCGACTTCAATTTCGTCGCCGGCCAGTACGCCACCCTCTGCCTGGAAACGCCCGCCAAGCTGGTGCAGAAGCCCTACTCCATCGTGTCCTCGCCTTACGAAAAGGAACTCGAGTTCTTCTTCGAGCTGGTTCCCGAAGGCGAGATGACGCCGCTGCTCTACAAGTTGCCGGACGGCGCGGAAGTGCTGATGCGCAAGGTACCCAAGGGACACTTCATCATTGATTTCAAGAGCGGGCACACCAACCATTTTCTTGCCGGCACGGTGACCGGAGCGGCGCCCTACGTCAGCTACTTCCGCACGCTGTATCGCGACTGGAAGGACGGTAAGTATCCCGAGCCCCACCGCTTCTTCCTGCTCAATGGCGCCAGCCGTTCCTGGGAGATGGGGTATCTGGAAGAAGTGGAAAAGATCGCCGCCGAAGTACCCTGGCTGAAGAGCGTCCACACCGTTAGCCGGCCCTGGGAGGACGAAAAGTGGCGCGGCGAAACCGGCCGCGTGGACGACCTGATCCGCAAGTACACCGACCTGTGGGGACTGCGCGCAGACAACACCACGGCCTATCTCTGCGGCCATCCGGAAATGATCGAGCGCGGCAAGGGCATCCTGAAGCGCGTCGGCTTTGCCAAGGAAGGCATGAAGGAAGAGGTCTACTGGATCCCGGCCAAGAGTGACAAGAGCTAGGCCGGGCCGCCGCGTCTCGCCGGGCCGCATTAGAATGGAGCAATGCCTTTCCTGTTGAAGACCGAGCCTTCCACCTACTCTTTTTCCGACCTGCAACACGACCAGAAAACGGTGTGGGACGGCGTCAGGAATCCGGTGGCGCTCAAGCATCTGCGCGGCATGGCCGCGGGAGAGCGGCTGGTCATCTATCACACCGGAGACGAAAAGCAAGCCGTAGGCACTGCATCGGTAGTGAGCGCGGACGCTTCGGATCCGAAGAATCCCGCAGTCACCATCACCGCCGGGCGCGTTCTGGCCAAACCGACGACGCTCGCTGAGATCAAGTCCAGCAAATTGTTTTCAGATTCGCCTCTGGTACGCCAGGGAAGGCTCTCCGTGGTGCCGCTCACCGAAGCGCAATACAACGCCATCACGGGGAAGAGCTGAGATGCCGGAGGTTGCGCAGGACCGGGTCGCAACCGCGTCCAGCGAACTCGCGGCGCAGTTGCGCGCGTTTCGCCAAAGTCATGCGTACACCCGGCGCACCATCGGCGGCGCGGATTGGGAATACATCGTCTGCGGGCGCGGCCCCGAGGCTTTGCTGCTGCTGCCCGGAGGCATATCCACAGGCGAATCGCTGTTTCGCCACATCGTGGAACTGGAAGGCGAGTTCCGCATTGTCGCGCCTTCGTATGCCGCCGTCGGGACGATGCGCGAGCTGAGCGACGGCTTGGCCGCGATTCTCCATGCGGAGAACATCTCCGCGGCCCACGTTGTCGGCGGGTCCTATGGAGGACTGGTGGCCCAGGCCTTCACCTTCCATCATCCGCAACGCACGCGCTCGCTGGTGCTCTCGCACACGGGCGGCCCCGATCCCCGGCGCGGATCGATTTTGAAAATCATGCTGAAGCTGTTTGGCATCCTTCCTTCCGGCTGGATGAAGGCGGCGTTCCGCGCCAAGATTCGCAGCCTGCTGCGCCATCCGCAACTGGAGCACGCAGAGCGCCAGTTCCTGGAAGCCTACCTCGCTGAAAACCTGGCCCTGCTCTCGCCCCAGGCGCTGGACATGGCTTATGCTCGCGTGGTGGACTTCTGTCTTCATTATCTGGCGCAGCAGCCGGTATGGAACGGCGCGACGCTCATTCTCGAAAGCGACGATGATCCCGCCGTTCGGCCCCAGGATCGCGCCCGGCTCCGGGCCGCCTATCCGCAAGCTCAAGTGCACACCTTTCACGGCACCGGGCACTTGGCGGCCGTGCTGCGCTTGCAGGAGTACCTGGACGTGCAGCAAACTTTTCTGCGTCGGGCGGCGCGTGAGACTGTGCTCGAGGCCGGCGGGCAACGCGCGAGCGCTTAGCGGAGGCCTGACTTGAACCGAGCAGGTACCTTGCTTCTCACGCTTCTGCTTGCTCCTTGCCCAGCGGTCTGGCCGGATGTTCGGGAAGCGCAGCACACCATCGCCGGCTTGGTCCGCGACGCTACCGGCGCCGCCGTCTCCGGAGCATTGGTCACCGCGCAGGCCGGCGAGACCACACTCAGCGCCACCACCGACGCCCAAGGCGCGTTTCTGCTCTCCATCGCTGCTCCGCGTGCGCGCCTGCGCGTCGAAGCGCCCGGATTCATCCCGGCAACGCTCGACTGGATCGCCTCAGCGGAAGGCGGCCCGACGGCGCCGATGGAAATCGTGCTCCAGCCGGCGATGGTTCAGCAGAGCGTCACCGTCACCGCTACCCGCTTCCCAGTTGAGCCAGCCACCTTCCCTGTGAATGTTGAAGTGCTCAGCAGCGGCGAGATTCGCGCCAGTCCCGGCCTGCGCACCGACGACGTTCTGCGCAGCGTCACCGGCTTCAGCTTGTTCCGGCGGTCGAGCAGCCGCATCGCTAATCCCACCACCCAGGGTGTATCGCTGCGCGGCCTGACCTCGAGCGGCGCCAGCCGCGCCCTGGTGCTGGCCGACGGCGCGCCGCTCAACGATCCTTTTGGCGGATGGGTCTACTGGAACCGAGTCCCCCGCGCCGCGCTGGAGCAGGTGGAAATCGTACGAGGAGCAGCGTCGGATCTCTACGGCGCCGACGCGCTCTCCGGCGTGATCCAGGTTTTCTCGGCGCAGCCCGACGAATCCCACCTGCGCGTCGAGAGCTACGGCGGATCGCACGCCACCGGAGGAATTTCCTTTTCCGGCGGAGTGGCGCATGGCCGCTGGCAACTGGGCGCCTCCGGAGAAGCCGCGACCACGGAGGGCTACATCCCGGTCGCGGAAGCCGAGCGCGGCGCCGTGGACCAGCCGGCGGGATCGGGATATCTGACGCTGCGACCCTCGCTGCGCTACCGGTGGGGCCCCAAGGCGGCGGCGTTTCTCCGGGGAGCGACGTTTGCCGAGTCGCGCGAAAACGGCACCGCGCTGCAGGACAACAACACCCGCATCCGCGATTTGGCCGCCGGCGCCGACTTGGCGACGCCCGTAGGCGCACTCACCTTGCGCGCCGACGGCGGCTGGCAGGTGTTCAACCAGACATTCACGGCCGTGGCCGCGGACCGTGATTCCGAACAACTCACCCGCGTGCAGCGCGTGCCTGCGCGCCAGTTTGGATACTCAGCGCTGTGGAGCCATGCCCTCGGCGCGCGTCACACTGTGCTGCTGGGAAGCGAGGGACGGTCCGCGCGCGGGGAAACACAGGAACTCGTTTTCACCGCGGGAGTACCCACTTCACGCCTGGAAGCCGGAGGCCGCCGGCGCACGGTGGCAGCTTTCGGTTCGACGCATTGGCAACCCGGCCCGCACTGGACGCTGACCCTGGGTGGGCGTTTCGACCACTGGCTCATTGCCGACGGGCAATCGAGTTCGATGCCTCTGGCGCCGGGAAGCGGGCTCACACTTTCGTTTCCCAACCGCACTGAAACCGCCTTCAGTCCTCGCGCCGGATTGCTGCACCAGATCCACCCGCGACTATCGCTCAGCGCGGCGGCCTACCGCGCCTTCCGCCCGCCCACGCTGAACGAACTCTACCGCAGCTTCCGCGTGGGCAACGTGGTCACTCAGTCCAATCCCGGCCTGCGCGCCGAACGGCTCACCGGCGTGGAGGCCGGCGTGCGCGTCATCCCGGTGGCAGACGTAGGGTTGCGCGCCACTTTTTTCTGGAACGATCTGAACCGGCCGATTGCGAACCTCACGCTGTCGTCCACGCCATCGCTGATCACCCGCCGGCGAGAGAACCTGGGACGCCTGCGCTCCACCGGCCTCGAACTCGAGGCCGCCGTTCCCGTGCGCGAGCGTCTGCGGCTCACCGGCGGCTACCAGCTCACGCATTCGGTGGTGGAGAGTTTCGCCGCCGATCCGTCTCTGGAAGGTCTGCGCATCCCTCAGGTACCGCGCCATCAGGTGACGCTCGAGGCCACGTACACGCGCCCGCAGTCGTTCTTGCTTTCTCTGCGCCCGCGCTGGAGCAGCTCGCAGTTCGACGATGACCGCAACACTTTCCTGCTGCGCGACTTCTTCCAGATGGACGCCTTGTTCTCATTCTCGCTGCGGGAAGGTGTGGAGGTTTACGCTGCCGGCGAGAACATCTTCGGAACACGCTACGACCTGGGGCGCACGCCCGTGCTCACCGTGGGCCCGCCGCTGCAGGTGCGCGTGGGCGTGCGGTATGAATTGCGCGCGAAACGATAGGCATTTTCCGGCGACTCACTTGTTGCCGGCTTCCGCAGCGCGCCGGTTTACGTCGGTGAAGAAGTTCAGCACCACGCGGAGTTGGGATTGGGCAGGCTCCTGCTCGCTCGCCTTGACCATCAGGAATCGCTGGCCATCGGGGCTGACGTCCCAGATGCCCTCGCGCCGCGGGTGGAGGTCGTACGTTCCTTCAAACAGCGGCCTCGGCGAAGAAGCAGCAAAGCCGGGCTGCGTGGTCACGGTAACCGCCATCACTTTGTTGTCCTTGCGATAGAACAGTTCGCGGCCATTCCGCGCCCACAGCGCGCCCAAGCCGCCTTCGCTGGAGATCTGGTATTTGCCGCCCGGCCCCTCCAGCGACTGTACGTAGACTTCTTCCCGTCCGGTCTCGTCGGAGGTGTAAGCGATCCAGCGCCCGTCGGGGGAGATCTTGGGATCGATTTCGTTGAAGGGCGTTTGCAGGAACGGCCGTGGTTTTCGATCTCCGGTAAGCGGCAGCAGCCAGATGTCGCCGCGCGTTTCCGACTCGTAGTTTGTGTACGCCAGCGAGCGGCCATCGGAAGAGAACGAGCCGAGATGAATGTGAAACCCGGTGGCGGAAAGTATCTCCTCCGTTCCGCTACCGTCGGCGTTTTTCCACAGGATGGCGCGCGGGTGGTCGGCAAGCGAGGAACTGAAGGCCACTCGCTTGCCATCCGGCGACCAGATCGGCGTCTCGTCCTCACCGGGCTGGAAGGTCAGGCGGGTCAGCGTCCCACGGCCCAGGTCGTAAACCCAGATGTCGTCGCTGGGAGGCCGGATATGCAATGCGACTCTCTTGCCGTCCGGCGAAATCATGGGTTGGTCGAAGCTGGCTGCGGCGACACCCACCGGCCGGGACGTGCCCTTGCGATCCACCCAGACCAGATCGCGACGCCCCTCCGTGCCCTCGCCTGCGAGGTACACCAGCGTTCCTTCCGGCGAGAAGGCCACCTGCGCGTTGCCGGTCGACCGGTTCATGAACACATCCTCCAGCACCGGCACCGGGGGACCGGTGACTTCCAGACGGTCGAGATCAAACGGGACCGCGACCAACAGGCCGGTGCGCGCAAAAAGAAGGTGGCCGGTGGGCGAGTAGTGTGGGTTGGTCCCGCCTTCGATCAGGGTGCGCCACTTTCCCGTCTTCAGAGAGAGCACGGCAATGCGGGCCGTGTCCCAGTCGGCCGAGATTCCCTGGATCGCGAAGAGAACCTCCTGGCCTCCCGGCAGAAACTCCGGCCACCGGTGGCTCGCCTCCTTCTGGCTGGCGTCGGCTCGGGTGAGTTCCTCCGGCTTGCCTCCGCTCGCCCGGACGCGGCGAAGACCCTGGGCGGCGGCAACCCCAAAGACGATGGTGTTGTCCGGGCCCCAACTTGCCCCCCGGCCCTCGACGGCTTCGCAGATGGTTAAGGGCGCGCCGCCCGAAGTGGCAACCTTCTTTAGCTGTCCGCGGGCAAAAAACCCCACCCAGGTTCCATCTGGAGAAAAGAACGGGTTCTGCCCGTCCTCGCTGCCCGTAATCGGGGTTGCGTCCAACTCACTGAGAGATTGCAGGTAGAGCCGCCAGCCACCGCCGGCTGGGCTGGCGCGGTAGACGAAGTATCTGCCGTCGGGCGAAACCGCCAGGACGTTGGTCAGCCCGCCGAACAGTTGTGCGGACGGAGGTAAAGACACGGCGAAGCGCTTCACATCAGCGGCCGGAGAGCTGCTGCGCCGCATGGAGCCCAGGCCCAGCAGCAAAGCCAGCAGCGCCATCCCTCCTGCGGCCGTCCACGCCAGCCGCTCCCGCATCTTGCGTTTTGTACCCGGCACCGCAGCTGCGGCGACTGACGACCCGCCCAGGGCGATCCATTTCAACTCCCGCGCTACATCGGCCGCACTCTGCCAGCGTTCCTCCGGGTCTTTCGCCAGGCAAGTGTTCACCACGTGCTCCAGCGCCGACGGGGCAAGAGGTTGAAGCGTGGTGATGGGCTCCGGGTCCTTTTCCAGAATCGCCGACGCCACCGAGATCTGGCTCTTACCTTCGAACGCCCGCTTCCCCGTGGTCATCTCATAGAGCACTGCCCCCAGAGCGAAGATGTCCGAGCGCGGGTCGGCTTCCTTGCCCTGGATCTGCTCCGGCGACATGTACTGGAAGGTGCCCACCACCACGCCCTGCTGGGTTACAGGGCTGGACGGACTCACCGGGCTGGGTGCGGTGACGGCCGCCGACAGCGTGCCCGAGCCCACCGAAACCGCGGCCGGCTTCGCCAGACCAAAATCCAGCAGCTTGGCGCCGGACTTGGTCAGCATTACGTTGCCCGGCTTGAGGTCGCGGTGCACCACGCCCTGGCGATGCGCCTTGTCCAGAGCATCCGCCATTTCCATCCCGACCTTCAGCACTTGCTCGGTGGGCAGCGCTCCGCGAAACAGCCTCTGGGCCAGGGTCTCGCCTTCCAGGTGCTCCATCACCAGGTAGTCCACGCCGTTCTCACTGCCCACGTCATGCAGAGCGCAGATGTTGGGATGCTGCAGCGAAGAAATGGCCCGGGCCTCGCGCTCGAAACGCTGTCTGTGCTCCAGGTTCGAGGAAAGATGTGGCGCCAGGACCTTGACGGCGACCGTGCGCTCCAGACGGGTGTCGCGCGCGCGATACACTTCGCCCATCCCGCCCGCACCGATGGGCTCAACGATCTCGTAGGGACCGAGCCGGGTTCCGCCGCTGAGTGCCATACCGCCGCCGATTATAGGGCATGCCGCAGGCGACCGACGAACTGTGGGAGCGGCGCGGGGCGGCGGCTATAATCGAACGCCCGGTGCAACCCGCCGAACACTGCCCTCATGGCCACACTCTACGCAGGCACATCGGGATGGGCCTATCCCGGCTGGAAGCCTGGCTTCTACCCGGCCAAACTGGCCGCGGCCAAATTTCTCGGACACTACGCCACGCGGCTAAACTCGGTGGAAGCCAACGTCACCTTTCGGCGCTTCGCCACCGCCAAGATGCAGGAGAACTGGATCGCCGCCACTCCGCCCGAATTCCGCTTCACCATCAAAGCTCATCAGGCCATCACCCACGTCAGGCGCCTGCGCGAAGCCGCCGACTTCACCCGCAGCTTCCTGGGCTCGCTGCAGCCCCTGGCCGAAGCCGGCCGGCTGGGCACGGTGTTGTTTCAACTTCCACCCTTCCTCAAGCGCGACGACGCGCTGCTCAGCGATTTCTTGAAGACGCTGCCCCAGTCGCTGCACGCCACATTTGAGTTCCGACACGACTCTTGGTTTGCCGAAGAGGTGTACACCCTGCTGCGCAACGCGGGCGCCGCGCTCTGCGCCGCCGAGAGCGAAAAGCTCACCGCGCCCGACGTGGCCACCGCCGCCTTCGTCTACTACCGCATGCGCAAGCCCGATTACTCAGCAGAGGAACGCGCCGCGCTGCGTGAAAAAACCTCCGCGCACCTGGCCGCCGGGCGCGATGTGTTCGTGTATTTCAAGCACGAGGACACGCCCGAAGGCGCGCTCTACGCTGAGGAACTGCTCAGACCCACTCCCCAATAGGTGCTTTTGCCTTTTGCCTCCCTCCTACCTCCTCCCTCCTGCTTCCTATCTCTTGTCCACCCACTCCACCGCTTTCTGTGCGGAATGGACGGCCCCGTCGGCGCTGGAGAGCGGGCCTTCGGAATCCGTATTGGCGAAGAAGACGCGCTCCAGCGGCTGGCGCGCCGCCGGGATCAGGCGGGTGTGCGTTCCGGGTGTCGACATGTACATGGGATGCCCGCGGCGATAGATGCGCACTTCCACCGGGTCCACTTTGAATTCCGGCTTCAGCTTCTGAAAATCGCGCAGCACTTTGCGGGCGATGGCGCGGCATCCTGACTCGCGCAGCAGCCACGCGCGGTCGTACTCGGTGAGCGGCGTGTAGCAGGTGAGGATGTTGTACTTGGGCGCGTAGCCCGGCCGGTTGCGGATGGTCCAGTCGGCCACGATCATGTCGGTAAACGCATTGCCCGGACACCAGGTATCGTAGCCATCGCGGAACACCGGCTTGTCGAAAATCAGATTCACCACCGGATAGGGTGCGTAGCGCAGGCGCCGCATGGCCGCCTTCTGCCGCGCCGGAAGCCCGGCGACGATGTGCGCGGTGATGAATTTCGGCGTAGCCAGGATGACGGTCTTCGCGCTCACGCGCCGCACCGCGCCCTGGTGCACATAGGTGACCTCGACTTCGCCCTTCTGTGGTTCGACACCAACAATGGTTGCGCCGCCCACCATGCGCTGCGGGTATTTCGCCGTCAGGATTTCCACCAGCCGTTTCGAGATGGCGCCGTTGCCGCCCGGCCAGGCTACTCGCGGATCGTTGCCATCTTCCGACGACACCCAGTGCATGGCGCCCACGCCCACCAGCGCCGAGGTTTCATGCGCGCGCGCGCCCCAGTTCGACGGACCGAAGGCGTCCCACCACTGCGTTACCTCCGGGGCGTAGCCGCGCAGGTATTGGCTGAAGCGCTGGCTGTCGAGCTCCTGCTCGCGTCCTTGGGTGGAAATCGCCAGCATGGCGCGCCGGAACTTCTTGAAGCTTTCACGCACGCTCGCCGGGTAGGGCAGCCGGTCCGCGCCTTCGTTCCAGATGTCGGAGATGAACTCCCCCTTCACCATGGTGCCGTCGCGCTGGTTCACCGGCAGCATTTCCAGGCCGATCTCTTTCGCCAGTTCGATGAGCGTGGTTTCGTCGGCGGTGACGAAGGCGGAGCCGGTGGCATAGGCCTGCCCTTCGAACTCCTCCACGTAGGCGTTGCCGCCAAAGTGGTCCTCCTTTTCCAGCAGCAGGTAGTCGCGATCCTTGAGGAAGTACGCGGCCGAGAGCCCGCTGAGGCCGCCGCCCACAATCACCACCTCATGCCGCGCGGAGACGGGAGGCCGGCGGAAGCTGCGCCCGTCGCGCACCTGGTGGCAGATCTCGTTGCCCTCGCCGTGCACTTCCGGACGGACCGGCGCCGGCTCTGCCATCAATTCCAGATCCACCGGACATCCCGCGGCCACCGATCCGGCCACCACGTAGCGGATAAAGTCTCTGCGAGTTCGACCCATGGGATTCCCCTCTTCTAGCGAAGTGCCTGCATCGGCTCGCCGGCGGGCTCGGCGGACTCGCTCCGGAAACGGAGCCGGTACCACAGGAGCATCATGATCAGCGAAAACACGAAGATGATAGTCGAGACGGCGTTGATTTCCGGCGTCATGCCGCGCCGCAGACGCGACCAGATTTCCAGCGGCAGCGTGTTCTCGCGTCCCAGCAGAAAGAAGCTCACCGCGATTTCGTCCATGGAGAGCGTGAAAATCAGCAGCGCCGCGCCCAGGATGGGCAACCGCAGGTTGGGCAGTGTCACCCTCCGGAACGTGGTCCAGTAGCCGGCGCCCAGGTCGAGCGACGCCTCTTCCTGCGCGCGCTCCAGCTTCTGCAGGCCGGCGAAGACTTCGGTGGTGGCCACGGAAATCAGCGCCGTACCGTGACCCAGCATCACCGTGAGCAGGCTCAGCTTCATCTTCAACGCCACAAACAGCATGAGCAGAGAAATCCCGGTGATGATGCCCGGCAGGATCAGCGGCAACAGCACCAGCCGCCGGAACAGTGCTTTGCCGGGAAATGCCGCGCGATCCAGCGCCAGCGCCGCGGGCACGCCCAAGGCCAGAGCCACCACCACCGACGCCAGCGCCACCATCACGCTGTTCGCTACCGATGTCCAGATGGCCCGGTCGTCGAACAGCTCGCGGTACCAGGCGAGCGTCCAGTTGCCGGGAGGAAATCCTCCCACGCCTTGGCCGTTGAACGAGTACACCACCAGCACCACAATGGGCAAATACAGAAACGCGAACACCAGCCCCGCATACGACGCCAGCCAGCGCGGAGCCGGGTTCGCAGACGCACCGGCACTCATGCGAAGCTCCATTTCTTTTCCAGGCGATCCACCAGCAGCAGCAAGCCGACCACCAGCGCCATCAGACACGCGGAGATGGCCGCTCCCAGCGGCCAGTTGTAGGCCGCGCCAAACAGGCTCTGCACCACGTTGGAGATCATGATGCCGCTGGCGCCTCCGATCAGCAGCGGCGCCAGAAAGTCGCCCAGGCTGAGCACGAAGGCAAGGGTCGCGCCCGCCAGCACGCCCGGCAGCGACAGCGGCAGGATCACGCGCCAGAAGGTCCGCGCCGGCGACGCGCCCAGGTCGTGCGAGGCTTCCACCAGTCTGCGCGGGATGTGCTCCAGCGACGCGTACACCGGCAGGAAAACAAACGGCGCGTAGATGTGCGTGAGTGTCAGGACGACCGCAAAGGGGCTGTACAGCAGAAACTCCACCGGCTCGCTCACTACTCCCGCATACAGAAGAAGGTTGTTGAACACGCCGTCGCTCCCCAGGATGGTCTTCCACGCGTAGGCCCGCACCAGGTAGCTGACCCACAGAGGAAGGATCACCATTTGGTAGAACAGGTGCTTTCTTCGTCCGGCATGAAACGACAGGTAGTACGCCAGCGGATATCCCAGCAGCAGCGCAAACACGGTGACCGCGCCCGCAATACGCATGGAACGGAACAGGACTTCGAGGTACACGGGCCGGTTCAGCAACTCGCGATAGTTGTCCAGGTTCCAGTGGCGCGCGATTTCTCCCGACTCTACCGTCCAGAAGCTATGGGCGAACAGCAGCACATAGGGCAGCAGCAGGAATGCCGCCACCCACAGCACCGGCGGAATCGTAATGGCGGCCTTGTAGGCGCGGGAAAACATGGTCTAACTCAGTAGCGCCGGCATCCTGCCGGCTGTCGCGTGGGCGTCCCGCCCGCGCAGCAAGTAACAGGAATCTGGTGGCAGATTCATTCCCGCACCCGCACGGCATCACCGGCGGCGAACTCGTAGCTGTGCTCGCCTTCGACCGACTGCTGGCTGGAAACACGGACCAGCAGGCGTAGCCCGCCGGCGCACTCCAGCTCCAGCAGTTCGGTGGCGCCGGCAAAAGAGTGGTTGCGCACCGTCGCCTGAAAAACCACGCTACCGGCTCCCGCACCGTGCTCGCCGGCCGCGCGAATGCTCTCCGGGCGCAGCGAAAACACCGCTTCACCATCGTCGCCCGTGCAGCGCCAGGAAATGGTCCCGACGCGGGCCACGCCGCCTTCCACGCGGCAGCGCAGCAGGTTGGTCTGTCCAATGAACTGCGCCGCGTACGCCGTGGCCGGACGATGATAAATCTCGCGCGGCGAGGCCACCTGCTCCAGCTCGCCGCCACGCAGCAGTGCGATGCGATCGGAGAGCGCCATGGCTTCTTCCTGATCGTGGGTGACGAACACAAACGAGATGCCTACCTCGCGCTGCAGCGCCTTGAGTTCGAGCCGCATCTGGCCGCGCAGGTTGGCATCGAGCGCCGAGAGCGGCTCATCCAGGAGCAGCAAGCGCGGACGATTCACCAGCGCCCGCGCCAGCGCCACTCGCTGCTGCTGCCCGCCGCTGATCTTCGCCGGCGCCGACTGCGCAAAACCGGCCATCTTCACCATGGCCAGCGCTTCTTCGACGCGCGTGGCGATTTCCGCCTTGGCCACGCCCTTCACACGCAGGCCGTAGGCCACGTTCTCCCACACGGAAAGATGGGGGAACAGCGCGTAGTGCTGGAAGACCGTGTTCACGCGGCGGCGAAACGGAGGCAGCGCGTCCAGCCGCTCGCCTTCCATCCACATTTCGCCCGCGTCCGCCCGCTCGAACCCGCCGATCAGGCGCAGCAGCGTGGTCTTGCCGGAGCCGCTTTCACCCAGGATGGTGAGGAACTCTCCCTCGGCGACATCCAGCGAGATGCCGCGCAGCACTTCGCGCGCCCCGAAGCGCTTCACTACTCCACGCACGCTGAGCAGGGTGCTTTCGCCGGAGGACGCAACTGACGGCGAGGTGGGCGCAAGTTTGGTGGCCGGGATCATAGAAAGGATGGCTGTTTCATCTGTAGAGACGCAGCTTTCTGCGTCTCCCGCTTGCTGCGTCTCCCGCTTGGTGCGTCTCCCGCTTGCTGCGTTTCCCGCTTGCTGCGTTTCACCAGAGACGTTGCAAGCAACGTCTCTACGGGAAGTTCATGAAAATCCTACTGCGCCGCTTTCACTTCGTTCCACATCTGGTTGTACTTGTCGCGCCGCGGAACGTGCTGCCAGAAGTAAATTCGTTTGGGGTACTCGGGGTCGTCGAGGTGCACGCTCTTCTTTTCTTCCGCGGTCATAAGCTGCGCCGCTTGCGGGTTCGCCGGAGAATATTTGGTGACGTCGGTCACCGCCTTCTGCGTGCGCGCCTCCACCATGTAGGCCAGGAACTCGTGCGCCAAATCCTTGTTCTCGCTGGCGGCGGTGATCATCAGGTGGTCAATCCAGCCGGTGGTGTTCTCTTTGGGAATGGTCTCGCCGATGGGGAAGTTGAGCTTGCGCAGATCGTTGGTCATCAGCGGCCAGCCCATGGCAGCGACGATTTCCTTGTTCTGGAAAAGATTGGTGAGTTCGCCGCCCGTGGCCCACATCTTGCGGATGTTGGGCTTGAGCGCCAGCAGCTTCTTCTTCGACTCTTCGAGCTGTTGGTCGCTCAAGTTGTAGAGCGCGCCCGGATCGGGTTGATCGTATCCCAGGATTTGCGCCGCCATGTACACGGTGGAGAGATCGTCCCAAACGGAAATCTTGTTCCGGTACTTCGCCTCCCACAGGACGCTCCAGCTCTCCGGCGGCGTCTTGAACACGGTGGTGTCGTAAAGCAGCGGATTCGGTCCCCACACGAAGGGCACACCGTACACCTTGCCCTGGTGCTTGACCAGCGGCAAGTCGCGGAGTTGCTGCGAGAGCTGGCTGTATGCGGGAATGCGCGCCAAGTCCACAGGCGCGGTGAGGCCGGCAGTGGCCAGCAGGGTGGCCACGTCGCTCGACGGAGAAATCACGTCGTAGTTGGCGGCGCTGCCGCCACGCAGCTTGGCCACCAGCTCGTCGCTCGAGCCCATATAGGATGCCGTCACTTTGCACTGGCACTTCTCCTCGAAGGCCTTCACGAACGACGGATCGGCGTAGCCCTCCCACACCAGCAGGCTCAGGGTGCGCGCTTCCTTGTTCTGCTCTTTCTGGCACGCGCCCAGAACCAGCAGCGCGACCGTCAGTGTGGCCACCGCGGTGAAAAATCGTTTCATGGCGCTTTCTCCTTCGTAGCGCCGGCGTCTCGCCGGCTGTCGCGCGGGCGTCTCGCACGCGCCCCCACAAGACCCCTCAGAACGTCGGCGGCGTGTTCACCCACAGCACCCAGGCTTCCTGCTTTCCGGGATTCGACCAGCGGTGCGGCGTGTTGCTTTCGAAATAGAAACTGTCGCCGGTGGAGAGCCGGAAGGCGCGGCCCTCCAGTGAAATCTCCAATTGCCCGCGGACAATGTACAGGAACTCTTCGCCGTCGTGGGAATACGGTTCGCCGCTGCCCGCGCGGGGCGCGATGCGGAACAGGTGCGGCTCCATCACCGTATTGCCCCAGGCCAGCAGCTCCATGCGCACGCCGCGGCCTGCCTGCAGACGCTTGCGCTCCGCCGGACGCACCAGGTGCGGGTTCTCTTCCGTGGGATTGAAGAAGCTGAGGATGTTGACTCCGTAGAAGCGTGCCAGCCGGCGCAGCGTGCCCACCGAAGCGCTCATCTGCGAGCGCTCGATGGCGCTCAGAAAGGCGGTCGAGATTCCGGCTTCCCCAGCTACCGCGGCCAAGGACAGCTTGCGGTTCCGCCGCAGGCTGCGCAGACGCGGCCCCAGACTGCCCGCGCCGTTTCGCCGCCCGGCGCGCACCAGTCCCTGGTCCTTGAGGATGCGGACGATAGCCGGCGGATTCAGTCCGCGCGCGCCCCGCAGAAAGCGGGCGCGCTTGAGCAGCTTCAGGTCGTGGGACGAATACAGACGGTAGCCGCTGCGGCTGCGCTGCGGATGGAGCAGTCCCAGCGACTCCCAGGAGCGCAGCACCGACGCCGAGACTCCCGTGCGCCGGGCCACGTCCCCGATCTTCAGGTAGCTCGGGGCCCGGTCCCCGGAACCGCCGGTTTTTGTGCTCTTCCCTCTTGACACTGGCTCCCGCCGTCCACTAGCCTTGCGGAATTCTAGTAGGGTTTACCCGGCTCCGCAACGTGCCGCCCGGCGCTGCCGCCGGCAGACCCGAAAACAAATCTCATGCTGGCCGAGGAGAATGTCATGCCGGTCCCACGATTTTGCCGCACCCTCGCATTCTTTGTGACAAGCTTCCTTCTCATCCTTCCGGCAGCGGCCCAGACCAGTGGCACGCTGCGCGGCTCGGTGAAAGATCCTTCCGACGCCCTCGTTCCCAACGCCAAGGTGACCGCCACGCAGCAGGCCACCAAGGTGACGCGCTCGTCGAGCACCGATGCCGCGGGCAGCTTCGTCTTCCCCGTGCTGCCGGTAGGGGTGTACGACCTCGAGGTCGAGGCCAGTGGTTTCAAGAAGTACCAGCAGAAGGACATCGACATCGACATCGGACGCGTTGCGGTGGTGGAAGTGAAGCTGGCGGTGGGCGCCACCACCGAAGTGATCGAAGTGGGCGCGGAGTCGCCTCAGGTCGAAACCACCAACACCCAATTGGGCGCGGTGGTGAACGAACGTGCCGTGGTCAACCTGCCGTTGAGCGCGCGCGACACCTACCAGCTCCTGCAGCTCCAGCCGGGCGTGCAGTCCAACGTGGGCCAGGACCTGTTCTTCGGCACCGAAGCCGCGGGCGTGGTCTCCGTGAACGGCGGCCGCGGCCGCTCCAACAACTTCACCGTGAACGGAGGCGACGCCAACGACAGCTTCGTCAACCTGCCCGTCATCCAGCCCTCGCCGGACACCATCCAGGAGTTCCGCGTCATCACCAACAACTTCGACGCCGAGTACGGGCGCAACTCCGGGTCGGTGGTCAACGTGGTGACCAAGTCCGGCACCAACGACTTTCACGGCAACCTGTTCGAGTTCTTCCGCAACGAGAAGCTGAACGCAACCGGCTTCTTCGACAGCGCGCGCCCGGTGTTCAAGCAGAACGTCTTCGGCGGCACCCTGGGCGGCCCCATCATCAAGGACAAGACGTACTTCTTCGTCTCTTACGAAGGCAAGCGCCTGCGGCGCGGTGTTTCCTCCGACGTCGTCACCGTGCCCACTCTCGCCGAACGCGCCGGAGATTTCTCCTTGTTTGAGGGTTCCCTGGCGGAACCATTCTTGGGAACGCTTACCGACGCCAACGTGGCTACCATCCTCAACACCCGCACGGGATGCACGGCCGCCATCACCGCCGGTGGTGGTGCGCCGGCCGTTGCGGGTGAATTCTGGGCCAACATCTTTCCCAACAACTTCATCCCCGTCGAGTGCTTTGACCAAACGGCTCGTGACCTGATGGACCAGTTTGTCCCGGCAGGCAACGTGGCTGATGGTTTCTTCCAAACCGCCCCTGCCGGGATGGAGGACGGCACCCAGTTCACCGTGCGCCTCGACCATAAGATCAATGACCAACACCAGCTTGGCATCTATTACTTCTTCTCCGACAACTTCCTCACCAAACCGTTTGCGCGCTTCCAAGCGGGCGGCGCCGTGCTGCCGGGGTTCGGCGACTCAAGCGACCAGCGCTTCCAGCAGGCCAACATCACTCACACCTGGGTCATCAGTCCGACTACAGTCAACGAGCTGCGCTTCAACTATTTCCGCGCCGGCCAGGAAACCTTTTTCCATCCCCAGCGCACGCACCTGATCCAGGACTCCTGCGTTACCGTTCCGGCCGCGCAATGCTTCACCGGAACCGATGCCATAACCCTGCAGCCCATCGGCATCACTCCCGGGCTGGGCGCGGACCGCGAAGGCATCCCTTTTATTGACGTGGCCGGCGCCTTCTCCATCGGCAGTAACTTTGAGGGCGAACTCCCCGCTGCCGGCAACAGCTTCCAGTGGAGCGACAACTTCAGCAAGGTGATGGGTAAGCACAGCCTCAAGTTCGGAGGCGACGTCCGCCGCCAGCGCTTCGACCAGTTCCTGTTCTTCGACGTCAACGGCTCCATCTCTATTTTCGGCGGGGGTCCCAACGACGTCGGCCATGTCCCCTTCGCCTCCGATCCCGACCCTGAGTTGAACATTCTCCAGAGCGTGATCCCCAACTACCTGCTCGGTCTCACCGATTTTTATCTGCAAGGCTCGGCGCAGGAAGAGCGCGTGCGCAGCACCTCCGTCTACCTGTTCGCGCAGGACAGTTGGAGGATCAAGGACAACCTGACGCTGAACTTCGGACTGCGCTGGGAGTTCAACACGCCCATCGCCGACGTGGGCCAAAAGGTGCAGACCTTCCGGCCCGGACAGGCGACGCAGATCTTCCCCTGCCAGTTGACCGACGCCACGCAGATCGCGCTTTACGGCACCACCGATTGCAGCCCCACGGGAGGCGCGAACGCTGTCTTTCCGCTGGGCCTGGTGGTCCCCGGCGACGCCGGCATTCCCAACGCCCTCACCCAGACCTACTACCGAGCATTCGCGCCGCGCATTGGACTGGCCTACAGTCCCGGCGCCACCGACGGCTGGCTCGCCCGACTGACCGGCGGCCCGGGAAAAACCAGCATCCGCATGGGCTGGGGCCTGTTCTACAACCCGGTGGAGCAACTGGTGCTCGAGCAGTTCAGCGCCGAACCGCCTTTCGGCGGAAGCTCTGGCCTTTCCAACGTAATGTTCAACACCCCCTTCCAGTTTCAAGCAGGCGGCTCTCCGGCTCCGAATCCCTTTGGCGGCATCCTGAATCCGTCGCCCGGTTCACCCCTGGACTGGTCGCGCTTCCGCCCCATCCTGCTCTTCGGCCAGTTCCTGCCCAACCTGCGCCCACAGTACGCGGCCCAGTACAACTTAACGGTGCAGCGGCAAGTCACCGACAGCCTGATGTTCCAGGTCGGCTACGTGGGATCACAAGGCCACCGCTTGCTGGCCACTCACGACCTGAACTTCGGCAATCCGCAGACTTGTATTGACCTGGCCGACCTCGCCGTACTGACCGGAGATCCCGCATTCGACTGCGGCGCCTTCTTTGCCGATGTCCCCTATTTCATTCCTGCGGGCACGCTGCCCGCGGGCTTTACCCTGACGCTGCCCTATGGGTCCGTGCCCTCGGTCACCGGCCCTAACCTGACTGATATCACGCTGGTGGGCCTGCGGCAGTTTTCCTCGCCTCAGTGCGAGCCCACCACCGGCGCCGGCTGCCCGCTCGACGGCGTGCCGGTGTTCTCCAACATCTTCGCCCAGGACACCATCGCCCACTCCAGCTACAACTCGCTGCAGGTGCTGCTGGAGAAGCGCTTCTCCAAAGGACTGCAATTCTCGGCCGCCTACACCTGGTCGAAGTCCATTGACAACGCCTCCAGCTTCGAGAACATCCTCAACCCGTTTGATTTCGAATCCTCGCGCTCGTTGTCGCTCTTCCATGCGGCGCACCGCTTCGTGGCCAGCTACTTCTGGGAATTGCCCGTGCCTAAATATGACGGCTTCAAGAGCAAGCTGCTGAATGGCTGGGCGGTCAGTGGCATCACCACCTTCCAGACCGGCTTTCCCATCCGCATCCTGTCGGAAGACGACCAGGAACTCATGCTCAGTTTTGACTTCGAGCTGCCCGGACGACCGGACCAGATCGGACCGTTGGTCACCACGGATCCGCGCGAAAATCCCGATAGCCTGTTCTTCGATCCCGGAGCCTTCACCACCGCGGCCTTCGGCACGCTGGGCACGGCGCCGCGCACGGTCTGCTGCGGCCCCAGCATCAACAATTGGGACTTCGGCATCCACAAGGACACGCCCATCAACGAGCGCATGCGGGTGGAGTTCCGCGCCGAGTTCTTCAATATGTGGAACCGCACCCAGTTCTTCAATCCCGACGGCAACATCACCAACGGCTCCGAGTTCGGCACCGTCAAACGCGCCAAGGACCCGCGCCAGATCCAGTTCGCGCTGAAACTGTTCTTTTAGGAGACCGCAGCCAGACGTTCACAATCTGGAAAAACTGTCTGTGTGGGGACGGGTCTCTGACCCGTCCCGGCGGGCCGAAATCGCGCCGTCCAAATCAGCTCTCATCCCGGAGACTCTCATGCACGAAGCCCTTCGCAAGGAACTCGATACCTACGAGCGTCGCACGCCCAAGTCAGCCGCGGCACTGAAGAAGGCCTGGAAGCGCCTGCCGCTGGGCGTGGCCTCAAACTTCCGTACCTACGAGCCGCATCCTATTTTTGTTCGCGACGGCAACGGCGGCCACATCCACGACCTTGACGGCAACGACCTCATTGACTTCAACCTCTGCTTCGGCGCGCTCATGGCCGGGCACTGCCATCCCGCCGTGGTGCGCGCCGTGGAGGAGCGCCTGCGCACCGGCACCATGTTCGGCATGCCCCACGATTTGGAATACGAACTCGCGGAAGAAATCTGCCAGCGCTTCCCCGTGGAGCAGGTACGCTTCGGCAACAGCGGCACCGAAGCCACCATGCACGCTATCCGCATCGCCCGCGGCTTCACCGGCCGCGACCGCATCATCAAGATGGAGGGCGCATACCACGGCGTGCACGACGCCGCCATGGTCAGCGTGAAGCCCAAACCCGACAAGTGGGGTAGCGCCTCCGCGCCCAATCAGGTTCCGGCCAGCGCCGGCATTCCGCGCGGCGCCTGGGAGAACACCCTGGTGGCCAACTTCAACGACCTGGCCGGCGTCGAGCGCCTGTTCGCGCAGTATCCAGGCGAGATCGCGGCGGTGATCGTCGAGCCCATCATGATGAACATCGGCATCTGCATGCCTGACGAGGGCTACCACCAGGGCCTCAAGGCGTTGTGCGGCAAGCATGGCGCGCTGCTCATCTTCGACGAAGTCAAGACCGGCGCCAAGGTGGGACGCGGCGGCGCCTGCGAGTATTTCAGCGTCCAGCCTGACATCGTCTGCCTGGCCAAATCCATCGGCGGAGGCTTCCCGCTTTCCGCTTTCGGCACCCGCACCGAGATCATGGACGTCATCGCCCAAGGCAAGGTGTTCCACGCCGGCACCTACAACACCAATCCCGTGGTGATGGCCGCAGGCCTGGCCACCTTCCGCGAAGTGCTCACGCCGGAGAACTACGCCCACGTCAACCGCCTGAGCCAGCGCATGGTCGCCGGCTACCGCGAGATCATCAAGAGTTCGGGACTCACCGCATACGCTGCCGGCGTGTGCGCGAACGGCGCGCTCCTGCTCTACGGCGAGCGCATTCGCAACCACCGCGACTGGGCCCAGGTGGACACCGACCTCTGGTCGCACTACTGGTTCGCCATGGTCAACCGCGGGGTGCTGCCCCAGCCTTATTGGTGGGACGAGCAATGGACCATTTCCGTGGCCCACACCGAGGCCGACATCGAGCGCCACCTCGAAGCCTTCGCCGAAGTCGCGCCCGGACTGGCTCGCGCTCAGCAGGAAAAAATGGCGCCAGCTGCGCGCTGAGTCTCTCCAGGGAGACCCCACTGACCCGCGACGCCACCGCCGATGCTGCTCCCCGCCTTAGCCGGGTACTCGGGCGCTGGGACCTGGTGTTGATGTTCGTGGTGGCCATCGCCAACCTCAACATTGTCCCCGCGGTGGCCGCCGGCGGGCCGGTGATGATCTGGCTATGGCTGCTCGCCCTGGTGTTTTTCTTCTGGCCGCAGGGCGTGGCCGTCATCGAGCTTTCGCAGCGGTACCCGGGTGAAGGCGGAGTTTACTTGTGGACCAAGAAAATCTTTGGCGACTTCCACGGATTCCTCTCCGGCTGGTGCTACTGGACCAACAACATCTTTTATGTGCCCACGGTGGTGCTGTACCTGGTGGGGATCGCGGTGTACGTAGCCGGACCCGAGGCCGCGAAGCTGGCCGACGATCGCAGCTTTACCTTTCTGGCATCGCTGGGAATTTTGTGGCTGCTGGTGGCGGCCAACGTCCGCGGCCTGGGCGTGGGAAAGTGGGTGAACAACCTGGGCGGCATCGGAACCGCGGTCGCGGCCGTGGCGCTCATCGGTCTGGCCGCGTACTCCATTACCCAGCGCGGCAGCAGCCTCACCGCCGCCAGCTTCAGCGTGGTGGGCGCGGACTGGAAGCTGATCTCCGGCTTTGGCACGATTTGTTTTGCGCTGGTCGGGCTGGAGCTGGCATCCATCATGGGCGACGAGATTGAAGAGCCGCGCAAGATCCTGCCCGGAGCCGTGCTCTGGGGCGGCATCATCTCTGGAATTCTCTACGTGGGTGCCACGCTGGCCGTGCTGCTGGCGGTGCGCCCGGAGGAGATTGGAGTGGTGCAGGGCGTTCTGCAGGCCATCAGTAAGCTGGCCGGCGACTTCGGCCTGGCGTGGGTCGTGCCTCCGCTCGCGTTCGTGCTCAGCATTTCCATCGCCGGCATCGCTTCGGCGTGGCTGGCGGGAGCGGCGCGCATCCCTTTCGTTGCCGGACTCGACCGCTACCTTCCCTCGGCGCTGGGACGCGTTCATCCCCGTTTCGGTTCCCCTCACGTCGCGCTGGTAGTGACTGCGGCACTGTCGTCCATTTTCCTGGCCATCAGCTTCACGCAGGCCAGCGTGTCGGAAGCCTTTGTCACCTTGCTGGCGCTGGCCGTGGTGCTGCAACTGGTGCCCTCCGCCTACATGTACGCCGCACTCCTGCGCCTGGCCTTCTTCGACGCGCCCCACCCGCACGCCTTCTATCGCAAGCCCACGCTCGCCTTCGCCGGGGCCTCGGGCCTGGTCACCACGATTCTCGGAATCGCGGTCGCATTCCTGCCGCCGGCACAGGTCAAGGAAGTCTGGAAGTACGAACTCAAGATGTTTGTGGGTTGCAGCGTGTTCCTGGTGATAGCGCCGCTGTTTTGCCGCTGGATGGCGAATCGCCGCGCGGCTGCTCCTCATCTCATTCCAGCGGGCGCCAAGTCGGGCGCTTCGGGAGGCAATTCATGAAGCGCTATCGCATGTACATCAACGGCGAGTTTGTGGAAGCTCGCCGCGGCGCCTGGTTCCCCGTCTACGATCCTTCGACGGAAGCCATCATCGCCGAAGTTCCCGACGCCGACGCTGTCGACGTGGAGCGCGCCGTCGCCGCTGCGCGCCTCGCCTTCGACTCCGGCCCTTGGCCTGCGACCACCGCCCAGGAGCGCGGACGCATCCTGCTGCGCCTCTCCGACCGCATCCGCAAAGAGTTGCCCATGCTGGCCGAGCTCGAAGCGCGTAACACCGGCAAACCCATCGTCGAAGCCGAGTTCGACATCGGCGACGTCGCTACCTGCTTCGAGTACTACGGCGGGATGGCCACCAAGGTGGTTGGCCACGTGAATCCCGTGCCCGACAACGCGCTCAGCCTGTCGCTCAAGGAGCCGGTCGGCGTAGCCGCGCAGATCATTCCCTGGAACTATCCGCTGCTGATGGCGGCATGGAAGCTGGCGCCGGCCATCGCCGCCGGCTGCACCTGCGTGCTCAAGCCCGCCGAACAGACGCCGCTCACCGCGCTGGAAATGGCGGAGTGGTTTCAGGACGTCGGCCTGCCGCCGGGCGTGATCAACATCGTTACCGGCTTCGGCGAGACCGCGGGCGCGCCCCTGGTGGCGCATCCCGGCGTAGACAAGGTCGCCTTCACCGGCAGCGCCAGCGTGGGCAAGCAGATCGTCAAGGCGGCCGCCGACACCGTGAAGCGCGTCACTCTGGAGCTGGGCGGCAAGTCTCCCAACATCTTTTTCGCCGACGCCGATTTCGAGGCCGCGATTGACGGCGCGCTCTTCGGGGTCTTCATCAACCAGGGCGAAGTCTGCTCCGCCGGCAGCCGCATCCTGGTTCAGCAATCCATCTACTCGAAGTTTGTCGAGGCCATGACCGAGAAAGCGAAAACCATCCGCCTGGGCCCTCCCCTCGAGCGCGCAACCAAGATGGGCCCGCTGATCAGCAAGGAGCACTACGAGCGCGTGCGCTCCTATCAGGAAGTCGGGAAAAAGGAAGGCAAGCTGGCGCTGGGCGGCGGACGTCCCGCCGGTTTTGACAAGGGATACTACGTTGAGCCCACGATTTTTTACGACGTGTCCAACAGCGCCCGCATTGCCCGCGAGGAAATCTTTGGCCCGGTGGCCAGCGTGATTCCCTTCTCCGACGAGGCCGAAGCCCTGCGCATCGCCAACGACACTCCCTACGGTCTGGCAGCGGCCGTCTGGTCGCGCGACATCTATCGCGCCTTCCGCGTGGTCAAGGCGCTGCGCGCCGGCATCGTCTGGGTGAACCACATGCAACCCACTTACGTCGAAGCTCCCTGGGGCGGATACAAGCAGTCAGGCTTCGGCCGCGAGCTCGGCCCCTGGGGCATTGAGGAGTATCTAGAAACCAAGCAGGTGTACGTGAACCTGAACGAGCAGCCGATCGGCTGGTACTGAGTTCGGTAGGAGAGCGGGGCTTTCGGTGGGAGAGCGGGGCTTTCGATAGGAGATCGGGGCTTTGGGTAGGAGATCGGGGCTTGCGGTGGGAGAGCGGGGCTTTCGGTGGGAGAGCGGGGCTTTCGATAGGAGATCGGGGCTTTCGGTGGGAGAGCGGGGCTTCAGCCCCGCGTTAGAGCGGAGAAAACCCGAGGGGCTTTAGCCCCGGAGAAGGGAAAATGCCGACCATCCAACTGCGCACCAGCATTCCCGGCCCGCGTTCCCTCGAGCTGATGCGGCGGCGCGTGGCCGCGGTGCCGCGCGCGGCGTTTCACGTCACGCCGGTGTTCGTGGAGCGCGCCGAAGGCGCCGTGATCGAAGACGTGGACGGCAACCGGCTGCTCGACTTCGCCGGCGGCATCGGCTCGATGAACTCCGGCCACCGCGCGCCCCGCGTCCTGGCGGCACTGCGCGCACAGCTCGATCGCTTCCTGCACGTCTGTTTCAGTGTGACCCCCTACGAGGGCTACGTCCGTGTCGCTGAGAGGCTCAACGAAATCACTCCCGGAAAGTTTCCCAAGAAGACGCTGCTGGTCAACAGCGGCGCCGAAGCCGTGGAAAACGCCGTCAAGATCGCGCGCGTCTACACCGGGCGCCCCGCCATCATCGCCTTCGAGGACGCCTTCCACGGCCGCACCCTGCTCACCCTGTCGCTCACCAGCAAGACGCATCCTTACAAGGCGGGCTTCGGGCCATTTCCTGGCGAGGTCTACCGCATTCCCTACGCCTACTGCTACCGTTGCTCGTACTCGCTGCGCTATCCCGACTGCGCTCTGTTCTGCGCCCATCACCTGGAAGACACCTTCAAGCGCGTGGTGGCCGCGGAAACCGTGGCCGCGGTCATCGCCGAGCCAGTGCTGGGTGAAGGCGGCTTCGTGGCGCCGCCGCCGGAATTTTTCTCCATCGTGCAGGACATTTGCCGCAAGCACGGCATCCTGTTCATCGCCGACGAAGTGCAAACCGGCTTCGGACGCACCGGCCGCATGTTCGCCAGCGAGCACTACGGTGTGGAGCCGGACTTGATCTGCATGGCCAAATCGCTGGCCGGAGGCCTGCCGCTGGCCGCCGTCACCGGACGCGCCGAAGTAATGGACGCGGCCTGCGTCGGAGGTCTGGGCGGGACCTTTGGCGGCAATCCCATGTCCTGCGAGGCCGCGCTGGCTGCCCTCGAGACTTTCGAGCACGACGACCTGTGCGCCCGTGCTCAACACATCGGCGAGCGCTTTGCCCAACGCGCCCGCGAGTGGCAGCAGCGTTGGCCCCTCATCGGCGACGTGCGCGGAATCGGCGCCATGCGCGCCCTCGAGCTGGTGCGCCCGCAGTCGCCGGAAACTGGCTCGCGCGAACCGGCCGCCGAGGAAACCAATGAAGTCATTCGCTATTGCTACGAGCACGGGCTGGTGCTGATGTCGGCGGGATCGTACAGCAACGTCATCCGCCTGCTGGCGCCGCTGGTCATCACCGACGCCCAGCTCGACGAAGGACTCGGTGTTCTGGAAGCGGCGCTGGCCGCGGTAGCAGAATCGCGCGTCGCTGCTGCCCCGCGTTCGGCGTAGGTTTGTGTAGCCCGGCCGCCCTCGGCTGGGCCAAAGAATCGGAGACAACCATGGCACAGATGACCAGCGTTCCCACCCGCGCCACCGGCTTCCTTCTCGACGGCAAGTTCCTCAGCGAAGGCAAGCCGTTCGACGTGATCTCCCCCTACGACGGCAGCGTGGTCGCCACCACTTTCCGCCCCACTCCCGAACACGTCGAAGCCGCCGTACAAGCTGCTGTGCGCGCTTTCGAAACCACGCGCAAGCTTCCCGCCTACGAGCGCCAGCGCGTGCTGCACGCCGTTGCCAAGGGCATTACCGAACGCCGCGAAGAGTTCGCGCGCACCATCGCGCAGGAAGCCGGCAAGCCCATCAAGACCGCGCGTGCCGAGGTGGACCGCGCCATCTTCACCTTCACCATCGCCGCCGAGGAAAGCACGCGCATCTACGGCGAGTACCTGCCGCTCGACCTGCAGGCCTACGCCGTCGGCCGCTGGGCGTTGGTCCGCCGTTTCCCCGTCGGTCCGGTTGCGGCCATCACCCCTTTCAATTTTCCCTTGAACCTGGTGGCACACAAGCTCGCGCCCGCCATCGCCGCGGGCTGCACCATCGTGCTGAAGCCCGCTTCACAGACGCCGCTCAGTTCTCTTCTGCTCGCGGACGTGGTGCAGCAAGCTGGCTGGCCCGCGGGCGCACTGAACGTGCTTCCGCTCTCCGGCCGCGATGCCGAGCGCCTGGTCACCGACGACCGCTTGAAGAAGCTTTCTTTTACCGGCAGCGCCGACGTGGGCTGGGACCTGAAGAAGAAGGCCGGGCGCAAACATGTGACCCTCGAACTGGGCGGCAACGCCGGAGTAATTGTCCACAGCGACGCCGATCTCGACCACGCCGCCGAGCGCTGCGCCTTCGGAGGCTTCTCCTTCGCCGGACAGAGCTGCATTTCCGTGCAGCGCATCTTGGTGGAGCAGGGAGTGATGTCCGCCTTCCTGCGCGCCTTCGTCCCGCGGGTGCAGGCGCTGAAGGTAGGCGACCCGCTCGACGAAGCCACCGACGTCGGCCCCATGATCAGCGAGGGCGACGCCCGCCGCACCGCCGAATGGGTGAACGAGGCTCTGGCTGCCGGCGCAAAACTCCTGTGCGGCGGCAAGCGCAACGGCTCGCTGCTTGAGCCCACGGTGCTCACGGCTACGCGCCCGGAGATGCGCGTCAACTGTCAGGAGCTGTTCGCACCCGTGGTGACCGTGGAGGCGTATGCCGATTTCGGCGACGCCGTCCGCCGGGTCAACGATTCCGCCTTCGGCCTGCAGGCTGGACTCTTCACTCGCGACGCCAAGCTGCTGTTTTCGGCCTATGATGAGCTCGACGTGGGCGGCGTGGTGGTGGGCGACGTCCCTACGTTCCGCATTGATCACATGCCCTACGGTGGTATGAAGGATTCCGGCATGGGCCGCGAAGGCATCCGCTACGCCATCGAAGAGATGACCGTGCGCAAGCTGCTGGTGATGAACCTGCGCTGAAGCCTATCTCCGGTGCACGGGCCGGCGCGAGTCCCGAAGGGACGACGTACAGTAGCCCAGCGCTTCAGCGCTGGGTGAGCATGGAACATTATCCGAAGTCCCGAAGGGACGACGCGGAGGCTCAAGCCGCGGCCCGCACCCTGATTCCTCGCGTCGCTAGTTCCGCAAACAGCCGCGCGGGCGGTACCACTTCCTCGGGCGCGCGAACGCCTGTAGCTTCGATCTCGCCACTCGCCATCATCTGCGCCACGATGGATGCGGGAAATCCCGTATCCCGCGCCACGGCGGTAAAGCTGGGCCGCGTGGAATAGCGCGTGATGGCGTCGAGCGCGAGCCCTCGGCGCCGCCCGGACCTGGTGCCCGTCACCACCACCCGCAGGATTTCGATGTCGCGCGTGGTTGCCTTCTTCACCGCACGCTGCTTCAGCAGCTGCTCCAGCAGCTTGCGCGGAACCAGAGTGGATCCATCCACTTTCATGGGCCGCGAGTCCATCAAGCCCAGGCCTCCGAGAAGCTTTGCCGTGGCCACCAGCCGCGGGTCGTAGTTAATCTTGAAGCACACTTCGCGCACACCGCGGCTGCGGAAGTTTTGCGGCAGCGTGCCCAGCTCGGAGTGCAGCGAGTGCCACAGCTTCAGCTTTCCCAGCGGCGGCGGAAAGCGCACTTCTTCTTCTCCGGAAAGCAGCGGCTGTGGTTTCAGTTTTCCCCGCACCAGGGCCATGGGCGCGAGCGTGAGTTCGTCGAGGATGGTGGCGATGGAAAACGTGTACGCCAGCGGATCGGGCGACGGATTCAGTTCTGCCGTGCCGTTGTAAACGCCGATTTTCTCCACCCGGTCGAGCCCATCCGCCAAATGCCGCGCCATCACGTTGGTAATGCCGGGAGCGCCACCCATCCCGATCAGCGCCAGCCGTCCGGCCCGGCGGAATTCTCGGTGAAGGCGGAGTTGCTTCCGGGTCATGTGAAACAGTCCGCCCAAGTCGAGGTAATGGACGCGGGCCGCGAGCGCGGCTCTCATGACCTCGAGATTCCAGTAGTACTGTGTGCAGTTGAGGACCACGTCCGATCCCCGCAGCAGCGCCGCCAGCTCGCGCGGCTTGCGGACGTCGGCGCGCACCACTCGCGCACGGCCGTGGCCAAAGTCGCGCACCGCTTCGCGCGCGGCCTCGAGATCGTAGTCCGCCACCACAATTTGTGCCGACGGCTGTGAGCGCGCCAGATCATAGAAGGCCGCGCGCCCCATCAATCCCGCTCCCAGCACTACGTAGCGCATTCGCTCCTCCGTGGAGAGACGCGTTTCTATATCACTTCACCTCCGCGACCACAAGTTGTAACCCAGTGGGCCGCTATAATGCGTATTCCGCGCGGCCGAGAGCGGCCGCGCTACGTATGAGTGCTCCCGCCATTCAACTTCCTGACGTCTTCAACGTTGCCACCTGGTTCGTGGACCGCAACGTTCACGAAGGCCACGGCGGCAAGGTCGCCCTCGAGTGCATGGACGCGTGCGGTGACCAGCGCGTCACCTACCAGCAACTACTCGAACGGACGAACCGCCTGGGCAACGCGCTCCTCAAGCTGGAGGTACGCCGGGAAGAGCGCGTGCAGCTCATCCTACTGGACACGCCCGAGTTCCTTTACAGCTTCTTCGGCGCCATCAAGATGGGCGCAGTGGCCGTGCCCACCAACACGCTGCTGAAGCCCTCCGACTACCGTTACCTGCTGAACCACACGCGCGCGCGCGTGGCCATCATCAGCGAATCGCTGCTGCCGGCGATTCAGGCGATCCCGCGGAGTGAACTGGCATCCCTCCAGCACATCATTGTTACCGGCGAGAAGCGCGAAGGCTGCCTGAGCTTTGACGATCTACTTCAAGCCGCCTCCCCCGACCTCGAGCCCGCGGTCACCGGCAAGGACGACGCCGCTTTCTGGCTCTACTCCTCAGGCAGCACCGGCCCGCCCAAGGGCTGCGTGCATCTGCATCACGACATGGTGGTGTGCGCCCAGCTTTACGCCAAGGGTGTTCTGGGCATCCGCGAGCAGGACCGCTGCTACAGCGTGGCGCGGCTGTTCTTCGCTTACGGACTGGGAAACGCCGGATACTTCCCGCTGTCGGTGGGCGCCACCAGCATCCTGTCGCCGCGGCCGCCGTCGCCGGAGAACGTGTTCGCGACCATCGAACGCTATCGCCCCACGCTGTTCTACTCCGTGCCCACCAACTACGCCGCGCTCCTGAATCATCGGCGCCAGGACGGCAACGCCGGTGACTTCGACCTCTCCAGCATTCGCCACGCAGTTTCTGCGGGAGAGGCCCTTCCGGCGGCGCTGTTCGATCGCTTCCAAGCCCGGTTCGGCATCGAGATCCTCGACGCCATCGGCTCCACCGAAGCCTTGCACATGTTCATCGCCAACCGCCCGGGAGAAGCGCGGCCGGGATCGAGCGGCAGGGTCATCCCGGGCATAGACGCCCGCATCGTGGACGACGCCGGCCAGCCGGTGCGCAGCGGCGAAACCGGGAGTCTGCTCATCCGCAGCGACTCCACCTGCGCCCTGTACTGGAACCTTCCCGAGAAATCCTCGGAGACTTTCGCCGACGGCTGGCTGCGGACCGGCGACAAGTACTACCAGGACGATGACGGATACTTCTTCTGCGTCGGCCGCTCCGACGACCTCTTCAAGGTGAGCGGAAGTTGGGTGAGCCCGTTCGAGGTGGAAGCCGCGCTGATGAAGCATCCCGCGGTGCTGGAGGCGGCGGTGGTGGCGCGCGAAGACGCCGACCGTTTGCTCAAGCCCGCGGCCTACGTTGCGCTGCGTGCGCCCGCTCAATCCAGCGCCGCACTCGCCGCCGAGTTGCAGGAGTTCGTAGCGGGCCAGCTTGCCGGATACAAGCGCCCGCGCTGGGTGGAGTTCCTTCCCGAACTCCCCAAGACCGCCACCGGCAAGCTACAGCGCTACAAGCTGCGCGAACGAAAGTAGCGTGGACTCGGAATTCCCAGAAGGCACCATGCTCAACCTCGCTCAGCGCGGCGGGCTCACGGCGCTGCAGCATCTGACGCTGGTTCAGCGAGTCCTGATTTCTCTGGTCTTGCTGGGAGCGATTGCGATGCTCTTGGTTGTAGGACCGGCTTGCGGCATTCGGGAGATTCTCAGTACGCCGCCTCCCCCGCATCCACCGTCTTTGAAGCCGGCCGAGTTCCACCTGAGCAATCCAGTTGCGACGCTCTCCCAGCACGAGTCGGCCGTACGGGCCGTGGTCTTCAGCGGTGACGGGACCCGGCTGGCCTCCGGCAGCGAGGACGGAATTGTCATTGTCTGGAGTGTCTCCCAGCGCCGACCTGTATTCACTCGCAAAGGACACCTGGGTGCAGTCACCGGCCTTGCGTTCAGTTCCGACGGGCGGCTGCTCGCATCCTCCGGCGCAAATCCTACTGTGCGGCTCTGGGACGCTTGCACGGGCCGCGAACTTCGCAAATTCACCGGGCGCACCGGTTCCGTGATTTGTGTTGCCTTCAGCCCCAGGGGCCGCTGGCTGGCGTCGGGAGGACGCGACAACATGATCCGTATCTGGGACGTCGAGTCGGGCCGCGAAGAGCGGACACTCCAGGGGCACAGCGCTGCCGTCACCAGCATCGCCTTCTCTCCCAGCGGTGACCGAATCCTCTCCGGAAGCGCCGACGGAACGGTGCGCGTTTGGCAGGTTGACGATAGTGCAGCGCCGCGCACTCTCGTCCAACTCCGCGGTGCGGTGCAGGGCGTGGCCTTGAGTTCCGATGGTCAGCAGGTTGCAGCAGCCGGCGAATCTGCCGAGGTTACGATTCTGGACGCACAAAGCGCCGTCGTACTCAAGCGACTGGTGGGCACGCATTCAGATTCGCCCAGTTGCCTGGCGTTCGCTCCCGATGGCACAAGGCTTTTTGTAGGCAGCCGGACCGGAGTGATCGACTCCTATGACATCAGGTCTGGTCGAGCCGCGAGGGCGCTTCTCGCACACCTAAACGCCATCTTGGCGCTGACGGTTCACCCCAACGGCCAGTTGCTGGCGTCGGCCAGCGATGACAAGACCATCAAACTCTGGAAGCCCTAGGCGCAAGGCTCAAACGCGTGGATGCGGATGTCGACAGGCAGATGAGCTGCTGTCTTGCTCCACGCGGACTCCGCCGCAGGAGAACACACTCGGGTTGGGTACTCCAGCTCCTGCTGCTAGAATATTGCCTGGTTTGGCGCCATGATCTTCCGGCAGCGCGTTCCCCGGCCTCCGCTCAGCTTTTTCGTCGAATTTCTCTGGTTCTATGCCGATGCCAACGTTCCCTACAACCGTGACGAGCTGCTGCCCAACGGCGCCATTGAGCTGATCATTGACCTGCAGGATGGTCCCAAGAAACTCTATGACAACCGGGACCTGAGCCGCTCCTCCAACTTCCGCCGGGCCTGGATCTCCGGCATGCAGACCGATTACCTGGTAATCGGCGCGGCCAAGGGATCGTCCATGATGGGCGCGCATTTCCGCACTGGCGGCGCCGCTCCCTTCTTCGGCTTCCCTATTTCGGAGCTCACCGGCAGCGTGCTCGAGCTCGACCTCATCTGGAAGCGCGAGATCCTGGCGCTCCGCGAGCAGCTGCTGGAGGCGTCGGTGGTGGCCCGCAAGTTCGACTTGCTGGAACAGTATCTGCTGGTCAAGGCCCGCTCGCGGCTGGAACCGGACCTCACCGTCTCGGCCGCGCTCAATACGCTGCGCACTTGGCCGGTGCTCTCGCTGCGCGACCTCGCGGCGCATCTCGGCCTCAGCCAGAAGCAGATGATCGCGCGCTTCGATGCCCGCGTCGGACTCACTCCCAAGCGTACGTCCCGCGTCTTCCGCTTTCAGAAAGCGCTGAAGACCGTGCACGGAAACCGCAACCCCGACTGGGCCGCAGTGGCCCTCGACTGCGGCTACTACGACCAACCGCACTTCATCCATGAATTTCAGGAGTTTTCCGGAGTCTCACCCGGCTTCTACGCCGCCCACCAAACCGAGTATCCGGACTACCTCATCGTTGACTAGATCCGCGAATTAGCCAGGCGGGAAATTTTTTACAATACGCCCCCGCCTCGCCCCTCGTACCCTGCATTCTTGGCAAGCAAAAACCCTTGTTCCATCAGGAGTGAAGACATGAATCTCGACAGCTTGAACTGGCTGGCAGTGTTGGGCGCCGCGGTAGCGACGTTTGTTCTAGGCGGGTTGTGGTACTCGCCCGCACTTTTCGGCCGGGCCTGGATGACGGAGTGCGGACTTACCGAGGCCGATCTGCAGAAGGGCAACATGGGCAAAATCTTCGGCTTCTCCTTTGTGTTCTCGCTGATCATGGCCGCCAACCTGGCCATGTTCCTCGCCGACCCCAAGACCGACGCCGCCTGGGGCGCGACTGCCGGCTTTCTGGCCGGCTTCGGCTGGGTGGCGTTGGGACTGGGCGTGATCAGTCTGTTCGAGCGCAAGTCCTGGAAGTACATGTTCATCAACGGCGGCTACATGACCGTGTCATTCGTGATCATGGGATTGATCCTGGGTGTGTGGCAAATCAAGGGCAGCGCGACGCCAACTTCCAGCCCCGCCGCGGTGGTGGAAAAGCCTGCCGCCGGCAAGGTCAAACCCGTGCCCGAGGGATACCATTCGGTCACGCCCTACCTGGTGGTACGCGACGCCGCCAAGGCCATAGATTTCTACCAGCGGGCCTTCGGCGCCGAGGAGCTCTCACGCGCGCCTGGACCGGGCGGCTCGATTGCGCATGCTGAAATCCAGATCGGCGACTCCCGCGTCATGCTCACCGAAGAGAATCCGGAGCAGGGCGCGCGCTCGCCTCAGACTCTGAAAGGAACGCCAGTGAACATTTTCCTTTATCTTCCCGACGTGGACGCCGCATACAAGCAGGCGGTGAGCGCCGGTGCCAAGGGCGCCACGCCGCCCAGCAACATGTTCTGGGGCGACCGCTACGGAGAAGTCGCCGACCCCTTCGGTCATCAGTGGTCGCTGGCCACGCACATCGAGGACGTCAGCCCGGCGGAACTGGTCAAGCGGCTGGAGGCCTTTTCTTCGCAGCAGCAGAAGAAGTAGAGTGGACCGCGCGGGCGCGTGCCACCGGCACGCGCCGGGCAGTCATTCACAGCGGGTGCTGCGGAACTGCGGCCTTCGCCAACCGAACTCATGAGGAGGTTATGTGAACAAAGTTTTACGGCTGGGTGCCATCATGCTGCTGGGAACTGCTGGCTGGGCGCAATCCGCTGCGCCTGCCAGCGCCCAATCCACGTTCCAACAGCTGAAAACGTTGCAGGGAGAATGGCAGGTGGACTTCGGCGAAAAGAACGCTCCCCAGGTGACGGTGCGCTTTGACGTGTTTGCCAACGGCAGCGTGCTGCGCGAAACCAGCTTCCCGGGCACATCCAACGAGATGATCACCCTGTTTCATCTCGACGGCGACACCGTGGTTTCCACTCACTACTGCGCCGGAGGAAACCAATCCACGGTGCGCGCTCCGGCTCACTCCACCAAGGAAATCGTATTTCCCCAGGCAGCGGTCACCAACCTGGCTCCGGGCGGTTCCTACATGCGGCTGGAGCGGGTGGAGTTCGTAACGCCTGACACCGTCCGCTTCATATGGTCGTCGATGGATGCCAAGGGAACCCGGCTGAACACGACCAACATGACCTACCACCGCAAGAAGTAAGCGCCGCCTCGGGGCCGGGCTTCCGATTCCAGCAGCTGGAGTGCGTGATCGATCTCCCCTGCGATGCGGAAGGCGTATCATTTCAGCCTCGGAACGAGGAGGTGCTCCATGAAGCGTGGCCTCGCTGTCTGCTCCGCGGTCGCCTTGGCCTGCTTGTGGCTTGCTGTCCCCGCCGCCACACAGGTCACCTTCGCGGTGGCCAAGAAGGACATTGAATCCCACTGGAAGAAAAGCTATCCCAAGGAAACCATCCTGGAAGTCAACGCGGCGGGCGCGGGGATTTCCAGCGTGAAGATCATCAACCTGAAGAAGGTGCCCTACCACTCCGTGCCCGCGCGGGTGAGGGTGAAGCGTGCCGACGGTAGCGTAGCCGCCTTCTCGGTCTCTGCCATCTACAAAAAGCCGGGCGCGACTTGGATATTCGAGGACGTCTCCACCGGCAACGTCACGCAGGAAAAGGCCGGCGGCCAGGAGCCTCCTCCCTTCGCCGAGGCCGAGGAACTCATCCGCAAGGGTTGGACGGAAAAGTTTTCCGCGGAGGGCGATACCGATATCACCATCCACAAGGTCCATCCCAATCCTTCGTTCAAGGCCTACGGGCAGCGCTTCTGGTACCGCTACAAGATTGACCTGCAATACACCATGGGCAGGACCCGCTACCAGTGCCAGGGCCAGGAAGTCGACTTGGTCAAGGAAAACGCTTCCGCAGCCTGGACGTTCAAGGCCATGAAGAATACCGGAGTGTGCCAGGGGTAGGAACCTCAGAGGCCGGACCCGCGCGGCCTGGGGCGCTCCGGCTGCGGCTGGCTATTTTCTGCACTTGGCGCAGTAGCCGCCGATTTCCAGCCGGGCCACCGCGATGTGGTATCGGCACTCGCGCTCCACTTCGCGCTTCAGCTTGTCGAATAGACTGCTCTCAAACTCGCGCACCTGGCCGCAACGCAGGCAGGTCATGTGCAGATGGTCGCGCCGCGGCCGGCGCTCGTAGTAATGGGCTTCGCCGCGGACGTGCATCAGGTCGAGCTCGTCAATCAACCCGTGGCGCTTCAGCAGGCCCAGCGTCCGGTAGACCGTGGCCCGATCCACCTCGGAGTCGAAGTGGCGCGCCTTGCGCAGAATCTGGCCGGCCTCCAGATGCCGGGTAGCGGTCTCCATCACGCTCAGAATGGTGCGCCGCTGGCGGGTGAGCCGGACGCCGCGCGCCAGCAACTCAGACTGCAAGTGTCCGGGAATTCCGGTCTCGGCAAAGGGCATCGCAACCTCCTGCGCAACCCGTCGCAATCCCCCTGCGACGGATTCTTGCTCGTTCACCTTGACAGGACTGAGGACTGCCGTTGAAATAGATAGTATCAGTTGCGACCAGGTCGCAACTGACATCCTACCAGAGACTCCGGCTGCGCCCACCCTCACTCTCACGGGCCCGCGGTCAAGCCTGCTGGACGGAACTGGGGAACGGGAGAAATCCAAATGGAGCAGACCTTCATCATCGTGTCCCGCGAGGGCTTCGAAGCCTTCCTCATCGTGGCCATCACCCTTGCTTACCTGAAGAAGACAGGTCGCGCGGTGCTGGCGGCGGCCGTGTACTGGGGCATCGCGGCCGCGCTTGTGGCCAGCGCCGTGCTCGGCTGGATGCTCCGCCAGGGCGTCAACCAGGCGCTGTGGGAAGCGGTGCTCGGCCTGGTGACCGTGGTCCTGGTGGGTACGCTGGTGGTCCACATGTGGAGGACCGCACACCGTCTCAAGCAGGACATTGAAAACCACCTCGAGGACGTCTCCACTCGCCGCACCGGCGCCGTTGCCTTCCTGGGCGTGTTCCTGTTCACCGTGGTGATGATCGCGCGCGAGGGCATGGAGACCGCTCTTCTGCTCTACCAGGTGCGCGACCCCGGCGCTCTCACCGGCGCCTTCCTCGGACTGGCCACAGCCGGCGCTCTGGCCTGGGCCTGGGGACGCTACGGCCACCTCATCAACCTGCGACGCTTCTTCCAGGTCACCAGCATTTTTCTGCTGCTGTTCATGCTGCAGGTGGGGGTTTACTCCTTCCACGAATTCACCGAAGCCGAGCTGCTCCCCAACAGCGAAGAACTGCACGCCGCCACCGAGATCTTTTCCCCGCAAGGACTCTACGGCCGGTGGTTCTCTCTGGCCATCGTGGTGGTGTGCGTGCTGTGGCTGGGCATTGCTGCGGTCTGGGACCGCCGCAAGCGCGCCCTGGGTTACGCGCGGTGAGGCTTCCTACCGCGGGCCCACAGTTCAGCCCATGCCAAGTGCAGGCTGTAATCGAAGGCAAGTTGGTCGGGGAGAGAGGATTTGAACCTCCGACCCCCCTGGTCCCGAAAAAGCGGTTGGTTATCTAAGTTATTGTCCCGCTTAGGTCGGTACTTGCGTGTGAGACCTTGAATCTGTTTGGTTTTCGGCGGCGATTGGACCCAAATTGGACCCAAGTTTTCTGCCGTGCCGATGCATGCTTATAGTCAGGTGCCGCAGCTCAGGCGCAATTACCCGGCTGGGCTCGCTGGAAAGCCGAGGAGCGGAGGGCCTAGTCCGCATCGTCGCGTTCGAGGGCAAACGAGCGCGATGACTGCACCTTTCGGATCTCCTCGGTACTGATCACGGGCGTGGCGCCGGGTTCGCCCGCCACCAGAGAACCCATACGATTGGCGGCGTCGTTCATCACCGCGAGTGATGACCCGCGCAGATAATGGTGCAGCATGGCAGCTGTGAAGGCATCACCGGCGCCCTACGGTGTCCGCCACTTCGAGTTTGTATCCGGCGTGCTGGTGGTGCGCGGTTTCGTCAACGAGGAGGCTCCCGTTCGCTCCGCACGTGATGCACACCAGTCTGAGATTGAATCTTCTTTGCAGCCACTGCGCGAAGTGCAAGTTGTCGCCACTGGGCGCATCAAGCAGAGCCGGATTGCGCGACTCCAGCGCGGCGTTGGCGCGTGTTGCTTGATAAGTCCGATCGCGTTCGTCTCGGACGCTAGCAGCACTTGCAGCCGAGCCCAATCACCAAGCAGTTCATGGGTGAAACGGACGTGGCCCTCACCCACGCGCACAAGGTCATCTGCCTCCAGGCCCCCGATAGCTTCCAATTGCGTATCAGGCATTAGCGAAAGCGGAACTGCTGATGCGAAGTGACGCCCTTCCTCTTCCGCTAGATGTCTCAGCACGGCTGCGCGCAAATGTTTCTTCGTGCTCTGACCGATCCAGTTGTCCCAAATCCAGTCGATTACGTCGGATTCACCCACCCAGGGCCGGTCGGTGACGAAAGGGTGAGATAAATGGGTTGTAACCACCCAATCCAGCACTTTTAGGTTACGGAGAATCGGCTGCTTTCTCGCTCTTGGCGGCAAGCAAGAGAGACTCTAGCGCTCCTCACTCGTGCGGTCCGGCCGACGGCGGAGTCGAAACCAGCGCGTAGAGGTAGAGCAGCATTCCCAGCGCCATCAGAGAGCCACCGACACCGCGAAATGCCAGAAAAGCTGTGGGATGCGCCCAGCGCAGCGTCCCCAATTCCACCAGCAAACCCAGGGCCACCAGTATCCCCGAGATGCGCAGGCGCCGCTCCATGGGTGCAGCGTTTTTAATTCGCTCGCTTTCCAGAATTTCGCATCCTTGAGTCCGACGACGTTGTGCACCAGTTCGTGGCAGCCGCTGGATGTGCAGGAGAGCTGATTGGACTTGATCCTGGCGAAGGTTTCGGCGTCGGCAGTGTGCGTGGCTCCTTCCTCAAACGAACGCGCGCCGGCGTGGCAATGCAGGCACTCGCGGTTGTTGTAAGGCGTGTACAGCTTCACGGTTTGCGGTACCGTGCCCAGGTATTGCACGTAGACGTGCCGCAGGCCGCGCAGCTTGGCCGAGAAGCCGCCGTACATGGTGTAGTCGGTGTGACAGCTGAAGCAGGCCCGATCCTGCGGGACCAGGTGGTTCTGAAAATGCACCGCGGGAATGTAGCTGCGGTCGTCTCATGCGAGACTCTTTCCGGTGTCCTTCAAGGCCCGCCGGTGTGGCAGTCCGTGCAGGTCACGGCGGACATGTCGCCAAGGTCCACGGGGTGCTGGAAGGGTTTGCCGGCGACGCTGGCCATGGGCTGGCCGCCTTCCTCCTGCCCGAGAATGACGTGGCAGATTTCGCAGTCCTTGCTGATCACCTTGCCTTCGGCGCTCTTGTGCTGCCCGTCGTGGCAGCGGAAGCATCCGGGATAGTAGTAGTGGCCGACGTTGTCGGGATGCGTGCGCCAGTCCACCTTCATCTCGGGAAAGATGGTCGTCGAATAAATCTGCTGCACGCCGGAGATGGCTTGCTGCACGGCGGGAAGGCGTGATTTGTGCAGGTCAGGATACTTGGTGAGATAAAAGCGGTCCAGAGTGGTGGCAATAGCCTCGCGCGCCTGCTCGCTGGAATTGTAGGTCTGACCGAGCACTTCGACCGCCTGCTGACGGATGAAGGGCAGCGTGCGCTCAATCTTCCCGGCGAGCAGGTAATCGTCCACCGAGCGGGCGGGAGGATAGTAGATGTGCGAGGGGCGGTTGTGGCAGTCCACGCAGTCCATGCGGCGCTGGGAGGCGCCCTGGACCTGCTCCGGCTTGAGGTCAGAGCCTTCCAGCAGGTACTCCGTCACACGGCCCTGCTGGTCCTTGATGCGCACCCAGGGGATGTTCTGGCGCTGCGGGTCGGTGGCGATGTAGGTGACCTCGTTGGCGATGTTCATGTGCCAGTGGATGCCGGTGGTGAGGCCGGCCGTGGGACTGCCGCCGCCGGTTTTGATGAGCATGCGGATCTGGCGCGGGGTGTTGCTCGCATCGCTGCTGAAGTGAGTGATGACCTTGAGCTGGGCGCCGTAGAAACGCTCCGGCCAGTGACACTGCTCGCAGGTTTCCTGCGCAGGCCGCAGGTTGGCAACGGGCGTGGGAATGGGCTTGGGATACTTATGGAAAGCGACGGCGTAGATCTGATAGGCCCCGGAGAGCTTGGACTTGGCGTAGAACGTGGCGCCGGCCCCCACGTGGCAATCCACGCAGCGCACGCGGGCGTGGGGCGAGGCCTGGTAGGCGATGAACTCGGGATGCATCACCGAGTGGCAGAGTTGGCCGCAGAACTGGGTGGTTTCGGTGTATTCGTAGGCCCGGTAGCTGCCCACCGCGCTCAGGGAAAGGAACACGAACAGTGAGATCAGGAAAAAGGCGAAGGCGTTGCGGTGGTGGGTGAGGTTGAGGTCAATGCGCGGATATGCCGGGATGGTTCCGGGAGCGGCGCGGCGACGACGCCGGCGCTCCAGCAGCATGCCCAGGGGAACCAGGGCCAGTCCCAGGATCAGGAAGGCGGGCAGGACCATGTAGGCGAGGATGCCCACGTAGGGATTGGTGCTCACGCCGAACAGTTCCAGCATCAGCACTAAGAGAATATTGACGAGCGCGATCAGGGCGATCCCGGAACCGATCCAACTGGTCAGGTTGCGGAACAGGCCGGGTGGGCGCGGCGTGTCGGCGGCTGGGGCGGGGTTCGGTTGAGTTTCTTCCGGCATCTGGTTTATCTCGGCTACCAGACATTATCACGGTCGTGCAAGCACGGCCGGGAATCGTCAGGAGGTGTTGGAGGCCGGACCTTTCTCGGAAGGTGGCGGAGCAACAGCGGGCTTGTCCGCGGACTCCTGCAGTGGCGCGTCGGCGGCCTGCGCTGCGGCATCCGCGGCCATCTCGTCAAAGGCCTGCGCATGGTGCTCACGGAAATGCTCCTCGGAGACGCCGCCGTCCCAAAACGCCCAGTTGAGGGGATAGACGTCGGGATCGAAGATCACCTGGTAGAAATGCCATACGAAGATGGCGGAGACGGCGAGGATGGCCTCGTAAAAGTGGATGGCGGTAGCGATGTCCAGCGACCAGCGGGGAAGAAGGCGCACCACCACGACCTCAAACCACATCATCAGTCCGGTGATCCCCATCAGGATGGTTCCCCAGACCACCGCCAAGTATTCCGCCTTCTCCGCATAACCGAAGCGGCCAAAGCGTGGTTTTTCCGGGGAGCGCCCCAGGTGGAAGCGCAGGTTGGCGATGAGATCGGTGAGGTCCTTGCGCCGGGGCATGAAGTCGGAGAGACCCTGGCGGCCCTCGCGAGTGAAGAGCATGTAGCCGGCGTGATAGACGGCCAGCAGGAGCATGACCACGGCGGCCACGCGGTGGCCCAGGCGACGCACGGTTTCATTCGAACCCAGCAGCCAAGCCAGCCACGATTCCGGATACTTCAGGGCAAAACCGGTGGCGGCGAGCGCCAGGAAACTGGTGAGCAGGAGCCAGTGCTGGACGCGCTGGTTGCGGTTCATGCGCACGATGGGGCGGGGACGGGCAGTGCGATGCAGCAGGGCCTTGCGTCGCCACAAGATGCCGTTGTGCAGCACCATGCCGCCCAAGGTCAGAGTGATGAGCACCAGGTAGAAACTGCGTACCCAGAAGGTGCCCAGACTGCCGATGTCGCGCGACACCGAAACATCGAGATGGATCTTGCCGGCAGCGAAGTTCTGGTTGGCTCCGGGGTGGCACTGGCCGCAGGTCTGGACCAGGTTGTCTTTGTGGACGGTGGAGCGCGGGTCCGACGAAGCCAGGATGTTGTGCACACCATGGCAACTAGCGCAGTTGGCCACCACGCCGGAGCCCAAGCGGGAAGCGAGTCCGTGATAGCTGTCGAGATAGGTGGTGGCGCGATGGCCCGGGACGCCAAGTTCTTCGGAAAGCCGCATGCCTTCGTGACACTTGGCGCAGGTGGTGCGTGCCAGCGCCTGCGATGCCACCGACGAGGTGGGGTCGACATGCGGCTTGATGAGGTGGATGCCGTGACAATCGGTGCACACCGGGGCTTGGGAATTGCCGCGCTGGATGGCCTGTCCGTGGATGCTTCCCTGGAACTCCTTGGAGACGTTCTCATGGCACCGGCCACAGGTCTGCGGGACGCTGAACTTGAAGATGGGGGACTTGGGGTCGGCAGCGGTGAGGATGTCGTGAGCGCGGTGGCAGTCGGTGCACACCGCCGCCTTTTCCCTGCCAGCGGCGACGGCGCGTCCGTGCACGCTTTCCTGATAAGAAAAGAAAGGCCGCGTGCTCAGGCCGCTGCCTTCCACCACAAAACGATCGCTGTGACACTTGCCGCAGGTCTGGGGGATGTTGGCGTGCGCGGTGGGCGACGCCAAGTCGCTCGCGGACTTGATAACGTGCGGGTCGCCATGGCAAGCCAGGCAAGTGGGAGTCTTGCCGTTGGCCTTTTGCGCCGCCCGAGCATGAATGCCGGTTTCGAAGGCCTGCTGGGCGTCGGCGTGGCAGCCGCCACAGTCCACCTTGGCCGGAACCGGTTGGTGCGGGAAGGACTTTACGTCCGCATGGCAGTCGGCGCAGGAAAGCACGCCGTGAACCGATTGCTGAAACACCTTCGGGTCCGCGTGCTTCTCCAGGCTGGGGTCGTGGTGGCACTGGAGGCAATCGGGCGCCTGCGCCAGAGCGGGCAGCGCACTCAGAATCAGCACGGCCAGAAACCGGCGAAGCGCTGTTCGGCCGCGAGGCTTCACTTGGTCTCCTTGGCTTCCTCCGATTCGATATGGCGGATGTACAACCGCAAAGCAATCACCACCACCAGGATGGCCAACAAGGAGACACCGAGACCCTTACGGCGGAAATCGCGCTCCTCGAGCGCGCCCACGCCCGCCTGCTGGGTTTTCTCCGCCAGCTTCAGCCCGGCCTGGATGTCTTCTTCCACCCGGGGAAGCGAGAAACTGTGGATGGTAACACGCGCCCTGGTAAGGGCGTCGCGGGCCTGGGCCTGCTCCAGTCTGGCTTCGCTGACCTCCATGCCGTAGCGCTCGGCTCGGTCGAGGAGTTCGTCGGAGCGGATGATGGCGTTCTGCAGGTCGCCGAGGCGGCCCACGAAAGTGACAGCGGCGGAGTGTCCGGCATCTCCCGCGACGTGACACTGCACACAGGCCGACTGCGGGCCGGCGCCCAGCATAGCGTCGCCAGGAGCAACCACGCGGTGGTTGCCGTGGCAGGTGACGCAGGCGGGAACTTCGAGGGCGGCAAACGCCGCCTTGTGCGGACTGGAATCGAAGAGCTGGGCCTGGAAGACGTGGCAGTTGGAGCAAACGAACTCCACCGACTGCACGCCGGGGGGCGCCGCACCGTGGTTGCCGTGGCAGGTGGTGCAGGTGGGCGCATTCAGGTCGCCGCGCACCACCAGCGCGCCATGGTGCACGCTCTCCTTGTAGCCGGCGTACTGGTCAGTGGTGATCTTGTAGGACTGCATGCGCGCGGGATCGGAGTGGCAGCGCGAGCAGGTCTCCGCGATGTTCAGGGGATGAATGGTGGAGCGCGTGTCGGAACCTGGGCGGATGCCATGCACACCGTGACAATCGGTGCAGACCGCCACCTGGGTATCGCCCTTGGCCAGCAACTTGCCGTGAACGCTGGTCAGGTACTGGCTGAACTGGTCGGTGCGCAGGGAGGGGTTGTACTGGCGCATGTAGGCGCCGTCGGAGTGGCAGCGCGAGCACAAGGCCGGAATCTGTTTGCGGTCCACGTGTCCGCGGAAGCCGGCGGCGCGGCCCATGGACAGTTCCGGCGTTGGCTGTGCGGGATCACCGCCGTGACAGGCGGCGCAGGTCAGGCCCTTCTGGGCGTGGATGTCGGCGTTGAAACTCTCGCGCGAAACTCCGGGCGGGGAAGGAAACTCGGCGTGGCAGTCGAGACAGGAATTGACCGGCCGCGGCAGCGGGGCCTGCGCCAACATGCGCGGGAGCAGCAAAAGCGCGGCAAACAAACTCAGCAGCAGCCAGCGGGCTCCGCGTTGGGCATAGGGCGACATGGTGCTTCTCCCCGTCCTCCTCATTCCGCCAGATAGCCGTAGGCGGTCATGGCAACCATGTAAGCCAGAGCGAAGACGCCGGCGCCGGTGATGAGGCGGCTGCGCCTTCCCTCGCGCGTATCGAAAAAGGGCAGGAGCAGCCAGACCAAGCCCGCCAAACCGAAAGCCAGCACGCCCAGCATTTCGCCTTCCAGCGGACCGATCTTGGCGGGAATCAGCTTGAGGGTCTGGAACATGAACACGAAGTACCACTCCGGCCGGATACCCGCCGGGGCAGGCGCGAAGAGGTCGGCTTTCTTGCCCAATTCCCAGGGAGCCAGAGCGGCCAAGACACCCAGAACCGCCACCGCCACGTACCAGGCCATGAGTTCGCGCAGAAAGAAATTTGGGAAAAATCGCATCTCCCGGCGCTCCGGCTCTACTCCGGCCTGCCTCAGCCACAGTTCCGCTGCCGCCGGGTCATGCTTCCGCAAGTACTCCAGGGCGTGCATGGCCGCTTCCATGCCCCGCGGAACGCTGATGCCCTGGCGCTGGATGAGCGCCAGGTGAATCGCCAGCAGCAGCGTGGTGATACCCGGCAGCAGGGCGACATGGATACCGAAGAAGCGGCTGAGCGTGGCGCTGGTGACTTCTTCGCCGCCTCGCAGGAAGACCATCAGCCAGTGGCCCACAACCGGTACCTGGCCGACGATATCGGTTCCGACCTTGGTGGCAAAGAAGGCCAGCTCGTTCCAAGGCAGCAGGTAACCGCTGAACCCGAACCCCAGGATCAGAACCAGCAGGAGCATGCCGCTGACCCAGGTAAGTTCGCGCGGCTTGCGGTAGGCGCGCAGGAACAGCACGCTGAACATGTGGGCAAAGGCGGTGAAGACCATCAGGTTAGCGGCCCAGGAGTGCACCGAGCGGATGAGCCACCCGAACTGCACGCGGGTCATGATGTATTGCACGCTCTCAAAAGCCTCGTTGGCGCTGGGGCGGTAGTAGAGCAGCAGCAGGATGCCGGTCAGCACCTGGACGACGAAGAGGAAGAGCGTGATTCCACCCAGGTAGTACCAGTAGGAGTAGTAGTGAACCGGAACCGTCTTGTGGCGCAAGGGGGCGGTGAGGTCGGCAAGGTCGAGGCGCTCGTCGAGCCAGTCGTAAACGCGAGTGAGCAGCCTCTTCATCTCAGGTCTTCTGACGGCGATTGACGATGATCTCGCCGCCTTGTACGTGGACCTCGTAGGATTCCAGCGGCCGGGGCGGCGGGCCGGAAACGTTGCGGCCCGCCAAGTCATAGACGCCGTTGTGGCAGGCACACCAGACCTGATGGAGATCGTCGCGGTATTGCACCGTGCAGTCCAGGTGGGTGCAGGTGGCCGAGAGAGCGCGGTATTCACGCTCGGCGGTCAGGATCAGCAGTCCCGGGCGGTTGCCGAAGCGGAAAATCTTGCCGCTGTTGGGCTTGAGGTCCCCGACTTTACCGGCGATCACGGTGTCGCTACCAATGTCGGCGGAGGCCGGAGGCACCAGGTAACGCAGGACGGGATACAGGAAGGAGGCGGCGGAGGCCAGCAGTCCTCCACTCAGCAGGAACTCCACCAACCGCCGCCGGAGTGGCAGCGGCGGATTCGTCATGTCCACGCCCAAAACCTTCATGTTGTCGGTGCCGTGCCGCGCGGGCCGTAGGCCCTACTTCTTTTTCCCCAGCTCCCGGATGTAAGCCACCAGCTCCTTGATCTGGTCAGCGGTCAGCTTCTTGTCGTACACCGGCATCTTGTTCTTGCCCTTGGTGGTGATCTCGGTCAACTGAGCGTCGGTTTGCTTCTGCACATCCGCTGACCGCAGGTCACGCAGGTTCAGCTTCTTGCCCATGGGGGTGGAGCCGCTGCCGTCGGCCGCATGGCAACTGGCGCACTTGGTCTTGTACAGCGCCGCGGCGTCGCCGGCGAACGCCGCCGGGACGGACACCGTCCCGAGGAGCGCGAGAGTCAAAAGGATAGCCATCTCTTTCACTGAAAGCCTCCCTCAGGCTGCAAGTCTATCTTCTCCGAAAAGGCGACCGGCCGCTGTGACACCGGTCACACCTCTAACTGCAAGCAACTAAAAGCGATACTCGATGCTGGCTGAGAAATTATGGGCCTTGTACGAGGGCTGGTCTACGCCCAAGAAGTAATATCGCGCAGCCCCCGTATCGCCGACCACCGAGTACGGGTAGAAGGGACTGGGGATTGAGGAGGCTGTGGTCGGGCCCAGGACCGGGCAGCCCGGCGCGTTGGTGGCGGCGATGGACGGGGAGCCAGTTGGGCCGCCCGCTGCGGGCACGCCCGTGGTGGCCACGCAACCCACGTATGGAGTCATGGGCGAAGTCTGGTAGTCCTGATAGTCGAACTGCTGGTAGCGGTACTCCAGCTTGGGCAGGATGTTCTTCCTCAGCTTAAACTTGAAGGTCACTGTGAATTCGTGGGAGCGATTGACCAGCTCCGGGTAGTCGGTGGCGGCGCTGGTGGTAGTCATCATGAACCGGTCGATCTGGGCCAGGGGCGCGGGGTCGCGGGGAGTGGGGTTGGTGAGGAAATTTGCCGGCTGGGTTCCCAATGCCCGGGTGAAGACGAAACCCTTGGCCGCGGCCAGGGAGTAGTAGGTGCTCACGTAGAACTTCTTGCCCAGGTTGAGATCCACGCCCGTAGCCCAAACGTGGAGGAAGTCACGCGCGGCGCTCTCCCAATCATTGTTGGCGCTGTCGCAGTGCCCCTGAAAAGCAAGCCCGTTGCTGCTGGGGCCGCAACCATTGGGATTTGCAGAGAGAGTTGTGCTTTGAGGAGCGCGGTAGCGCGAGGCCATTCTCCGGTGATACTTCTCATAGGAGTACTCGGCGAACAGGGAGACCGCGTCCGAAACTGCGTAGGTCCCATCGAAGGTGTAGTTGTAGGACAGGTCCGTGAGCATCCCGTAGAGGTAATAGGGCTCTGTCGTTGACGCGGAGCCGGTAAGGAAGTTCAGCGCGGTGGCGCTGTTGGTGCCTCCGGGCCGGTTGTAATCGTCCTGGATGGTAGTAAACGAGCCGGAGAGAGTCAGCTTGTCGGTGGGACTGTACTGCACCAGGACTTCGCCGCGGTCGCGCAGTCTGGCGGCTTCGTCGAACCTGCGCGCACAGGGCTGGATGTCCGGAAAGATGAAGGCAGCGCGGGCGGCGGCCAGAGCGGCGGCCTCGCATTCGAGCCCGCCGGAAAACTCGTCCTCGTAATGCTCCGGCTCGCGGTCGGAGTGGCGGTAGGCAAGCCGGAACAGGAAGTCTTGGTTCGGGCTCAGGTCAACCGCGGCGATGAACGAGTTCTCCCGGGAGTGCTCTACGTCGCGATTCGAGCGATCGAACCATTCCCCTTCGTAGCCGACTTTCAGCGAGCTTCGCTTGGTGAAGAACCAGTTGCCGGTCAGTTCGAAGGTTTTCTTGTTGAAGCCGTGACGAGGCGCCTGGTGCGGGGCGATGGGTGCGCCAAAGTCGCCCACCACGGGCGTGAGCTCGAGCACCGGGGTGTCATCGTTGTAGTCGTAGTGCCGGTATCCCGCCTTCACCTGAACCTTCTTCACCGGATTGGCCACCAGGGTGTAGTTCATGGCCAGGGTCTGCTTGCGCCCGTCCAGACTGGCTGCCGGCAAGGGCCCGGTCTGGGCCAGGCGGATGGAGTTGCTGGTGTAGGGCACGAAGGCGTCATTCTGTCGCAGCCAGCCCGGGCTGATGCTGGCCATGAGCCGTAGATACTTGCCCAGGTCCACGGCGCCGGCAAAGTTCAAGTAGTCGGCGTGGTTGCTGGGATACAGATCCATGACCCCCGTGGCCGGGCCTTGGTTTCTGGTCGTGCACCCGACCGGCGCCACGCAGTCCGTTGTACGGTAGGGGTTATCCACCACGAGGCGATCGATGTTGTTCTCGAACATGGATCGCACATAGGAGAACTGGAAGCCCCAGTTCTCCCGGCCGTATTCCGTCCCTGCCGTGATGACATTGGTGAAGTAGTCGATGGCCTCCGGAACCTCGACGCCATAACCGCCGGTCACGCTGGCGCTGGGAGAAGTGTTCATGAGCAGCCCGATGGGTCGAATGCCTAACTGGTTCTCACGCGAGAACAGGAAGAAGAGGTTCCAGGCCGGGGTTACGTTATAGCTGAGTGATCCGGTCCCCGCCTTGCGCCGGAGGGCAGGAGTTATGAAGGCCATGGTCGACACTTGGGCAAGGGAAATAGGCGGAGAAACGGACAAAATCGTCGTATCGAGGGCCGTGGCGGCCTGCAGCGCGGTCCTGAGCAACGGGTTGATGGCGAACACGCCCGGCTCAACCTGGGTGTAAAGCGTGCGGGTGGTATTGGTGTAGGTGTGGGGGGTTTCGTTGTAGCGGAACTGGACCTTGAACTTGCCGTACTGTCCGAAGGTCGCCAGGTAGCTCTGGTCCCTGTAGAACGAGCTTTGCGACTGCAGGTTCAGATAGAAGCGGGATCCCAGGATGTCGTCAAGATTCGAACGGAAGCTGCGGATGAAGACGCCGCTCCTCAGGTCGCGGTACTCGTTGAACTTCGAAGTTTCCAGGGAAGGCTGAAAAGGAAGATCGGGGCGGCCATACACCTGGCCCCAAACATGCCGGTACCCGAACTCGATGCTTCCACGATCGGCGGGCTGTTCCTGGCTGAATGCCGCAGCCGGCGCCAGCAGGAGCGCGACCAGCAGTAAGCGCAGAATCGGGTTCGTGATTTTCTTCATCGCCCTGTCTCCCCTCAGCGCAGGAAATAATTCCCCGAGGGATGGTTGGAGCCGTGGATAGCGGAGTGGCAGTTGGTGCAGCCCCGGTTGAAATTCCTGATGGAATTGAGGGGCTGCGGCGTACTGGGGTGGCGGCTGGCCACGTGGCAGGAATCGCAGACCCGAGGCATGCGCACCCGGAGCAACTGCGCGTTACTGCTGCCGTGCGCTTCATGACAGGTGGCGCAGTTCTCCACCACCGGCGGGTGCTCCCAGAGGAAGGGACCGCGCCGCTCGGTGTGGCAGCTCAGGCAGTTCTCGTTGGTGGTGCTCTGCAGCAACTGCTTGGGGTTGGGACTGCCGTGCGGGTTGTGGCAACTGGTGCAGGTCACCTTGCCTTCGCGGAACGGCATGTGCGAAGAGCGCTGCAACTGCGCTCGGCGCATCTGGTGACACTGAAGGCAGAGTTCCGGCTGCGCCTTCTTCACACCCCGGTTTTCAGTCAGCGGAGCGCCATAGCGGCCCTCGGAAGACAGCGAGGCGTGGATTTCCTGCTTCACCTGGTGGCAGTCCACGCAAGCTACGGCACGGGACTCGTGCGGGCTGCCCTTCCAGAAGAGCCGGTTGCCCTGCGTATGGCAGGTCAGGCAGGAGGCATTCTGCTCTTCGATGGAATTTTTGGAATCCTTGCCGAAACGGATGGGAATGAGGTCTTTGTCGCCGCCGGATTCGGCGTGGGCTTTGCCCGGTCCGTGGCAAGATTCGCAGCCCTGGCCTTCCAGCGCAGTCCTGGGCTTGGCCATGATCTTGCCCATGACCGTGTTCTTGAAACGGTTGTGCTGGTCTTCGTGGCAGCCCACGCAGGTTTCCGTCCCCGCGTATTCACTGCCCGGCGCGGACTTGGCCTGCTGGCTGGGACCGGGAGAGGCGCCGGCCGCTTGGCTGGCAACCGCTCCCGCTGCCGGCATGCCGGGAAAGGAAGCCTGCCCGAAAAACACGTAGAAGAGGAACGCGCTGAGTAGCGCTACGCGCAGGATGCCCGAGGGAGCCATTCCTTACCCCCAATTGAAGGTGGCCTACACTACACCATGGGCTTGGGAAACGTCTGTGATATAGGTCACATTTATTCAAGCCTGCGGCCAGCGCCCTTCCAGCTTCGGTCGGCGAGCTTGTGGATGTGCGCTTACCCATCCTTGCCGGTGTCGTCAGCAATCCAGGTGAGCGCGCGCATGCTTGCCGGGAAGCCGAGAGTGGTGATGGCCAGCAGGGCAACGTGGCGCAGCTCTTCCGGCTTGATGCCCGCCGTCCGCGCGTTGCGCACCGCGGAGTGCGTGGCGCCTTCCAGGCCGGCGCCCACTGCCAGGGCCAGCTTCACCAAGCGCCGCGTCTTCTCGTCGAGCGGTCCGGCCTGGTGGCAGCGGTCGCCGAGTTCGTTGAACGCCTTCCAAACCGCGGAATGATCCTTCTTGAATTGTTCAAACTGGTTCGGGAGCATGGCTGAGGATTCCTTTCCCCTGGAAGTCAATGTGGGGAGCGCACCTTAACACAGACTCGGGCGGGATGCCGTGTGTTCAGCCCGAGCGATGCGCAGGCGCAGTCTGGGGAGAGAACAATCCGGACTTGAGCAGCACCATGAGCAGGGTGAAATCGCCGGTGAGTTCGCACGCAGCAATCAGAACCACCAGCCAGGTGGAATGCACGCTGCTATGAACCAAGGCCAACAGCAAAGTAGCGATCAAACCGACCGCGAGTACCAGTCCCAGGAAGGCGCGGGCGTACGCTCCCTTGAGCAGCACGCGGACGGTCTCGCGCGCCGCCGGGGTCCAACCCCACATCTGCGCCAGATAGAGGCCCAGCAGCGCAAGATTGGTGATCAAGAGTAAGTACTCGGTCTGCACCAGCACCGCCGGAACGGCGGAGCCCGGTCCCGCCAGTTCGCGCAAGGTGAGCGACAGCGTGGTTCCTCCCAGGGCGGCGTAGGTGAGGCAAAGCAGCGGCAGCAGGGCCGTGTTCCAGAAGGGAATGGCGGCGGACGTGTTCATCACCAGGCCGTCGTAAAACATGATGAAGAGGGCGGAAAACCCCGCCATCCACATCAATACCGAGTTCAGGGTTCCGTCCGGTTGCCAGCCCGCAGAGAAGAAGCGGGGCAGCAGCAGCGCGGCCCCTGAGAGTCCGAAGATTCCTGTGGCCCAGATGCCGCGGGCGATCCAGGAGCGGTCGGGACGCAGGGCGGCGCGCCAGAAGCGCTCAGGGCGACCGAGGTACATCATGTGGGCCGCGTTCTTGCCCACCATGACGATGAGGTAGCCCACCACCATGCCCAGGGCATGGTCGGTGAGCAGGGAAACCAGAAAGAGGCCGGCGCCGATTTCACCGAAGAAAAAAGCCGAACCGATCAGCCAGTTCCACCAGGTCTGCCGGTAGAAGCCGTAGGCAAAACGGTGGGGCACGACGGCGATGGATGGTTGCGCGACCATGGGCCTCCTCCTTCTATTCGTCCAGGTAGTACACGCTGGGTTTGGTGCAAGCCTCGGGGAGCAGCGTCCAACCGTTGCGCTCGCGGATGAGCTGCTGCAGACGGCCATCCTCCGGCTCCAGGTCGCCGAAGATGCGGGCCTCGGTTGGGCAGGTGACCACGCATGCGGGTTCCAGGCCCTGGTCCACGCGGTGAGCGCAGAGCGTGCACTTGGTCATGGTGCCCTCCTCGAAGCTGGTGAACTTCACCGCCTCCAGGGGACTGATGCCGTCGCCGCTGTAGCCATGGGCCAGCAGGCCGCGCTCGATGAAGTGGCGGTTCATGTACGGACAAGCCACGGCGCAGGCCCGGCAACCGATGCAGATTTCCTTGTCGGCCATGACGATGCCATCTTCTCGAACGTAAGTGGCGCCACTGGGGCAGGCCTGGGCGCAGGGAGCGTCGTCACAGTGATTGCAGAGCACGGGCAGGAAGGCGCGCCGCGTCTTGGGGTAGGTGCCTACCTCGCGCGTAATCACCCGCGCGAAGTGGATGCCGGCGGGCGTGCCGTTTTCCTGTTTACAGGCCAGGGTGCAGGCGTTGCAGCCGATGCAGCGCTTGAGGTCGATCACCATGCCCAGTCGGGCCATAACTTCCTCCCGGTCAGCCGCCGTGCACATGGCGCAGGATCTCCATGGTTATGACCTGCTCGCCGCCCCGCAGGGGACGGTCGAGCTGGTCGGGTTTGAGGCTGAGGCCGTCTACCAGGACAGCAAAGTCGCCGCGCAGCCGGCCGTCGGAAGTGAGGTTGGCGTAGAGGTTGCGGCCTTCCACCGTACCCAGCGAGCGCAGCAGGTCAGCCACGGTCCCCTGCTCGAAGCTGACCGTGTGCTTGCTGAAGCCGAGCAGCTTGCGTGCCGCTCCCAGCGCGGCTACGTCAACTGTGGGCATAGTGGACCCTCTCTCCCCACTTCGGTACCACCTCGAGGCGCACGCGCGCGGTGGACTCCAGGCCTCCGGTGGCGTTATCGGTGTAACGCATGGAGCCGGTGAGCAGCCGGTTGAAGTGGCTCCCCTTGACCCGCACTCCAGGGTTGGTGACGAAGCTGCGCGTGATGGCGTTGCTGACGCCCAGCACCTGCGGGTGAATGCCTTCCACCACCTGCGCCTGCCCTTCGATCGAGCCCGCGAAAGAAGTAACGCGAATACGGGTTCCGGTCTGGATACCGAACTCCGCGGCCGTTCTTGAGTTAATCAGGATGCCGCCATGGACGGGGTCTTTCTCGCTGACCTCGGTGAGCCATGGCATAACCATAGTGTCGGCAAACGTATGCAGAGCTTCCTTGAAGGTGATGGCGAAGAAAGGGTAGCCACGAGCGCCGTCTTCCAGGACCGCCGACTGCTTCCAGAAGGGCAACGGCTTGTAGTTGTCGAAGGGCCAGTCGAAAATGCCGGCGCCTTCCATTTTGTGCCGCAGATCGGCGCCGGTGCGCTGAATGAACTCGAAGTAGAAGGGAATCCGGAGGTCGCCGTAGGGCATGTAAGTCTCCTCCGGGGTGCGGTGGCGGACGGCGTGGCCGTTCTGCTTGAACCAATCGAGGCCCCGTTCCTCGCCGTAAATCGCCTTCGCATAGCGGTCCCAAATTTCCTCGTTGCGGTAGCGCTTCTCGGGATCGAGGAGATACTCTGGCTTTTGGGTGAATCCGCACACCACGTTGAGCAGGTCGTTCCAGTCGTCGCGGAAGCCCAGGCGCTCGGCCAGTTCGGTGAGGATCTCGTAGGCGTCCTGGGTGTCACCCAGCGGCTCGACCACCGGCTGGCGGAGGGAGTGGCCGGTAACCACCGGGGGCTCCAGGCAGTTCAGCAGGGTCGATTCCAGGAACGTCCGGTCGGGCAGGAAGACGTCGGCCCACTGGGTGGATTCCGTCAGGTGGATATCAATCGCTGCCACGAACTTCATGCGCCGCATGATGGCTTCCACCTTGTCGGTCTCGGGCATGTTCCAGAGCGGATTGGAGTGGTAGAGCAGCATGGCTTCGGGGCGGTAGTTCAAGCCGAAGCGCTCGGGATCGAGCAGCGTTTCGGTGTTGAGCTGTCCGGCATCGAAGCCGATGGGGAACCACTCCATCAGGTGCGTAGAATCCGGCGGGTACTTGAAGGGCGGCGCGGGATGCAATTGGTGCGGTTCCGGCTTCAACATGCCGTCCTCGCCCGGGCTGATGAAGAAGCCGCGGTGGTCGAGGGGAACTCCCAGGTGCCCGCCGGGGACATCAATATTCCCGACCAGCATGTTGAACAGCTTGTACGTCATGTTGTCGAACAGGCCGTTGGCGTGCGACTGTGAGCCGCGGTAATAGTTCAGCGCAGCCGGACGGAAGGGATAGGTCTTACCGTCGATCTGGGTAGTGGCGCCGATCTGGGCTGCCTCCACGAACTCGCGCGCGATGCGGCGGATGGTTTCCGCGGGAACCGTGGTGATCTCACTCATGCGTTCCGGTGTGTGCTTCCTCAGCATGTTCTTCCAGACCTGGAAGGCGGTGCGTACCCGCCGGCCACGCACCAGGTACACGCCTTCGAGCGCAATAGCCTGGGGCGGAACGGCGTCCCAGGCAACCGCGGCCTGGAGGCGCGCGTCCCACACCTGGGCCTTGCCGGCTTCATCGCGCAGGAAGTAGCCATCGTCCCGTGTAAGGTAAGGAGCGTTGGTGCGGTCGCGGAGGAATTCGCGATCGAAGCGGTCGAGCTCATGCAGCAGCACGTGTGCCATCCCCAGCACGAAGGCGCGGTCGGTGCCCGGCAGGATGGGGACCCACTCGTCGGCCTTGGCAGCGGCCACCGAGCAGCGCGGGTCGAGGGTGACCACCTTCATGCCGCGCATGCGCGCGTCGGCCATGCGCTTGGAGCTCCCGGAAACGTGCAGGTGCGAGGAGAAGCCGTCCCCGGAGCCGATCTGGATCCAGTAATTGCAGAGCTCGTAGTCGTTGATGGCGGCAAAGGAGCCGTCCACTGAGCCATTCACCGGGTGGTAGGAGCCGCCGCAGTAATTGCCCAGCGAGGTGAAGAAATTCGGGGAGCCGAACACCGCGGGCCATCCCCAAAGGACGATGCGCTGAAAGTCGCCGATGGCGCACAGCAGCTTGCGCGGGTCGTCGGCGCGGACCCTGCCTAGCTCGCGGGCCACGATGTCGTAGGCCTCGTCCCAGGTGATCTCCACCCAGCCGGGGTCCAGGCCCGGTCCCTTCAGGGGGTTGGTACGCTTCATGGGGCGCAGGACGCGCGTGGAATCGTAGAGGCGCTCCAGGCCGGCGTTGCCCTTGGGGCAAAGCTTGCCCAGGTTGTCAGGGTTGGTGGGATCGCCCTCGATCTTCAGCGCGACGCCGTCCTTGACCAGCACCTTGATGCCGCACCCGTGCAGGCACATGCCGCAGGTGCTGGGAACCCAGTTGCCCTGGTATGCGGAAGCCGCGGTGGCCATGGTTCGCTCCTCCTGGCCTGTCATTTGGGCTATTCGACGCTGAATCCAAACAGGCGTCTGTGACTGGGGTCACATGCTCCGGTGATTTTGGACACCAAGGGCTGAGGTCACCACCACAGGTCGTGCAGGCTCCTGCCCGGGCGCCGGATTGGGCTACGCCGCCGGCAGCACTTGATCCACGCGTGCCCGAATCAGGTGGGGCGAACGCTTGAAGACCACGGCGCTGGCCCCCAGCGAAAGATACCGCTCGGCGGCTTGCGCCGTCTGTCCTGGGTTCTGGGTCACAATCACCGGAACGCTCCGTTGGGTGACTGCGAGCCAGTCCAGCAACTGCTCGGCATCAAAATCCGAGAGGTGGTCGTCGAGGACGACCAGATCGAAGTTCCGCCGCGCCAGGAGTTCCAGCGCCTGCCGGCCGCTCCAGGCGGTGGTGGTCTCATAGCCTTCCGTTTCCAGGGCGTGCTCGAGGAGAAGCAGCACGTCTTCCTCGTTGTCCACCAGCAGGACCTGTTTCCGTCTTGCTTCGATCATGGCTTCTCCTTTAGCCGGCCTTCCGCCACTCGGGGTGCCGCGCCCTCTCCTGTTCAATTTCCCAGATCGTGGAGCGCAGCCAGCCGCCGACGGCGTCTTCCAGAAGGAACTGGTTGGCGCGGGTTTCCAGGCGGTCCACGGTTTCACCCCGGTCGTTCAACCGGATGTGATGGCAGGGGACGCTCTCCTGGCGGCGTTCCGGCGGAACGAACTGGATGAGCGCGCACTCCTCACAGGGGCGCGTGCGGTTCGGGTCCCCGAAGTTAATGCAGGTGAGCGAGTCCCGGAAAATGGAGGTCGGGCGCTGCGGCAAGCGAAGCGATCGTCCGTAGCCTCCAGCGTTCAGAAAATTGAGTTCCAGCTTCAGCACCTCGAGCAAGTCTCGCTCATCCACGGCTGCGGGACCGGCGATCGTTTCCAAGGGGATGCCGGAATCCGGAAGGTCTCCGTTTCCCACGCGTGCCAGCCGCGGGACCACAGCGCCATCCTGATTCTCAAAGAGCAGCTTCAGCGTGACCGCACACTGGCCGCAGAGCCAGAAGTGCTGCATGGCGCGAGCAGCCCCAGGCCCGTCGCGGCGGTCCCGTTCCTGTTCCTGCAAGAACTGGAACAGCTTGCCCTCGCGCAGGCTAAAGAATGGGGTCGAGCATTCCGGGTTCGCGCATTTGGATGCCATGGCACTCCTCCTGCCGTCCTGAGCAAACTCTATTGTTTTCCGCTGAGGAAGGCTGTGACTGCAGTCACCTGGCAGTGTGATGCAAGTCACGGGACCACATGCTGGGCCTGTGATGGCTCCGCACCCGCCTTGAGGCATCGCTCGCTTACTCACCCCAAGTCAGAACGTCGTCCGTCGGTGGGTGCGGCTTGTCTGCTGCCGGCGCAGGTACCGGGGTTACCAGCACGGGGCGCAGCGGGATGGCCGGCCCGTTCTTACTCGCAGTCGTCGAGTTACGCACGCGATCCACGACCAGCTCCGGATGCTGGCGACGGAAGCTCTCCGCGACGTGGCAGTTCCAGCACACGGGCTGATAGGAGGCAAGCACTTCGGGGAGGTGGTCGGCGGCTACTTCATCCCAGGGCACCGTGTTTCGGTCGGGCCCCATCACCGCCGGCTTCTGGCCGAGCCAGTCCACCTCGCCAATCGGGGACCGGCAAAGGACGCAGTTTTTTCCTGCGTACCAGCGGGCCAGCATGGTCTTGATCAGGCAATCTTCGGGCGCGGCTTCAATTTGCGCCAGGCAGTGCTGACCGCAACGCCGGCGTTCTCCCTTGTCCGGCTTGGGCGCCGGCCATCGAGAACATTCCTGGATGCGCAGGCGAGCCTCCCCAAGGGCAGCGGAGACCGCTGCCCTGGAGGCATCCAGCGTGACCGCGGCAGGTTTCCTGGTTTCCGGGCAGGTAACCAGGCGTCGTCCCTGGAAGCGGCGATAGAAAGTCGCACCCCGGAGCACCTTGATCACCAGAACTGCAAGCAGCAAGGCCAGCAGCCAGGCGGCGAAATAGTATGTGAGGATCATGACGCACCTTCCAGCCTTGCGGCCTTACTCCGGCAACCACAAGGGTTTCCCCTGCGGGTCGCGAAAGGAGTAGATATTCCCGGCGCTTTCCACTTGGCGCGCCATCAGTCCGGCCTCACCTCGGCGGCTGTATTCGACTCCGATTACCTCGACTTTCTCTCCCAGCGCGAACTTCATGGCGTACTTCTCGACAAACCAGGAGGGCGCCAGATGGACCTCCACGGGCTGCTTCGAGGCGTCGAGGCGCAGGTGCGCGCCGGTTCCGCCGCTGACCGGGCACACGAAGAACGTGATTTCGCGGATGGTTCCTTTCACGCGAACCTCGGCCGCCGGGTTGTATTTGGGTGACGGTGACGAGGCCGCGCGCCGGTTTCTCTGCCCCTGGGCGAGTGGAACCGCCAGCGCGGTCACCAATGCAGCGACTGTGATCATTCGCAACCAGACTTTCATGGCCTCCTCCTTGCGGGCCGCTCCGGTCACACTAGGTATCCGGCTCGGCGTCAATTCTTTGCAGCGTGCCCAACAACCACTGGCGGTACACCTCGAGCTGGCGCCTTCGATCTCCAGAAGCCAGGGTGATGGCAGTTTCCCCCGCCGCGTTCAGCGGGATGGAATGACACGGCACCTCGCGATGGCGGCTGGTTGTAGGGACATACTTGAACCAGGGACAAACCTCGCACGGGGCGCTGGAGTTGCTGCCGTACCGTGGACAATTGGGGGAGTCCTGAAACAACGACCGCAGTAAGGGCATCTCGGGAAACTGCCGGTAGCCTTCATGCTCCAGGAACTCCAGCTCCCGCCACAGAACGGCCCGCATGCTGAACTCATTCACCAGGGGCCGGCTGTAAGCCCGGGTGGGGTTGGCCAGCGGACCATCTTCCCGAAGGGCATTCATAGAGCCTCCTTCACTCGATTTGACTGCAGGCGCGCTCGGCCTCGATCTGGCGGATGGTAGAGCGCAGCCACCCGGCCAGGTTTTCCTCCATCTTCTTCTGGCGGTCGGAGCCCTCCAGATCGTCCACCGACTCGCCCGGAGGGTTGAGCGGAATGTGGTGGCAGGGAACGCTGTCTTTGCGGTGCTCCTCGGGCACAAACTGCATCAGCAAGCACTCTTCGCAGGGGCGCGTGCGCTTGGGGTCACCGAAGTTGATGCAGGTGATGGAATCCTGGAAGATCGAGGTGGGCGTCTGGGGAGTGTGAACGCTGCGCCCGTAGCCTCCGCTTTCCACGAAGTCGAGCTCGAACTTCAGCACCTCCAGCAGGTCGCGATCATCTTTTTCCAGGGAGATCTCTTTGGGCTGGGGCGTGCCTTCGGTGTAGCCAACCGGCAGGTACGAGTCATTGCCGTGGCGTGCCACCAGGCGCACGATGGCGGCCCCGTTCTTCTTCTCAAATTCCAGGCGCAGCGTGCCTGCGCAGCGGCCGCACAGCCAGAAGTACTCCATGGGCCGCGAGGTTTTCTCGCTGGATCCGCTCGCGGGTACCGGGTCGAGCCCCGGGTCGGACCCGGTGTAGAGCTGAAAGAGCTTGCCTTCCCGCAAATAGCGGAAGGGCGCCCCGCAGTCGGGATTTGCACATTTGGAGATCATGGCCAACCTCCTTCGGTTCTAGAAACGAAGGTAGACGGAACCAGGGCGGGGGCGCTGTGACCGCCATCACTCCTGGACGTGACGGCCGTCACGGGCGGCAAAGGGAAGGTGAGAAGCGTTCAAGGCAACGAAGGGAAGCAGCGGATGTGGCCCATGTCGCTTGGGGGGAGGAGGAGCCGGTCCGTTAATGCCGCCCTCTGGGCCATGAGTGCAGAGGATGTTGGGATGGTCGCCCCCTCCCCTTCATCCAGCAGTGTACAGGTACAGGTCCAGGGCATGCAGTGACCGGGGTCACGTCCAAATGTGACCAAGGCGCAGGCTTCAGCGCAAGCCAGCCAGTTCCTGCAAGCGGCGCCAGTTTTCCAAGCGATCCTGCTGGGCCACGAGCAGCGGCTCGTCGGGACGCCCTTCGGCGTCGAAGTGACGCGCAAAGCGGCCCTCGGTACGCGCAAAGCTCACGAAGTCGAAGGGTTGCCCGGTCTTGGGATCGAGCATCCAGTCTTCTTTCATGGCGGGGTTGCTGCGCAAGCTGAGTCGCTCGCGGATGCGCTCTCCGGCACGCGGATCGTAAACCAGCAGAGGGAAAGCGCGGGATTCCACCGCCATTTTGGCGTGGGCGGCCGACTGGTCGTCGGGCACACCGTGCTCTGGCTGGCAGGTGGCGTAGCAAACGATGACCGCAGGGCCAGGAAACTCATTCGCCGCCAGCACGGCTTTGTAGAAGTGGTTCAAGTGGGCGGCCGTGGTTTGGGCCACGAAGACGTTGGGATGGGCCATCAACACCTGCGCCAGTTCCTTGCGGCGCTCGCGCTTGCCCGGCTGCGCCTTGCCCACTGCGGCCATCTTGGCGTCCTGGCTGGTGAAGGTGGCGGTGGAGGACTGTCCGCCGGTGTTGGAGTACACCTGGGTGTCCAGCACCAGCACCTTGATATCCATGCCCGAGGCCAGCATGCGGGAGAGCGACTGCAAGCCAATGTCGAACATGGCGCCGTCGCCGCCGATCACCCACAGGCGGCGCTTCTGGTACCCTTCCTGGTCCCAACGCAGGCGGATGCCCATGGCATCGGCGGGAGCATTCTCGAACAGCGAGTTGGTCCAGGGAATGGCAAACGGGTTGAAGGGATACGTGGAACCGAACACCGTGTTGCAGCCGGTGGCGGCCACGATTCCCATCTCTGCCGCCCCGTAGACGAAGCCGGTGGCGGCCAGCATCAGGCGGATGGCCGTGGCTTCGCCGCATCCCATGCAGGAACCCGCGCCGCCGGCATAGAGCAGCGAGCGCGAGGCCAGCATCATGTCGCCCAGAGATTTCTCGTTGAGCAGGTGGGCCGGCGTTTCCGGCAGGGCATGGTAGAGATCCATGGCCAGGTCGTAGGGCTCGAGGGCAACATCCTGTTTGGAAGCCATGCGCAGAGCATCATGCGATCCGCAGGCCACCACGCATTCCCCGCATCCCTTGCATTTGTCTGGATCGACGAAGATGGCGAACAATCCGCCTTCCTGGCCGCGCTTCCTAGGCAATTCGAAATACTTGCTGGTCTCCAGAAAGAGGGAGCGCAGCTCAAGGCGCAGCTCCCGACGCTCCACCCGGGCCAGTTTTTCGTCCAGGGTTGCGGGGGGCACCGCCTTGGCCAGAATGGCGGTGTCCGGACACTGGTTGACACACTCCATGCAGCCCACGCACTTGGCGGCGGTGAACACGGGGATTTCCGGGGCCAGGTGGCGGAAGCTGCGCAAGATGGCACTGGAAGGCGGCATGAGGCTGCGGGCGGCGTACTCATCGGCCTCCAGTTCCTCCTCGCGGCCGCGGTTGTAGCTGCCTACCACGCGCTCGCAGAACTGCGGCGCGACCAGGTCGGGCGCCGCCGGGCAGTGCCACTGCCGGTGATGGACCGGCAGAACTGCCGCGGAGACTTCTTTGCTCTCCGCGGGCGGCAAGACCTCGGCCACTTCGTGGTAGCCGCGGCGTACCGCTGCCAGGTTGTCCTCCACCACCTTCGCGCCACGTTTTCCGAAGTACTTCTCCAGCGGGTTTCGCAAAGCGGCGAACAGTTGCTCCTCGCCCAGGCCGGCGCGTTCCCGGAAGGGAGTAAGGCGCAGGAAGGCGCCCAGCAGCACGATGCCCTGCATGCGCACCTGCAGGTCGGCCCGGCTTGCTGATTCGCGTCCGATGCGCTGCGCGTCGAGCACATGGAGGCGCAGCCCGTGTTCGCGCACGGCCTTGCGGACGGGCGCCGGAAGCCACTGCCACAAATCTTGCGGCGACAGGTGCGACTGCACCAGCACGGTGCCGCCCGCGCGGAGGCCGGCCAGCGGGTCGGAATTCAGGAAAGCGTTCCGGTCCTGGACGGCCACAAACTCCACCGTGCTCAATTCGGCGTGCAGCCGGATGGGCTGGTCGGCCAGGGTGAGGAAGTAGTTCGTGGGCAGGCCTTTCTTCTCCGAGCCGTACTTGGGAAAGGCTTGTACCGAGACGCCAAACAGTTCGGAGGCGACGGTGGCCAGCACCTTGTTGGTGGTAACGGAACCGAAGCCGCCGACGGAATGGCCGCGCAGCGAAAACGAACCCGCGGGACGCACGTCGGGGTCGCTGGTGACCTCGAGCGCGTCGGGATGCTTCACGCCCAGCACAAAGCGGCGGCGCGGATCACGGTTGACCAGGGCGTCCACTGCCGCTACGAAGTGGCCGGGCCGAATGTCGCGGCCGCCCAACCCGGCAACTCCGGAGTACACCGTGGGCAGTGGAAACACACCGAACTCTGGATTCTCCAGGTGCGCCTCCATTAAGGCTGCCTTGATCTCAGTGGTGAGAGGATTGGATTCGGCCAGCGGGACGTCGGTGCGCTCGATCACGGCCACCGCCCTGCAAGGCAGCAGCAAGGGCAGCAGTTGCCGCGCTGGGAAGGGACGAAAACTGGTTACGGTTACCGCGCCCACGCGCCGCCCCTGCTCGCGCAGGTAGTCCACGGTGGCCTCGGCGGTTTCCATCATTGAGCCCATGCCCACCAGGGCGTACTCAGCGTCCTCCATGCGGTAGGGGCGCACCAGCCCGTACTGGCGTCCGGTCAGCCGGAAGTATTCGCGAAAGGCATCGGCCAGGGCCGGCTTGACGCGCTCATGAAAGTAGCGCTGCGCCACCTTGCCCTTCATGTAGCTGTCCTGGTTCTGCACCGGGCCGCTGAGCAGGGGATGGTGCGGGTCGAACAGATTGCGCAGGCGTTCCTGAGGGGCGCCCACGAACTCGAACATCAACTCGGGCTCGGGCAAGTTCACGGTTTCCAGGGTGTGCGTGGTGAGGAAGCCGTCCTGCACGTTGAAGAACGGGGTTTCGCATTCCTCGGCCACGCGGCGGGCGATGAGCGCCAGGTCGGCCGCTTCCTGGGCGTTGCGCCCGAAGAGCATGCCCCAGCCACAATCGGCCACGCCCATCACGTCGTCGTGCCCGCAATGGACGTTGAGCGAGTGCGAGGTAAGGGCGCGAGCCCCGATGTGAAACACCACCGGCAGCCGCTTGCCGGCGATGACGTACAGCACCTCCTTCATGAGAATCAGTCCCTGCCCGGAGGTGAAGTTGGCGACGCGGCCGCCGGCGAGCGCAAAGCCTTCACAGGCCGTGGCCGAACTGTGCTCCGACTCCGGTTCCAGGAACTGCAAGGGTTCACCCCACAGGTTTTTCGTTCCGTTGGCGAACTCCTGGGCATAGCCGTCGCCCATGGGCGTGGAGGGCGTAATGGGATAGGCGCAGGCACCTTGCGAAATGTGCGATTCCACCCAGACCACGGCTCCCGATCCGTCCGCCGTCGAACGGATGCCGGGAAACTTTGGTTCTTGAGAGGAGGGTGAGGAGGGTGCGAGATGCAGCAGGGCTGATTCCGTGCTCAAGGACATGGCGATGGCTCCGAAGGTGATCTGAGGGGAATCTAACCGGAGCCGGTTGCGGGCGCTGTGACTGGCATCACGGCGGGCGGTGATGAACGTCACCCCGCGGGCTGGAGCTCGAGTTCAGCGCGCAGCAGCTCCTCGCGCGGCTCGGGAGCCAAGCGGAAGCCCAGTTTCTCGCAGACGCGCCGCATGGGCCGGTTTTCCGGAAGCATGTAACCGAGGATGCGCTGAATTTTTTCGTCGCGGCCCACCTGGATCAATCGCCGCAACAACTCGCTGCCCAGGCCCTGCCGCTGGAAGGCGTCGCTCACTAGAAACGCCACTTCCGCTTCGTTGGCTCCGTGGAGCTTGCTGAGCCGCCCCACGGCCATGATCTCGGCCTGGTTGGTCTGCGGGTTCCGCCGCTCGGCCACCAAAGCCATCTCGCGGTCGTAATCCAGGAAGCAGATGCGTGTGAGGCGCTCGTGAGCAACACGCCGGGCCAACTGAAGCTGCTGGAAGTAACGCAGGAAGACGCTGCGCTCGGACAGCGTCTGGTGGAACCAGACCATGAGCGGTTCATCCTCGGGGCGAATGGGGCGGATGGTCACGGTGCTGCCGTCGCGCATCGTCCAGGGCGCTACGTACTGCGAGGGATACGGGCGAATTACGGTGCGCGGTAGTTGTTCTTCCGCCAACTCCGGCGGATGCACGATCACGCGCGCGTCCAGGGCCAGCAGTTGCTCCGGCGATGCCAGCAGCGGGTTGATGTCAATCTCGCGGATAGCCGGGTTTTCCGCCACCAGGCGACCGAAGCGAACCAGAAGCTGCGTGAGTGCATCCAGGTCCACGGGCTGGCGGCCGCGCACACCTTGCAGGGCGGAGAAGATGCGAGTCTGCTCCATCAGACGGCGAGCCAGGGTGGTGTTCAACGGAGGCAGGGCCAGGGCGCGGTCCCGGTACACTTCCACCAACTGCCCCCCGGAACCGAACAAGAGCACCGGACCGAACTGCGCGTCCAAGCTGCTTCCCACAATCAGTTCGTAGCCTTCGAGCCGGACCATGGGCTGCACGGTGACGCCCTGGAAGTGCTGCGCCCCGGCTTTTTCGGTGACCGACTTCTGAATTTGGTGGTAGGCAGCGCGGGCAGCTTCCGGGCTGCCGAGATTGAGCGTCACTCCGCCCACGTCGGTCTTGTGCGTAATGGTCTCCGAGAACAGCTTGAGCACCACGGGGAATCCGATTTCCGAGGCCAGGTGCAAGGCCTCCTCCGCACTGCGGGCGATGCGGGTGTCCACGGTGGGGATGCCGTAGGCGGCGAGAAGCTGCTTGGACTCCGGCTCAGTGAGCAGGGAGCGGCCTGCCCGGCGCGCCCCCTGGACGATGGCGCTGGCGCGGGCGCGGTCGGGCGCGCTGGCGCCAGAATCAGCATCCAGCACCGGAGTTTCGTACAGTCCGCGCAGGTTGTAGCTGTAGCGCCACATGTAGTTGAAGGCGCGGGCGGCGGTGTCGGGAAAAGGAAACGTGGGAATACCGGCGTGATTGAGGATGGCTTCGCCGGCAGCGGCCTCGGTTCCGCCCATCCAACTGGCCAGCACCGGCTTGCTGGTGGTGTTGGCGAAGGGTTTGAGCTGTTCGGCCGTGCCCGTGGGATCGGTCATGCCCTGGGGCGCCATCACCACCAGCAGGCCGTCACAGTTCTCGTCGCGAGTGACCAGCTCCAGCGCGCGGGCGTAACGTTCGGGGCCGGCATCTCCGAGGATGTCCACGGGATTGCCCCGGCTCCAGTGCGGCGGCAGAAACTGGTCGAGGGCGGTGAGCGTCGCCGGAGAAAGCTGGGTAAGCTCGCCGCCGCCGGCGATGAGGGCGTCGGTAGCCAGAACCGCGGGGCCGCCGGCGTTGCTCACGATGGCCAGACGCGGCCCCCGTGGCCGCGGCTGCTTGGAGAGGACCTCCGCCATGTAGAACAGGTCGGCGATGGTTTGCACGCGCAACACGCCGCAGCGGCGGAAGGCCGCGTCCAGGACTTCGTCGCTGCCGGCCAGAGCGCCGGTGTGCGAGGCCGCGGCCTTGGCGGCCTGCTCCGTCCGTCCCGCCTTGATTACGATGATGGGCTTGGTGAGGGCGACTTCGCGAGCCGCGGATAAAAACGAGCGCGCGTCACCGATGGACTCCATGTAGAGCACGATGCTTTCGGTGCGCGGGTCGTCGCCCAGGTAATAGATGAGGTCGCCCCAGTCCACATCCAGCATGGAGCCGACCGAGACAAAAGCGCTGAAGCCCACCAGTTCGCGAAAGCTCCAGTCGAGGATGGCGGTGCACAGCGCCCCGCTCTGGCTCACGAAGGCTACCTTGCCGGGACGCGCCATGCCCTGTGCGAAGGTGGCATTCAGCCCGCTGAACGGAGCCATGACCCCGAGGCAGTTGGGGCCGATGAGCCGCAACCGTCCGCGCTGCGCCTGCTGCAGGATCTGACGCTCCAGTTCCGCACCTGCCGCGCCGGTTTCCTTGAAGCCGGCGGAAATGACGATGGCGCTCTTGACGCCGGCCTCCACGCACTCGGAAATCACTCCGGGCACGGTGGCAGCGGGCGTGACCACCACCGCCAAGTCCACCCTTTCGGCAACGGCGGCGATGGTGGGATACGCCTTGATGCCTAAAACGCTGGAGCGCGTGGGATTGACGGGAAACACAGGCCCGCCGAAAGGGCTGCTCAGCAGGTTGCGCAGGATGGTGCGTCCTACGCTGGCGGGGCGTTCGGTTGCGCCAATCACAGCCACCGAGCGCGGCGCGAAGATGGCATCCAGCGGCCTGCGCTCGGCTCGCAGCACGTCGTGAACGGGCTCATTGACCTGGCTCATGGAGCCGGACAAGCCTACTCCAGATGGCGCCGGCGCACTCTCGAGCTTGGCCGGGTGGGTCATACCAGGCGTCTCAAAAGATGGCCGACAAAATAGGAAACGGCGGCCGCCAGGGAGCCGATGAGCAGCATCTCCAGCCCGCTCACAAACCAGCGCGCGCGGGTTACCACGGTGCGCAGACTGCCTACGGTGAAAAGGATCACCGCCGTGGCCGCACAGGACGCCGGGAAGCTGCTTTCCATGGGAACGAACAGCAGCGGCAGCAACGGGACGCTGCCGGCGGCCAGGAAGGCAACAAAGATCGCTGCCCCGTGACCGGCAGCGTGGATGCGTCCTTCGCCCACGCTGCCGTTGACGCTGATCTGGTACTCCTGCTCCGAACGATTTCCCAGGTAGCTGCCCGCGGCCATGGCAAAGCCGTCGGCCAGCAAGTTGGCAAACCCCAGAATGATGGCCACGCTGGGGCTGAGCGCGGCCCCGGTTACTCCGCTCACCACGGCAAAGGTGGTGACGATTCCGTCGTTGGCCCCAAAGACCAGGTCGCCGATGTGGTGCGCCCAGGATGGCCAGAAGCCGAGCGAGGGCGTGCGCCGGGACGAAGTTGGCATGTAGAGATTCCCCCTGCCGCCAGCCCTTGCGTCCGTGCCTGCCGGCGGTCCCTGGAAGTTTGCTCCAACTTCGGGGTAGTGCTCAACATTGTTCATCCACCGTCCTCGGCTTGATGGCCACCTTGATCACTCCGTCGCGGCGCTCGGCAAACAACTGGTAAGCGTCCACGATGTCATCCAGCGCGAAGGTGTGGGTGAGCAGGGGCGTGAGGTCCACGCGGGAACGCCGCACCAACTCCATCAGCCGACGCATGCGCTCCTTGCCGCCGGGGCAGAGCGTGGTGACAATCTTCTGGTCACCGATGCCGGCAGCGAACGAATCCAGCGGAATGGTGAGGTGGTGCGAGTAGACGCCCAGGCTGGAGAGCGTTCCTCCGGGGCGCAGGACGCGCAGGGCATTTTCGAACGTCGCTTGTGTACCCAGAGCTTCAATGGCGACGTCCACGCCGCGACCTTCCGTGAGGCGAAGGATTTCGTCCACCACGTTCACGTCCTGGAAGTTCAGCACCACATCCGCGCCCATGCGCCGCGCCATCTGCATGCGCACTAGGTCGGATTCCACGGCCACGATGAAGCCGGCGCCCCTTAGCCGCGCGCCCGCGGTGGCACAGAGTCCGATGGGACCCTGGGCAAACACGGCCACCGAGTCGCCGAGTTGCAGATGGGCGGTCTCGGAGGCGGAAAAGCCGGTGGAGGCAATATCGGCCAGGAGCACCACCTGCTCGTCGCTCAGATCGTCGGGAATCTTGGCCAGGTTGGCCTGGGCATGAGGGACGAGCAGATACTCCGCCTGCGCGCCGTTGATGGTGTTGCCGAACTTCCATCCTCCCAGCGGGCCACCGCACTGCGCCCAAGCGCCGCCGAGACATGGTCCGCACTGGCCGCAGGGAGTGACGGCTCCCACCAGCACGCGCTCTCCCACGTGGTAGCCGGTTACGCCGGGGCCGATCTCATGAATCACGCCCACGGCCTCGTGCCCGATGATCAAGCCCGGCTTCACCGGATACTCTCCCCGCAGAATGTGCAGGTCGGTTCCGCAGATGGTAGTGAGGGTGACGCGAATGACCGCCTCGCCGTAGCCGGGCTCGGGCCTGGGGACTTCCTCCAGGGCGATCTGGTTGGGGCCGCGAAGCACCAGCCCCTTCATCATTGCGGTTGGTGCCGGGAGCAGCCCGACCGATTCGGATTGCGTAAGAGTTGCCATGACCGTTCTCCTTTGCATGAAGCTGCCTAACCTTTCTAAGGCACCTTGAAAAGGCGAGCAGTGACCGGCGGCACCGGCGCTTGTGACGCGGGTCACAGAACCTCGGCCACAGCCGGTTGAAGATGGCAAGATCAAGCGAGGATGCAATGGCCACTGTGGCTGCGATCAAACCGGAGACCGTCGGGCCCGAAGCGATCGTCGGCCTTTCGGCACTGGAGGCTGCTGCCCGCCTGAAGGCAGATGGTTATAACCAGCTGCCGTCCGCCGGGCCTCGGCGCTGGTACGCCGTAGCGGGTGAGGTGCTGAGCGAGCCCATGTTTTTTCTGCTGATCGTCGTGGGAGCGATCTATCTGGCGCTGGGCGACGTGCAGGAAGCGGCGGCGCTGCTGGTCGCGATCTTCCTGATCATCTTCATCACCTTCTACCAGCAGCGCAAGACGGAGCATGCGCTGCAGGCACTACGCGACCTCTCCAGCCCGCGGGCGCTGGTGATTCGCGAAGGCCGGCAGCAGCGCATTGCCGGGCGCGAGGTGGTGCGGGGCGACATCGTGCTCCTGGCCGAGGGCGGCCGCGTTCCGGCAGACGCGGTGGTGCTGTCATCGCTCCATCTGACCACGGACGAATCCCTGCTCACGGGCGAATCGGTTCCGGTGCGCAAGGTCGCCTGGGGCGGCCAGCAGCAGCCGAGCCATCCCGGCGGCGACGATCAGCCTTTCGTGTACTCGGGAACGCTGGTGGTTCGCGGACAGGGTGTGGGCCGGGTTCAGGCCACGGGCCTGCGGACGGAGATGGGCAAGATCGGCAAAGCGCTGCAGGCGGTCACGGTGGAAGACACGTCCTTGCAAAAGGAGACGCGGCGGCTGGTCCGCCTGGTGGCCCTGCTGGGGATGGGGCTGTGCGCGGTGGTGGCGGTGCTGTACGGTTCCACGCGCGGTAATTGGCTGCAGGGCATCCTGGCCGGCCTGACTCTGGCTATTTCCATGGTGCCGGAAGAATTTCCCGTGGTGCTGACGATTTTTCTGGCGCTGGGCGCGTGGCGGATTTCCCAGCGCCGCGTTCTCACCCGGCGCATTCCCGCCGTGGAGATGCTGGGCGCGGCTACGGTGCTGTGCGTGGACAAAACCGGAACCCTCACCCTGAACCGCATGGCGGTCAGCAAGATCTTTGCCGGCGAGGCTTTTCATGAAGTAGATTCCGCGGCGGCAACGCTCCCCGAACCTTTCCGCCTGCCGATTGAGTACGGCGCCCTCGCCAGCGCGCAGAATCCCTTTGACCCCATGGAGAAAGCGTTCCATGAGCTGGAGCGGCAGCAGCTTGCCGATTCTGAGACTCGGAGGAGGGGATGGAAACTCACGCGCGCCTATCCGCTTTCCTCCCGGCTCATGGCTGTGACGCAGGTTTGGGAGGCAGAGGAGGAAGGGCCGTTCATGGTGGCCGCGAAGGGCGCTCCGGAAGCCATTGCGGAGCTTTGCCGATTCGACCGCGTTCGCCGCGCCCAGCTCGAACAGCGCGCGCACAGCATGGCCGGCGAAGGTTTGCGAGTCCTGGGCGTGGCGCGAGCGCAGTGCGCGCGCGCGGAGCTGCCCTCGGACCCGCGTGGCTTTGATTTCCAGTTCCTCGGACTGGTGGGGCTTGCCGATCCGGTACGCCCCGGAGTTCCGGACGCCATCCGCGAGTGCCGCGCGGCCGGGATTCGCGTGGTGATGGTGACCGGCGACTTTCCGGGCACGGCCGCCTACATCGGGCGGCAGATCGGCCTGGAGAGAAACGACGAAGTGGTGACCGGCACCGAGCTCGACGGCATGAGCGATGCCGAACTGGAGGTCCGAGCCCGCACCACCAGCATCTTTGCGCGGGTGGCGCCGGAGCAGAAGCTGCGGCTGGTGAATGCTCTGAAGGCGAGCGGCGAGGTGGTGGCCATGACCGGCGACGGTGTAAACGACGCTCCCGCCCTGAAGGCGGCGCACATTGGCATCGCCATGGGCGGGCGCGGCACGGACGTGGCGCGTGAGGCCGCAGCTCTCGTCCTCATGGACGACGATTTTTCCTCCCTGGTCGCCGCCATTCGCGTGGGACGCAGAATTTACGACAATCTGAAGAAGGCCATGGGTTACGTCCTCGCCTTGCATGTTCCCATTGCCGGCCTGACGCTGATTCCCGTGACCTTGCGCTGGCCTTTGGTGCTGCTCCCCGTCCACGTGCTGTTTCTCGAACTGCTGACCGACCCGGCGTGTTCCGTGGCGTTTGAGGCGGAACCGGAAGAAGCGGACGTAATGGACCGCCCGCCACGCAATCCCAGGCAGCCGTTGTTCTCCGCCCGCATGGTATGGCAGAGCCTGCTGCAGGGGATGAACATCCTGGTCATTGTCCTGGCGGTGTTTGCCATCGCGTGGTATCAGGGGCGAGTCGAAGCAGAAGCCCGGTCGCTCACCTTCGTTACCCTGATCCTGGCCAATGTCGGTCTGATTTTTGTGAACCGCTCCTGGTCGCACGTGGCTCCGCTGACCCTGGCGCGCCGCAATCCCGTGCTCTGGTGGATTACGGGAGGAGCGCTGGCCACCATCAGCCTGCTGCTCTACGTTCCTGCGCTGCAGAAACTGTTCCGCGTTGTCCCGCTCTCTCCTGCGGATCTGCTGCTGTGCGTGGCGGCGGCTGCCCTCAGCATTGCCGGCTTTGAGGTGCTCAAGCTGTGGAGGAGATCCAGGGGATCGAAGGCGCGGTCTGCAGCCTGATTCCGCCGGGGGTGACGGCGATCACAGTGCTCTGTGAGTCCCGTCATAGCCACGGGGCCTGGCCCCCTCCTAATCTGGCATTGAGCATCGTCGCCTAGCGAAGCTTGCGGAGAGGAGCAACATATGAAGCTGCTGGAAGCCAACACGCGGGTGGCCTGGGAAAACATCCTGTTGGCCACCGACTTCACACCGTCCTCGCAGGTAGCTCTGCAGTACGCGGCCGCCATCGCGCGCCGCTATGGCTCGACCGTCCATCTGGCGCATGTGGCCTCGTCGGAAGCACAGTTGCAACCGGCCTCCCGGAAGATGGCGGCCCTGCTGGGAGCCAGCGACCTGGAGGGCATCCCGCACGAAACCCTGGTGGGTCGCGGAGAGGTGTGGGAGGAGCTGGGAGAGATGGTGGCGCGCCACAATGCGGACTTGATTGTGGTGGGGACCACGGGCCGGACCGGTCTGGGAAAGGCCTTGCAGGGATCGGTGGCGGAGCAGGTTTTTCGTCTCGCGCCTTGTCCCGTACTGACGGTGGGCCCCAGGGTCCGGCGGCCGGTTCCGCGGGTGATCGAATTTCGCAAGATGGTTTACGGCGCCAGCCTGGAGGAGGGCGCGCTGGGAGCAGCCGCCTATGCCGTATCGCTGGCCCAGGAACATCAGGCGCACTTGACCCTGGTGCACGTGGAACCGGCGGGCGGCACAGCGGAAGAGTTGCTGCCGCTCAAGCGCGCGCTGCGCGATCAATTGCGGGCGCTGGTTCCAGCGGAGGCCGATGCCTGGTGTGAACCGGAGTTCGACGTCCGCTTCGGCTCGCCGGTGGATCACCTCCTGCGTGCCGCAACATTTCACGACGCCGACCTCATCGTGCTGGGTGTGCACGCTGCCCCGTTCCTCTGCGAAACCACCGCCCACAAGGTTGCGGACCGGGCGCGCTGTCCGGTGCTGACGGTGCGTGCGGAGGAGTGAGCAAGAGCGCGCCGGCCCTGCGCGCCGCCGAGATCGAAGTCGCCATGGGGCGGAAGGAAAGGAACCGCGGGTGAAGAGAATTGCTTTCTTTGAACTCGAACCCTGGGAGCAGGAAGCCTTCGCATCCCGGCTGGCGGGCGAGGATGTGGTCTTTGTTTCAGGCAGGCCCGACTCCGGCACACCTGAGGAGGCGCTGAAGGCTCAGGCCATTTCGACGTTCCTGGGGGCTGAGTTGAACAGAAGCCTGCTGGAGAGGTTTCCCAAGCTGCGGCTCATCGCCACGCGCTCCACCGGATATGACCACATTGACCTGGCCGAGTGCAAGCGGCGGGGTATTGTCGTATCCAATGTTCCCACCTATGGAGCGCGCACCGTGGCCGAGTTCACGTTCGCGCTGCTGTTGGCGCTCTCGCGCCGTCTGGAAGCTTCCATCCGGCGAGTGCGGGAAACGGCCAGCTTCGCCCTCGACGGCCTGCGGGGCTTCGATCTCCAGGGCAAGACCTTGGGCGTCATCGGCACCGGACACATCGGCGCGGAAGTCATCCGCATCGCGCGCGGGTTCCAAATGGCGGTGCTGGCGTGTGACGTCAGTCCGCAGTCGCAACTCGTCGCCGAGCTGGGTTTTCGCTACGTGCCTCTCGAAACGCTTCTGGCATCGTCGGATGTGATCAGCCTCCACGTGCCCCACCTGCCCGCCACCCGCCATCTGCTCAACCGCGGCAACATGGGGAAGATCAAGCGTGGTGCGCTGCTCATCAACACGGCACGCGGGGGAGTGATCGAAACCGCAGCCCTGATTCAAGCCCTGCAAGACGGTACCCTGGCGGGCGCAGCTCTCGACGTCCTGGAGGAGGAGGGCGCCATTCGCGAGGAGCGCGAGTTGGTTCTTTATGGACATCCGGAAGAGCGGCAGCTCCGGACCCTACTGCAAAACCACGTCCTGATTCACATGGAGAACGTCATCGTCACGCCTCACAACGCTTTCAATACCCGGGAAGCTCTGGAAGAGATCGTGCGGGTGACGGCGGAGAACGTCCAGAGCTGGCTGCGAGGTGCTCCGCAGAACGTGGTTGGCTGAATCGCCGCTTGCGCCGCCCGGCGCCCTCACCCGCGAAACTGCCGCCGACTGATCGTGCTGCGTTCACCCTGGCCCTCAACCGGGGGGGCGAACCAACACAAGACGGCCCGAAGGACGCGAAGCAGACCTTCCGCTTCGCGCCCCTCGGGCATCACCTCCTCCGGGCTGCCTGCCGCACCGGCGTTCTACGCCACTTTCGCCTTCTCCCGGACCGGCACAGCGGTGGTCCTCTTGGGGAGGACCACCGTGAGCTTGCCGTCGGTGAGGGTGGCCATCACTTGGTCCGGATCCACGTCCGTGGGCAGCTCATAGCGCCGCAGGAACTGTTCCTCGGACTTCTCGGTGCCCGAGCCTTCCTTTCCTGTCCAGTGGGAGCGCCGTTCGGTCTTGCCGCGAACCACCAGGCAGCGGGGTTCGACCGAGACTTCGATCTCCTCGGGACGAAAGCGGGGAACGGAGAAGCTCGCTTCGATGCGGTCCGGGTGTTCACGGAGTTCGCCTTCCACCATGCCCAGCAGTTCGACCTCTGCGCGGATCCAATCCTCGAGATGCTTCCCCGGTTCGCCGCCGCGGGTTTCAAACAGCTCATAGGCGCGGCAGGCCACGCCGTCGTAGAGCTTCTTCATCTGTTCCAGCAGGCCGCCCGCGGCTTCCTGCAGCCCCGGCTTTTCCTTGGTGATGGACAAGACCTTGACGTTTTTGCCGGATGTCATGATGAGTCCTTTCTGAAGCCGCGCTCTTAACCCACCCGGCTTCGTCGCCTACTACGCTACGCGTGCGGGGAAAGCAGCGCTGTGAGCAAACGCACAAGCATCGGTGACGGCGGTCACTCCCTTCCCGATGGCGAGGGTGGTAGCGTGCGAGCAGACGGTAGAGGGTCGTCCACGATGGCCACACGATTGTTCAATGACCGAGCCGACGCAGGCCGTTATCTGGCGGCGGAGCTCGGAAGCTACGCCGGGCGCGACGATGTGGTGGTGCTGGCGCTGCCGCGCGGCGGCGTGCCCGTGGCCTACGAAGTGGCGCGCGCTCTGAATGCGCCGCTCGAAGTTTTTCTGGTGCGAAAGCTGGGTGCCCCCGACGACGAGGAGTTTGCCATGGGCGCCATCGCCTCCGGTGGCCCGCCGGTGATGAACCAGTGGGTAGTGGACGCGCTGCGGATTCCCGCTTCGACTCTGGAAGCCATCGTGGCCCGCGAAAAGCAGGAACTAGAGCGCCGCGAGAGGACCTATCGGGGCGGCCGGCCCTTCGCTGATGTCCGCGGCAAGACGGTCATCCTGGTAGACGACGGGATCGCCACCGGCTTCACCATGCGCGCAGCCATTGCGGCCTTGCGCGAGCAACAGGTGGCGCGCCTGGTGGTGGCGGTTCCACTGGCGCCCTCCACCGCGTGCCACGAACTGCGAGTGGAAGCGGACGAAGTGGTGTGCGTGGTGGAACCTCGCGGCTTCCTCACCATCGGCCAGTGGTATCGCGACTTTGGCCAGGTGAGCGACGCAGAAGTGCTGACCTTGCTGGAGCGGGCCAGACCTGCCGTTCCCGCTGTATGACAGCCGAGGATGCGGCTGGAGGAGGAATTATGGCCAGGAATGGGAATAATCGCCTACTGCTGCTGACCGGTTTTGGCCTGGGGGCCGGGGCCGGCTTGATGTACCTGCTGGATCCCGATCAGGGACGGCGCCGTCGAGCGTTGCTGCGGGACAAGGCCACGAGCGCGGCGCACAGACTGGAGCGCGGTTTCGACCGCGCCCTGCGCGACCTCGACCATCGCGCGCATGGCTTGGTCGCCGAGACCCGCGCGGTCTTCCGGCCCGACGGTGTGGTCCCCGACGATGTGCTTGAGTCGCGGATCCACGCCGAGGTCGGCCGCGTCGTCTCCCATCCGGGCGCCATCTACGTCTCCTGCACGAACGGCTCGGTGATCCTGGCGGGCCTGGTCCTCAAAGAGGAAGTCGAGAGACTGAAGACAGCCGTCCGCAATGTGAAGGGGGTCGGGAAAGTTAACGACTGGTTGTGCGAAGCGGAAACCGCGGAACACGTCTCCTCGCTGCAAGGCGGTGTGCCCCGGCTGGCGCGCTGGCCGGACTTGCTCCAGCCCTACTGGTCGCCCGCCACGCGCTTCCTGGCTGGGGCCACCGGCACCATGCTGTCTCTCTACGCCTTCCGCGAGAGCGGGTGGCGCCGCTTGGCCGCTGTTGCCGCGGGCGCCGCGCTCCTCACCCGAGCCGCGAGCAACCGCAACTGGGCCAGCCTGGCGGGCTTCGGCGGGGAAGCCGAGGCCATCAAGCTGCAGAAGACCATTCGCATCGATGCTCCGCTGAGTGAGCTATTCGAGTTCTGGGCCAACCCCAAAAACTATCCCAAGGTCTTTGCGCACGTGCAGGAAGTGCGCAAGATTGCCGACAACTTGTATCGCTGGCAGGTAGCCGGCCCGGCGGGAACCTCGCTGGGATGGGAGGGCACCATCACCCGCCTGGTCCCCAACCAATTGCTGGAGTGGAAGAGCACACCGGGCTCGATGATCGGCAACTGGGGAGTCGCCCGCTTCGATCCCAACTATGACGGTTCGACCCGCCTCCACATCCAGATGAGCTACGAGCCACCCGCGGGTTTGCTGGGCCACCTGGTGGCCGAGGTGTTCGGAGCCGACCCCAAGTCCGCGCTGGACGACGACCTGTCGCGCCTCAAGTCGCTGTTCGAGCACGGCAAGACCCGGGTCCACGGCACGCAGGTGACTCGCGAGTCTTTGAAGCTCACACACGACCAGGGGGAGGCCGCCTCGCCCCTGGACCTGCTGGCCAGCACCTAGATGACTCGGACAAGAAAGGAGATCACTGTGAACCCTTCTACTCAATACGCACAAGCGCCAGCTCCCCGCGTGGTCAAGGGCAGCACGCAGCAGATTCCGCGCAAGGAGTGGTCCGTTTTTTTCGACTCATTCAGCCGCAAGCATGAGGGCTGGCTGGTTTCGATGGAACTCGTGGCCCCAGAGCTGGGAGACGTGGTACAAGTCCGCGACCGCCCCCTGGCCGGCATCACTGCCGAACTGCATCGTGGCGGACGCGATTCCATCGTCCTCATGTTCGGGCGCGCGACCTCGGAGCTGACGCACATCATTGCCAAGCCCACTCGGGTTTGGCTGAAGCAGGCGGCCGACGGCGCCGACGAGGCCCTGGAAATCGAGGCCACGGATGCCCCCACGACGCTGCTGCGCATCCGCTCACCCAGACGCACGGAAGAAGTAGATGGCCTGTTGCCAGGGGTAGGTCATCACGGACGATGACGCGGCGCGGTCGTGTCTTGGCCGGGGAGGGGAGACATGTTGGAGGCAATCGTCATCATCGTGGCGCTCGGCGGATTGGAGCTGTTGCTCTGGCATCTCGGACGAGTTGAAAAACGGCGGGAGCTGGAGTTGCTCGATGCCATCTGGACCGAGCTTGCCCTACGCAATGCTGCGGTGGAGGAGCAGGCCGCGAAGGAAAGCTCGTTCGAGAAACTGCGCCGATGACGCCGCCGGCGCGCCGGCCAGCCGCCCGCATCGGCCTACGGGCCGGCAAACTGCCCGCGCAGGAAGAAAGCGCCCCCCTGCGCCGAACCGGGCTGGGCGCATGATTATGGAGGTGTGTCATGCAAGCCGTCGAATCCAGGGTCCAAATTGGCCTGAAGAACATCCTGTTCGCAACTGATTTTTCCGCCTCTTCGAGCGCGGCGCTGCCCTACGCCACCTGGCTCGCCCGCCGTTTCGGAGCGCGTCTTCACCTGGCGCACATTGCCCCGGGTCAGCCGTTTCCGTTGGTTCCGCCGGCGGAATACATTCCCGCTTCCACGCGGACACCGTTTGCGCAATGCGATTTGCTCCGGCAAACAGAGAAAGAACTGGCTGAACTGGCACGTTCGCCGCAATTCGAAGGCCTTCGCTTCGAAGCGGTGGTGGGCGAGGGCGACGCCGCCACCGAACTGAAGGATATGGTCGAAGTCCATGCCATTGACCTAGTCGTGCTGGGGACGCACGGCTACCAGGGTCTGGATCGCCTGCTGCTGGGCTCGGTGGCGGAACATCTGTTGCGCACGCTGCCCTGCCCGGTCCTGACCGTCGGGCCCCGGGTTTGCGTGAAGCAGCACACTGCCATCGAACTCAGGAAGATCGTCGTGGCGACGGATCTTTCCGCGGGGAGCAAGCGCGTGGTGCCGTACGCCCTCTCCCTGGCCCGGGAAACCGGCGCCCACCTCATCCTGCTGCATGTGGTAAAGCTGGAAGAGGCAGCCTTTTCGTTCAACCGTGTGATGGCGGAGGAAGGCAGCAAGCAGCGCCTGCGGGAGGCATACCCGGAGTGCAGCAACGAGCACTGGTGCAAACCGGTAGTGGCTTTCGGCGATCCGGCGGAAAAGATTGTGGCGACGGCGCGTGAGCAGAACGCGGATCTTATCGTGATGGGCGCGCGCCCGGCGGCTGTCACTGAGATGGCCACGCACCTGGGTGGCGGTGTGGCCCATAGGGTTCTGGTGGAGGCGCACTGCCCGGTGCTGACCGTCCGGCACTAGCGGCGGTGGGAGCTCACCTCCGGGAGCGGAAACGGGAGCCTAGGAGTTGACCAGCGCTTCGAGGGCGGCCTGGTTGCGGATCTCCAGCGTCGAGCCCTTGAGCTGGATGATCTGCTTTTTTCGGAACTCGCTGAGGATGCGGGTCACGGTCTCGCGCGAGGTCCCGATCATCTGGGCGATCTCTTCGTGGGTGACGGCGATCTTGATTCGCCCCTTGCCCTTGCCGTCAGCGGCGGCCCGTGCCGCCCATTCCAGCAGGAGGCGGGCCAATTTTTCGGCGGCGGAGTGGGACAGGCCCAGCGAGCGGATCTCGCGGCAGGCCACGTCGTAGCGGTCACTGAGGTCCTGCGCGGCACGGAAGCAGGCATCGGTATTCTCCCGCAGGAAACGGAGAAAGTCGTCGCGCTTGATGAAGCTGACCTGGGTGGGCTCCATGGTTTCTGCGGTCAGGTCGTAGGGGGTTCCGGAAATGGCGGCGCTCAGCCCCAGCAGGTCGCCGGGTTCGGCGATCCGCAGGATCAGCACCTTGCCGTCGCTCGAACCCATGCTGAGCTTGATGCGGCCGGAGCACAGCACATACACACCCCGCGGCGCCTGCCCCTGGACGAACAGGGTGGCATCCTTGGGATAAGAGGCCGGGGAAGTGATGGCGTCCAACGACTGCAAGGCCTTGGCGGGAAGGTTGCAGAAGAACTTATCGGACCGCAAGGTGCAGCTCAGGCAGTTCTCGGGGATCTCCAGGCCATACGGGGAGCGCACGCTCGTATCCTCAGAGGGCGAGTATAGCACTGGGATTGCAGTGGAAAGTTGTCCACAGCGAGGCGCGATCTGGAAGGCAGCGTGCGTCGGAGGCGGAAGAAAAAATCCGGGCCGGACCAGGAGTAAGGGTCCGGCCCACCAAGTACGGAGCAGCCTCTAACGCACCACGATCTTCCCTTTCATCCAGGGATGCGGCGCGCAGGTGTAGCGATGCACGCCGGGCTTGTCGAAGGTGTGGCTAAAGCTCTGAAACGGCCGCAGCAACACGGAACGGAACTCACCCCGGTCTGCCATGACGTCGTGCACCATGGCGCTGTCCTTGTTGATCCAAGTGACCGTGGTGCCCCGTCGTACCGTCAGGTTGGCTGGCGAGTAGTCGTTGCTTGGGTTTTTGTCGAAATTGCCCGCGCCCGCAAGGATCTCGATGGTGTTACCGGAGGCCGCGGCCGCTGGAGGAGCCGAAGTCGGTGCCGACGCAGGTGAAACTGCGAGCGGCGCGCTCGCCGGAGGCGGAGTCGCGGCAGATTCAGTCTTCACCGCAGGCGTGCTGGCGGGAGGTATCGGCCCCGAGTGACCATGGTCGGACATGGCGTTCTGGAAGCCGGCCGACTTGGGCTCGAAAATCTCTGCTGCCTGCTCCCCGCCCACGCTGATCCCGCCCACCGCCCCCTGATGCAGGCGGAAGATGGCGTGATCCACGAGCAGGAAAGTGCCGGGAACGCGCGCGGTGAACTCCACCACCGCCGAGCCCCCGGCGGGAATCAGCGTGGTCTGCACACCTTGTCCGGGAGGCGAAATCAGGTCTCCCTCGCGGTACACCTTGTCGAAGATCTGCCCGATCACATGGAAGGAGGAAATGTAATTGGGCCCAGCGTTGCCCACGTACAAGCGGATGCTTTCGTTCACCGAGGCGCGCAGAACCTTTTCCCCCATCATGGCGCCCACCGCGCCGTTGAAGACCACGTATTGCGCGTCGGCTTTTTCTCCGCGCTCCATGGAGAACGCCTGGTGCCCCGGCTCTCCGTTGGTGGTGTAGATCTCGCTCTGCACCACGTACCACTCACGGTCCACGCGGGGCAGACCCTCGGCCGGGTCCACGAGCACGTAGCCGTACATTCCGTTGGCAATGTGGGTGGGAATGTCAGGCGTGGCGCAGTGGAACATGTAGAGGCCGGGCGCCATGGCGCGGGCCTCCAGCACCGCAGTTTCGCCGGGGGCCACGTTCAGCGCCGATGCTCCGCCGCCGGGGCCGGAGACAAAATGAAAGTCAATGTTGTGCGGACGCAGGCTGGTGAGGCCGTTCTTCAGGTGGATTTCCAGCAGGTCGCCTTCGCGCACGCGCAGGATGGGACCAGGGACGCGTCCCTCGAATCCCCAGTAGTCGTCGTAGGTCACGCCAGGCGCGATCACCGCCTGGGTTTCCTTCACCTCCCAGTTCACCACCAGGCGACGTTGTTCCTTGCGCTGGATGGGCGGCGGAACCTCGGGCGCAAACGCCCAAGAGCCGGGCATGGTCTTCAAGGTGGCCTTCGGTTCCAGAACCAGCGGCGGCCGGATGCCGGCCTGCTCCGGTACCTTGCCCTGCAACGACAGTTTCGACAGCACACTAGCTCCGAGCATGAGGAACACGAACATGAGTGCAACCACGAGCGGACTCTCAAGCCTCTTCATCATTTCAGACTCCTGTGGGAATCAAGGTCGATCTATGAACTCAAGGCTAGCTGCTTGCCCGGGCGGCTTTCTGTGACCGTACACACAGCTCAGTGTGACCCGCATCACAAGGACGTGCGGTCTCACCTTCAGCGGCGCCAGGTAAGTTCCACGTAGCTGAAGCGGGCGTTGCCGCCGTTGGCGTAGGTGCTGGAGATAACACTTCTGCCCAGAGCTGCTCCCAGGTATCCCGAAAGCGTGAATTGCTTCGACACCTGGTAGTCGGCGCTCACGTCCGCCAGTGTGACCAGACTTCGGCCGCCGCCGCTGGGCCGGCCGACATAACCGAAACTGCCTTGCTGGAAGGCGCCGCCTCCCAGGTACCACAAGTCGTTGCGGTTGCTGAGGCGCAACCCATGCACATCGCTGCGCAACGTGAGGCGCGGGTGCGGACGCAGCCAGAGCTGGGCAAAAAGGTCCTCGCTGTTCATCAGGTTGTAGAACGGGAAGCGGGCGTAGATGCGGGGCGTGGGCAGGACCTGGAAGAAGGTGCGGTGCGCGTCGTCGGCAGGATCGCCGTCGCCGCTGGAGCGAAAGTAGCCCAGGCGGATCCAAGGCTTCAGTCTTTCCCAGCGGGGCTGGTAGCCCACCTCAGCGGCGATGGCCCCGGCGCGATGGCGCTGCACACCCCAGTCGCCGAACTGCGCGGCGCCCCACAGCAGGAGGTCGGCCTTCCCGCCGGCCACCGCCAAGGTGTCCACATAGTGCGCACCCAGGGTCGTCATGCGGATGTTGGAAGTGTCGGCGCTGCGCACGGCGGCGGGACGGTTGTCGGTCTTCAAGGCCCGGCGGCCGTCGTGATAGTGGAGCGCGAAGACGCGCCACTCCCCGGTCTGCGGGCGGCCGCGGCTGCGCGTGAGTGCGCCATAGAACACGTCCACGTCCAGCTCACCGTTGCCATCGAGCTGGAAGATGCCTTCGGTGGCCCGGGCCGCCAGGAAGGTGAGGTTGGTGGCGGAGGTTGACCGCACGAAATGGACGCCGTCCATGCTGCGGCCCACATGCGAGAACGCGAAATTGCCGATCAGCCGGTGCGCAATGCGCTCGCGCTTGAGCGCGGCCAGGGTCGGGTCCTGAGGCGAAGTCTCCGCACCCTCGACAAACTCAAAACGCCCTAGCCGCAGGCTGCTGGTCGAGGCGTCGCCCTGGCGCTGGAAGCGCACGAAGGCCTGCTTCAGAAAAACGCCGGCAGCGTAGCGCTGGGAATCGTTGGCGGCAAAGTACGAGGCGCCCAGGCCGAGCTGTCCCTGCGGCGCTGGGGCGACGGCGTTCTCCGGCAGCCCCAGCAGAGTGGGCTGCTGCAATTCGACCTGCCAGGACCATTGCTTCTTCTGCTGGCTCAGGCCCAGGCGCAATTGCGACGCCAGAAAACCGTAGCTGCCGTTGGCCGCATTGCTGTCGAACCAGTCCCAACTCTCGAAGCGCAGGCGCTCACTGACCGTGACTTTGAGCGACTCGTCCTTACCCTTGTCCTTGGTGGCCGGCGTCTGCCCCCACGCCGCCAGCGAACCGAGCCATGCGATCAGGACCGCGATTGCGACTTGGGCCTTTGCGGCTTGTTTGGGGCTCATCTGCGGACTCCTGCGTCTTCCGATGCCTATTCTGCCCGCCCCGCCTCGAACCCCTCAGTGACGCCGTTCACCCCTGTTTGTGACGTACATCACACCCTTCTCAGCCGAGTAGACGTAGACTGTGGAGCGCTCTTGTTCGCGGTCCTGGCGCCGGATGCAAAAGAACACCATCGTGGGACTCGTGGTGGGCACAGCGATCGGATTGGCCGGAGGTGTGGGCGGATACACCTTCCTCTACGCCAAGGGAGCTTCCTACCTGACCAATGATCCGGCAGCCTGCGCCAATTGCCACATCATGCGCGAGCACTACGACGGTTGGCTCAAGTCCAGCCACCGCGCCGTGGCTGTATGCAACGACTGCCATACGCCGCCTGGGGCACTGGCCAAGTACGTGACCAAGGCGTCCAACGGCTTCTGGCACTCCTACGGGTTCACCACCGGGCGCTTCCCCGAGCCGCTGCGCATCAAGCCCGGCAACCGCGAGGTGACCGAGAGTGCGTGCCGCGGGTGCCATCAGGACGTGGTGGTTGCCATGGACGGTCCCCATGGCGGCGCGGCGCAGCTCTCCTGTATCCGCTGCCACAGTTCGGTCGGACACATGGAGTCCACCGCGCTGGGAGCGTTGCGGCAAGACTTCTTCAAGGATGCGCAATGACAGAAACTTCCAATTCTTCTTCCCAGAGCGGATCCCGGCGAAGCCGGAAGCTGATCGGATTGACCGCCGTGGCAGCAGCGCTTGTGGCAGCGGCCAGCACGGCGATGCTGGTGAACATCTTCGAGCGCAAGCAGGAGGCGCGCAATCCCTTCTACCGGGTGGTGGAGCTGAACGACGAGACCGAAGATCCCGCCGTCTGGGGAAAGAATTTCCCCATGCAGTACGACGGATACCGGCGCACCGTGGACCAGGTGCGGACGCGCTTCGGAGGCTCGGAAGCCACCCCGCGCACGCCCACGGCGGCCGACCCGCGCTCCATCGTGGCCCAATCCCGCCTGGAAGCGGACCCTCGCCTGAAGACCATGTGGGCGGGCTACGCCTTCGCCCGCGACTTCCGCGAGGAGCGCGGCCACGCCTTCATGCTCGACGACCAGACCTACACCGAGCGCCAGATCGCCGCCAAGCAGCCCGGGACTTGCATGCACTGTCACGCTTCGGTGTACGTCCCGTACAAGAAGCTGGGTAATGGCAATCTCATCGCCGGTTTCGAGAAGATGAACCAAATGCCCTACGCCGAGGCACGCAAGCTGGTCACCCACCCCGTGGCGTGCATTGACTGCCACGATCCCGGCACCTTGCAGTTGCGCGTGACCCGCCCGGGTTTCCTGGAGGGCATGCGCGCTCTCAAGGCGTCGCAGGGAGTTGCGAATTATGACGTCAACACCATGGCCTCGCGCCAGGAGATGCGCTCCTACGTGTGCGGGCAGTGTCACGTGGAGTACTACTTCAAGGGAGCGGAAAAGCGGCTCACGTATCCCTGGCAGAAGGGCCTCAAGGTGGACGACATCCTGGCTTATTACCAGGAAGTCCAGCATAAGGACTGGGTGCACGCCGAAACCGGCGCACCCGTGCTCAAGGCGCAGCATCCTGAGTTCGAGTTGTGGAGCCAGGGCATCCACGCGCGCTCGGGCGTGGCCTGCGCCGACTGCCACATGCCCTACAAGCGGGAAGGCGCGCTGAAAATCAGCGACCATCACGTGCGCAGCCCGCTGCTGAACATCAACCGCTCCTGCCAGACCTGTCACAAGTGGCCGGAGGCGGAGCTGCAAGCGCGCGTGGAGCTCATCCAGGAGCGCACCTTCCGCCTGCGTAACCTGGCCATGGACGCGCTGGTGGAGCTCATCGGCGACCTGAAGGCTGCAAAAGCCGGCGGCGCCAGCGACGCGCAGCTGGCTGCCCCCCGCGACTTCCAGCGCAAAGCGCAGTTTTACCTCGACTTCGTGGAAGCGGAGAACTCCACCGGCTTCCACGCTCCGCAGGAAGCGGCGCGCATCCTGGCCGAGTCCATCAATTTTTCCCGCCAGGGCCAAGTCGCCGTCCGAAAACAGTAGAGTGAGCCGCGCGGCAGGTTTTCGGCGTCCGCGCCGATTACGACTTCTCCGGTTTACGGCAGCCTCGCCCCGTCTCCCCGGCCCTCACCTTGCCAGGTGACCCCGGTCACAGCCGAACCGCGCGCGACCAGGCTACAGTTACCTGGTTTCAAGGAGGAAGACCCATGAAGCTCGTAACCACGGTAGTGGCACTCTGTTTGTTGAGTTCCGGGGCGTTGGCGATCGACGCGTCCGAGCACCAGAAGGACAAGCAGGCGGACAAGAAAGCATGCGAATGCTGCAAGAACATGAAGGAGAAGGAGAAAAAGGAAGCGCCTCAGGAGAAGACTGAGGCCACCCCGAAGACCGAAGAGAAGAAGTGTTGTTGATCCTCGGCGGGCGACAGCACGGTGCCGCTTGGGGGCGGCAGCGCATGAGGCAGTTCTATCTCGCTAGCCGGTAAGCGCGCCGGACCCGGCCTACGCCTGTGCCGGCTCCGGGGGGTACATCTCGATGCTGTAGAGATGCAGGATGTAGCCGGTTTCGGGGTTCATGTCCGCGGCAATGGAGTAGCTCTCCCGGCGGGCGATGTACCCCTGGCTCTCCAACGCCAAGACCTGGGCGTGGAATGCATCCGCGTCCCATTCGCGTACAAGGATCGGATCGTTCATTTCACTTTCTCCTGGCGGCCCTGACCTGCCCACTTCGCTAGGACGCGCGTTTTTCCAGGACCAGAACCCGCGGGAATAGGATGTTGTTCTCCAGATGAATGTGCCGGTGCAGGTCCTGCTCCAACTCCTGGAAACCCTGGTAGAGCAACTTCCACCGGGTGCAGGCATCGGCGGGCAGATGGTAGTCTGCGGCCCACTTGCGAATCTCCCGCAACGCGGCCGCCGCGGACTCGTGCTCCTGCATCATCATGCGAACCGGGTTGTTCACGGTTCCAAACGGCGCTGGTGCGGCTGGCTGGCGCCGCCGCAGGGCTTCTTCCAGTTTCGCGACGTAGGGGAAGAGGATCCTCTCCTCCTTATTCATGTGCTGCAATAGCTCCTGGACCAGGCCGCGGAACACGCGCTGGATCTCCCCCAGCTCCGGATGACGTTCTGCGTGAGCGGCGGAGACTTCCACGAACAACTCCTCCAGCTGGGCCAGCGCCCGCCGGGTGAAGCCGTGATGCCGCTCCACAATGTGGTCGGTGAGCTCGGACAAGGGTGCCGAGGACCAGTCTCTGGTGGATTCTGCATCCGGCGAGAGGGCACGACCCGCGGCCACAGAATCTGTCACTTGATCCAGAGAGACGTGGGCCTCCCGGCAGGCATCTTCCAGGGAGTGGCTGCCTCCGCAGCAGTAGTCAATTCCCAGTTGCTCGAACGCCGGAATCAAATTGGGATTTTCCAGAACCAGTTCCGCCACGGTGCGCCGCGCATAAAGATCCATGAGTTCCTCCTGTGCAACCACTGCCGGCAGAATAGCGAGGATCACCGGCGACCGCTGTGATTGCGGTCACCGGGGCGTGTGATGCCGGTCACGCGGGGCGGCGCGCAAGCTACGAGGAGAACAAGTCCCCGCGGCAGCGCCGGCCTAACGCCGGCGCAGGTGCCGGATGCGCTCGTAGGCGGTGTCGAGGTCGGTGCTCAGCAGCTTGACCATCTCCACGCATGCCAGGGGGCGCTCGCGCAGAAAGTCGAGGAAGTCCTCCCGCGGCACGAAGATGGCTTCGCAGGGCGTCAGCGTGCGAGCGGTAAGTTCGTAGGGCCTTCCGGAGACGCAGGCGCTCAAGCCCAGCATCTCTCCAGCTCCGGCCACTTCGAACAACACCTGGCTGCCTCGCCGCGAGCGGACGCCCAGCCTGACCCGGCCTGCGCGGAGCAGAAAAAGGCCAGTTGGGGTCTGCCCCTCCTCAAAAAGTACGACATCTTCGGGGTACTGCCGGACCGATTCGAGTGGGGCAAAGTACTCCAGGGCCTGGGCAGCAACCGGCCTCCACGGCCCGGGTCCTTCCACCGCGAAGCCCGCCTGATTGGACTGCATAGGTGAGGTCATCTTTTTTTCTCCACACCGTTATTACAATCCAACCGGCCCGGAAGACGCTGTGACCCTCATCACCGTTCGTGGTGACGCCGGGGCGCGCAAGAGTCCCTGGCGGCCGCAGCCGGCTAGGAGGTGATCATGCTTTCCAGCGCGGCCTTGTCACAGATGGTCACGGTGGAGCCCTTCACGGAAACCAGGCGCCGCTTCTTGAAGTCGGCGAACATGCGGGTGACGGTTTCGCGCGAAGTGCCAATCCGCTGGCTGATCTCTTCGTGGGTCAGGGCCATCTTCAGGCGCAGGCCGTTGCCGCCGCGTTCCTGGCCCGCAGCCGAGTCCAGCAGCAGTCGCGCCAGCCGCCCTGCTGCCGACTGGGCAAAGCCCAGCGAGCGGATCTCGTTGCAGGCGGAGTGATAGTGCTGGCTCAACTGCTGGGCGGTGCGCAGAGCCACCTCGCCGTGCTGCCGCAGGAAATTCAGGAAGTCGTCGCGGCGCAGGAAGTTCACCTGCGAAGGCTCCAGCAGTTCCAGCGTGGCCTCGTAGGGCCGGCCGGAAACGGTTGCACTCATGCCCAGTACTTCTCCCGGCTCGGCAATCTTCAGGATCAGGGACTTGCCCTCGCTGGAGGTGGCGGAGAGCTTGCCGCGTCCGTTGCACAACAGAAAAACGCCGCGGGGGCTTTGCCCCTCGACAAACAGGACCGTCCCCTTGGGATAGGTGGCGGTAGAGCGGATGGCCTCCAGGGAACGCAGAGCTTCGGGCGAAAGATTGCAGAACAAACTGTCCTTGCGCAAGGTGCAGGTAAGGCAGCTCTCGATGACTTGCAGTCCGTAAGGAAATCGCATGATCCACCTCGCTGGAATGAACGCGCATTCAGACTACGATTCCGGCGGACAAAGCGGAGTGACCCGGGGCACAGTTCGCTGTGATCTGCGTCACAAGGCTGCCGGGCGAGGGAGGCTGGCGGGGAGCCTGAGCCTCAGGCCAAGTCGCCAGCGGTGTGCTCAGCCGCAGCGAAATCAACCACGAGAGATGGTTGATAAACCTCCTTTTCGGCCGGGTGCCTGGGGAAACGATGCCGCTGGCGCGTGACTTGCAGCCGGCGCCCGTCAGAAGGACCCGCTGCCCCCAGGCCGCAATGATCACCCGAGTGGTGCCCGAGGTAAGCTCCATGGTACCTACACGATTCGGAAGTAACATCCCAATCAGATAGCCGCACGTCGGTCAGGCCTTTGGCTCCGCTAGACTATCTGCCACGCGGATCTCTAACCTGGTGCCGGCCACCTGTCGGAAAATGCTCCGCAGCCGATTACCGAATCGCTCGACACCAAGCCGCAGTGCCGCGGGGTCGTTCGACGCCAGGACGATTATGCTCTCATCGACCTTTTGCACTAATGCGTTGAGGAAGTGGCGCTCGTAAGCCTTGGCATCCCATCGCATCTCAGGTGGGCCGAATGTGCGTAGCAAGAGCGGTGTAAATTGTTGTTTCAATAGCCGGTGCATTTCGGTAGTAAGCACTTCCTCGAATCGTTCCTCCGGTTCGGCATTGTCTATCCTTGTACTGGTTGAGTCATTTCTATTTAGAGTTGGATTTCCATTTGATTTCACGGGCGGCGACGGCGATGCATAGGCGGATGCGGGGGAGGTCCGAGGGGGAGGCGATATGTCACCGTGGCGACCTACTCCTGAGTTCCGTGTGGCGTTCGAAGCTGGCTCCCGCCGTGAAGGAGAACTTGCTACTCGGCCGCTTGAATCCGTGGCGTCGAGTTCTGGGAATGAGTAGCCGTTCGATGTGGTGCTGCCATCGGGCCGGCGCCTAGAATGGCGTTTGAGCACTCCCTTGCAGGTAACGGCGGTTAGAATTTCTCGCGTCCGCCTTTTGCTCAATCCCACGCTCTTGGCAATATTTGCGACCGAGGGCCAAGCCAATTTTTTTGCCCAATTGTGCCTGCAGGTCACCCGAGAGGTGTACGTCCATTCGGTGCCTTCGGATGCTCGGAATGCCGTAGAGAAGTTGGAGTCCGTGCTTATTGGACCCAAACGGACCCAAGTTGTGGAAATCCCGAAACCTGTAACTTCGCTAATTCAGTGATTCGCTTGGGAAAAGTTGGTCGGGGAGAGAGGATTTGAACCTCCGACCCCCTGGTCCCGAACCAGGTGCTCTACCAGGCTGAGCCACTCCCCGACGCGTGCGGATGAGAAAGAAGCAACAAGAGCCGCCGCAGTCCGGCGGCTCCTTCGCTTGTCTCGCAAGGCTGATTATAGCAGAGCGGAAAGGCGGCCCGGCCGGCGCAGGAAGCGCCCGAATCCGGGTCGCCCGAAAAACCACGCGCTCAAATCGCGCGGCGGCGGCAATGCTGCCTCACCAGATGCGACAGGCCTTCACCGGCGCCATGGGCTGGCCGGCCTTGCAACTGAAGGCCTGGCGGAACTCCTCCATGTTGCTGACCGGAACGTTGATGCGCTGCTTGGGAAGCGAGTGCGCATCCACCTTGGTCAGAAAGCGGGAAGACTCGTCGCTTTCGTTGCTGCACCAGCTTTGCGCGTTGGCGATAAAGAAGCGCTGCGCGGGAGTCAGGCCGTCGATCTTCTGGTTGGCGCCCGGGCCCAGCTTGTTCATCAGCGCCCGCAGAGCGATGCGCAGTCCGCCATTGTCGGCCACATCGTCGCCCAGCGTGAGCTTGCCGTTGCCCTTCAAGTCGGGGAGCACGTTGATGGAACTGTACTGGTCCACCATGCACGCGGCGCGTTCCTCGTAGGCCTTAGCGTCGCTTTCGGTCCACCAATCTTTCAGGTTGCCGTCCTTGTCGTACTTGCGACCGGAATCGTCGAAGCCGTGCGTGAACTCGTGCCCGATCACCATTCCGATGCCGCCGTAGTTCATGGCGTCGTCGGCCGAGGCGCTGAAGAACGGAGGCTGCAGGATGCCGGCCGGGAAGTTGATGTCGTTGTTCTGCGGGTGGAAGTAGGCGTTCACCAGGAAGGCAGGCATCAGCCAGTCCAGCTTGTCCACCGGCTTGCCGATCTTGTTCAGATCGCGCTGCGACTCGAACTCGTTGGACGCGGCCTGGTTGCCGAACAGATTGTTGCGATCGATGCGCACGCTGCTGTAATCGCGCAGCTTTTCCGGATAGCCGATCTTGTTGCGGATGATGCCCAGCTTCTCCTGCGCCTGCTGCTTCGTGGCCGGAGACATCCACTGCAGTTCCTGGATGGTCTCTCCCAGTGCCACCTTCAGGTGGTCAATCATCTCCGCCATGCGCCGCTTGGCTTCCGGGCCATAGGCGCGAGTCACGTAGCCCGTGCCCACCGCGTCGGCCAAGGCGAAGGAGGTACGATTCACGCAGCGCTTCCATCGCGGCCGCTGTTCTTTCTGCCCGTTGAGCGTGCGGTTGAAGAAGTCGAAGTTGGTGTCGTCAATCTCCTTCGACAGCATGGGAGCCGCGGTAATCAGGAGCTGCCAGCGCAGGTATTGCTTCAGGTCAGGCAGCGACCTCTTCTTGGCTACTTCGCCCGCCCGGGTGAAAAACGCCGGAGCATCCAGGGTCACCGTTTCCGTAGGAGGCGCGCCCAAGCTTGCCAGATAGGCCTTCAGGTCCAGGCCCGGGGCGAGCTTGCGCAAGTCCTCCACCCGATAAGGGTTGTAGGTGCGGACCGGGTCACGCTGCTCCTCGGGGCGCAGCGAGGCTTCCGCCAGTTTTTCTTCGATGGCGTAGATGGTGGCGGCGTTGCGCTTGGCCGCAGCCGGAGAATCACCGGCCAAGGTCAGCATGCGCTGCAGAAACGAGCGATACTTCGCCCGCACCTCTTTCATGCGCTCCGAGTCTTCGAAGTAGTAGTCGCGGTTGGGCATACCCAGACCGCCCTGGCCGAAACCTCCAATGACCTTCGTCGAATCTTTGCTGTCCTGCGTGGACGCGAAGCCGAAGAAGGCGGGCACGCCGCGGCGGTGGCCTGCCGCCAGGTACCGCACCAGCTCGGCTTTGGAAGCCAGCTTCTGGATGGCCGCCAGATCGGCGGCAATCGGTTCCAGGCCTTGCCGGTTGACGCCGCTTTCGTCCATGCACGAGGCGTAGAAATCGCCCACTTTTCGTTGAATCGGATCCGACGAAGCCGCGCTGGCTTCCATCACTTCGCGCAGAATGACCAGGTTCCTTTCCTGCACTTCGTCAAAGCGCGCGTAGCGCGGGCGGTCAGCGGGCAGCGGATTGCTCTTGCGCCACCCCGCACAGGCGTACTGGTAGAAATCCACACACGCATCCACGCTGCGGTCGATGCCGTCCAGATCGAGGGACGTTGCCGTCTGCGCGCGGCCCGAACCAGTGACCACCAGACACACCAGAACCGCCAGGGAAAAAGACGCAAGCCAGCCTCGCATAATGACCTCCGGGGAGTAGTTTGAAGGGGCAGCAGCGGCGAAATCTTCAGGATGCGCTCAAAAGATTCTCAAATCGAATGCTCAGCCTTAGTCAGGGGCATCGGCCAGCACCGTAGTCGGAGCCTGACCAGACCCGCCCTGCAGCCCGCCCCCGCCGCCTCGCAACGCGCGGAATCCTCGCAGCGCGCGGAATCGAGGATGGGCGCGCAAGGCTTCATGGCGCGGATCAAGCAGCAAGTCGGCGGGCAAGTCTCCTCCCGGAGCCAGGGCCTGCAGGTCGCGGACTGCCCCCTCCACGTCGCCCAGTGTGGCTTTCAGTCCGGCGGCGCTGGCCCGGGCCGCCACCCGTTCCTGGGCGGCCTGCTCCAGTTGGTCGTGGATGCCGGCAGCAGCGGCGTGGTTTCCGGCAGCGGCATAGGCGCCGCCCATGGCTTCCAGCACGCTGTAATAGCTGTCGCCCCGCGCCAGCTTCCGGGCCTGCTCCAGGTACCGCAAAGCGCGGTGGTTATCGCGCTGCTGCTGCGCAATCAAACCCAGGAACAGATGTCCCTGCACCTGGTCGGGCTGCGCCTGCAGCGCGGTTTGGCAGTAGCTGGTCGCCTGATCGCTGAGGCGGTTCACGTACAGCAGGTAGCAGAGATCAATTGCCTGCCGCACTTCGTCCGGCGTGCTGATCCTCACCGCTACCATCTCCAGAGCCGGCCCTCGCGGCTGCGGAACCCGGCCGCGTAGGCTATCGCTCCCGCCCGATGGCGCAGGATTGCCGGCCACGCGCTCGATGCTGCCCTCCGCCGCGGGCGTAGCGGTTGCAGGTTCTCCGCCTCCCGACGCGCTCGACGGCCGCAGGCCCTGCATGATTCCGATCGCCAGCAGCAGTGCTCCTCCTGCCGCCAGCCAATGTTTCCCGGCAAAGCGAGCGCGAACCGCCACTGCAAGCTGCATCGGGACTGCGGCTCCCCCCACGGGCTCGCGCCGGGTCTCCGGCGGTTCTGACCGTAGGTTTACTTCCCGTACCGCCGCCCGGAATCGGTAACCCTTGCGAGGCACAGTTTCGATGTATTCGCTCCGCGGATCCACGCTCGCCAGGGTCTTGCGCAGCACGTAGACGGTTTGGGTGAGGTTGCTTTCCTCAACAAAGCTCTGCCCCCAGACTTGCTGCAAGAGAGCGTCCTTAAGCTGTAGTTGGCCGCTATTCCGTACCAGGTGCAGGAGCACTTCACACGCCCGGGGCGTGAGTGGCAGCAGGGTGTCGCCGGCGCGTAGCCGGTGCTCGCCCGGCTCCAGGCGGAAAGGGCCGAATTCGTAGGCCGTCAAGGCGGACATCGGGGATAGCCCGGGTATCGGTACAGTTAGAGACGTACCGGGACGGACTTGGTGAGCACCCGGTTTTCATCCGTCGGTGGACGCAACCCGCCGGATGCTAGAATCTCTCTTCTTCTCGCGCCCTGCGCGGGCAGGATTTCCGGGCGCGTCCGGCAGGAACTTTGCCCTCAGCCAGCAAACCCACGAGAGAACCCCCGAGCGCACCCCCGAGCGCATCCACGACCGAGCCGCGCGTGCTCACCTACGCCGACGCGGGCGTGGATATTGATCGCGCCAACCGCGCCAAGCAGCGCATCAAGTTGCTGGCGCGCCGCACTTTTACCCGCGGAGTGCTCAGCGAGATCGGCGGCTTCGGCGGGCTTTTTGCCGTGGACCGCCGGCGCTACCGCGATCCCGTGCTGGTTTCCAGCGTCGACGGCGTGGGCACCAAGCTCAAAGTCGCCTTCGCCATGTCGCAGCACCACTCCGTAGGCGCCGACCTGGTGAACCACTGCGTGAACGACATCGCCGTCCAGGGCGCCGCTCCCCTCTTTTTCATGGACTACCTGGCCACCGGCCGCCTCGATACCGAGGTTGTGGAGCAGATCATCGGCGGCATGGCCCGCGCCTGCAAGGAGAACGGCTGCGCGCTGCTGGGCGGCGAAACCGCCGAAATGCCCGGCTTCTATCCTGCGGGTGAATACGACCTCGCGGGATTCATCGTCGGCGTGGTGGACCGCAAGCGCATCCTCACCGGCAAAGACGTGCGCGTGGGCGACGTGCTCATCGGCCTGCCCTCCAACGGCCTGCACACCAACGGATACTCGCTCGCCCGCAAGCTGCTGTTCGAGGTCGCAGGCTACACCCCGCAGACGTTTGTTGGCGAAATCCAGAACAAGGTAGGCAACGAGCTGTTGCGCGTCCACAAAAGCTATTGGCCGGCGGTCAAGCCGCTGATGGAGAGCGGAGCGGTTTCCGCGCTGGCGCACATCACCGGCGGCGGCATCACGGAGAACCTCCCGCGTGTGCTGCCCAGATACACCGGCGCCGTGGTGGAGCTGGGCTCCTGGCCCGTGCTCCCCATCTTCGAGCACCTGCGCAAGCTGGGCAACGTCCCCCAGGACGACATGCTCCGCACCTTCAACATGGGCATCGGCATGGTGCTGGTGGTGCCGCCGGCAAAGCTCAAGCGCGTGCAAACCCTGCTTCGCCGCGCCGGCGAAAAGGGCTATACCATCGGACGGATCGTGCGCGGAGAGCGGAAGGTTATCTACTCGTGAGCTCGATCGCAGCAACTCGACGATTGAATCATTGAGCGATTGAATCATTGGCCGACCGCTCGCACTCACGCAATGATTCAATGATTCACTGATTCAATGATTCAATCTATCAAGAACATCGCCATCCTCCTTTCCGGCCGCGGCTCCAACTTTGAGGCCATCGCCGACTCCGTCGCCGCCGGCCGCATCCCCGGCGCGCGCATTGCGGTGGTGATTTCGAATCGCGCCGACGCGCCCGGCATCGAGGCGGCCCGCCGCCGCGGACTCGACGCGCGCGTGATTCCGTCCAAAGGCAAGGAACGCGAAGCCCACGACCGCGAGGTCGTCGCCGCGCTGACCGAGCAGCGCGTGGATCTGGTCTGCCTGGCGGGCTACATGCGCCTGCTCTCGCCCTGGTTCATCCAGCAGTTTCCGCAGCGCATCCTTAACATCCATCCGTCGCTGCTTCCGGCGTTCCCTGGCCTCGAAGCGCAGAAGCAAGCCCTGGAGCACGGCGTGAAGGTTTCAGGCTGCACCGTTCATTTTGTGGACGAGCACTTGGACCACGGCGCCATCATCTTGCAGAAGACCGTGCCCGTGCTCGACACCGACGATGAACACTCACTCGCCGCCCGCATCCTCGAGCAGGAACACATCGCCTACACCGAGGCCATCAACATCGCGCTCGCAGGTCATTGGGAGATCGTAGGACGACGGGTGGTGGAGAAAGGGTGAGGAACCGAGACATTGGTGGGCTGGAGACCGTGGACCCAGCCTAAGGAATTCGCTAGATTCGGAAGAACAGCCACAAAGCGAGTAGCAATACAGGCGGTAGGAATACCACAATCGCTGAGAAAGTCAGACCCAACTGAAAGAGCCGCACGCGCAAGACCGGAGTGAAAACAGTCCCATATCGCCTTGCGAATAACTCCAGAAACCAGCCCGCCGTATAACAAACATTTACGCCCACAAAGAACCCAGGGACCAGTACGAAAAGCAACATCGGTTCAACCAAGTCCTCTCCGGGTTTGATCATCTGGCTGCCTACCACTTGAAGAGAAAGGAACGCCGCGAATGCCGCAACAGCGATAAAGATGTTGTAGGGAATCCTGCGAAGCTCCCACCACACCACCACACTCCTCTTCGAATCTGGCTGGGAAGCCTCGAACAACCATAGACTCATGTCGCCGGCTCCGGGTGCAGGGTCTAGTTCGATGTGGAAAGTCACTATAACAGCCTGTTGCAACCGTGAACTGCTCTTATAATCGAGCGCATGCCGAACTTTGCGCCGGTCGACGAGCAGTTCAGCTACCTCAAAAAGGGCGCCGCGGAAATCATCCGCGAGAGCGAACTTCGCGAGCGCCTGGAGCAGTCGCGCAAATCCGGACGCCCGCTGCGCGTGAAAGCCGGCTTCGACCCCACCGCGCCCGACTTGCATCTTGGCCACACCGTCCTCATCCGCAAGCTCAAGCACTTCCAGGACCTGGGACACACGGTCATCTTCCTCATCGGCGACTTCACCGGCATGATCGGCGATCCCACCGGGCGCTCGGTCACGCGCCCGCCGCTCACGCAAGAAGAGATCGAGACAAACGCCGACACCTACAAGGCGCAGGTGTTCAAGATCCTCGATCCGGAAAAGACAGTCATCGATTTCAACCGCCGCTGGTTCGCGAAGTTCACCGCCGACGACTTTATCCGCCTGGCCGCCCAATACACGGTCTCGCAGATGCTGGAGCGCGAAGACTTCCACGCCCGTTTCGACGCCGAAAAGCCCATCGCCATCCACGAACTGCTCTATCCGTTGGCCCAGGGCTACGACTCGGTGGCTCTCGAAGCCGACGTGGAACTGGGCGGCACCGACCAGAAATTCAACCTGCTGGTGGGCCGCGAAATCCAGCGCGCTTACGGCCAGCCCTCGCAGATCGTGCTCACCACGCCGCTGCTAGAAGGCCTGGACGGCGTGCAGAAGATGTCGAAATCGTTCGGCAACGCCGTGGGCATCACCGAGCCGCCCCTGGAAATGTTCGGCAAGCTCATGTCCATTTCCGACGAGATGATGTGGCGCTACTGGGAGCTGCTCACCGACACCTCCATGTCCGGCATCGCCGCCATGCAGCAGCAGGTGAAGAGCGGCAAGCTGCATCCCATGAATGCGAAGAAGGGCCTGGCCACCAAGATTGTCGCCGACTTCCACTCGGAAAAGGCCGCGCAACAGGCCGCCGAAGACTGGTCCAAACAATTCCAGAAGGGCGAAGTGCCAGAGAATGTGGAGACGGTTTCCGTGCGCCTTCAGGATGTAGCCCAGTACAACATTGCATTGATGGTTGAAGGCACTTCGGATGGGAAGATGGTTGTGCGAGTGGACAAGTTGGTGACCAAAGCTGGCCTCACTGCTTCTGTTGCTGAGGGACTGCGGAAAATCCAAGAGGGTGCGGTCAGTATTGACGGTGTTGCTCAAAGCACGCAGTGGATCGGGATTGATCCACCGCTGCCGAAGGAAGTGGTTGTGCGGCTCGGCCGCAAGATGAAGCGAGTTTCCATTACCACGGGCCCATGAAGCACTCCTTCGGAGGGGCACGGCTTCAGCCGTGCCGTTAAGGACGCCTAGACTAGCGGCTTTAGCCGCTGAGGGACCGGATCCAGCGCAATGACGGAGCCGGCCGAGCTGTAAGGGTATTCTTCCGGCGTAGCACAGAACTTGGCACGAACTGGATTCTGTCGGATGTATTCCCGGTGGTGCGAGTAGTCTGCGGCGTCGCGAATCCGATGATCGGTGAACCCTCTCTGCCAAATCTCCGAGTTCGGAGCTATCTCCTTCCCTGCCCGGTGTGAAAACCCTCCTTTGATGAACTGCATGCTTCTTTCTAGCGTGATGCCCTCGGGAGTGAGCAAAGCATGAAAGTGGTCGGGCATGAGCACAAACTCATGCAACAGATACTTTTTCTCCCGACGATAGTGCTGCAGGGTGTCCAGGAACAGCTTGGCGAGCCTTTCGGACCTGAACAGCGGCCGTCGCTCCCAGGTTTGAGCGGTGACGAAGTAGGTTCCAAAGTTGTGCACTCGGCCCGGTTTCATGAGACTGCCCTCAGCGGCTAAAGCCGCCGTCAAGGGCGCATTCTACAGCACGGCTGAAGCCGTGCCCTTCCGAGAGGGAGTCTTGTTTCGATCCTCCCGCCTCCTGCCTCCTGCCCTTGTGCTACCCTTGCGCCCCACAGGAGACGTGCATGAACACCAAGAAGTTCCTCATCACCGCGGTGGTTGTTTTCATCGTTGGCTTCCTGCTCAACTTCGCCATCCACGCCGTGCTGCTGCACGACGACTACAGCAAGCTCCCCAACCTGCTGCGCACCGAAGCGGACGCGCAGAACTATTTCCAATACATGATCGTAGCCAACATCCTCTACTCCCTCGCGCTTGCCTGGATTTACGCCCAGGGAGTTACCGAGAAGCCGTGGATTGGGCAAGGCATTCGCTTTGGCGTGGCGGTGTGGTTGATGACGGCCGTCCCCGGATATCTCACTTACTACGCAGTGCAGCCCTGGCCCGTTGAGGTTATCTACAAGTCCATCGGCTTCGACTTGGTGCGCATCACGCTGCTGGGCATTCTGGCGGCGGCCTTGTACCGAAAATAGCAGTGCGCGCGCTGGCGATCCTCGGGCCTGCGGCTTCCCTTCGTGACCTCCAGCCCTTCCACCTGCCGGGCGTGGAGTTGCGCTCCGAAGGATCGCCGTCTGCCGCGGATGCGGTGCTCATCTTCGGCGGCGACGGCACCGTGCATCGCCAGCTTCCACACTTGGCGCGCACCGGCATTCCGCTGCTGGCGGTTCCCCGCGGCAGCGGCAACGACTTCGCCCGCGCCCTCGGCTTGCGCACAACGCAGGACTCGCTGGCCGCCTGGCAGCGCTTCTGCTCCGGGGCCAACAACGTGCGCGACGTGGACCTGGGCGTGATCACGCCGGGCGCAGCCGCCCCCAGTCGCGTTGCAGGAGCCCATCAGGCTGCCGCGGACGCGGCTGCGAGTGGACGCCCCACACAGGACCAACTCGCAACTCGGAACTCGGAACTCGCAACTTTCTTCTGCTGTGTCGGCGGCCTGGGCGTGGACGCCGACGCCAACCGCCGCGCCAACGCCATGCCACCCTGGCTGCGCGCACGAGGCGGCTACGCGCTCGCCGCCCTCGCCGCCATCCTCAGCTTCCGGCCACAGACCATCACCGTCAACACGGAGAGCGCGGTCAATCTGCAACCTTCAATGAATCAATCGTCCATGGAAAAATCGTCCATTTCCTGGATGCTGGCCTTCGCCAACGCCCCCAACTATGGCGGGGGCATGCGCATCGCGCCCCAGGCCCTGCTCGACGACGGCCTGCTCGACCTGGTCCGCATCCGCGGTGCAGGACGCCTGCGCCTGCTGCGCTGCTTGCACCGCGTCTACAGCGGCGCGCACATCTCCATGCCCGAAGTGGAGTACTTCCGCGCCTCGGAAGCGCGCATCGAGTGCGACCCGCCGCTTCCCGTGTACGCTGACGGCGAGCTGGTGACTCACACTCCCGTCATCGTCAGCGTGTCGCCACGCACCCTCCGCGTGATCATCCCTTCCCCCTAGCTCGGCCGCTTTACACAGCTTCGCAACCGCAAGTACACTAAGTGGTTTGGGAAGACTCCTGAGGAGGCATTAGCCGATGCCAGGCGTAGACGAGAAGGTAAAACAGATTATTGTGGAGCAGTTGGGAGTGGACGAGGGCGAAGTCACGCCCAACGCGTCGTTTGTGGACGACCTGGGCGCCGACTCGCTGGACACCGTCGAGCTGGTGATGGCCTTCGAGGAGGCGTTCGAAATCGAAATCCCCGACGAGGACGCCGAGAAGATCCGCACCGTCAAGGACGCCGTCGACTACATCGGCAAGAACGCGAAGGCCGCAAAATGACCGCGTCTGCGCGGCGCCAGCGCCGCGCGCGGTCATCCCGAGCGAAGCGAGGGATCTAATCACTTGACGCGTCGCGTCGTGGTCACCGGGGTCGGACTGGTTTCCGCCGTTGGCAACACCGCGGAGCAAACCTGGAAGAACCTGCTCGCCGGCAAGAGCGGCGTGGCCCGCATCACTCAGTTCGATCCCTCCGATTTCGCCTGCCAGATCGCCGCCGAAGTCAAAGGCTTCGACCCCCTCAACTTCATCGAGAAAAAAGAAATCAAGAAGATGGGCCGCTTCATCCACCTGGCGCTGGCCGCAGCCCAGGAAGCCATGCAGAGTTCCGGCCTGAAGATCACGCCTGAACTGGGCCCACGCGTGGGCGTGCACATCGGCTCCGGCATCGGCGGGTTTGACGTGATCGAGCGCGAGCACGCGGCGCTGCTCAAGGGCGGCCCGCGCAGGATCTCACCGTTCTTCATTCCCGCGGCCATCGTCAACCTGGCCGCGGGACAGGTGAGCATTCGTTACGGCGCCAAGGGCCCCAACGAGGCCACGTGCACCGCCTGCACCTCCAGCGCGCATTCCATCGGCGACGCCTTCAAGATCATCGCGCGCTGCGACGCCGACGCCATGATCGCCGGCGGCACCGAGGCCGCCATCACTCCCATGGGCGTGGGCGGCTTTGCCGCCATGCGCGCACTCTCCACCCGCAACGACGCTCCGGAGAAGGCCTCGCGGCCCTGGGACTCCGGCCGCGACGGCTTCGTGGTGGGTGAGGGCGCGGGCATCCTGATCCTGGAAGAGCTGGAGTTCGCCCGCCGCCGTGGCGCTTCCATCCTGGCCGAGATCGTCGGTTACGGCATGAGCGGCGACGCCTATCACATCACCCAGCCCGCCGAAGGGGGCGACGGAGCTTATCGCGTCATGCTGACCACCATGAACGACGCCAAGGTCGCGCCCCAGGACGTGGGCTACATCAACGCCCACGGCACTTCGACGCCCATCGGCGACCGCCTGGAAACCATCGCCATCAAGCGCGCCTTCGGCGAGCATGCCAAGAAGGTCGCGATCAGTTCCACCAAGTCCATGACCGGACACCTGCTGGGCGGCGCCGGAGGCCTCGAAGCCGGCATCACCGTGCTGGCGCTGCGCGACCAGATGCTTCCGCCCACCATCAACTACGAGAACCCCGATCCCGATTGCGACCTGGATTACGTCCCCAACCAGGCGCGCCCCGCCCCCAACCTGCGCCTGGCACTCACCAACTCCTTCGGATTCGGCGGCACCAACGGCTCCATCCTGTTCCGCCGCTGGGAAGAGTAGAGATGCAGCCCGGCCGCCTCGGCCGGAATTGCATCGAGCCGGGCCGCCTCGCCCGGACTGCATCGAGCCGGGCCGTTCCTCAACAACTCATCTCATGACTGCCACATCGGAGGAATCGGTGGGGGAATCGGTGGGAGAATCGGTGGGAGGATCGGTGGGAGAGCGGGCCTTTAGGCCCGCGTCAATGGCGGCTTCGGAACCGGGCTTCAGCCCCGGCGCCAAGATGCGCAACATTTATGAGATCAGTCCTGAACCAAAGCGGCCCGGATTCATCCCGGGCCGCTCTGACCAACACTCTTCTTCGAAACGAATCTATTGGGCCTTCTGCTGGGGGTTGCTGCGCAGCTCGCGGTCCAGCTCCCGGCGCAGGCGTTGCATCTCGCGCTCCAGTTCGGTCTGGGCCTGGCGCAGGGCGCGCTGCACGTCGGCGCTGCTGCGCTTCAGTTCGGAGCGCGACTTGGCAAGAGCTTCGCGCTTCATGCGCTCGATCTCGGGCTGCATCTTCTGCAGCCGCCGATCGAGTTCCTCAGTATCAAAGTCGTAGTCGAAATCGAAATCCATTTCTGGCAGCGGCACTTCGAATTCCGGCATGTCGAACTGCAGGAAAGACTGGTCCTTGTCCTTCAGCGCCTCGCGGGTCTCCTCGGGGATGGTGATGGGGAGGCTCTGCTCGCGCTTCTCGCGCACCACGCCCAGCGACACTTTTCCGCTCTTGTGGCGGCGCATGGCGCTGCGCCAGTCCCCGGTATCGGCAATGCGCTCGCTCTCCACCTTCACGATCACGTCGCCGGCGCGGATGCCGGCCGCTTCCGCCGGGCTGTTCTTCTCCACCGAGCGAACCAGCACGCCCTCCCCGTTTTTCACTCCGAAGAACTCGCCCAGTTGATGGGTAAGGTTCTCCACCTGCAATCCGTTGCGCGAGGAGGTGGTGCGCACCAGCACGTCGAAGTTCGGCATCTCAAACGCGCGCGGAGCGACCTGGACCCTGGGCGCCACCTTGATTTTGCTTTTTTCCTTGGCCCACATCTTGTTCCGGTCGGCGAGGGTGGCGGTGACGGTGAGCGGCTGGCCGTCGCGGCTTATGCCCAGCTTCACGGCGCGGCCCGGCGGGGTCTCGTGGATCATGCGGCGCAGCGTCAGCGAGCTTTCCACAGGCTGGCCGTTGAACTCCAGGATCACATCGCCCACCTTCAGCCCGGCCTTGCCCGCGGGGGCGTCCTGGTCCACCACCTTGATCTCGACGCCGCGTTCTTCCTTCAGCTTGAGCGCGGCCACGCGGTCAGCGGTAACGTCCTCGATGTCCACGCCCAGGAAGGCGCTTCCCGGCGCGCGCGCCAACAGCGATTCTTCGCCGGCGATAATCACGGTTTCCGCCGAGGCCTCCGAGTCCGCACCCAGCCATAGCACCTGCGTGGTTCTTGCCGATGCCGGCAGAGCCACCAGCAATACCGTCATGAACATCCACAATAGGTTTTTCATTTCATCCTTCCCTCTTGATCGTTGCCGCAGTTGCGGGTCACTTCTTCCCGCGTTGAATCACGATGTTGCCCAGCGTGGTGTGCACCTTGAGCAGCGGTCCGCCGCCGTTGATGGCGCCCGCGGCGGAAATCTGCTTGGGACCGTACGAGCCTCCCTGGGTTTCGATGCGCACTTCGGGAAAATCCGAGCGGATGGTGTGGCCGTCGGCCGCGTCAATGTCCGCTTCCAGGTTCACACCCAGGCCCTCCGGCAGATAGATGATCACGTCGCCATGGGAGGTTTCCAGCGAGGAGGCGGTGAACGTATCCCGCCCGCCCACAAACTGGGCAACGATGGAGCCGGCCGCGGTCTCCGCGTTGACGCCGTGGGTGAGGTTGAGCAGCTTCATGCCACCGCCCATGGTCTCCGCCCGCACCGGACCCTTGGCCCCGTTCAGTTGGATGCTGCCGCCCTGGCTGCTCAGCACCACGGCGCCGTTCGCCGAACCGATAGTGATGCCGCCGCCCTGGGTTTCCGCATGCAGCGTCCCGCCACATTCATCCACCGCGATACCGCCACCATCCGTACTCACGGTCACCGGTCCACCCACAGTGCCGATGGCAATGCCGCCGCCGCCGGTTTCGACCACAAGCTTGCCCTTTACGGACTTGACGCTCACGCCGCCCCCGGCGGTCTGCAGCACGGCATCGCTGCCCAGCCAGCCCACGTCGATGCCGCCGCCCGCGGTCTCGGCCACTACCGCCCCACCAATGGCGTCGAGCGTGATGCCGCCGCCCTCGGTCATGGCATACACCTTGCCGGCGATATTCTTCACCGCCACGCCGCCGCCGTCGGTGGCAGCCTTCACCCACAGCAGCTCGCGGGGCACGCGAATCAGAAACTCCGCGCTCAGCTTCTTGTGCAGGTGAGAGTGCGGCTCCGACAGGTCACCCACCAGCACCGCCGCTTCCGCGGTGCGCGAGGCGCGCACCTGGAACTCCGCCAGGATGCGCTTGGCCTCCTGCTCGGATGACGCCTTATAGGCGCGCTTGCGAACCACGTAGGTGATGTTGGGCTGAGCAGCACCTTCAATCTCGATGCCGCCCAAATCGGTTATCAGCTTGAAGCCCTTCGCCGAGGTGAGCGTCCCGGTAATTTCCTCCACCCACCTGTTTCCTTCCTGATAGAAACGGGTTTGGATGGCCACCGGCGCGTCCGAGGTCGCGTTTTGCGCCTGGATGCCGGCGGCCCAGCCGCCCACCACAACCACCATTGCGATTTTAAGAATCCGATTCAATTCCACTCCTTGCCAGTAAGACGGATTTTACTTCCACTTCCCTGCACCTGCTAATCAATCTCCGGCAGCGCATCCAGCACGCGCTGCGATTCACGACGGATGTACGGGCTCTGGTCGCGAGCGGCCAGGCCCTGCAGGGCCACGCGCACGCTGCCGTCGGCGCTCACCGCCTGCAACGACTGAATGGCCTGAGTGCGCACGCCCGAGTTGGGATCGTTCACCAGCGCCTCCAGCACCGCATCGCGCACCCGCACGTCGCCGGCCACGTAGGGGCGCAAACCTTCCAGCGCCTTCAGCCGCACGCCCGGATTGCGGTCGTAGCGCAGGGCGTACATCAGGGCCTCGCGCACGCGGCTATCGTCCGGCTTGGTGGTCAGCAGGTCAATGGAGTCCAGGCGCAGCCCGGAGTTGGGATTGTTGCGCGCCGCGTACAGCAGCAATTCCTGGACGCGCGGATCGTCGAGCGAGCCTTCATGCGACTCGCGCTGCACCTGGTCGTACTGAATCTGAACCAGGCGGGAACGCGGATCCTGGCTGATGGAGCGAATGCCGGCAATGGAGGCCTCGGACGCTTCCGGACCGGTGCCGGCCGGGGGCGCACCGTTGGTCTTGAGCTTGAAGGTGGTGGCCACGCCCACGCCGAATCCCACCATCAGGATCACGGCGGCCAGAGCGGGCGAGAACCTTACCTGCCGCAGCCAGGCGCTGGGATCGAAGAAGCGCAGCCAGCCCGATGCCTGCTCGGTGGTTTCCAGCGCTTCCTGCAAACGCATGCGCGAGGCGGCCAGCAGGCTGGGCGAGGGCTCCACGCGGGGCAGCGCCGTCAGCGATTCCTTGAAGGCGCGCGCCGATTCCAGTTCCTGCGTGCAACCGGCGCAGCGCTCCACGTGGTGCTCCAGCTCGTAGCGCGCGTCGTCGGCCAGTTCGTCGTACAGGTAATCAATCGCGTTGGCCTTCACCCATTCGCAGTTCATGACCCCACTCCTTTATCGCATCTCCGCCAGCGAGCCCCGCAGTTTCTGCGTGGCCCGGAACAACGTGTTCTTAGCGGTGTCTTCCGTGGTTTCCAGCATTTCGCCGATGGTGCGCAGCTTGAGTCCGTGATAATGCTTCAGTTCGAACACCATGCGCTCCCGCGGCGTCAGCCGCTCCAGGGCGCGGGTGATCTTGGTGCCCAGCTCGCGCCGCATCAGGTCGCGCTCCGGATTCGCCCCGGCCCGGTCATCGGCCACCGCGTCCAGCAGGCTGTACTCGGTGCCGTCGCGGTCCACCGCCACCGGCGCGTCTTCCTTCCGCACTTGTCGCTTGCGAATCTGGTCCAGGCAAAGATTCACCACGATGCGGTAGATCCAGGTGTAGAACGAACACTCGAAGCGGAAGTTGCCCACGTTGCGGTAGGCCTTCAGGAACGCCTCCTGATAGATGTCCTGGGCGTCCTGTTCCGAGCGCATCAGGTTCATGGCCAGCCGCAGCACCGCATGGTCGTACTGCCGCACCAGCTCCTCGAAGGCCGCGCGGTTGCCGCGCTGCGCCTCGCGGATCAGGGCGCTGTCGTCCACCCGCCTCAGACTCTGGCTCGCCATGGATCCCCGCGCGGGGATGCTTCCGGAACCGCCGCCAACCGTTCGTTGCATAACCCCGGCTTCGGCCGCCATTTTCCTCTCCTGCATGAGCGTCCGGGACCCTAACAGTATGCCCCACTTAGCCGCTTCCCTACACCCACTTTGACGGCTTTATGAGCGATTTGTGAGCATCACCAAGGGCTGGAAGTCCACATGCTAGGGGCTAGGAGGTGGGAGGTAGGAGGGGGTGTTGACATCCTCCGCAGGTGGGAGAACCGGGCTCGGTAGCTCTGGCTTCAGCCTGAGCCCCGACTTGTCGGGGCCCTGCGTTCCCAGCCCTTCTTTCGTTGGTCATCCCGAGCCGCCCGATCCCGCCGCGCGGGAGAGGGCGTGCCGAGGGATCTTGGGTTTGCTTTTGCGAGGATGCAACAGAGCCAGCCCAGCTCTGGGCGTAATGTGCGATGTGCGAAGCCACGAGCGGGCGGCGAAACATCGCACATCAGACATCAGACATCGCACATCGCTACTCCGCTTCTTTCGCCACCACCACCTTCACCTGGGCGGTGATGTCGCGGTGAAGCTTGATGGTGACGGTGAACTCGCCCAGGTTCTTCAGGGGCTCGTCGAGCTGGATCTTGCGCCGATCCACGGTGAAACCCTGGGAAGCGAGGGCCTCGGCGATGTCGACGTTGGTCACCGAGCCGAACAGATGATCTTGCTCGCCGGCCTTGCGCGCAAAGGAGAGCGTGGCGCCCTCGAGCTGTTTGGACAGGCTCTCGGCATCGGCCTTCTCGCGGTCGCTGCGCCGCTGGGACGAAACCTTCATCTGCTCGATCACGGCGCGGTTGCCCTTGGTGGCCTCGATGGCCAGCCGTTTTGGCAGCAGGTAGTTGCGCCCATAGCCGTCGGCCACCTTCACCACTTCGCCGCGATGGCCCAGCTTGGGTACGTCTTCTTTCAGAATGACTTCCATGATGACTCCTGGCTGTGTAGCGCCGGGTCTTTGACCCGGCACTGGGCACTAGGTACTAGGTACTGGGTACTACCTGCCCGAAAACGCCAGCAACGCGATGTTACGCGCCTGCTTGATGGCGGCGGAAACCCGGCGCTGATGCGGCGTGCACACCCCGGTGATGCGCCGGGGCACGATTTTGCCGCGCTCGCCCACGAACTGCTGGAGCAGGCGGACGTCCTTGTAGTTGATGGCGTCAATCTTCTCCACGCAGAACTTGCACACCTTGCGCCGGCGGAAAAACTTGCGTCCGCCTTCGCGCGGCGGTCCTCCGGGACGCGGCCCGCGCCGCGGACCGAACCGTGAACCGCCACCCGGACCTGAACCGCCGCCCGGCCTTGGGCCTGGGCCTGGGCCTGGGCTTGGGCCTGGGCTTGGGGCCGCCGCCTCCGGGGCGGTAGCTTCGGGACTCTTCTGGATTTCGTCTGCCATGCTTCTCCTTTTCAGCTTTCTGCGGATGGTGCCCGGCCGCCCTCGGCCAGGCCGCTTCAGGCTCCGACGGCGGTCGCCGGCGGCTCGGCGCCGGTCTCAGCCGGCATCGAGCTGCGCCGCACCCGAGAGGCGCGGATCTTCTTCACTTTCTCCAGCCGCTTGTCTTCCTCGTCGGTGCGCACGGTGAGGAACTTGATCACCGGCTCGGTGACCCGCAACCGGCGCTCCAGCTCGTGAATGGTTTCGCCCGAGCCGAAGACGGTAAACAGCACGTAGTTGCCCTCCTGGAACTTGCGCACCGTGTAGGCCAGGCGGCGGCGCCCCATGCGCTCCACAATCTTCACCGTTCCCCCGCTCGCGCTCACCCCGTTTTCCAGGGTGGAAACCAGCTTGTCCACTTCTTCGTCCACCATATCCGGCCGGACGATGAACATCACTTCATAGGTTCGTTGCATTCGTTGTCCCCACTCTCCTGAACTCAGTTTTCGGGCGGCTCGGGCTTTTGATTGAAGCGGTTCATGGCCGCGCCTGGCCCGCTCTCCAAAATCACCTTGACCGCTTCGGCGGCGCGTTCCAGCATTTCGTCCACCACCGCATACTGCGCTTTCCGGAAAGGCGCCAGCACGTAGCGCGCACCGTCCGCGGGCTTGTGCTCGGGCCCGATGCCCAGCCGGATACGCAGGAACTCATCCGTTCCCAGCGCTCCCAGAATGGACTCCATCCCGTTGTGCCCGGCCGATCCGCCCCGCTGCCGAATGCGCATACCGCCCAGCGGCAGGTCGAGCTCGTCGTAAATCAAAATCAAGTCCTGCGACGGATCCGCTTCCCACTTTTCCACCAGCTCGCGTACCGCCATGCCGCTCAGGTTCATCCAGGTTTCCGGCTTGGCCAGCACCACCGGATGCCCGGCAAAGCTGGCGCTGGCGGTGAGCGAGCGGCAGCGGCGGTTGGAAACCCGCGCCCCGCACTGCTCGGCGATGCGATCCACCGCCAGGAACCCGATGTTGTGCGGCGTGAACTGATACTCGATGCCCGGATTGCCGAGACCGACGATCAGCTTCACGCTTACTTCTTCTCTTTCTCCTTCTTCTCTTTCTCCTTCTTCTCCGGCTTGCCGGCTTCGGCAGCCGCAGCCGCCAGTTCCTCTTCCGTCTCCTGCTTGCCCTTCTTGATGACCTCGGGCTCGGCCGGGACCACGGCAGCGGCATCCAGCGCGGCTTCCGGCGCGACCACCACTTCTTCCTTCACCGACACGATGTGGGCCACGGGATAATTAGCGTCGGTCAGGTACTTAAGCTTCTCCGAGGCCGGCAGATCGGAGACCCGCACCACCACCCCGAACACCAGGTGGGAAATGTCCACGTCAACGTGTCCGGGGATGTCGCCGGGCAGGCACTCAAGTTCCACTTCGCGCAGCACCTGCTCCAGGATTCCGCCCTGCTGCTTCACCCCTTCGGCCTCGCCCTTGAGCAGGATGGGCACCTTGACGCGCAGGCGCTGGTCCATGGCGATGCGCTTCAGGTCCACGTGCAGCAGCGCGCCGCGCACCGGCTCGTACTGCCAGTCCACGATCATGACCTTGCTGCGCTCTTCGCCCACCTGCACATCGAAGATGGTGTTGTGCCCGGACTCGGAATGCAGGATGTGCGTGATCTCCCGCGGGTTCAGGGTGACGGCGACCGAGCTCTTGCGAGCCCCGTAGAGCACGGCCGGAATGCGGCCGGCGCGGCGCAGGCGCCGCGCTTCGTTCTTCCCGCGCGAACTTTCGCTGCGCGTCTCCGCTGCCACTACCACTTCTGTGTTTGCCATACTCGTCTCTCGATTCCTCTGGGTACTAGGTACTGGTTACTGCTAACTCGAAAGCGTGCTCACCGAGGTCTCTTCATGAATCGACTGGATGGCCCGCGCCACCAGCCCGGCAATGGAGAGCACCCTGATTTTGGGTTCCTTCTGCGCCGCCGGCTTGAGCGGGATGGTGTTGGTGACCACCAACTGCTTCAGGCGCGAGCCGGAAATGCGCTCCAGCGCGTCTCCCGACAGCACCGCATGCGACGCGCAGGCATGGACTTCGATGGCGCCCGCCTCCAGCAGCGCCTCCGTGGTCTTCACCAGCGTGCCCGCGGTGTCGATGATGTCGTCGAGGATCAAGCAGGTGCGCCCTTCTACGTCGCCGATCACGTGCATCACTTCCGCCACGTTCCGGTCGGTGCGCCGCTTGTCCACGATGGCCAATGCCGAGTCCATCTTCTTGGCGAAGAAGCGGGCCCGTTCCACCCCGCCCGCGTCCGGCGAAATCACGGTCAGGTTGGGCAGCCTCAGCTCCCGGAAGTACGACACCAGCACCGGCGAGGCGAACAGATGGTCCACCGGGATGTTGAAGAAGCCCTGGATCTGGGGCGCGTGCAGGTCCACGATCAGCGCGCGGTGCGCTCCCGCAGTGGTCAGCAGATCCGCCACCAGCTTGGAGGATATGGGCGCGCGCGGTTTGTCTTTGCGATCCTGGCGGGCGTATCCGAAGTAGGGAATCACGGTGGTGATGCGCCGCGCCGACGCCCGCTTGAGCGCGTCAATCATCAGCAGCAACTCCATCAGATGCGTGTCCACAGGGTCGGAGGTGGGCTGCAGGATGAACACGTCGCTGCCCCGCACGTTCTCCAGAATCTGCACGTAGCACTCGCCGTCGGAGAAGCGCGTCACCTGCGACTGCCCGCGCGGAAACCCCAGGATGGCGCACACTTCGTTGGCCAGCGGCTCGTTGGCCGAGCCCGAGAAGACCTTGATCTTGTCTTCGCGGCGCGGCCGCTGCGGCCGCCGCTGCGGACGCCCTTGCGGACGCTGCTGCTGGCCCTCAGCCGGCTGCCCCTTCTTCTCCGTCGTGGTGGTGGGAACCGTCGCCATAACTCAGTCGTTAGTCGCTACTCTGACACCTGACACCTGATCCCTGACACCTGCCCTTTACTGGCTGGGCGGCCAGGATTCGAACCTGGACAAAGTGCTCCAAAGGCACTTGACCTACCATTAGTCGACCGCCCAAACCCGTTCCCCGCAGCCCCAATCCCGAGCGCAGCGAGGGATCCCTTTTCCCAATACCTCACCACGCCATACTGTCTCAAATCCACATCATCCGCCTATATTCCCGCCGCGACAAGGTCCAGGTAGCTTGCGCCGGAACGCCCTGCCGCCGCAACTTGGCCGCAGCCTGTGCCGCCTTCTGCCGGCTGGCAAAAAGTCCGTACACTGCCGAGCCCGATCCCGACAGCGAGGCGTAGCCCGCGCCTTCGCGCACCAAGAGCTTCTTCACCTCTCGCAGTTCGGGATGCTGTGGAAAGACGACGGCTTCGAAATCGTTGTCGATTCCGGCACGGACAAGGTCGAGAAGCAGTGCCTCGGCCCGGTCCCGAGCGTTCTTGCCGCCCGGAACACCGGATGCGGTACCCCGCAGCCGCCCATCCAGCCGGCGACTGAACCCCCTTATTTTATCGAACCACGCCGGTACGGTCAAACCCCCGGCCAGAACTGTGTGGAGCGGCCGCCCTCGGCCGCGGCTGGTTTGTGTGGCACGGCCGCCGGCCTGCATCTTGTCCCAGGCAGCGAACGCGCCGGGAGTCGAGACGCCTGCATCCGGCGTCACCACAACGCAGGAAAGCGCCGGCAAATCGGGCAGTTCCGCAACTTTTTCGCCCCGGCCCGTCCCCATCACCGTGCCGCCCAGCAGAAACAAGGGAACGTCGGAGCCGACTTGGGCCGCGAGCTTCAGCTTTTTCTGCATGGGGATGCGCCGGCGCAGTGCCCGCTCCAAACCGAGCAGCACGGCTACCGCATTCGACGACGCTCCCCCCAGCCCTCCCTGCACCGGCAGCCGCTTCTTGATGCTGATGGCAACCCTGCGCTGGATTTTCAGCGCGCGCAGCACTGCTTCGGCCATGCGATAGCAAGTGTTGGACGAGTCGGTGGGCACGCGCGCGTCGCTGCACCGAATCTCTATGCCTACCCCTCGCTCCGCACTCACTTTCACCACGTCGTGAAGCGCAAGGCTCTGGTATACCGTGCGTAATTCGTGCAAGCCGTCCTTGCGGCGCGGGCCGATGGCCAGCCCGAGGTTGATCTTGGCAAAGGAGCGCAGCGCGACCGGCATGAGGAGAAGATTCTACCTACTTGCGGTCCTTGAATTCGGCGAACCAGTTTTGGACGACGGTGATTCCATATTGGGCTTTCTCGCCCACCTCCCGAACCATGAGGAAGCGGCGGCCATCGGGGCTGACGTCGAACTGGAAAGGGCCTTCAAACAGGACGCCTGCGGTTTCCGCGGCGAACAGCAGTTGCGGCTGACCCAAAGAGGGGGAGGCGCCGGTGGAGACCGTGACCTTCATCATGTCGCGGGTTCCTCCGCGATAGAAGAGCAGGTCGCCCTTGCGGCTCCAGCGGGCAGTTAGTCCCGAATTGACCGACACCTGCCACTTGCCTTCGCCGCTGGGGAAGCGGGTGAGATAGATCTCGTCGCGGCCGGATTCATCGGAGACGTAGGCCAGGTACCGTCCGTCGGGGGAGAGTTGTGGCCCCTGCTCATCAGCGGCGGTGGCAATGAGAGCAACGGGCTTGCGCTCTCCGGTCAAGGGCATGTACCAGATATCTGACTTGGTGTCTTTCCCGGTTCGGATGAAGGCCAGGTGGCTGCCCTCCGCCGACAGGCTGGGCTGGTCTCCTTCGCCCAGGTCCTGGGCGGCGCCGGTGCCGTCGGCGGCTTTGATGAAGATCTTGCCGTCACGCGAGTTTTGAAAAACGATCTGGTCTCCTTTCGCTGACCATACCGGGCGAGTGTCCGGTCCCTGGTCGAAGGTAAGGCGGGTACGGGTGCTGCGCTTGAGGTCGTGAATCCAGACATCCGTGTTCTGGTTCTCGTTGGAGATCACGGCCGCGCGCGTGCCGTCAGGGGAAAGCCGGGGAAGGCCGATGAAGGACTGTGGCTGGCCGGTTGCAGCTTGCACTTTGCCGTCGTGCCCCACCCACACCAACTGCTGCTGGCCGGACCTGGAGCCGCGAATGCAGCTCAGCGTGCCCTCCCGCGAGACGCTGGGAGCCGAGGCTCCGGCCAGGACCAGGAAGGGTTCTCCAACAGGCTTGAGGCTGGAGAGAGAAAAGGGCAAGGCCCAGAGGCCGGCATTGGGCCCGGTGCGGTTAAAGACGATGTGCCCGGTTGCCGAGTACGCGGCCTGCCAGATGGCATCGCCCTCCAGTCGCAGCAACACCGTGCGCTGGCCGCCGGAAACCACCACCAGGGTGTCGGGAGGCTGGTTCTTGGGATGTATGACCAGCAGGATCCCCTTGCCGCCGGGGAGCCAGGAAGGCTCGTGCAGGTCGCTCTCGTTTTCAGCAAGCGGCAGGAAAACCCTGGGGTCGCCGCCGCGCTCGGAAACCGAGTACAGTCCCGAGTCGCCCCGCGCATAAACTATGGTGCCGTCCTCGCCCCAAGTGGCTCCGCCGCCTCCAAAGATGTTGCCGCCGATCGCGGTGATCGCAACCACTTCGCCGCCGCTGACCGGGACCTTCCAGAGTTTGTTGTTCGTCAGGTAACCGAGGAAGGCGCTGTCCGGCGACCAGAAGAGCTGGACGGCGCCGGTGGCGCCTTGCAGGGCGCGCGGCTCCAGCTTGTCCAGTTCGCGTACCCAGATCTGGTTGGCGGAAACGTAGGCCAGCATGCGGCCATTCGGCGAGATGACCGGCGGAACTTGCAGGCTGGGGTTCACTACGGCAATCTCGAACTTGCGCAGGGGCGCAGGAGCCGCCGCCGGCTTGAGCATCCACGCGACCAGACCGGTACCCGCCGCGAGCAGAACCACCGCAGCCACCCACAGCCCTCGGGCGCGAACTGGGCGCCCTGAATCGACCGGCCCGGAAACGGGTGGCGCTTCCGCGGCGCCCCCGGCTCGGGCTTCCGCCAGCGCAATCCGGGCCTCGCCGACGTCGCGCAGGCGGAGCTTGGCGTCTTTCTCCAGGCAGCGGCGCAGCAGGCGTAGCAGAGCCGGCGGCGTGGAAGCGGGCAGCAGTTTCCAGTCGGGATCCAGCTTGAGGATGGAAGCCATGGTGTCCGACACGGTTTCGCCGGGAAAGGCCTGCTTACCGGCCAGCATCTCGAACAACACGCAGCCGTAGGCAAAGATGTCGGTGCGCTTGTCCACTTCGCGGCCGCGCGCCTGTTCCGGACTCATGTAGGCTGCCGTGCCCATCACCACACCCAGGCGCGTGGAGGGCGTGGTCAGGGTGGGCGAATGCGAAAGGTCGGTGATCGTGGCTTCGCTTTCGAATACCTTGGCCAGCCCGAAGTCCAGGACCTTCACCGTTCCCGAAGGCGTCACCTTGATGTTGCCCGGCTTCAGATCGCGATGGATAATGCCCCGCTCGTGCGCCGCCTCCAGCCCATCGGCAATCTGGCGGGCGTAGTCCAGAACCTCCTCCAGCGTCAGCGGGCCGCGCATAATACGCTCGGCCAGCGTTTCCCCTTCTATGAGTTCCAGGACCAGGCAGCGGACACCGTCGGCATCCTCCAGACCGTAGATGGCAGCGATGTGCGGGTGGTTCAGGGACGCCAGCAAGTGCGCTTCGCGCTCGAAGCGGGCCATGCGCTCGGCGTCGAAGGCGAACGCTTCGGGAAGCACCTTGAGGGCGACTTCCCGGCCCAAGCGGCTGTCGCTGGCGCGATAGACCTCGCCCATCCCCCCCGCGCCCAGCTTTTCCGCAACCTTGTAGTGGGAAATTACTCTGCCAGTGAGCAGCTCGCACCCCCGAGTGGCCGCCATCGTATGCTGCCCGCAGTGGAGGAGTCAATGGAAGTGACCCAGGTGTGGATGCGGCGACTCGCCCGCGAACGGACAGTGAAGTGGTGTGGGCAGGTGCCCCACATCTGCCTGCAGTTGGCTGATGTGGGCCGTGAAAGGTATTCCGCTGAATGCTGAGGGCTGACTGCTGACAGCTTCCTCTCAGAACCTGAACAAGTACGACACCTTCACGAAAATCTGCCGGCCGTCGTTCAGGAAGCGATTGCGGGTGCGCAGCAGGTTGCCGTCGGGATCGAAGCCCAGCGAGCGGTCCAGATTCTGCAGGTTCGAGTTGTAGCCCACATAGATCGCGGTTCCCGGCTGCACCAGGTAGGTAGCCAGGAAGTCGGCGTTGAAGTTCTTGGTAGTCTGGAGCGAGGTCAGCGCGGGGTTGGCGAGTGTGGCGTCGTACTGAAAAATGGTGCGGAAGCTGAGCCGCTTGTTGTACTGATAGCTCCACTTGCTGCGCAGGATGTGATTGTTGAAGATGCTGCGCCCCGAGGTGCGCTCCCGCAGCCGGTTCAGCAGGTAGGTATTTTCGATGGTCAGCTTGTCGAACGGCCGGATGGTCGCGCCGACGTCGGCAAAGGTCTGGTCGGCGGCAAACGGCGCCATGCCGCTGGGCGGCGAGAAGTTGATGCCCCGCAATGCTTCCACCGACGCGCGCAGGTTCACCACGCGGAAGTAGTTGCTATGCAGGGCAAAGCCGTCGTATCCGGTATCGAAGTCCTGGCTGGCGCTTAGAGCGCTGAAGTCCGCCGGACGCAAGCGCTCCCGCCGCACTCCGTGGTAGAAGACGAAGAAAGTCTGCCTCTGAAACTGGATGGCAAGCTCCGGCTGGAAGTTGCGGTCGAGCCGTTCGCCGGCATGGTCCCACGACGCCAGGTGGAACCCGCCCAGGCCCCACCACTGCACGATCTTGTTCTCCGGACGGAACCGATACTGGGCAAAGTGGCTCTCGCGCCGGAAGTCGGGGCGCTGGAAGAAGCCGGGCAGGGTGCGGAAGCCGGAACTGGTGTCGTGGTACTCCACGTTGTAGATCCAGTGGCGCCCTTCGTGTTCCAGGCGCGCGAAATAGGACTGCCCCGCCCGGTGAGTACCGTCGAGCGCGTCGGTGGCGCTGGTCACCGCCTGGAAGCTGGTGCGCCAGTTGCTGTTGATCTTGATGTTCCCATCCACGCCGCCCACCCGATTGCTCACCCCTTGGCAGCGCAGTTCGCCGCATTTGGAGCCGGAGTTGGGACGCAGCTCGCGATCGGTAGCGATGAATCCGATGCTCGACTGCTCGCGGAACTCGTGGCTCACGCGCAGCACTCCGAAGTAAGCGCGCGCTCCGGCGTTCGAGTCGTTCTCCGCGACGATGCGCCCGGGCGACTGGTCGTCCACCAGCAGGGCTCCAATGGCGGTGCGCCCGATCTTGCCGGTGGCCCGTAGTCCGAACTGCGGGTCGGCAATGCGCCGCGTGAACAGCAGGTTGATGGGGAACCCTCCCCCTAGGGGTCCGACGGGTGGCCCACATCTTCCTTCCGACTACTCCTGAAGGTGCCCCACGTTCGCGCCGTGCAGTTCGGCGCTAACGTGGGACAGCTTGGCCCAGCTACAGCCTCGACCAAGGCTCCCTACCGTCCTCTGCGCCTCGGTGCCTCTGTGGTGAGTTCTTCCGCTAGAACAGGGCGTTCTGCTTGCGGTTGGGTGTAATTCCGAAATGCTCATACGCGAGCTGCGTGGCGACGCGGCCGCGCGGGGTGCGGTCCAGAAACCCGAGCTGGATCAGGAACGGCTCGTAGATTTCCTCAATCGCTTCGGCTTCTTCGGCGAGGGCGGCGGCGAGCGTGTTCACGCCCACCGGGCCGCCCTGGTATTTCTCGATAATGGTGAGCAGCAGGCGGCGGTCCATATCGTCGAAGCCGTGCTTGTCCACTTCCAGCATTTCCAGCGCGGCCTGCGCGGTTGCCAGGTCGATGTTGCCGCCGCCACGCACCTGGGCGTAGTCGCGGACGCGTCGCAGCAGCCGGTTGGCGATGCGCGGCGTCCCGCGGGCACGAGCGGCGATTTCGCGCGCGCCGGCTGCGTCCACGGCCACGTCGAGAATTTCCGCCGATCGCTTCACGATGATCTCGAGGTCCGCCGGGGTATAGAACTCCAGGCGCAGCACAATGCCGAAGCGCGAGCGCAGCGGTCCGGAAATCAGTCCCGCGCGCGTGGTGGCACCCACGAAGGTGAAGGGATGGACGTCGATGGTGTGCGTGCGCGCCGACGGTCCCTGCCCAATGATGATGTCCAGGCGGTAGTCCTCGAGCGCCGAGTAGAGCAATTCTTCGAGCGCGGGCTGCAGGCGGTGGACTTCGTCGAAGAACATCACCTGGCGCACGCGGATGTTGGTGAGGATGGCCGTCAGGTCGCCCTTGATCTGCAGCACCGGGGCCGAGGTTTGCTGGAACTCGACGCCCAGCTCGTTAGCGATGATGGAAGCCAGCGTGGTCTTGCCCAGCCCGGGCGGGCCGTAGAGCAGCACGTGGTCGAGCGCCTCGCCGCGCGAGCGCGCCGCCTCGATGGCCACCGCCAGGTTTTCCTTCACCTTCCCTTGGCCGATGAACTCGGCCAGCCGCCGCGGCCGCAGCTTGAGTTCGAAGGAAGCGTCGTCTTCGACGGGCTGCGCCGAGACCATACGGCTCTTCTGGTCGGCGCTGTCCTTGGAAGCCACGGGTACAGAGTACAGAAGTTGAGAGTGCAGAGTACAGAGTTGCGCGTACCCAGCACTCAGTACCCAGGGACACCGGGACCGCGTTAGCAAATGCCCTCAGCGTTTTGCGATTGAAAAGCGCATCGCTATGCAATACTCTCTGGTTGTTCTGGTCAGAAGGACTGTGGAATGGCATCTCCGAGCAAGACACCTCACTCCGCGAGTACCCCGCGTATGACTTTCGACGAAGCAATGAATTTTCTGTCTCGCGAAGAAAGGTTCATGGGGACGGTGGCCGCGATGAACGCCCTGCTGGTCGCCAAGGGCGTCTACTCGCCTGAGGAGTTTGCCTCCCACTTCATCCAGTGGGCGGAAGCCGAGAAGCGGCGCACCGAAGAACGCCCGGTGGCATCCCGCTAGCTCCGTCGGGGCTTGCCCTTTTCTTGTTTAGGCGCCTTCTTCCGGAGGTCGTCCCATGTGGGAAATGTGCACTGACACCTTTCACGTTCCCGGCAGTATTCATGCATCCCGATGTCGCAGTTGGGGCAGCGGAACAGACAGGTTCCGGCGGGCGGATTTACGGATTCAGCCATCTAGGGTTTTTGCCGCGTCTCGCCCATTTCCACCAGCACTTCCTTCCCGGCGGGCTCGCTCTCCTTATAGAACACCTTCACCAGGCGAGCGCGGTATTTGTAGTTGCGGATGATGGCGGAGGCCACGTCGAACTCGCGGAAGCTGGCCACCATGCCCCATTGGCCCTTCTTCTGCGTCCAGATCTCGTATTGTTCCCAGTTGGACATGGAAAGACAGTTGTCAGTACCTAGTACCCAGTTCCCAATGCTCCCCACGGAGCCACTGGCCAGCTATTCTTCTTCCTCGGTCACCTCGCCGCGTGCGGCCTTGGCGGCGGCAACGATCTTCTCCTGAATTTGCGCGGGGACGATGTCGTAGTGCGCCATCTCCATGTTAAAGCTGCCGCGACCCTGGGTCATGGCGGTGAGGTCGGTGCCGTAGGTCAGCATTTCGGCCATGGGCACTTCGGCCTTGACCACCGTCTTGCCGGCCTTGTTGTCCATGCCCTGGATGCGTCCGCGGCGCGAGTTCAGGTCGCCCATGATGGAGCCCGCAAACTCGTCGGGCACGGTGATCTCCACCCGCATGATGGGCTCCAGCAGCGTGGGCCGGGCCTGCTCCATGGCCTTCTTGAAGGCCAGGCGCCCGGCGACTTTGAAGCTGAGTTCGTTGGAGTCCACGTCGTGGTAGGAGCCGTCGTAGAGGATCACGCGGAAGTCCACCACCGGAAATCCGGCCAGATAGCCGCGCGCCGCCGCTTCCACAATTCCCTTCTCCACCGCGGGTATGTAGTTCTTGGGGATGGAGCCGCCGAAGATGTCGTTGACGAACTCGAAGTTGCCGCCGCGGGGCATCGGTTCCAACTTGATCTTGCAGTCGCCGAACTGGCCGTGCCCGCCGGTCTGCTTCTTGTGGCGGCCGTGAGCGTCGGCCTTGGCGCGGATGGTCTCGCGGTAAGGCACCTTGGGCGCCCTGAGGATCACTTCGGTGTGATAGCGGCTCTTCAGCTTCGCCACCAGCACTTCGATGTGCTGCAGTCCGGTGCCCGCCAGCAGGAATTCCTTGGTTTGCGGATCGCGGAAGAAGCGCATCATGGTGTCTTCTTCCATCAGCTTGTGGACGCCGGTGGAGAGCTTGTCTTCGTCGGCCCGCGACTTGGGATCGACCGCAAAGGTGACCGCGGGCTCAGGCAGCACCACCACGGGATACTGGATGGGGCTGGACTTTTCGCCCAGGGTGTCGAAGGTGAGCGTCTCCTTGAGCTTGGCGACGGCCCCGATGTCGCCGGCGTGCAGCGACGCCACCGCGGTGGCGGTCTTGCCCTGCATCACCGAGATGTGCGACATCTTCTCCGCGGCCGAGCGCGTGAAGTTCTGCACCGCGCTCTCGTTGTTCAGCACTCCGGAGAAAACTTTGAAGAAGGAGATGCGTCCGGTAAACGCGTCGGAGACGGTTTTGAAGACATAGAGCGACAACGGCGCGGCATCGGCGACCTTACGTTCCGCGGGCTCGCCGTTCTGCGACGTGGCCGCGGCCTTCACCGCAGCGCGCTCGGTGGGCGCGGGCATGTAGTCCACCAGGAAGTCGAGCAGGCGGTCGGAGCCCAGGTTGCCCAGGCCGGAGGCAAACAGTACGGGGAAAATCCGGTGCTCGCGGATGGCCTCGCGCAGCCCATTGACCAGATGCTCTTCGCCGATGGTGCCCCGGTCGAAGAATTCCTCCATCAGCGCGTCGTTGCCTTCGGCAATCAGCTCCACCAGTTTTTCGTGACCGGCCTTGGCGGCTTCGGCCAGGTGCGCGGGAATCTCACCTTCCTTGCTCTTGCCATTGCCGCCCAGTTCGGCGGTGTAGGCCTTCATGTGCACCAGGTCCACCACGCCGGAAAGGGTCTTCTCGCTGCCCATGGGCAACTGCACCGGGACCACAGCGCGCCCGAAGGCGGCGGTAAGCGATTCCAGCACGCGGCCCGCGTCGGCGTGATCGCGGTCCATGCGCGTGGCCACGATCACGCGCGGCAGGTCCAGTTCCTCGCCGTATCCCCAGACCTTGTCGGTTACCACCTCGACCCCGGAGACGCCGTCCACCACCACCACCAAGGACTCGGCGGCAATGCAAGCAATGCGCGCCTCGTGCACGAACATGTTGAAGCCGGGCGTGTCCAGCAGGTTGAGCTTGGTGTTCGCCCACTCCGCGTAGGCCACGCCGGTGGAGATGGTCATGCCGCGCGAAACTTCCTCGGGATCGTGGTCGGTGACCGTGGATCCGTCTTCCACCCGCCCCTGGCGCGGGGTGGCGCCGGCGGTGTAGAGCAAGGAGGAGACCAGCGTGGTTTTGCCGGCATGCGCGTGCCCCACCACCGCCACGTTGCGGATGTTCGCACCTTCGTAAACTTTCACCGAGGACTCCCTCCCGTGAATGCCCCTCGCTCTCGCTTGTCCTCCCCAGCCCGCGTGACGGGCGAGGGACCTGCGGTGTCGCAGATGCCGTCAGCGAGGTTCAGGGTCTGGGCCAGCACAGAGCGGGCCGCGTGACCTATGGAAACCGAGAATCGTAACACAGGGGAAAATCACCGCTCAACCGGGCCAGCCGGCGTCTACAATGGCCGGGCTTAACCCGGAGGCCCCTATGCCCCGCCTGGCTCTCGCGTTCCTGTGCCTGTGCCTCACCGTACCTCTGACCGCCCAAACCGGCCCTGCACCGCAAACGCCGCGCCAGGTCCTGATCGAGATCATGTTCGGCGAGGACAGGAGTGTCACTCTCAAGCACTTTCCTTCGGCGCTTGTCTCCCAGCTTGCCGCCCAACCGTACGCAGCCGAGGATATCTTTGGCTGGCTGAGGCGCCTGACGATCCCGGGAATGCCTCAGGTATTCGAAGCCGGGCCGATTCTCGCCGTGGCGGAAGCCCCTGGCGAAAAAGAAAAACTTGAGCTGGCGGTGGAGAAGGAGGAACTTCGCGGCGACGAAGCCGAGTTCGTGCTTGCGCCTCGTCAAGTTGGGGAGCATGCGGACGCAACTCTCCTCGAACCCCGCCTGGTGGTGAACCTGAGGATGGAGGACGGAATTTGGCGGCTGACCAGGATGGACCTCGGACTCCGCATGCGCCTCGATAACGCCGCGATGCTGGAGCGGTACTTCCGCCAAAAGGCGGCGGAGCGTCCGAAGCTGCAAGCGTCAATGGCGGTGGGCGCCGTCCGGGCCATTAACAATGCCCAAGTCACCTATGCCGTAACCTATCCTAATGTGGGCTTTACCTGCAGCCTCACCGACCTGGACGGCTCTGACTCCGGCAAGCAGCCCAGCGAGCACGGCGCGATGCTGATCGACGAAAAACTGGCCAGCGGGAAGAAAGATGGCTACATCTTTGAGACTCTCCGGTTGTACGGGAAAAATTCCGCAGGTCACCTACAAGGTTACCGCGGCCCCGGAACCATCTGGCCAGGGCCAGCGGGCCTATTGCTCGGATGAGTCCGGCGTGATTCGTTTTTCTGTGGACGGCAAGGCGGAAACCTGCCTGGCCAGTGGACAACCGCTGCAGTGACGGCGGCGCTGACCTCCCGGGTAACCTGACGCCGCCCTTCCGCATCCGTTACCCATCCGTTACCATAGTTACGAGAGGTCATCCGATGCGCCTCAAAACCACCGCCTTCTTCCTGGCCGTGCTGCTGCTCACCGCCTTCCGCCCGCTTCCCGCCGCGGCCCAGGACACTTCCATCCTCAAACCGCCCAAGGGCTCGAAGGTGGCGCTGGTGGTATTCGAGGACTTGCAGTGCCCCGACTGCGCCCGCGCGGCGCCACTGCTGCAGGAGGCGGTGAAGGCATACAAAATCCCGCTGGTGCGCTACGACTTCCCGCTGCCCATGCACAACTGGACCTTCGATGCGCACGTGATGGCGCGCTGGTTTGACACCAAGTCGAAGGCCATCGGCAACGAGTTCCGCGATTACATCTTCGCGTACCAGCCGCAAATCACCCGCGACAACCTGCGCGGCTACGCTGAGCGTTTCGCCGCCCAGCGCAAGCTGTCGCTTCCCTTTCTGGTGGACCCCACGGGCGCGCTCGCCGCCAAGGTCAAGGCCGATGTGAATCTGGGAAAGCGCACCGGAGTCTCCCACACGCCGACCATCTACGTGGTCAGCGAAACCACCACCGGCAAGCCTTTCGTGGAAGTGGTGGACCGCTCCCAGCTCTTTGCGCTGATTGACGAGATGAAACGCGCGGCGCGCTGATTTCTTACCGCGGATTTGCGCGGATGAACGCGGATTCCTGCCTCTTGGTTTTTGGGGCCTTTCGCCGCAGGATGTTTCCGCAGAGTCTCCCCAGCAGGCTGTTGGAGTACCCAAGCACCCATCGTTATGTCTTATCCGCGTTACTCCGCGTAAATCCGCGGTAAGAAACACCGAAGGCCGGGCTGGTTGGCCCGGCCTTCTCTAAGCTCCTGGTATCGCGGGACGCCGGCGGCGCTCGGGGGCAGCCACGCCGGTCCGCTTTTGCGATGCGGTTACATCACCAGAGCCAAACTATTCAGTTCCCTGCGGATCACGTCCACGGAGCAGCCCGCGTCCTCCATGCGGTTCAGGGCGGCGCGCGCCGATTCAGGGGAGACCCCGAAACCGTGCCCCATCAAAAACATCTGGAGCATCTCGCCCGCCTGTAGGGCATCCAGCCTGCCTGCGCGCAATTCCTGCCGCAGTGCCGAGACTTCAGCGATGGAAAATCTGTCCATCATCGGTCACCTCCGATTCCTGCTCCTCCTGCCTGCTAGTACGATTAGACGGTGGTGGTTGGTTCAACGTTGCAAGAGAAATTTTTAATTTTCCCGGGTAACCAAATCTCCAGCCGGACGTCTGATCGTGCCGCGTACCCTTCCGGTGTGGAAGCGGGCGAGTCGCCCGCTTCCAGACCAACTCCTACTCCGCCATCTTGCTCAGGTGGATATCGAAGCCGGCCTTGGGCAGCAGCGAAGCCAGCTCAAACGCCCGGTACCCGGATCCGGAAATCTCGGTATGACGAAAGACGCCGGGCTCGGTTTCCACCACCTGGCGGCTGCCGTCCCAGTCATCGAGGAAAGCCTGCGCCTGCTTCACCCCGGCCCCTCCGTGCACACCGTAGGAGCTGATCGCCTCGGCCGCGTACGACCGTACCAGCTTCGCCCAGTACTTCTCCAGCAGCGACGTGCTGGCGAACACATCGGCCCAGATGATCCTGCCGTTCACCGCCACCACCACGCCCACGGCGTTTTGCGCGCGCAACTGGCGCATCACTTTGTCGTGCGAAGTGAGCAGCGCTCCGGCCACTTCGTCCACCTGCCGCTTGACTTCCCGATGATCCGCCACCCCGGCGTAGGAGGACATGCCTCCCAGAGCCACCCGCTCGGACGCGGGAGCATTGGCGATCATTCCCTCATTGGACTTGCGCACTTCCTCCCACACTTTGTTCTGATCCTTGTCGCCCATGGCCTTGGCGCGCACGCTGGGCTGCGCCATCTGCCCCTGGAGTGCGCCGAAGGTGGCGGTCTTCTCCGCCCATCGGCCGGGCTCCACGCAGAACACGCTCAGGTCCACGGGATCGCTGTTGGGCGGGATGATGCGGTCTTTGCCCACCACCCGGTCCTGCTTTCCTCCGGTTACGATCTCCCCGGCCAGCAGCAGCAGCGGACGACTGGAGTGGTTGACCAGCACCAGGCGGTTGACTTCGGCGCTCTCCTGCCGCACCGGCCGGCTACGAGGGCGCCGCAGGAGCGGCTGGATGGCGCCCGCTTCGGTCACTTGAACTTCGCCTGAAGTCAGGCCTTCATCCAGGGTAAGGAACTGGCGGGTGTCGTGCATGGCGGCGGTGACCACGGGGAAAATGGCCAGACGCCCGTGGCTGATGGGCTCCAGCACCTTGTATCCGGAAGCCAGGGGCGGCTGCCCTGCCTGGACTTTCTCCTGACCACCCTCGGGCACTGAAGCGGCGATGCCCAGGACTGCGGCCAGGGCAAGCATGGCTCGTATGGCAGAATTCATGGTGTTCTCTCCTCCCGCCGAGCTTGAAACTCGGACGGTTCGTTCAGCGAATGGGGCATATTTGCCCTGCCCGTAGAACGCCGCGCCGGCGGATTCTTGCATCCAAAATCCTGTACCATCCAGCCTATGAGCGGCCCCAGCCAGGAGAGCGCCGGATCGCCGGACACCCGAAAACGGGCTCCGGCGGCTTCCCAGGCCGACCCCGGCGGGCTCACCGCGCTGTTCGCGGAACTCTTTGTGAAGAGTCAGGCGGAGCAGTACGGCCTGGCGGCCGGGGAGTTCCTGCGCATCCTGGCGGAAGTGGGTGCGCGCTACCTGCCTCCCGACGCCGGACAGCAGGAAGCCTTCGAGCTTTACCAGAACCTGCGCATTGAGGAGCTGGCGTTGGCCCGGGCCTGCGCCGGAGGACACGAAAAGGCCTGGGAGGTCTTCCTCACGCGCTACCGCGAGAAGCTCTACGATGCGGCGCTGGGCATCGCGCGCGAAGACTCGGCCGCCCGCGAACTGGCCGACTCGCTCTACGCCGATCTTTATGCCTCCTCCACCCGCGAAGGAAAGCGGGTCTCCAAGCTCGCTTCTTACATGGGGCGCGGCTCGCTGGAGGGCTGGCTGCGCACGGTGCTGGCCCAGGCCCACGTGGATCGCTATCGCCGCCGCCGCCGGCTGGTGAGCCTGGAGGAGCAGACCGAACAGGGTCTGCAACTGGAAGCTCCCGCGCCCGCTCCGCTGCCCGTGGCCGAACCCCGTCTGGAGTCGGCCATCGACCAGGCCCTGAACTCGCTCCCCGCCGAAGACCGGTTTATTCTGGCTGCCTATTTTCTGGACGGACGGACACTGGCCGAGGTGGCTCGCATGCTGGGAGTGCACGAATCCACCATCAGCCGCCGCGTAGAAAAGCTCACCGTCGCCCTGCGCAAGAAAATACTGGATGCGCTGGGCCGCCAGGGCATGTCGCGCCGCCAGGCGGAAGAAGCTTTGGACACCGACGTCCGCGACCTGGCGGTGGATGTGCGCGCCCGCCTGGCGCAAGATTCGTCAACTCCGCCGTTCTCTCTAGGCAAGGGACAGAAATTGCCGTGACCGAGCTGCCCAGGATCGTGCGCGAAAGGCTGAGGATGCAGGCCTCCGCCCGGGTGGAACTCCATCCCGACGCCGACCTGCTCACTGCCTTCTGCGAGCGCACCCTCACCGAGAACGAACGCCAGCAAGTGGTGGCACACCTGGCCTTGTGTGCCGATTGTCGCGATGCGGTAGCCCTGGCGGCGCCGCCGCAGACCATGGAAGCGGCATCCGGCAAGCCGGGGCATCCATCCCCGGGTTACGGCTGGACGCACTGGTTCGCGCTGGCCGCATCGGTGGTGGTGGTAGCGGCGGCGATTACACAGATTCCCCGATCGACTCAGCGGGGTACCGAATTCGAGGTGGCCACTAAAGAGCAAGCTCCGGCGACGGCCACCAGGCCGCAGGCCGAGGTCGACGCCCCCAAGCTGGCCGACCAGGCCCCTGCCCTCACTGTGCAAGCGCCGGCTTCTGCAAAGCCGGATGACGGCTTGGCAAAGGGCTACGATTCCAAATCGCCGTCCCCGAGCGATGACAAGGATCAACTCAAACGTGACCAGGTCACTGCAACCACCCTGGGCAGCGACTTCCGCGAAAACAAGCAGCAAGCCCGGGTGGCATCGCAGCCCGCGGCCGCTCCCGCACGCTCCGGAGACATGCAAACCGGGACGGCCGGGGGAGCTGGCAAGGCCATTTCGGGTGCTCCGGTCGCCGGCGCCAGCAGCGGCGCGTTAGGTGGCATAGCGCCGTCGGGCGCTGCCAGCTCCGGCCGAGCGCGGGTGGACGCTCCGCCAACTCCGCCGCCCGCCGTTTCCGCCGCCAACCAGGTGACCGCTGAGAGCGCCGAAGAGAACCGCCGCGCCGGTGAAGCCGGCAAGCTGAAGGACACTGAATCGCTGAAGTCGGAGTTGGCTGCTGTTACCCACGATGAGGACCGGCAGCGGACGCCCCGCGAATCCGGTTTCGGGGCGGGACAGAAGGAAGCCGCCGCCCAACCGCCCGATACGCAGGAAGCCCTCGACCAGAAGTCGCGCGCGGAGACAGCCGCAGCCCAAACCCGTTACCGGCAGCCGGAGGTGCTTCCCATGAAGAAGCATCCTCAAGCGCCGGAGACCCCGGAGGCGACCAAGACGGAAAGCTCTTCTCTTCGCGCCCAAGCCAGCAAGAGCAAGCTGAAAGCGCCGATGCGCTGGACGGTTTCCTCGGCGGGCCGGGTGATTCGCTCCCGGGACGGCGGCAAGAACTGGCAGGAGGTGGCCATCGCTGCGGACGTGCGCTTCCGCGCCATCGCCGTACAGGACGCGACGGTGTGGGCGGGCGGCAACGGCGGTGCGCTCTTCCACTCCTCCGACAGCGGTCAGACCTGGACGCGGCGTTCGCTCCTGGCCCGCGGCTTCAAAGCGATAGAACCGGGGCCAGCGGCAACCGCTCCCGCACAGCGCATCCCGGGATATGACATCGTGCGCATTGATATTACTGCTGGCGGGCGCGTCACCGTGGCCACCTCGGAACGCCAGTCCTTCGTCTCCACCGACGCCGGTCAGACTTGGAGCCAGCAGTAGCCGCTGAGCAGTGGTCAGTGCCGAATAGCCCCCGCCTGTGTGGCGCGGCCGTCCTCGGCCACGCTGGAGCCCTGAGTTTTTGTCAGCCACAGGCCCACTAGCCGATGCCTTGGCCACTGACCTTTGCCCACTGCCCACTGCCCTTGGGCACAGGCCTTTAGATGTGATAACTTACGGCAACTCCCCTTACCCCTGCTGCTGACGCGAGCAGCAGACGGTGTGGTGTGGGGACAGCCCCTCTATGGCACTCGGCTTCGGGTTCAACAAGACGAAGGTGGCGGCCGCGGCGGAGAAGTACGTCCAGCAGGGCAAGTTCCAGAATGCCATCACCGAGTACGAAAAGATCACCAAGGAAGATCCCAAGGACCTCACCACGCTGAACAACATCGGCGACTTGTACTCCCGCATCGGCCAGAACGAGAAGGCCTGCCATTACTTCAAGCGGGTGGGCGACGCCTACGCCCTCGACGGCTTCACCGTGAAGGCCATCGCCCTGTACAAGAAGCTGACCAAGCTGAACCCGCAGGCGCTGGAAGCGATCGGCAAGCTGGCCGAGCTTTACACCCAGCAGGGCCTGTACAACGACGCGCGCGCGCAGTACGTGCAGGTGGCCGACCATCACCTGCGCAACAACGACAACGATGCGGCGGTGGGCATCTTCCAGAAGATCCTGGAACTGGATCCGGAAAATGCGGCCATGCGCGCCAAGCTGGCAGACCTCTACACCAAGATGGGCAAGAAGCAGGAGGCCCGCAACCTCTACTTCGCCGCCGCCCAGTCGCTCTATGGCCGGGGTGCGCTGGACGCCGCCGACGAGGCCCTGGGCCGCGTGCTCAAGATGGAGCCCAGCAACCCCGACGCGCTCCTGCTGCGCGGGCAGATTGCCGCCGACTCCGGAGACGCGGCCAACGCCATCAAGTACCTGGAGAGCATCCCCGACTTGGATTCGCGCCCCGACGGACTGCGCGCCCTGCTGCGCGCCCTGGTGCAAACCGGCCGCAGCAGCGAGGCCGAGCCCTTGGCCAACAAGCTGCTCAGCGTCCATAACGATCCCAGCGGCCTCACCACCTTCGCCGAGTCCCTGCTCACCGCCGGCAAATTCGAGGACGCGTTCAAGATTTACGACACTCACGCCGACCGCTTCCTCTCCTCCAACGCCGATGCGCTGCTCAACGCGCTCTACGCCAGCGTGGGGCAGATCAAAAACAACGCTCCCGCGCTGGATACCCTGCGCCGCCTCAACCTGAAAGCGGGCGTGACCACGCACCTGGGCGACCTCTCGGAATTGCTGGCCCACGCCTGGGTGGAATCGGGCGAGCTCCCCAAGGCCCGCGATCTCTACAAGGAACTGTCCGAACTGGAGCCGGAAAACGAGCTCCACTTGCAAAGCTACAAGCAGGTAGTGGCCCGCCTGGGTGAAGACCCTGCCGTCCGCCCGCTCACTCCCGAGCAAGGCGCCCAGGCCTTCATGGTCGACGAGCTCGAGCACACCGCGCCCACCGTCGAGATCTCCTACAACGAGGAATTGGCGAGCGCCATCAAGGCCGCCATCACCGACTCCGAGCTGTTCGATTCCTACAACCTGCCCGCCAAGGCTATCCCGCCGCTGGAGGCGGTGCTGCCCAGGGCGCCGCGCGATCCGCAAGTGAACCAGCGGCTGGCCTCGCTCTATGCGCGCGCCAACCGCTTCGAGGAAGCCGCCCGCTGTTGCGATGTTCTCACCCAGGTCTACGCCCAAGCCGGTCACGCCGACCAGGGCCGCCAGTACCAGGAAATGGCTTCCAAGTACCGGGAGCGTGCGGCCCAGCCCGGAGCGGTGGCGGCACCCGCGCTTGCGACTCCCGCAGTCGCCGCTGCCGAATTCAGCATGGAAGTCACCGCTCCTGCGGTCGAGGCCTCCGGATTCAGCATGGAAGTCGCGCCCCCGCCGGCCGAGCCGGCTGCACCCGCCGCTCACGTGGAAGACCTCTCCGGCGACTGGGAAAGCATGATGTCAGCGGAAGCTCCGCCCGCGGAAGTTGCTGCCCCTCCTCCACCCCCCGCCGCCCCCGCCGGACCTTCGTTGAAAGACGTCCTGGAGGAAGCTGGCTTTTACCTTTCGCAGTCCATGTGGGACGAGGCGCGGAGCGCGCTCGACCGCGCTGCCGGAATCGCGCCTGGTTCTCCGCAACTGGCGGCTATGCGCGAAAAGCTGGCCGCTGCTACCGCTCCTCCACCCGCGCCCCAGATGCCGGTGGCCGCCGCCGCCGAGTTCGAGGTTGCTCCTGCCGAGGCCAGCGTCTCCGACTTTGTATTCGAATCCATGGCTGTGGAAGAAGTGGTGGAAGCTCCACCGCCACCGCCACCTCCGCCGCCTCCTCCGCCGCCTCCTCCACCCAAGGCTGCGCCGCCTCCTCCACCCAAGGCTGCTCCACCGCCGCCGCCGCCGCCGAAACCAGCTCCGCCTCCACCGCCGCCGAAGCCCGCGCCGCCTCCGCCGCCGCCCGCAGCCGCCGCAGCTTCCGACGATGTGCTGGGCGACTTTGTGCTCGACCTGGAGCAATCCCTGGGCGACGACTTCACCATCGCGCCCCCAGTGGCGTCCACGCCCGTAGCCAAAGCCGCGCCGCCACCGCCCGTTGCCAAGGCCGCGCCTCCGCCGCCTCCTCCTCCGGCCGCAGCGCCGCGGGAAGCATCCGACGCGCTCACCGACTTGTTCGCCGAGTTCAAGGAAGATGTGGAAGCCAGCGCCGCCGAGGCCGAAGATCCGGACACCCACTACAACCTGGGCGTCGCCTTCAAGGAAATGGGACTGCTCGACGAGGCCATCGGCGAGCTGCAGAAAGTGTGCCAGGCGATTGAAGCCGGCCATTCTTTCTCGCAGGTCATGCAGGCCTACACCTGGCTGGCCCATTGCTTCGTGGAAAAAGGCGTCCCCCAGGCGGCCGTCAAGTGGTACCAGAAGGCGCTCAAGGTGGACAACATCACCTCCGAGGGCCGGATGGCGGTGTACTACGACATGGCTTCGGCGCTGGAAGCCTCCGGCGATACCAAGGGTGCGCTCGCCAACTTCATGGAGGTCTACGGCGCCAACATTGACTACCGCGACGTGGCCGAACGCATCAAGGCCTTAAAGTCCTGAAGGATGGAGTCCTCAGGGATGGATCCGCTGCGTTACTCCATCGAAGGGGGCAGCCGGCGCGGGCCGCTCTCCGCCGCACCCGCCCCGGCGTCCGATACTCCCTCCGGCCACGACCCAGCCCCTCCCGGCGCCGGCGCACCCGCAACTGGGTCGCTTGCCTTGCCCGAAAAAGCAAAACAGGAAAAGGAAGAAGCCCCGCTCTGGATGCGCCGCCTCTCCCTGGTGGTATTCGTGCTCTGCTGCCTGGAAATCGGGCTCCTGCTCGTGGTCCTGCCCTGGACCCGCATCTGGACGGAAAATTCTCTGCTGGCCGGCAGCCCGCGCCTGCAGGTCTTCACCCAACAGCACTTCGTGCGCGGGCTGGTATCCGGCCTGGGGCTGCTGGACATCTGGCTGGGGCTGTGGGAGGCGCTCCACTACCGCGAGCGCACCAAGTCGTAATTGCCGAAACCAGTTGGCTGTGTTGACATACTCCGCCGGTGGGAGAGCCGGGCTTCAGCCCGGCGTTCACAGCTCTTCCTTCGTTTGTCATCCCGAGCGAGCGCGACCGCTTCCGAACCCAGTGAGGAAGACAGGGAGCGCGAGTCGAGGGACCTGGGGGTGGCTCTTGCGAGGATATCAACAGAGCCAAACCAGTTCTGGTGCGGTTCCAACTTGTAGATGCCAAAAAACGCTGAGGGATCCACCGAGGTGGGCTTTCGCCAGAATCTCTTTTCCTGTTGGTCAATCTAGTTGGAACGGCACTAGCCGCATCTTCCGCATCGCGTTATCCTGAAGCACGGCGGCCGCTTGCAGTGGGCCGCGGGAAGGCCTCATGCAAAAACGAAGACCCGGATCCGCATCGCTCGCTTACCAGAACCTGGAATTCCTCAACAGCCCGGACGGGCGCGCCATGCGCATCCTCGCCGAGTACCTGGAGCCGCTCAGCCGCTTTCGGCGCCAGCGCGTGCAGGACACGGTGGTATTTTTCGGCTCCGCCCGTTTCAAGAGCCGCGAGTACGCGGAAGCGGCCCTGCGGCGCCTGGAAGGCCCAGAGGGCAAGGCTCTGCCGCGCTTCCAGTTGCGCGCCGAAATGGCTGCCGCTCGCGGCACTCTGGAGGCCTCGCGCTATTACGAAGACGCCCGCCGTCTCGCCCTCATGCTCACCCGCTGGTCGCTCAAGCTCAACCATCGCCGGCAGCGCTTTGTGGTCACCACCGGCGGCGGCCCCGGCATCATGGAAGCCGCCAATCGCGGCGCCTCGGAAGCCGGCGGCAAGAGCATCGGCCTCAACATCCATCTGCCCTTTGAACAGGGGGCCAACCCCTACGTCACCCGCTCGCTGAACTTCGAGTTCCACTACTTCTTCATGCGCAAGCTGTGGTTTGCCTACCTGGCCAAGGCGCTGGTGATTTTTCCCGGAGGATTCGGGACCCTCGACGAGCTGTTTGAAATACTCACCCTGGCCCAGACGGAAAAACTGGGCAAGAAGATCCTGGTGATCATTTACGGGCGCGACTACTGGCAGCGCACGCTGAACTTCGAGTCGCTGGTGGACCTGGGCGCCATCGCCCCCGGCGACCTCGACCTCTACCGCATCGTGGACTCGCCCGAGGAAGCATTCGAGCGCCTGAAGTCCGGGCTTACCAAGTTCCACCTGCAGCAGGAGCCCAAGAAACACCACCCCGACTCGCCCGATCTCGCGGACACCACGTAGGCACGTGTGGCGCCGGGTCTTTGACCCGGCGCATGCGACGGCATGCTTCTCTACTACATCACCGACCGCACCCAGCTCGCAGCGGACGAAGCGGGACGCCGCGTCCAGCTGCTGGCCCGCATCGCCGAGGCTACGCGCTGCGGCGTGGACTACATCCAATTGCGCGAAAAAGACCTCAGCGCCCGCCAACTGGAATCGCTGGCGCGCGAAGCTCTGCGCGCCGTGCGCGAGAATTCCTCACACACCCGGCTGCTCATCAACTCACGCACCGACGTGGCCCTGGCCGTCGGCGCGGACGGCGTCCACCTGCGCTCGGACGACGTCTCCGCCACCGACACCCGAGCGCTGCTAGCCCGCGCCGGCCGCCCGCAGGCGCTGGTCGCAGTCTCCTGTCACACCTCCAGCGAAGTCGTGCGAGCAGACGTGGGCGGAGCCAACTTCGGGGTCTTCGGTCCCATTTTTCAAAAGCCTGAAGGCGAAGATGTGGCCACGGGTCTCGACGATCTGCGCGAAGTCTGCGATCGCACGGCGCTCACCGAGAAGCGCATGCCGGTGCTGGCGCTGGGCGGCGTCACCGTCGAGAATGCGGCGCCGTGCGTCAAGGCCGGGGCAGCGGGAGTGGCCGGGATCCGGCTGTTTCAGGACGGTGACATCGCGGAAGTGGTGGGCAGGCTTACGAGCTGAGGACGCCCCATTGAGCAGGGAATTCAAAATGCAACATTGAAGATGCAACATTCATGGTGTCGGTCCTTGTCCTTTTTGCATTTTTCATTTTGCATTTTGAATTTCTGTTCCCGGCCGAAACAGCACCGTCCCATCAATCGCCCCCAACGACGTCCTTCCCGTCAGCGCCATGGCCATCTCCAGTTCGCGGCGCAGGAGCTGCACAACGCGCGCGACGCCTTCGGCGCCCGCGACCGCAAGGCCGTAAAGATACGGCCTCCCGATGAGCACGGCATTCGCGCCCAGCGCCAAAGCTTTCACCACGTCGGTGCCGCGGCGGATGCCGCCGTCCACCAGCACCGGAATCCGGCCACCGATTTTTTCCACGATGGCGGGCAGCGCGTCGGCCGCGGCCACAGCGGTGTCCAGGTTCCGCGCTCCGTGATTCGACACGATGATGCCGTCAGCGCCCTCGCTCACGGCGCGCGCCGCGTCCTCGGGATCGAGGATCCCTTTGATCACCACCGGCACGCGCGCAATCGAGCGCAGCCAGCCCAGGTCCTTCCAGGTCAGCGACGGATCGAGCGCCGGGCTGTAAATGCCGAGAGGATCGGTGGGACGGTGCTCGGCCCGCAACTGGTCAGGAAATGACCCTTTCAGATTGGGATGCTCGAGCCCCGGAGGCAGCACGAAGCCGGCCCGCACTTCGCGGTCGCGAATGCCAATGACCGGCGTGTCCGCGGTAAGACAGAGTGCGCGGCAGCCCTGGGCCACCACCCGCTCCACCAGCGCCTGGGTGAAGCCGCGGTCCTTTTGCACGTAAAGCTGGAACCACAGCGGAACAGTCGCGGCCGAGGGTCCGCCGGCGGCGGACGCTACACGCGCGATGTCCGCAAAGCTGGTAGTGGCCGCGGAACTGACGATCAGCAGGGCCTGCGCCGCCGCCGCCCCGCGCACCGTGGCCAGCTCGCCCTCCGGGTGCACAATGCGATGCGAGGCCGCGGGCCCCAGCAGGATGGGATGCGGCAGGTCTGCGCCCAGCAGCTTCAGCCGCGTGTCCAGCTTCGAAACGTCCACCAGCACCCGAGGCCGCAGAGCGATGCGGTCAAAGGCTTCGCGGTTCCAGCGCAGCGAGATCTCGTCGGCGGCCGCGCCGGCAATGTAGGCGTGCGCCTGGGGCGTCAAACGTGCAGCGGCCGCGCGCTCAAAGTCGAACAGGTTGAGCAGCGAATCCAGCGCCGGACGGATGCGGTTGGAACCCCGGCTGTGCCTGCCGCCTCCGCTTGACGGACGAACGGAAGGCGGTTTCCCTCTGCGTGCCACCGCGGACCTCCTGCCCCGGCGCGTTATCGATAAACATCCTTCCGGTGGCCGACTCGAAGCACGAAAACGATAACCCGCCAGTCCTGGATCTGACAGATCACTCGATAATCCCCAATTCGGTAACGCCACAGTTCAGCTTTTTCGCCGCGCAAGGGCTTCCCCAGACGCCGAGGATCCTCTTCCGTCGCAATCTTCTCCCGGAGAAAGCGCAGGATTCTGGATTGCACTTCACGATCCAGCTTGCCCATCTGCTTGGCCGCGGTGCTGCTGATCTCAACCGTCCAGGCCAAGACGCCGCTCCAGCTCGTCGAGCGTGATCGTGGGTTCCTTGCGCTCCAGGACCGCGATGGCCTTCAAGTAGTCTTCGCGGTCTTCGAGGAACTGGCGAATCGCCAGCCGGGCATAATAGCTCTTGCTCCTGCCGGTCTCCCGGGCCAGCGACTCCAGTTTTTCCTCCAGCTCGGGATCCAACCTGATTCCCAACATCTGCGTCCCTCACAGCCTTGATGTTAAACAAGTATAACACGAACGGAGTCCAGGCACTTAAGTTGCATGTTTTCAATCTGATAGCGACGTCAAGGGGACGCCTTTGGCATCATCGGCGGAAGCGATCCTGCCCGCGTAGTCTGCCAGCTTCCGCAGGGAGAACTTGCCTGGCGAAAAGGCCGATGGCGAACTCGGCCCACTGGTCCGAAGCCCGGTTCTACTTGCCCGCCGCTTTGCGCGGATCGTCGGCCGGGTTCACGAAGTTGAGCAGGAACGGTCCCGTGCCGTGGACCTGGATCACGGTGCCCGGCGCGAAGGTCCCGAAGTGCCGCGTGTTTTTGGGCATGAAGCTGTAAGTACCAGCGGCCAGCGCGTGCAGCGCCTTGGGGTCGTACTTGTCGCCCATGCCCAGCCTGAGCGTCCCCACCAGCACGGTGACGTTCTCATCCACCGGATGCCAGTGCGCGGGAACTGTGGCTCCCACTTTCGCCCGCAAGCGAATCACGAAGGCCGCGCCCGGCGCGCTCGGATCGCCGGAAACCACCGCCCGCTCCAGGCCGAGGAACATCGGCGTCCATTGCAGCTCGCCGGCAGCCACCGTAACGTGCGCCGACGAAGCTGCGGCCGCCTTCGCCGGTTGGGCCTTGCCTGCACCCTGCCCGCCTTGATAGACGATGGCGGCATACAGGGCGACCGGCAATGCGATCACAAGCGCGAGCATGTAGAAGCGTTTTCTCATGGCGATTCCTCCCGAAGTTGAAACGGAAAGCATATGCTCGACCGAGGGCTTGTGTCCACGCTGAGCTACAACGCAGCACCCAACCTTTGTCATCCCGAGCGGAGCCCGCCGCGGCGGGCGCAGTCGAGGGATCTTGGTCTTGCCTTTCGCTCCACAAGTCTGAAAAGGGCACCCACTGCTAGCCCCCGCTTTTCGCCTTTTCCTTCGTGCCCTTCGCTTCCTTCGTGGTTGGCTTCCCTTGTGCCCTCTGTGTCCTCATGTGGTTAAAGCTTTGCCTTCGCCTTCTCCCCGTCCTCCTCCATCATCCTTCGGGCTCTTCGTGTCCTTCGTGGTTCGCTTTGCCGTACTCCTCCATCACGGCCACCGCCTTAGCCACCCGCCTGGCGCGGGACTCCGGATTGCGGTAGTAAAAGATGCCCAGCAGATGGCCGCGACGATGCGAGGGCGGCATGCGCTCCCATCCGGCGCGCGCCTTGGGATTGTGCGCCAGCGCCACCTTGAGGATGGGCGGCAGCTCGCGCTCCGCCTCCAGGGTCTCCATCAGACGCACCGCCATCTGTTCGGAGCGCCGGACGCGCGTCTCTTTCTGCTTCGCCTCCGCAATCCATTTGGCAATCTCGCGGCGGGTTGAGTAGCTCAATGACTCGTAAAAGCGCGCCAGCGCCTTCGACTCTCGCAGCATCCGCAGAAGCTCCGCCGGCGGCGCGACCACGCGCTCTTCCGTGTCCGGCTCCAGACGAAAGTGCGCCGTCATGCCCGGCCGCACGCCCGCGCCCTCCTGCATCTGCTTGTTCACCATCATGAAGTGGTTGCCCTTGCCGTCGGGGAAAAGCGAGGTGCGGAAGGCAAAACCCGCCCGACGCGGCGGGCCCGCAGGACTGATCTCACCTTTGATCCTGATCTGCCCGCGCTTGCCCCAGAATTTCGCGGCATCAAAGGGCACGCGGATGACCACCCAGTTGAGGCGGTCTCCGGTGCGCTGGAGGGGGGCGGAGAAGGTTTTGGTGGCTGCCTGTGGCATGCGAAAAGCTAGTGGACGGTCACTACCGTTCCCCGCGTGATGTTGGTGAGTGTCTGCAGCAGTTTCGGGGCGAGCGGTCGCAGGTCCGCCAGTCGGTTTGTCGCCGCACTCAGGACCACAACCGCGACGCCCAGGGCGGGAAGATTCTGCTGAAACGACAGATTGCGGTCCACGGTGACGAAGACATCGAAGTGACCTTGCGCCAAGCTCAGTAATTCCCCGTTCTTTTTGCCAGCCCAGCCCATTTGGGAGACTGTACGGACCTCGTGACCGGGAATTTCTCGTGTAAATCGCTGGTCGATGCATTCGTCCAGCAGCAGCTTCACTCAGTGAACCATCTCGAAAATGCGATCTTTGACCTCATCGAGCAATGCCAGGACTTGTTCTCGCGAAACCGAGGGAAAGCCTTCCAGAAAGCTATCGATAGAATCTCCCGCCTTCAAATGCTCGATGAACGTCTGCACCGGGACTCGGGTTCCGGCGAAGACGGGCGTACCGCCCATGATCTCGGGTGAGACGGTTACCACACGGCTGGCCATGACTGAATGTTACGCGACCGAAACGAACACCGGCAAGTTCTGTCCCTGCTGAATCTGCCCGCGTCTGCCCCAGAATTTCTCGGCATCGAAGGGCATGCGAATCACCACCCAGTTGAGACGGTTTCCGGTGCGCCGGAGCGTGGCGGTGAAGGATTTCGTGAATGGCTTGGTGTTCTTCATGGGTATTTCACCGGCGACTCCGAGCGTAACCCGTTAGCTGCCAAGGGTCCCCAATTGGGGAATCGAAGTCTGCTCTTTGAGGTTGACTGTACCCCCCCCGGGAGTACAGTCCGGCAACATTCCCCCGGTTGCAACAAGAAAATTCCAAATCCCAGCTTTTTGGAGGTACCAGATGAAACTGCACACAATGCTGATTCTATTCCTCGTTGTAGCCATCGCTCCCATGCAAGCCGCAACCCTGAAGAGCGGGGACATCATTGTCGCCGACCAAAACGCGTCCGGAGGACAGGGTGCCATCATCAAGGTTGACCCGGTCACGGGCGCTCAAGAAGTTATTTCGTCAGGCGGCTTGTTTGTCGACCCGCGAGGAGTAGCCATAGATGCCGCCGGCCAGATATTCGTGGCAGACCAGAATGCATTCGGCGGCGGTGGAGGCATCATCAGGGTTGATGCGGCTACAGGTGCCCAGACAGCCGTGTCCTCGGGAGGCTTCTTCGCTAACCCGCTCGCAGTTGCTGTGGACAGTGCGGGCGACCTAATCGTGGCAGACGCAGGTGGACCATCGGGAAGCATTATCAAAGTCAATCCAGTTTCCGGCACGCAAACCGTAATTTCCACCGGTGGATTGTTCGTTGATCCTCATGGGGTAGCAATAGACACTATCGGCGACATCATAGTTTCTGACCCAACTTTTGCTGACCCCTTTAGTGCTCTCATACGGGTCGACCCGACAACCGGCACGCAGACACTCATTTCTTCCGGTGACCACCTCATTCGTATCGTTCACATAACTGTGAGCGCCGGGAAAATAGTGGTGGCAGCATTGGGATTCGATGGCCCGCTGGCAGCTATCGTGAGAGTCCATCCAGCCACAGGGGTTCAATCTCTCATCACATTCGAGGGCTCGCTGGTCAGCCCTAGCGGTGTGGCCGTTGAGGCCGACGGCAACATTATCGTCGCGGACGGCGCTGCAAAGATCATCAGGGTGGATGCACTCACGGGTTCGCAAACGGTTCTTTCCTCCGGCGGCTTGCTCGTGGGCCCTGATGACGTCGCGATCTTTACAAAGAAGCCACCTTGTAAGTGACGTCTTTACCAGTAACAACAGGAAGAGGCCAGGCTCATGTCTGAGCTTGGCCTTTATTCATACATGCTCTTATTCATGCCGGCAACGACCTACTCTCCCCTACCGTTTCCCGTACAGTAACATCGGCCCGTCAGGGCTTGCTAGAATGCTTCGCCATGCCGACGGTTCTGCGCAGCGGCCCTTACCGATTCTACTTCTACAGCCACGAACCGAATGAGCCGCCGCACGTTCACGTGGACCGCGACGACCTCTCGGCCAAATTCTGGATCAATCTGGTGGGTGTCGCGCGGAATTTCGGATTTCCAGCGCGGGAGCTGAACGTTATAGAATCGCTCATAGAGGAACACCGCATCGAGTTCCTGGAGGCTTGGAATGGGTATTTTAGCCTTGGCCGCTGACGAACGAGTCGCCGCCGTCTCCTTTACCGACGACTCTCTGGTCGTCGCCCTGAAGGACGGGCGGGTGATCTCGGCACCGCTCGCCTGGTACCCGCGACTGCTCCACGCCAGCCCGGCCCAGAGGAAGAACTGGAAAATCGCCGGCGGCGGCTACGGCATCCATTGGCCGGAGCTTGATGAGGACCTGAGCACCGAAGGCCTGCTGCGCGGCGCCCCGGCCGCGGGCGACCATCGCGGCAAGAAGCAGCGGGCCAAGCGCGCCAAGCGCTGATTCACGCCGGGTTGAACCGGAGCGTGACGAAACGCTCTAACCACCAGATTGGGCACCAACAGGAAAAGGCCAAGCTCATTTCTGAACCTGGCCTTTATTAAGCCTTCGCAATAGCGGGCACCGGCCCCCTACGCAAATACCAAGCGTCCCTTCGGCTCAGGAACCGGGCGGCCGAGCGCTTTTGCCGTTTCGATCCATTCTCGAATTACCACTTCTGCATTGGCCAACGCCTGCTGATGAGTTTGGCCGTCTGCCGCACAGCCCGGCAACTCCGGAACGTCGGCGATAAAGGCCTGATCATCTTCGCTCCAATAAATGATGATTTCATATTTGAGCATCGACTAACCTCCCAGTTTATACTTAAGGATAACACTGCGGACTTGCCTAACCTGGTACGGCTTCGCCTGTGAACCCTTCGGCTGGAGATTGAGGATCTCCGCAACCTCATTCCTCACGAAAATATGATGGCTCCCTCGGATCCGCTCTTCAAATCCCAGGCTCCGTAGAAGCGACACCAAGTCGGAGAACTTGATAATGGCATCCGCCGTACCACGCAAAACCCGGTCGAGTACTTTTCCCAATGCCACGGATTAGGCCCCTTCTCAAGAGCAATATACGCGAATGCGCGGAAGCGATGGTCGCAGAAAAATGCGACCCAAAAAGAAAAGGCCGCCCCGATGTTGTCGGGGCGGCCTTGGATTTTAATGCCGGCAACGACCTACGCTCCCATCCTCCGCGGCAGACAGTACCAAAGGCCCGGCGGCTAAGAAAAAGCCCACGCCTTTTGTGACGTGGGCTTTCGTATTTAATGCCGGCAACGACCTACGCTCCCACACAGTTTCCCGTGCAGTACCATCGGCCCGGCGGGGCTTAACTACCGTGTTCGGGATGGGAACGGGTGTGACCCCCGCGGTAAGATCACCGGCAAGTCGCGAGCGCTCAGCGCTCAGCCTTCGGCACTCAGCCAAAGACTACGAGTCCAGGCTGAATGCTGACGGCTGACGGCTGATGGCTGACCGCTCGTTGTCAAAGATCGTGAGGACGCTGCCTCACAACTGAACCGACTTTGGCAATCCCGCCGCAACAAGTTGCGGCGTCTTCGAGCAGCCCCCAGCCGCGCCTTCCGCCGTCATTGCTGACGACTGAAGACCAACGACTAGCGACTGCTTTTCGGCTGCGCTTGGTAAATTTTATGGTCAAGCCGAACGGGCGATTAGTACTGGTAAGCTGCGCCTTACGGCGTTTACACTTCCAGCCTATCGAACAGGTGGTCTACCTGTGCCCTTCTTAGCCCCCGCCGAAGCGGAGGCTTGGGAGATCTCATCTTGGGGAGTGCTTCACGCTTATATGCATTCAGCGTTTATCACCACCGAACTTCGCTACCCAGCCGTGCCATTGGCATGACAGCTGGAACACAAGAGGTTCGTCCATCCCGGTCCTCTCGTACTAAGGACAGGCCCCCTCAAATCTCCTGCGCCCACATCAGATAGGGACCGAACTGTCTCGCGACGTTCTGAACCCAGCTCACGTACCGCTTTAATAGGCGAACAGCCTAACCCTTGGAACCTTCTACAGCTCCAGGATGCGATGAGCCGACATCG
>CAYTIL010000035.1:0-4530 GCA_964437985.1 uncultured Acidobacteriaceae bacterium
GATTAGGCGGCAGATTAAAACCGGACTGGGTGGCAGATTAAAACCGGATTGGGTGGCAGGTATAAACCGGATTGGGTGGCAACTTTGAGCCGGATTCTACACAAACACGACGTTGGAATAATCAAGGTTAGAAAGGCCTCACTCAATACTTTTGCTCACATGAATGGCAATCTGAGTTCGCAAAAGTATTGCGTGTTTTTGCCAGGCGTTATGCGTCATACCAACTTCATAGGCAACGTCGGCAAATATTGGAGGTTGGTTTCTCCGACAGATAAAGAAAAGGTTTTTGTTGTGAGGATGGGTTCGGTTTTTGGTCGTGGTTTTCTGTTAGTTAGGCAAGAAGTAATTTGAAGCAAAATGATTTAAGAAGTATGAGTTAACTTTAACAGTTGGTACGAACGCATAACAAGGCAAACAACGTCGTTGGAAATGTCACGGTTACTAAAAGCCTCACTCAATAGTTTTGCTCTCGACAATAGGAATCTGAGTTCGCAAAACTATTGCGTTGTTTGCCAACACGTTATGCGTCATGCCCACCTCACAGTCAGAGTCGGCGGTCAGCGTGAGGAGATGTATGTGACATCTTTCAAAACTGTTTTTTGTGATTGGTCTGTCATACGTTTGAGTCGACGATTTACGGATTGGAATGTGTGTCCAATAATGAAACGCTCGGAGATGTTTGAGGGTTTGTGGTGCTCCCTCGGTGGTCACGAACGCATAACACGCGTAACCACGGCGTTGGAATAGAAAGCCATGAATTGAAAAGCCTCACTCAACGCTTCCGCTCACATGAAATCGATTTATTATAGTTCGCTCCAGCGTTGCGTGGTTACGCAACACGTTGTGCGCCATGCTACCTACCATTTGAAAGGTGATTGAAATGTTCTGCTCACATTGTGGTATCAAGATTGAACTCAATGACCAAAAGTTTTGCCATAGCTGCGGTTTCGAGTTATCGAAGGTTGGCAAGAATCAGCCGAGCGAACTAAAGAAGATGATTGACTTTGCTGTGTGGGACTCTGTACAGAAGGCTCCTGTCAACGCCGGTGTAAACGCCTCAACGGAAGACAAGCTTCCTGACAAACCAAATGTCAACGTACAATCAGAACGTCCCGGCTCTTCAATTAGGTCATTCTGGAAAAAATTGAATAAAGCTCAAATATCAATATACATTTTCGGTGTAGTGCTCTCTCTTGTTTTTGCCGTGACCACATTAACAACAAGATTCGATACACTCGGCATTCTATTCCTAATTCTTATTGCAACAATCGTCTTTGCAACCTTTACCCTTGGCGACGCATTCAGGTCGATTCCAAATCGAACTTTGAAAGATCGGCTTAACTTCGGAGTAGCAATAATTGCTTACTTAGTTCTCACTGAAAAAGTCTAAGAATATTTTCATTTACGAGTACAAATTGGCCAGTTCCGTCGTATATTTGTAGCGTACATTGAAGGATATTTCTCCCATGCGCGGACATTCAACCCAACAACTGAGCTTTGGCGATGGCTTCATCGATCCGGAGTTGTTCCAGCTCAATGAGGAACTCGATCAAGTTGATAAGCTTCTCTCCAGTGAGAAGTCGCTCCTGAAGCCCTTCGAAGCAGTGTTCGATTCCACGATGGGGCGCCCCGGCACTCCGGTGGATGTCTACCTGCGCATGATGTTCCTCAAATTCCGTTGGGGTCTTGCCTACGAGGAAGTCGAATGCGAAGTTCGAGAACGACTACCCTGGAGAAGGTTTTGCCACCTTTCCCTGATGGATCCTGTTCCGGATTCCACGACACTCATCAAGCTCAATCAGCGCTTCGGTGATGAGATGATCAGCAATTTGAACAAGCAACTGGTCAAACACCTCATTACGACAAAGTCCATCAAACCGCGCAAGATTCGCATAGATTCAACCACCATTGAAGCGCACATCACCTATCCGACCGATGTGAAGCTCCTTCACAGCATGGTCAAAACCCTTACTCGGACAGCCAAGAGCGTGGGTGAAAAGATTACCAGTCACGTTCGTGCGACCAAAAGGGCAGTGGCTCGATTGGGCCAATCGCTGAAGTCCAGCTCGAACAACAAGAAACAGTTGGCACAGAAAACCTTGAAAAGGGTTGCGAAACTGGCACAACAGAGTGTTGACGAAAGTCGTGAAGCTCTCAAGCGCGCTCACCGATCGGCCAAAAGTTCGAACAAGAAGGTCCAGGCATTCAAAGAACAGCTTGTTGTTGCCGAGAAGATCATGGCGCAAACCATAGAAAAGCTCGCCGGTGTCGAATCGATACAAGAGCGAATCGTTTCTTTCCATGACCCGGAAGCTCGTGCCATTCGCAAAGGAAAATTGGGCAAACCCAATGAGTTCGGCAGAACACTCGAACTTGTTCAGGACGAATCGGGCCTGATGCTCAATTACAACATCCAGCTTGGCAATCCCAGCGACAAGACCAGAGCGGTGCCGCTTGTCGAACAGTTTGAGGAAACCTTTGGCAACGTCCCCGACGAAACTGCTTTCGACAAGGGATACTACACATCCGATAATGTGACCGATCTTCAGCAACTCGGTGTTCGCCATGTCGGGCTGCCCAAGATTGGCCGCTTGACCCCCAGAGAGCGGAGGAAACAAAAATCACGGTGGTTCAAAAAGCTCCAACGGTTCCGGTGTGGCATCGAAGCGGGGATCAGCATGCTCAAACGCTGCTTCTCCCTCGATCGCATCTTGAGTCCGGGCTCAGTTGGCACGAAAATCTGGGTCGGATTCTCCATCTTCAGCTACAACCTCTGGCAAATGACGTGAGCACAACGATCTCCGATTCACTTTGTCGTTGACCGATAGGCAAGCACCTTTTATGGGTGGACACCGACGATCTCCGGGGATAAATTTCCGCTTTCAAAGAACACTTTTTCAGTGAGAACTGATTAGGCAGATCAGTAAACATCTTGTGCATTTCTGTGTCATCTGTGTTCGCTTTTCATTCTCACTGCACAACCAGCACAGGTATCGAGAGCCTGTGCCTCACCTCGGAGATCGATGCTCCGAAGAAAATATCTTTTAGACCACGATGGCAGTGTGCACCCATGACAATTGGATAATCATTTCCGAGTCAAAAATAACTCGCCACGCTGAAATTTATCCCCGCACCTTTTTCCACAACATCGACGCGGCTCCATTGCCAGTCGTGGTGATAATCTAATTTGAACACGGTATCGCTCGTCGGTCGGAAATTCAACCCCATCGACACACGCTGGCGTGCATCACCCCTGATCTCCGTGTCAAAGTCTGCAAGATCGTACCGCACAACTGCCGTGAAGTGTGAAAGCGGCAAGAGATTGATGAGTCCTTTTCCAAAATGATAATTCGCTTGCGCGTATAGACCCTGCTGCTGCTCAGCAAATAATCCCTGCAGGGACGACGGAACATTGAGATCTGCAAATGCATATTCGCCGATGATATCGTAACCATCTCCGTTATACTCCCAATCAAGAGCCAGAATGGTGAGATGGCGTCTTTGATCTATGTAGAATTGGTCGACTTTGTAATGGTTATATGGTCCCGTGTGCATCGAAATGCCAAGCTCTGTCGCAACAGAAGGAGAGAATGTCACCCGCCCAACGAATGACGGCGCCGGGTTATTATCTTCACCGACATCGCCGCGCCCTTCACGAATCTGAGTTCCATTGCCACCTTGAAGGACGCCATCATTAAATCCGTTCACTCCATAAAGCTCGTATGTTACACGGGATTGGTCTGAAGGATACATCGATCCAAAGATTCCCATCCCTGCTTCTGAAAGCGCTGTCGGAATTATCTGTGTGCTGACGACCGGGCGATCTGTCAGCTCATTCAACGGACTGTCATGTGTAAGATTGAATTTTCCGAGGGGCGAGAGAATAATGCCGCCGCGGAAGTTCAGCGCCGGGTGGATTTCGAAATCAAGTGCAGCGAATTCCAGCGCTATTTCTTCCGTGCCGTGTTCAAATTCTATTTCAGCGAAAACGCGCGCCCGTTCTGAGAGAACAGAGTGGAGAAAGAGATTGAATCTGCGTGCCTCGAATGTCACCTCCTCTACGATCCCCTCCTCGCGTTGAAACTTCCATCCGGCTTCCATGTAACCGCCCAATGCTGTTTTTCCAAATAATCGTCCGACAAACGGTTTATCATACACACCGCCGCGGACAAAGGGCCGGCCACGCACCAACGTGTCTGAAGATTCCTGCGCCTGACTGCTGGTAGCTGCTATCATGACGACGCATAGCAGTTTTTGGAAAAGATTTTTCATGTTTTATCCGATCATAAATGGATAATGAGTTGGTCATCCCGGAGTTCAGCCCGATATGATTGCAGGGGCATTTGCGCGGGACCATGGACAACCGTTCCATCGAGCGCATACGTTGAGCCATGGCAAGGACATCGAAACACCGTCGGCTCTTTTCGTACGGTACAACCGAGATGTGTGCAAATCGGTGATAGCACGGCTAATTTCTCTGCTCCGGTCCGAACGATAATGATCGGGGAGATCTGCCTGTCGATTTCAATC
>CAYTIL010000036.1:0-96289 GCA_964437985.1 uncultured Acidobacteriaceae bacterium
CCACTCGCGTTGCTAGGCGAACGATGAGCGAATACCACTTGACACTACACCCAGGATGCTATTTAATAAGATGTGATGATTGGCAACGGGATAAAGGTGTTGTTTTCAAGGACCTCATACCTAACTACCTTCAAGTCAGCCAGTTACTTTCATACCAAGGACTTAAGTCCAGCGTTCTCATAGACCACGGTACATCCCCCCAGACCAAAAGCCTTACCAACTTCACCCAAGGAGCTACCATGATTCACCCCAACGTCCCCCAGTGCCACTACATCAAGACCGACGGCCGCCGCTGCGGCTCCCCCGCCCTGCGCCAGAAGCGCTTCTGCTACTTCCACTACGAGGTCAACCGCTCCACCGTCCTGCTCGGCATCCCGCCCCTGGAGGATGGAGACTCCATCCAGCTCGCCCTCACCGACTTGGCCCGCTTCGTCGCCGAGGATCGTATCGAGCAGAAGCGCGCCAACTCTATCGCCTACATCCTCCAGATCGCCGCCTTCAACCTCAAGCGCGTCTTCTTGGGCGTCCATGCGGACGACATGGTCAGCCGGCTGCCCGTCGAGGTTCCCGAAACCCGCAACGGCGCCCGCCGCGACCCCTGGAAACCCGGCCAACCTGACGAGACTGTGGACGCTCCTCCGTCTCCCGAAGAAATGGCAGACCACGCCGCCGCTGACGGCGAACCCACTCGCCCTCAGCCGCAACCCGCATCGCCCCGGAGACATGAAACCGCAAGCTTGAAAAAACGGGCCTGATGGAGAATGCCGAGAGCCGGCCAACGGCCGGCCCGCCCGCGCTCTTTGAAAACCAAAATCCGCGTTAATCCGCGCCCATCCGCGGTAGGCTTTCTTGCTTCTCGCACCCGCCGGAGCTAACATGCGCGCAGCTTCGGCCTCGCGGAGGTGTCCCATGCTGCCTCGGACGGTCTTACTTCTCCTGCTTCTGCTTAGCTCCGCGTTGGCGTCGGCGCAGGTGAGCCTGTTTCTGATTCCCGCGGGCACGCCCGAAGACCAGGCCATCCAGGAGATCAGCAAAGAAGCCGACGCCGCCAGGCAAGCTGCCCTGTGGGAAGAGTTTGTGCAGAAGTTTGCCGCCAGCCCCATGGCCGTGGCTTACGGGCATTCCCAACTGGCGCAGCAGGCCATGGCTGGGGGCGACAACGCGGCCGCGCTGGAGCACGGCGAGAAGTCGCTGGCGGCGCTGCCCAACAATATGGAAATGCTGGTGGCCCAGGTCACCGCGGCCATGGCCCTCAAGGCCCACGAAAAAACGGCCAAGTACGCCGCCGCCGGCGGCACCGCGTTTCACGGCATCGGCAAGGGCAATCCTCCCGAGGGAATGGCGCCCGAGCAGTACGCTCTGCGCAGCGAAGATGAAAAGCGCACGCACCAGCCTTCTTACGACTTTCTGGAGAGCGCCGCGTTCAACGCCGTCGCCAGCGAAGAAGATCCCAAGAAGCGCGCCGCCATGATTGAGCTGTACACGCCCGCATTTCCGGGCTCAAAGTTCGAGGAGCAGGTGACCCAGTACGCCATCTTCACCCTGCAGCAGCTGCGCGACAAGCCCCGGCTGATTGCTTACGGCGAGAAGGCGCTGGCCGCCAATCCGGAGAGCGTTCCGGTGCTGATCCTGCTGGCCGAGACTTACAGCGAAGACCCCAAGAGTCTGGCCAAGGCTGCCGACTACGCCCGCAAAGCCATCGCCGCGGCCAAGGCCGATGATCCCGCCGCCGATCACCAGCGCAAACTGCTGGCGGGCAGCGCACGCGGGGTGTTGGGCAACGTGCTGCTTACGCAAGGCAACACCCAGGGCGCGATCGCAGAACTGCGCAAGGCCGCCGACGCTCTTGCCCAGGAGCCGAATGCGCTTTCCGTGGTGCTCTATCGGCTGGGATTCGCTTACGCCAAGCTGAAGCGCTATACCGAGGCGCGCGAAGTGCTCACCCGCGCCGCCGGCATCGCCGGCCCGGCGCAACAACTGGCGCGCGATCTGCTGGCCAAGGTGAATGCGGCGCGCGCGAAAGGACAATGAATGTGTGATGTGCGATGTTTGATGTGCGATGTTTGAAGCGTGAAAGTGTGGCGCGGCAGCATCTTAGGTCACGCGCCCAGCATCACACATCGCAGATCACACATCACACATCGAACATCACACATGGCTAAGAGCTTGGAGCAAAGTTTCGAGCGGGCAAAGCGGGCGGCCGAGTCCTACGCCGGTGATCCGGAGCGGGCCTCGCGGCTGCTGGACGAGGCTGCGGAGAAGGGAAATCGCCAAAAGCGCATCTTCGGCAGCTTGTGGGCGGACTTCGTGGCGGTGCTGCGGATGCTGCGCGCCTGGAACCGCGGCCTGTACCGCGCCGTGCGCTGGAGCACCATTCTGGCCTCGCTGGGGGCGCTGATCTACTTTGTGAATCCCCTGGATCTGATGCCCGACATCTTTCCCATCTTCGGCTATCTGGACGACGCCACCATCGTGGCCTGGGTGCTGCACTCTATTCGCGGAGACCTGGAGAAGTTTCGTTCCTGGGAAGAATCCGACACCCCCGCCGGGGCTGCGCCGGCGGAGATGGTGAAAACGGATTAGATAGAGGCCGGCGCGACCTGGAGCGGTTTCAGAAATGTCTTTTGGGTATTGTGAGGCTTCCCTCAGGGGCTGAAGCCCCCGTGTTTATGCGGCCTTGAACGGCCCGGCTGAAGCCGTGCCCCTCCGAAAACCTACATGCCGGGGAACGCGCGCGCATGGTCGAGCTCGCGGCGCTCATGGTTCTCCTTGCCGCAGATGCGCAGCAAGGTGGCGTAATGGGCGCGGGCCCGGGCGGTTTCGCCGGCCATCTCCGCCGCTCGCGCGGCTCCGTAGAGTCCGTTGAAGCGGTTGGGTGAGTTCTTCATCGAAGCTTCGTATTCGCGCAAGGCTTCCGCGGGCTGCTTCAACTCCAGCAGTAGTTCGCCCAGCATCTCGCGCGCCGGAGTGATGGCTCCCGGGGTTACCGGGTGCTTTTCGGTGGAGTCTTCCAGGTCGGCGGAGGAGCGCATGAGCTCGAGGGCTTCCTGGTGTTTCCCCTGGGCGTAAGCCACCCAGGCGGCGGCGCTGCGCCGCTGGATTTCCGCCTGGTCGGCCCAGTAGGACTGCTTGGCCTGCTGCAGTTCGTCGCGCAGGGCAGCCAGGCGCGCAACGTCAGGAGCAGCGGCATCGGGCTGGCCGCTGCGCGCGGCGCCCACGGCGCGCGCCCAATAGATCATGGCGGCGGCCCAGCCGGCGGCGCCGGGGCGGGGCTGGAGTTGCGCCGCCTCTTCCCACTGGCGCAGCTCAATGGCAACGCGCGCGGGGATGGCGCCGAAGGCGAAGTTCGAGATCAGGCCGTTGGGATGAGCGTGCGGGATGGAGCGGAGCTCTTCCAGCACACGCCGCGCCTCGGCCGTCTGTCCGCTTTGCAGGTAGCCGTAGGCGAGATAGTCCATGGCATGAAGGGTTTGATCCCAGGCGCCGTCCCAGCCCATCTTGCGGCCGTACTCGCGAGCGGCTTGCGCCGAGGACTGGTCGGATGCGATGGCATCGCTCCACAGTCCCAGGCGAATAAAGATGTGCGAAGGCATGTGCAGCGCGTGCGGCACCGAAGGCGCAATGCGGGCGTAGCGCCGGGCGGCATTCAAACCCTGCTGCGCCAGCGGGGGATAGTCGTAGCTGTGAATGAGGTAGTGGGCCAGGCCGGGATGCAGCGGTTGTGCGGCGAAGAGTTTTTCCAGAATGGCTCCGGCTTTTTTCTGATTGACGTAAGTCTTGTCGGAAGGAAGCGCGGTACCCACCAGGGAAATCGCATAGAACGCGGCGGCTTCCCGGTCTTTGGGATAGCGCTGGCACAACTGCTCCATGGATTTCTCGTAGGCCAGGGCGCGGTCGCGATAGTCGCTGCGATCGGCCGAATAGTACGCTTCCACCGCGGCCAGATACGCAGACTCGCGCGCGGTCTTGCGGGCCACCGCCTGGGCGGCCTGTATCGCGGCCCGCCCCTGCGCCAGTTGCGCCGCGTCGGGAGGCGCCCACAGCGGATGGTAAAGGCTCATGGCCAGGCCCCAGTGGGCCATGGCGCAGCTCGGGTGCTTCGCGGCCAGGGCGCGAAAAACCTTCTCCGCTTCTTCGTACCAGAAGGAGTGCAGCATGGCCACACCGCGCTCAAACTCGGCGCGCGCGGCGGGGGCGCAGGAGGTGGAGAACTTTACCGCACCCAGCTTCTCGCCGCTGGCCGGGCCATGCTGATGGAGGTCGTCAGCCGCCAGGGGAAGGGAAACGGACAAGGCCAGGCACGCGGCCAGGGAATAAGAGCATCGCTGCAAGAGATTCATGGGAAATTTCCTTGTGGAGAGTTGCTTTTCGATACCCAAACATGCTATCACCGGCAGGTTACTGGGGGTAGCGCCCGGCCGGCACGGTCCAGGGAAAAGAAATCCTAAGACTTGAGTTGGCAGTCCCGGTTCCGTGGGTTACAATTGCCCGGCTCGGACGAAGTCTGTTCGGCCCCAGGGATTCAGTTTCCCAGAGTTTTCGGGTTCTCGGTTCACCAGTTCTCGTGGAAGTCCCGGAGGATGACGACATGCAAAGCGATACAAGAGTTTATTTTTGGCGCTCTTTTCTGGTGGCCATGGTGCTGGCGCTTGGACTGGCGTCGCCCCTAGCCTGGGCGCAGGACGATGAAGTTCCCAAGTGGGACATCTTTGCCGGCTACGCGTGGATGGAGCCCGGCGGCGACATTGCCGGAACGAAGATTGATGAGATGCGCTTCGGCTGGGGCGCCACGGCGACCTACAACGTGGACAAATATTGGGGCATCTCCCTGGACGTGGGCGGGAACTTCGGCGACAACGCCGACGTGGGCACCATCATGGCCGGGCCGCGCTTCAGTGTCCGCCCCGACGGCGGCAAAATCACGCCCTACGCGCACGCCCTGTTCGGGTACCACCGGCTGTCGCCCATCGGGCTGTCGCCCGACGGCGGCTTCGGCATCGCCTTAGGCGGCGGGCTGGACTTCACCATCAACAAGCGCTTCTCCTGGAAGATCCTGGAGGCGGACTATATGTGGGCGCACCACAACTTCGCTCCCATTGACCGCCCCAACCTCGCCGGAGCGCGTCTGCGCACCGGCATCGTGGTGAAGTTTGGCGGCGAAGAGCCCATTCCGCCCAGCGCCAGTTGCACCGCCGAGCCCTCCGAAGTGATGGCGGGTGAGCCGGTGCGGGTGACCGCCACGGGTGCGAATTTCCCCAAGAACCGGACCCTGACCTACTCCTGGACGTCCACCGGAGGCAGCGTGCAGGGCGCGGACAACGCAGGCACGGTGAACACCAGCGGGCTGGCGCCGGGTAGCTACACGGTGACGGCTCGCATCAGCGACGGCAAGAAAGCGTCGGCCTCCTGCTCCGCCAGCTTTTCGGTGAAGGAGCCGCCGAAGCATCCGCCGTCCATCTCCTGCTCGGCCAATCCGACCACGGTGACTTCGGGCGACGCGTCCACCATTTCCTGCTCTTGCTCCAGCCCGGACGGCCGGCCGCTGAGCTACAGCTGGAGAAGCAGCGGCGGGCGTTTGTCGGAAAGCGGAGCCACGGCGCAACTGGACACCGCGGGAATGTCCGCGGGCACCATTACCATCGACACCACCTGCACCGACGATCGGGGATTGTCGGATTCCACCAGCTCGCGAGTCAGCGTGACCGTGCCCCCGCCCGTGCCGCAGGCGGAGAAGATCAACGAGTGCAGCTTCAAGAAGAACAATGCCCGCGTGGACAACGCCTGCAAGGCGGCGCTGGACGACGTGGCGCTGCGCCTGCAGCGCGATGCCGACGCGCGCGGCGTGGTCATAGGCCAGGCGGATGCCGACGAGCGCCGGAGCGCGAAGCTGAGCATGCAGCGCGCCGACAACTCCAAGGCGTACCTGGTGAAGGAGAAGGGCATTGATCCCAGCCGGATCGAAACCCGCGCCGGAAGCGACGGCGGGCAGCGGGTGGACGTCTGGATTGTTCCTGCGGGCGCCACTTTCTAAGCGGCCAGCAGGAGGAAAGCAAGCGAGACAGTGGCTGGTCGGCATGTCCGACCGGCCATTGTCGTTTTGGACTCCGGTAACTTGCTCTCAGCCCTCCGCTCTGGCAGTCTGGGAGTTCACGCGGGAGATTCGGCGCCTAGAACCCGCTTTCCGAGGAAACGACACCGTGACCAGGAACCAGCGAGCTTTGCCGGGAGCGGCCACCCTTCTTGCCCTGCTGATGGCCTTCGGGACGCAGCCGGCGGGCGCGACGGAGTGGGTGCAACTGGGGCCGGAAGGCGGCGATGTGCGCAGCCTGGCCTACGACCCTGCCAATCCCGATCGCATCTTCCTGGGCACCAGCGCGGGTCAGTTGTATCTCTCCATCAATGGGGGCGGAAGCTGGCAGCGCCTGGCGCGCCTGGGCGTGGGCGATCGCTACGTGCTCGACCACATCGTGCTGGATCCGGCGCGTCCGGGCACGCTGTACGTTTCCGCCTGGGACGTGGAACGCGAAGGCGGCGATCTGTTCCGCAGCCGCGACCACGGCCGTACCTGGGAAGTCCTGACGGCCATGCGCGGCAAATCCATCCGCGCCCTGGCCATGGCGGAAACCGATTCACGCGTACTGGTGGTGGGCGCGCTGGACGGAGTGTTCCGCTCGGCGGACGGAGGCAACACCTGGCAGCGCATTTCGCCCGCCCAGCACGCCGAGATTCGCAACATCGAGTCGGTGGCCCTGGATCCGCGGGATCCCCGCGTGGTCTATGCCGGAACCTGGCACCTGCCCTGGAAAACCACAGACGGCGGCCTGACCTGGAGCCAGATGAAAAAGGGAGTGATTGACGACTCCGACGTCTTCTCCATCATCGTGGACCGGGCGGAGCCCTCCACCGTGTACATCAGCGCCTGCTCCGGCATCTACAAGAGCCAGGACGGCGGCGAACTGTTCCGCAAGATCCAGGGAATTCCCTCGTCGGCGCGGCGCACCCGGGTGCTGAAGCAGGACCCGGTGAATCCGGCCGTGGTCTATGCCGGCACCACCGAGGGTTTGTGGAAGACGGTGGACGCCGGAACCACGTGGAAGCGCGTCACCGCGTCCAACTACATCGTGAACGACATCCTGATCGATCCGCGCACGCCGCAGCGCATGCTGCTGGCCACGGACCGCGCCGGGGTGTGGATGAGCCACAACGGAGGAGCGTCGTTCATGCCCGCCAACCGCGGCTTCACCCATCGCCAGGTGACGGCGGCGCTGGTCGACCGGGGTTCGCCCACCACCTTCTACGCAGGCGTGATCAACGATAAAGAATTCGGCGGAGTTTTTGTGTCGCGCGACAACGGCGAAAGCTGGAGCCAGATGAGCCTGGGTCTGGGCGGGCGGGACGTGTTCTCGCTGCAGCAAACCGACTCCGGCGCCCTGCTGGCCGGGACCAACAGCGGCATCTTTACCTGGGAAGGATCCAGGGGCTGGCAACCGCTCAATGTGCTGATGCCCGATCCCGCGCCCGCCGCGAAGAGCAAGAGCGCGCGCAAGAAGCCGGCGCCACGCCCCAAACCGTCGAAGCTGGGCATGCGCGTGAACCATGTGGAAACCGCTTCCGTCGGTTGGTTTGCCGCCAGCAAGCAGGGCCTGCTGATCAGCATGAACCGCGGACAGTCGTGGAGCCGCTCCGCCGAACTGGGGGCGCGCGACTTTGTGACCGTGCGCGCGCGCGGTGAGCTGGTGGTGGCGGCCACGCACAAGGAAGTCTTGGTCTCGCAGGATCGCGGGCTGCACTGGAGTTCGGCGGCGTTGCCCCGCTATCTCACGCATGTCTACGGCGCCGCACTGGACGCCCAGTCCGCCATCTGGCTGGCCACCCGGGAAGGCGGATTCCGCAGCGACGACCAGGGCCGCACCTGGATCCACGTGCTGGGTGGCCTGCCCGGGCTGGACGTGACCTCCATCCACTATGACCCGGACCGCGAGCGCATGCTGGCCACCGCGGGAGTGGCCCACGGCATCTTTGAGAGCCGTGACCGCGGGCGGGAGTGGCGCCGGCTTTCCAAGCCGGAGTGGACGCTGCGCAGCCTGGCCTTCGGGAGCGGGCGTCTGCTGGCCGCGACCGCCTACGACGGGGTGATTGCCGTGACCGGACTGGAACGGTCGGTGACCCTGGTGGGTCCGCAGCAGTAGATTCTTCCCTTAGATTTTCTTCTGCGAAGCTCGGTTGGCTGGCAGGCCGCTCCCACCCTGTCACTCCAAGGGCAGGAGTGACAAGGGTGGGCCAGCCTCCACCGGCGCGAACGTGAGGCGCCAGTGCGAACCAAATGCGGGCCACCTGCCCAAATTAGATTCTCTGTACCGAGTCCCATTCGAGCATGCAAGCTCCCCACGAATAGCCAACTCCAAATCCCACCAGCATCAAACGCTGTCCGTCCTTGAACTGTCCGCCAGTTCGGTGCATTGTGAGCGGAATCGTGTTGCTGACGGTGTTTCCTACGTCTTCGAGTACGATGGGGGCTTTTTCCTTTGGAATCCTCAGTTTCGTCCGAATGTGCTCGTTCATAAAAGCGTTTGCCTGGTGAAAAATGAACCAATCCACGTCTTGGGGAAGGCAGCCGTTTAGTTTTGCGGTGGCCTCAACCAGAGGAGGAATCCGCTTCAAAGTGAATAGAAACAGTTCCTGCCCGTCCATAAATAGACATTCAGGAGGAGGAGCGAACCCACCTTTATCCGCTGCGTCGGAGTATTCTCCGGCGAAGATGGCGGCGATGGTCCGCACCCTGCCACCGGGGAGCTTCGCCCGCCACGCCTGCGGGTCGAGATGCTCGAGCACCAGTTGGTTCATGCGGTCGTTGACCGCGTAGGCTTCGGGAAGTACTTGACGAAAGTCGGAAGCGGATGCAGCAGCGGCGCGGGCCATGGGAACTCCTTGCAGTGCGAGCGCCTAAAGTTTGCACCGGCAGTCGGCACTTAGCAATTGGCATTTAGCCCCTCCGCATTTGTACGACTTGGCCAAGCGCCAACTGCCAAGTGCTAAATGCCAAATGCCAAGCGCCGCCGTCGCGTGTGTTATCTTTTCTGCGCGCAGAAGCAATTCCCCGGAGGCGACATGGCGGACGTGAAGATCATCGTGAAGACGAACGGGCCGTACCGCATTGAAGGTGCGGTGAAGCTGGTGGACCTGGAGGGCAAGGAGTGGGACGTCTCCGCCAAGCCGGCTTTTTCGCTGTGTCGCTGCGGACACTCCGCCAATAAGCCGTTTTGCGACGGTACGCATAAGACCATCAACTTCGTGGCCGAAGACACGGCGCCCAAGCAGGCCGCCGCGCCGCCGCCACCGCCGTTAGCGCCTCCTGCGGGTGGTTAGGTCTTGCGTCGTCCCTGACGGGACTTTGTCGCTCATTCCCGCCTGCCCAGCGCTGAAGCGCTGGGCTACTCTGCGTCCCGCCTACGGCGCTAACACCAGCGCGGGCGGGTCGCCCGCTTCCACACGATCATTCGGATCGCCACTGGGGCGCCGGGCACTGCGTGCGGCAAGGTTAGGGCCGAGGGTACTTAATGAATGGTCCTCGTCTTCCTGGACATGTAGTCCATCAGCAGGTACTGGCCGAGGGTGTAGGGCGTAGTGAAGTAGGCGCGGCCGCGGCACATCTCCGTCACCTTTTGCACGAACTGCACCAGGCCGTAGTCCGACGCCAGCATGAAGGTGTTGATGAGCACGCCGGCGCGTTTGCAGCGCGAAACCTCCTCCAGCGTCTGGCTGACCACCAGGGGGTCGAGGCCGAAGGCGTTCTTGTAGATGCGGCCGTCTTCGAGGGTAAGCGCCGAAGGCTTGCCGTCGGTGATCATGACGATCTGCTTCATGTCCTTCTTCTGGCGATCGAGGATGCGCTGCGCCAGGCGCAGTCCCTCGCGGGTGTTGGTGTAATACGGGCCCACCTTCACGCGCGCCAGTTGCGAGAGCGGGACTTCTTCCGCCGAGTCGTGGAAGAGAACCAGCGAAAGCGAGTCGCCCGGATACTGGCTGCGGATGAGCTGCGCCAGCGCCATCGCGACCTTCTTTGCCGGGGTGAAGCGGTCTTCGCCGTAGAGGATCATGGAGTGCGAGCAGTCGAGCATGAGCACGGTGGCGCACGACGACTGATACTCGCACTGGTGGACGCGCAGGTCGGAATATTCGAGGTTGAGCGGAACGTGCAGCCCTTCGCGCTGGATGGCGCTGGAGAGCGTGGCGGTGATGTCGAGGTTGAGGGCGTCGCCGAACTCGTAAGGCTTGGGCGCGGCGCTGGCTTCGATGCCGGTGGAGAGGTCGCGGGTGTCGTGGCGTCCGAAGCTGGAGCGGCCCAGCGATGACAACAGGTCGCGCAGGGTTTTGAAGCCCAGGAAGTCCAGGCCCTTGTCGGTGATCTCGAAGCGGGCGTGGCCCTGTAGGTTGCCCACGTGTCCGCCCAGGGATGATTCCGCGCTGCGGTCGCGGGGCTGCTCTATGGAGACGTAGCCCTCCTGCTCCATGCGCTCCACCAGGTGGTCGAGCAGCTCGTCGAAGGCGCCCTGCTGGCGCAGCGCCTCGAGGCGGCGCTGCATTTCGTCGTCGAGCAGGTCGCCGGCGGCGAGCGCATCCTCGATGGCGCGGCGCAGTTCATCCAGCGTCTGCTCGCCATGCATGTCCCAAATGCCCAGGTACTGGTCGCGGAAGCCGCTCTGCAGCAGGTAGTCGGAGAGCGAGCTGAGCAGGTCCTCCAGGTTCATCTCGCCGGCCAGGTCGGCGACGTATTTGGAGTAGCGGACGAACTTCATAAAAGCAGTGGCCAGTGGTCAGTTGACGGTGGTCCGTTGCAAGGCAGTCATAAGGTGAGCACGCCTCAACGCACGGTCAGCGGGACATTGAGCGTGCCGAAGTAGCCGGTGCGATTATCCCGGACCGCCAGGCGGAGCTCGAACTCGCCCGCGGGAAGCGCGGCTTCCATGGGGACCAGAAGGCCCTGCTGCGCGACCTGCGCGAACTGGTCGGGGTTGAGGGTTGCGTCCACGGTCTGCCCGGTGTGGGCGGCAACCTTGCCGTCGGGAGTGACGGCTGCGAGAAAGAAGTCCAGGTTCACGCGGCGCCCTTCCGGCTTTTCCTCGGTGCTGAAGGAGCGTGAAGGAACTAGGAAGTGGACCGCGACCTTGTTCTTTGCCGGAGGCTGGAGCTGCACGTCGAAGGTGACCAGGGTGGCGTCGCCCGGGCCGCGAACGAGCATGGTGTTCATTTCAGCTTCGCGCTGTTTGGGGTCACCCTTGGTGGGATCCACGGCATAGTAGCCGCGGCGGTAGCGCAACTCGACGTTGGGTCGCGTGACCGTAACCTTGAGCTTGCGGAAGGTGCCGTCGAACTTCTTCTTCTCGGGATAGTAGCCAATGTCGTAGTAGGCGCCGCCGTCGCGGGAAGCGACGGCCACAGCGGCGTCAATATCGTTGCGGTTGAAGTAGGGCTGGCCGCCGGTCTGCTGGGCGAGGTCGTGCATCGCGCCCTGGACGTTGGTGATGGCCGCGCCGGATGCCGCAACTTGGGTGCCGAACTGCTGTCCCATCACCAGCATGCCGGCCGGATTCAGACCGCTGCGGCTGGCATCGATTGTTGCACCGGCCCCAACCAGCCCGCGCGCGTCCACCGGATAGATGGCCACCTGGGCATCGGCCAGCAGCGCTGCGGTGCGCCGGATGTTTTCCACTTCCTGCTGGCGGACCTGCTGGGCGTAGGCGGACTGGGACGTCTCCTCGGGGACGGGAGGCGGCCCGGTGGGGTCGGCCCGCGTGGGTACGAATGTGACCGACGCATCTTCCGGCGTCAGGGTGATGGGGAAACTGGCCGAAACCCAAACCAGATTCTTACGCCCAGGCATGCCGCTGACCATGCGCCCGATGGCGCGCAACGATTCCAGGGTGGTGCGGATGCGGACGTCGAGGGCGAGCGCGGCCTGCTCTTGCTCGAAGTTATTCAGGGCCGTCAGGATCGCCTGAACCCGTCCCTGTCCCGCTCCGCCTGCAGCGCGCAAGCCGAGGGGTTCCGGCACGGAGGCCGCCACCCGCGTATCACGCGGAGTGGTGGCCGTCTCGCGCACGGATTCAGGGCGCCAGTTCTCCAACGCTGCGCGCAGCAGGCTGGGGTCGGAAGTAAATCCCTGCAGCTTGTAAAGACCGCTGCCCAGCCCCAGCACGGCCATGCGCTGCCCCGGCTGGTGCTGCGTCTTGACATACTCAATCAGCTTTTGGCGCGCGAAGGCCTGGTTCTGAAAGGGCGAGTTCAGACCGTCAATCAGCAGGATGGTGACTGGGCCGGGCGCCAGTTGCGACTCCGGCCGGTTGCTGTAGATGCCGGCGGAAAGAGTGGGAGCGGCCGCCGTCACCGCGGGTGGATTCTGTACTCCGAACACAGTGATCTTCTGTTTCTTGCCGCTCTCCTCGATCAAGAACTCTTCCTGCTTGAGGTCGGTGACCGGTTTCCCGCTCTTGTCCACGGCAATCACGTCCACCATGACCAGGCGGGTGGTGACGCGGATCACCGGGGAGGCCGGGGGTTCGGATTGCTGGGCGGGTAGGACCAAGGCCGCGAGAAGCATCCCGAGCGAGATCCAAGTCCAGCGGCGATGTCGCATTGCGTCTCTCCTTGTTGAAATCGAGTTCCGACTAGAATCTCAAATCGATTTCGGGAAAACCCTTCAAACGGAACTTCAAGCCACGTGCCTCCTGCGGCACGGCGAAGCCGCACATCTTTTCGCTGCGGTCGCGGAAGGATCCGCCACCGTACCCTGCCGGGAGCGGTTCAGCAGACCCCGGATATAGAACTTCACAATAGGCCTTCGGGCTCTTGCCATCCATGAAATCGACGGAGGCGATGTTCGGATCATTGGTTTTCATGTGGACTTCCAACAGGACGTCGGAAGACTGGCGAGGCTCGAACCCTGATTCCCCGCCTCGTTTCACCCGCAGCAGTTGCACCCATTGACCGCCGCGGGACACCTTGGGATAAGGGGCGTCGTCCCGAATCCGCTTCAGCGCGAGAGCGGCCTCCTCGCGAACCGACTTTTCGCTGTCCTTCAAAGCCGCCTCTAACGCGGGTATAGCATCCTTCTTGAACAGCTGCATCAGCGAGAGTTCCGCAGCCCTAATCTTCATGTTGGCCAACTCCTGTGCGGCCTTGGCCTGCCGATCGGAAAACTCCGGAGGCAGCAGACGTTCAATATTTTGCGCCAAGTTGTACTTGAACTGGCCGACGTTCGGATCTTCCTCGACCGGCTCGCCCGTCTTCTGAGGGGGCTTCTGCGCTTTCTTGGCCGGTTCCTGAGCCCCGAGCGCAAGGGCCAGAATCAACAAGCAACCCGGGAGTGGGAACCAACGATGAACTAGCATGATCGTCCTCCAGACTGACATGCGCGACTGCTAATTGTATGGTCTGCGTCCGCGTACCGGAGGCTCGTCGCTGCCGCGCTCGGGCGAGGTGATGTCCACGCGCCGCGCGGGCTTTTCGCCGGCGGAGAAGACACGCTCCTCGTTGCGCCCGATGCGTTTATGGGCGTAGAGGCCTTCGAGCACGAACTCGGCGGCCGAAACCACCAGTTCCGGGCTGTCCTTGGGCTTCACGTCGAGGGCCGGAAGTTTTTCCATCAGACCCTGGATCTGGCGCAGGCCGTCGAAGACGTCGGCGGTGGAAGCATCGGGATCCAGGCGGATGCTGCCGCCCAGGTCGAACCATTGCACGATCTGCTGCAGGTTCGCGCCTTCGTAGTAGGCGTCAAAGGTGCGGGCCACGGCGGTGCGGATGATCTCGCGCACCACAGTTTCGGCGCCGCGCAGTTCGCCTTCATACTCCAGCTCCAGCTTGCCGGTGATGGCGGGCATGGCGGAGTAGACGTCGCCCAAGCGGGGCACCACCACGGTCTCGCGATTGCGCAGCGAGCGGCGTTCGGCGCTGGACACCACGTTCTCCAGCGCGCTGATGGCCAGACGCTGGCTCACGCCCGAGCGCTTGTCGATGCGCTTGTCTTCGCGCGCGACGAAGGCGATGCGCTCCACCACCTCGCGCACGAATTTGGGCACCAGCAGCGAGTGGCCGTCGCGCGCCGTCCAGGCCTCCTGCGCGGTGATGGCCAGGCCCTCCTCGAGGGTGGCGGGATAGTGGGTGCGCACCTCGGAGCCGATGCGGTCCTTGAGCGGAGTCACAATCTTGCCGCGCGCAGTGTAGTCCTCCGGATTGGCGGTGAAGACCAGAGCCACATCGAGTGGCAGACGAATGGGGTAGCCCTTAATCTGGACGTCGCCCTCCTGCATGATGTTGAACAGTCCGACCTGAATTTTTCCCGCCAGGTCGGGGAGCTCGTTGATGGCGAAGATGCCGCGATTGGATCGGGGCAGCAGGCCGTAGTGCACGGTGAGCTCGCTGCCCAGTTCGTGCCCGCCGCGCGCGGCCTTGATGGGATCGAGGTCGCCGATGAGGTCGGCGATGGTGACGTCGGGCGTGGCCAGCTTCTCCACGAAGCGGCGCTCGGGCTCGAGGTACGCGATGGGGGTTGCGTCGCCGCGCTCGGCAATCAGCTCGCGACAACGCCGGCAGATGGGCGCGTACGGGTTGTCGTGGATCTCGCAGCCGGCGATGAAAGGAACTTGAGGATCCAGCAGGCGCGTGAGCGCGCGCAGGATGCGGCTCTTGGCCTGCCCGCGCAGTCCCAGCAGGATGAAGTTGTGGCGCGAAAGCACGGCGTTGACGATCTGCGGCACCACGGTGTCGTCGTAGCCGACAATTCCCGGGAAGATGGGCTGGTCGCGGCGCAGGAGCGCCATCAGGTTGTCGCGCATTTCGTCCTTCACGCGCCGGCGCAGCATGCGCTCGGAGGAGAACTCGCTGCTGCGGAGTTCGCCCAGGGTCTGCGGGAGCTTCATGCAGCGTCCGCCTCCTTGCGGACACTCGAAGCCACGATTATACGCCGCACGTTCCGGGGCGCGGGCGGGTCGCCCGCTTGCCCTAGATACAGAACGCGGGCGAGTCGCCCGCTTCCACACGACACAGGTGGAGGCCCGGCCGGGGGCGGCGGGGCTACACACGAGTGCCCGATTGCGCATGGCGTATGCTAGTGCGCCAAGGCCGGCGATGAGCGACCTGCTGCCCCTGTTTCCGCTGGACGTGGTGCTGTTTCCGGAAGCGCCGCTGCCGCTGCACATCTTCGAGACGCGTTATCGGGAGATGATCGGCGAGTGCGTGGCCGGGAAGCTGCCCTTTGGCGTAGTACGCTCCAAGGAAGACGCGCTGGCGGAAATCGGATGCACCGCGGAGGTCATCGCCATCACCAAGAAGCACGAGGATGGACGCATGGACATCCTGACGCTGGGGCGGCGGCGCTTCGAAGTGGGCGAATTAAACCAGGAGCGTTCGTTCCTGCGCGCCGATGTGGCCTACTTTGAGGACGAGCCCGGAGCAGCTCCGCCCGTCCAGTCGGAGCGCGCCATAGCGCTGTTTCGCGAGTTGCTGGGGCTGGCGAACGCGGAGTTGGAAGCGCCGGATGTGGGCGCGCCCCAGTTGTCGTTTCTGCTGGTGGCGCCGTTTCCGCTGGACCTGGACTTCAAACAGAACCTGCTGGGCATGCGCTCGGAAGCGCAGCGACTGACTGCCATCGTGGAGTACTACCAGGTCCTGCTGCCGCAAATGCGGCGCAAGGTGAAGGTGCAGCAGAAGTCGAAGGGCAACGGTCACGTGGCGTGATGGGGTGAAGGTTTGGGCCCGGCCGAGGGCGGCCGGGCTACACTGGCCGGGCGTACACAGGCAAGGCCTACACAGGCAAGGACAAGCGATGGAACTTCAAGGGAAGGTCGTGGTGGTGACGGGCGCCTCCATGGGCATCGGGGAGGCGCTGGCGAAGATTTTTGCGGAGCAGGGAGCGAGTGTAGTGCTTTCCGCTCGGAATGTGGCGCGGCTGGAGGCGGCGCGCGTCCGCATCGGGCACACGGAGCGCACCGCGGTCTGCGCCTGCGATGTCAGCAAGAGCGCGGACATCCACAAACTGGTGGAGTTCACGCGGCAGCGCTTCGGGCGCGTGGACGTGTGGATCAATAACGCGGGCTACGGGCTGATGGATTCGGTGGCCACCGCATCCCTGGAGGAAGTGCGGCGGCTGTTCGACACCAACCTGTTCGGCGCTATCGAGTGCCTGCAGGCGGTGGTGCCGTTGATGAAGCAACAGGGCTCGGGGACGGTCATCAACATCTCCAGCGTGGCGGGTACCATCTCCGTGCCTTACAGCGGCATCTACAGCGCCAGCAAGCACGCCATGAACGCCATCGGCCGGGCGGCGCGTATGGAACTCGAAGGCACGGGCGTGAACGTGCTGACGGTGTGTCCGGGATACATCGCCACGGATTTTGCGGTCAACGCCGTCAAGGGCAACGAGCGCAAGCGGCTGGGCGCGGCCGCACGCAGGGGCATCAGCGCGGAGCGGGTGGCCCGCGCCGTGCTGCGCGGCTACCTGGCGGGCAAGCGCGAAATTGTGGTGCCGTGGAAGGACTACTTCAGCATCAAGCTGTACCAGTTGGCGCCACGGTTCATCGAGCGCATCATGACCGGGATGCTGCGGCCGGCGGAGCAGGTGATCGCGGAAGCGCAAGCGGCAAGAAAATAGTTGCGAGTACCGAGTTACGGGTTGCGAGTACCGGGTTCGGCGCCGAAGGGAAGCCCGGGAAAGGCAACCCCAAGATCCCTCGACTTCGCCCTCGCGCTCCCCGACAAAGTCGGGGCGCTCGGGCTGCGCTCGGGATGACAATCTCGGGGGAGAGCCCAGGGAGAGTCGAGCCCAGGGAGAGTCGAGATGGCTATCCCAGCTCGGCCAGCATGCCTTCCATTTCCATCTTGGCGTGCTGGTTGCCGGCGCGCGCGGCGCAGGCGATGCCGTCGCGCAGCATCTGGCGGGCTTCGTCGGAGCGATCGGCGCGAGCCAGAGTTTGCGCCGCCATGAAATAGCCGGCGGTGTAGTCGGGATGCACCTCCAGCAATTTGCGGAACTCGACGAGTGCGGACTCCGCGTCTCCGGCCTTGGAATGCTCCATGGCCAGGCCGTAGCGCGCGAAGGCGTCGCCCGGGTTCTCGGTGAGGAAGAGCGAGAGCATCTCGATGCGGCTCATTTTTAGTACCTAGTACCCAGTTGCCAGTAAGAAGGACCCTTCTGTCAGGCCAATGGTCAATGGTCAATCATCAACCATCTATGGTCAATCATCATCAAGGGTCAATCAGCAATCGTCAATCAGCAATCGTCAATGGGCTACAATGTCGCCGCTAATGGAGACCTTCGATGCCTGAGGCCAGCGATCTTACGCCCCGCCCGGTAGCCGAGTCGCATTCAGAAATGGCGGAAGTGGTGATGCCCAACGATGCCAACCCGCTGGGCAACCTGCACGGCGGCCGCCTGATGTACTTCTTCGACATTGCCGGAGCCATGGCTGCACACCGGCACGCGCGCAGCTACGTGGTTACCGCCTCCATGGACCACCTGGACTTCCTGGCTCCGGTGCACGTCGGCGACCTGCTCATCCTGCGCTCCTCGGTGAACCGCGCCTTCCAGACTTCTATGGAAGTGGGCGTGAAGTGCTGGGTGGAGAACTACATTACCGGCACGAAGCGTCACGTGAGTTCGGCCTACCTGACTTTTGTAGCCATTGATGAGAAATGCAATCGCCTTCGCGTGCCTGCGGTGGTCCCGGAAACGGACGACGAGAAACGCCGCTACCAGGACGCCCAGCGCCGCCGCGAAGCCCGCATCGCCGAACAACAGCGGCGAGGTAAGAGCTAGGAGCCAAGTGTGGAGAAAGTCAGCTAGCTACGGCTTATTGTTCCAATTCGGCCACGACGCGCACCCGCCCGGTCGAAACCCGCATCTGTCGTTCCCAGGCTTTGTAGCCCGCCTTGCGAATGGAGAGTGTGTACTCTCCGGCAGGTACGCTGATGGTTGACGGTGTACTGCCCACGAACTGGCCGTTCAGATATATCTCTGCGGCTTCGGGTGTGGACAGGATCTCCAACTGAGCTGCGGGGTCGGTGCCGTCGGCAGTGCCGGTGTCGGCAGTGCGGGCGACCGGGTCTTGCGAGGCCGGCGGTGCGGGCGACGGCAGCGAAGCGTAGGAATAGCCCCATCTCCCCGGGTCTAGGGTGAAGTTTCCGTTTACGTACGCGGTGATTTCCGTTCCCTTGGGAACGGTGATGTCCTTCCCGTGGACAAGCAGAAAGAAGGGTGCGGCCGGCCAGAAAACCAGGGCTGTAACCACAATGGCGCCGGTCATCTTGCCCGTGTTGCCGCCTCCCTTCACATCTTTCACCGCGCGCAGAGCTACTCTCTCGCCGCTGACAAGTCGCACGGCGTCGACGTTCATCGCCAGTTTTCCCGCGCGCCCCATCCGGCGCTTGGGCTGTGCCTCTGTAACCGTAGCCCAGGCAATGCCACTCTTGGGGATGACCAACAACCCGCCCACCCGCACCTCTTCGAGCACTTCGAAATCCACGCGCTCGCCCTCTTGCGCGTCTGCTGAAGAAACGGTCCGGCCGATGCGCAATTTCACGGGAATGCCATCCTCCAGAATCAGAGGGGTATGGGCGTTGGCTGCGTTCGGGACTCCCGGTAACACTTGAACCTGCCTTTGCTTGACCCGGGATAGATCCACGATCCAGTCACCATCTACGAAGACAGTAACCTCCGTGCTGGCCGGCATCACGACACCGCTTCGCGAGGCTTTCTCCTCAAAGTCCTTTACTCGCATACCGCGGGGGTTCTGATTCGCTCGTAGCGCCGCCCTGTCGCCAGTGACGAGCTCAACCTGAGTAAACTCCAAGCTGACCCGTGGGCGGGTCCCCCAAAGCATTGTAGTTTTCACTACCGCCGAAGCCAGGGCACCTGGGGCAATCACCACAGCGCCATCGGCGCGCACTTCCTGGCCTACTTCCCACATTACGGTGCTTCCCGGGGTGGGCCCATTCGTCACGGTGATAGGTTCGATCAGCTGGAGCTTGATTGGAGTTCCGCTCTGCAGGCGAACCTGCTGACCAGTCCGGATGCTCGGTTGCCCCTCCGCCAGGATCGGGAGAGACAACACGAATGCGATAACAGCGACCTTCATGGACACGGCGGTACCTCCGAGGGTGGAATGACTTTTGCTCGTGAAACAGGGGGCCCGAAAGCTCGCCCGTCTGGCCTGATCGCCCTGGGGACAGGCTTGGAGTACGGGAAAATCCTACTCCTAGTCTTTCCGCCTGGGAAAGGGAGAGCCGCACAAATTGCGCGTAATGGGACCGTGAGAAGTCTGTAAGTTGTGGTAGGCGCGGCTGGAATCGAACCAGCAACCCCCGGCTTAGAAGGCCGGTGCTCTATCCACTTGAGCTACGCGCCCAAACTCCCCAGATTGTCCCAATTGTAGCCGCATTTGACGCCGGCCAGCTCCAGCATGCCCAGACTCACCACCAAGGGCACCCTTCGACTTCGCTCAGGGCAGGCTCCGTTCACACGAAGGTATAATCGAAGTTTGAGCTTCTGAAAACTGCATGTAAGGAGATCAACCTGGCTTCGCACGCCCAGCCGCCGCAGATGCCTGCGCCCCAGCCCCTACCGGGAGTGGAGAACGTGATTGCCATTGGTTCGGGCAAAGGCGGGGTAGGGAAGACCACCATTGCTGTGAACCTGGCGGTGGCCCTGGCCAAGATGGGGCACAAGGTCGGGCTGCTCGATGCCGACGTCTACGGCCCCAACGTCCCGCTGATGCTGGGAACTTCTCCGCAGCCGCAGGTGCACGAAGACGGGCGCATCGAGCCCATCGAGCGCTTCGGGCTGAAGGTGATTTCGGTGGGCTTCCTCAACCCCGGCGACAAGCCGCTGATCTGGCGCGGGCCCATGCTGCACAAGATCATCGGGCAATTTTTGCGGCAGGTGGACTGGGGCACGCTCGATTATCTGGTGATTGACCTTCCACCGGGCACGGGCGACGTGGCCATCTCGCTGATCCAGAGCGTTCCGCTCACCGGCGCGGTGGTGGTTTCCACGCCCTCCGACGTTGCCCTGCAGGATGCGCGCAAGGCCATCGAGATGTTCCGCCAGATGAGGGTGGACATCCTGGGAATCGTGGAGAACATGAGCCACTTCGTGTGTCCGCACTGCGCCCATGAAATTGACATCTTCTCCAAGGGCGGCGGCGAGCGCACCGCGCGCGAGTTTGGCGTGCCTTTCCTGGGCGGCATTGAACTCGACCCTGACATCCGCCTGGGCGGCGACACCGGATCTCCCGTTGCGCTCGCAGGCCAGGAGTCAACCCATGCGCGCTCGCTCTACGCCGTCGCCGGCGCGGTGATGGAACGCTTGGCCGAACAGGCTGCCAAGCCGCAGGAAACCGTGATCAAGATCCAGTGAGAACATCTAAAGGTAGTTAGAGGCCATGACTCAACCGCAACCACCGGGGCAGCGAGAGCGCGAAATTCTGACCGCCATCGTGAAGACTTACATCACGACCGGGGAGCCCGTGGGTTCGCGCACGCTGGCGCGCGGCAGCAAGGACGGGTTGAGCGCGGCCACCATTCGCAACGTGATGGCTGACTTGGCCGATGCCGGCTTTCTGGACCAGCCCCACACCTCCGCCGGACGGGTACCCACCACGGCGGCGTATCGCTACTTTGTGGAGCAGATTACGGGCAACACTCAGATTTCAGGCGCCGACGAAGACCTGATCCAGGAAGAATTGCAGAGCGCCTCGGGAGTAGAGGAGTTCTTGGAGCGCACCTCGCACGTGCTCTCGCTGGTGACCCACAACGTGGGCGTGGTGGTGGCGGCGGGCGGAGCGAAGAACGCGCTGCAGCATATGCACTTCTCGCGCCTAGGCCCGCAGAAGATCCTGGCGGTGGTGGTGACACGATCCGGCCTGGTGCGCGATCGGGTGCTGCGCACGACGGCGGACATCCCGCAAACCGATCTGGATGCTGCCGCGCGCTACCTGAACGAGAACTTTGCCGGATGGACCATCGAGGACATGCGTACTGAGGTGGAGCGCCTTGTCAACCAGGAGCGCAGCGAATACGACCGGCTGATGAATTCGGTGGAAGAGCTGTACCGGCAGGGAGCGCTCTCCGCCGATGAAGGCGCGCGCGACGTTTTTGTGGAAGGCGCGGCCAACCTGGTGGTCAGCGAAGAAGACCGCGACCGCCTGCGCAGCCTGCTGGAGACGCTGCAAGAAAAACAGAAGGTGGCCGACTTGTTGGGAGCGTATCTGGATGCCCGTCAGGAAGCGGTGCGGGTGGTGATTGGCCTGGAAGATGCCCTGCCCGGCCTGCGCAACTTCGTGCTGATCGGGGCTCCGGCGCGCGTGGGGAAGGACGTGGCTGGCGCGCTGGCGGTGATTGGGCCGACGCGCATGGATTACGAGCGCACGATTTCCGCGGTGTCGTACATTGCCCGGTTGTTCGATAAGGTTTTGAACGAGTAGGAAGCGCCGGGTGCGACAACAAGACGCGGCCGAGGACGGCCGCGCCACACGGGACAACAGGACGCGGCCGCGCCGGGTCAAAGACCCGGCGCCACACAAGCAACGCCACACACAAGCAATGGGAAAAGCCAACGGAAAACCGGAAGTACCGCCGCAGGAGCTGGACGTGGAGCACGAGCTTCCGCCGGCGACCGATGAGAGCGGCGGCCTGGAAGGCGCGCCCGTGCCGCCGGCCGGGCCAGTGGCCGAGCTCGGCGACCTGGAGCAATTGAAGGCGGAGCGCGACGCGCTGCTCGACCGCCTGGCGCGCCAGCAGGCCGACTTCGAGAATTCACGCAAGCGCGCCGCGCGCGATCAGCGCGACTTCCAGGAATACGCGCTGGCGGACGCGGTGCGGTCGCTGCTGCCCGCAATCGACAGCCTGGAGCGCGCCCTGGAAGCCGCGGGCGAAGCCGGCGAGCTCCGCTCCGGCCTGGAGCTGGTTCACCGTCAGTTTCACGATGCGCTAGCCAAGCTGGGAGTGAAGGCGGTGGCTGCGGCGGGGGCGAAGTTCGATCCGCACGTGCACCAGGCGGTGGAGATGGTGGACACCGACGAAGCCCCCGATCACACCGTGCTGGAAGAGCTGCAGCGCGGCTACAAGCTGAAGGAGCGCTTGCTGCGTCCCGCCATGGTGCGCGTGGCGCGCAATCCCAACCGCTAGCTCCGCGGAGAAATCACCCTGCCCACACCGGCAAAACGCGATTACTACGAAGTGCTGGGCGTGGGACGCGAGTCCTCCGAACAGGAGATCAAGAGCGCCTACCGCAAGCTGGCCATGCAATACCACCCCGACCGCAATCCAGGTAACGCCGACGCCGAAGAGAAGTTCAAGGAAGCCTCCGAGGCCTACAGCGTGCTGTCGGACGCGGACAAACGCTCGCAGTACGACCGCTTCGGGCACGCTGGAGCAGGCTTTGACTTTTCCGCAGGCTTCCCCGATTTCAGCGACATCTTCAGCGACCTGTTCGGCTTTGGCGACGCGTTCGGCGCCGGCGGCCGGCGGCGGCAGCGCGGCGCCGATCTCCGCGAAGACCTGACGCTGAGCTTCGAGGAGGCGGCATTCGGCGTACTTCACCACATCAAAGTGCGGCGCCGCGAAGCCTGCGAGGAATGTCGCGGCAGCGGCGTGCCTCCGGGCAAGTCTCCGGCCACCTGCTCGCGTTGCGGAGGACGCGGACAGATCCAGTTTCGCCAGGGCTTCTTCACCATGGCGCGCAGTTGTCCGACGTGTGAAGGTGCGGGACGCATCATCACCGAACCCTGTCTGCGCTGCCGGGGGCAGGGCCGCGTGATGCGCGAGCGCAGCCTGGAGGTCAAGGTGCCGGCCGGCGTGGAGAACGGAACGCGCTTGCGCTATCCCGGGCAAGGTGAAATCGGGGGCCAGGGCGGCGACGCCGGCGATCTTTACGTGGTACTGAACGTGAAGGAGCATTCGTTCTTCGAGCGCGACGGGCAGGACCTGCACTGCGTGATTCCCATCTCCTTCACCCAGGCGGCGCTGGGCGCGGAACTGGTGGTGCCCGGCCTGGACGGCGACCACAAGCTGAAACTTCCGGAGGGCACGCAAACCGGATCCGTCTTCCGCATTCGAGGCAAAGGCCTGCCGGTTGTGAACGGACACGGGCGCGGCGACTTGTTCGTCCACGCGCGCGTGCAGACGCCCGCCAAGCTCAGCAAACGCCAGCGCGAGCTTCTGCAGCAGCTCGAATCCGGCGGGAAGATGGAAAACCGCCCGGAGCGCGCCGGCCTGCTGGATAAAGTGAAGGAGATGTTCGAGTAGGGACGGCGCCCGAGCGAGGGCCGGCGGCGTTGCGCGGGGGGGGGACAAGACCAAGATCCCTCGACTGCGCGCTCCTTCCCCGCTGCGCGGGTCAGTCGGGCTCCGCTCGGGATGACAAATCTGAAAAAAGGGACTGCAGTTTCCCGGGATGACAAATCTGAAAAAGGGGCCGCGGTTTCCCGGGATGACAAATCTGAAAAAAGGGGACCGCGGTTTGCTGGGATGACAAATCCTGGAATAGGAAGCCGCAAATGACGCGCCGCCGCTGGATGGCTGATGAAGTTGCCGGAGACCGCGCTGCCCTGGTGGGCCAGAACGCCGAGCACCTGGCGCGGGTGCTGCGGGCGCGGGCCGGCCAGGAGTTCGACATCTCCACGGGAGAGGGTGTGCGTCGCGGACGCATCGTGCGAGTCAGCGAGGCGCGGGTGGAGTTTGAACTGGGCGCAGAAGTGGAGCAGGCGGCTGCGCCCGATCTCACACTGTTGCTCGCCATCTACAAGTTCGACCGCATGGAGTGGGCGCTGGAGAAAGCGGTGGAGCTGGGCGCCTCGCGCATCGTTCCCGTGGTGGCGCAACGGACGAGCCCGCACCTGGCGTCGGCGGCCGGCAAACGGGTGGAGCGCTGGCGCAAGATCGCGCGCCAGGCGGCGCAACAGGCGCGTCGCGCCTCCGTGCCTGAAATCGCGACGCCGGCGGCACTGAAGGAAGCGGTGGCATTTTCCGCCGATACCCGCATCGTGCTGGCGGAAACCGAGCAGCAACGCTCGCTGAAGGAGATCCTTGCCGGCCGCGGCCAGGGTTCCGTGGCGCTGGCCATCGGGCCGGAAGGTGGCTGGACCGATGACGAACTCCGGCATTTCACCGGCGCGGGCTGGATCGCGGCCTCGCTGGGCAGCAACATCCTGCGCGCGGAAACGGCAGCGATTGCGGCGCTGGCGATTGTGCTGGCGGAAGCAAGAAGCTAACCACGAAGGACACGAAGGCCACGCAGGGCGAGGCACGCAAGAGCCTTCGTGGGCCCAGGCTCCACTGCGCTGCCTTTTCCACAGCGCGGAGTGTTTGTGAGTTGACCGCACCCGGATAATGAAGCTCAAGGCGTTTCTCGCTAGAAGCAACGACGAGTGTCTGTCCTACTCAACAACGCGCAGCGTCGCGCCGTAGAGCACGTTGCCGGCCCCATGCTGGTTCTGGCGGGCGCGGGGACGGGCAAGACCACGGTGCTGGTGGAGCGCATCGTGGCGCTGATCGAGAAAGGGCACGCCGCCCCCGACGAAATCCTGGCCGTTACCTACACCCTGAACGGCGCGGAGGAGATTAGGGAGCGCGTGGCCGAGCGCCTCGGCCCCATCTTCAGTTCCGGGCTCAAGACCCGCACCTTCCACGCTTACGGCAACGAGTTGCTGCAGGCGGCCGGCCGCGGCTTCGGATTGGTGACCAAAGAAGACCTGTGGGTCTATCTGCGGCGGCGCCTGCGCGAGTTGGAGTTGAAGCACTTCATCCGCGCCAACCGGCCGGGGAAGTTTCTTTCCGACCTGCTCGCCTTTTTCGAGCGCTGCCAGGATGATCTGGTGGACGCCGCCGCCTACGAAGCGTACGTAGACGACGTAGCCGCCGGCCGCCGGCCGCTGCCCGGCATGCCCGCGCCCCGCAACTCCGCTCCGCTGACGCGCGATGAGGTGGTGGCGCGCTGCCGGGAAATCGCCCGCGTCTTCCGCAAAGTGGAAGAGATGCTAGCAGCCGACAACCTGGGCACGTACGGGCACATGATCGTCCGGGCGGTGGAATTGCTGCGCCAGGATCGCGCGCTGCTCGAGGAGCAGCGGGCCCGCGCCCGCTTCCTGCTGATTGACGAATTCCAGGACTCGAACATCGCGCAGATCGAGATGGCCCACCTGCTCGCCGGCGAGCCGAGGAACGTGTTTGCGGTGGGCGATCCCGACCAGGCCATCTTCCGCTTCCGCGGGGCGACCGCGGCCGCGTTCGAGGAATTCCGGGCGCGTTTTCCGGACGCAGAAGTGCTTTCCCTGGAAGAGAACCAGCGCTCCACGCGGGCCATCCTGCAGTGCGCGTTTTCCAGCATCCGCGCCAATCCGGAGCCGCTGGGGGGCGATGGGCAGGGGACGGGGTTCTGGCAGCGCCGGCCTCTGGAGTCGGCGCGGGCGGAGCGCGCGCGCCAGCAGAACAAGCCGTGGCGTGAGCGGCCGGTGGAGATGGTGATTGCTCCCACCGGCGAGTCGGAAGCCGCCGACATCGCCGAATCCATCAAGGAGCGGCAGAAGGAACTGGGGTGCCGGTGGAGCGAGTTTGCCGTGCTCTACCGGCAACACTCGCACCGGGACACACTGCTGGCCGAGTTCGCGCAGCGCAAGATTCCCGTGCTGATCGAAGGCGTAGGGGTGCTGGACACGCCGCCGGGACGCGACCTGCTGGCGCTGCTGCGCGCCATTGAATCGGGCGGCGATGCGGTGAGCCTGCTGCGGCTGGCGGCGCTGCCGCAGTTCGGCATTGACGGCCAGGCGCTGCGCGAGCGCATGGCAGAGGCCGGCAGAGACCCCAAGCTGGAGAAGCTTTTGGAGAGCGTGGAGGGCGGGGCGGAGTTGCGGTCGGCGCTGGAAGAAGCGCGGCGCTTCGCGCTCGAGGGGAAAAACAAGGTCACCTCGGTGTTCGACTTTGTCGTCCGGCGCTTCCGCATCGAAGCACCGCCGCATCTGCTGGTGGCGCTGTGCGGCTTCCTGGTCGAATGGGAAGCCAAGGCCATCACGCGCTCCAAGCAGTTGCGCGAGTTTCTCCAGTATCTCGACTACTTTGCCGAGGCGGGGGGCTCGCTGCGGCCTCCGGCTGCGCCGGCGGAGGACGGCGTGTGGCTGATGACGGCGCACGCCGCCAAAGGCCTGGAGTTTCCCCACGTGTTCGTCACTCGCGTGGCGTCGGCTTCGTTTCCCTCGGGGCATAGCGAGCGCCTGTTCGAGTTTCCCCGCGAGCTGGGACGCGGGCGCGCGCTTTTCCAGGCCGACAGCAAGGAGCTGCACTACGAAGAGGAGTTGCGCGTGTTCTACGTGGCCATCACCCGCGCCCGCGATTCGCTCACCCTGAGCGCCCGGCGGGCCCGGGGCAAAGACCCGGTGCCGCCGCGCTACTTGCGCAGCCTGGCGCAGAAGAAGGAACTGGCGTCCTTCCTGTGGCGCCGGGAAGCGCGCGAGTACAGAGTGGACGTGGATGCTGTGGCTGTGGCCGCGGCGACCGTGTCGGCGGTGACTCCGTGGGTCCTGCTGCCGCCGCGGGTTCCGCTGCAAGGAGTTCCGCTCAGCGCCTCGGCCATCGAGACCTACGAGCGCTGCCCGCTGCAGTTCAAAATCGCGCGCGACTGGAACCTGCCCGCCGAGCCCGCTGCCCCCATGCAGTTCGGGGCCGCGGTGCACACCGTTCTGCACGACTATTTCGGCGCGATGCGCCAGGGCGGAGCGAGGACGCAAGAGCAGGTGCTGGCGAAGTTCCGCGAGGAAATGGGCAAGGGCCTGTACGACGATCCGCTGCAGCGGGAGCTTTACGAGAAGCAGGGAGTGGAACAGCTAGCGGCGTTTCTGGCGACCCATGCGGCCGCGCCTGTCCCCAAGGTGCTGGACACGGAGCGGAAGTTTCGCGTGGAGATCAGCGGCGTGACCGTGGTGGGGCGCGTGGACCGGCTGGACCAGATCGACGAGAAGCGCGTGCGCATTGTGGACTACAAGACCGGCCGGCCGCGTGACCAGGAGGACGCCGACAAGAGCCTGCAGCTCTCGCTGTACGCCATCGCCGCGCGCGACGCCTGGGGCGCGGACCCGGCCAGCCTGGTGTTCTACAACCTGGACACCAACTCCGCGGTGGAGACGTTTCGCAGCCCGGCGCAACTTCAGGAAGCCGCCGACAAAGTGCGCGAAGTAGCGGGCCGCATCGCGCAAGGCGACTTCGAGCCCAATCCCAAGTACCATTGCACCTGGTGTCCGTATCGGGCGCTTTGTCCGGCGACGGAAGAGCGGCTGTACACCATTGAGAGTCCCGTGAGTTCAGGAGTGCAATGATGCTGGAAGGCGCGGTGGCGGTCCTGGTGGTGGCGGTGGTGGTGCTGGCCGCGCTGCTGACGCGGAGGCCGGCTGCTTCTCCGCAGCCGGAAATGGCGGCGGTGCGCAGCGATCTGAACATCCTGCGCGAGACCACGCAGCAATCGCTGCGCCTGATGAACGAGGCCTTCGACCGGCAGTTGCAGGGCATGGGATCCAATGTGCAGACGGCGCTGGCGGGCGTGCAGACGGAAATCGGCGGGCGGCTGGAAGCCATGAACCAGAACGTGGCCCGGCGGCTGAACGAGAACGTGCAGGCCATGCGCGAAACCTCGGGGAGCGTGGGCGACCGCATCGCCGGCGTGCAGGCAACGTTCGCCGAGCTGCAGAAGCAGATCGGAGGGCTCAGCGAGCAGGCGCGGCAGCTCTCAGAAACCTCGAAGCTGGTGGGCGATCTGCAGCGCATTTTCTCAGCGCCTAAACTGCGCGGCGGCTTCGGGGAGGCGCAACTGGATGCGCTGCTCTCGCAAGTGTTCGCGCGCGAGCAGTTCCAGTTGCAGTACCAGTTTCCCTCCGGCGACATTGTCGATGCCATCGTGCATTTCCCGCTGGGCAGCGTGGCCATCGATTCCAAGTTTCCGCTGGAAAACTTCAAGCGCATGCTGGAGGCCGCGGGCGACACCGATCGCAAGGCCGCGCGGCGCGACTTCCTGCGCGACGTGAAGCGGCGAGTGGACGAGATCGCGGCGCGCTACATCCGCCCCGCCGACGGCACCCTGCCCTTCGCGCTGGCCTACATTCCGGCGGAGAACGTCTACTACGAGGCCATCATCCGGGATGAGGAGGGCAATGATCTCTACCCCTACTGTCTGGAGCGGCGCGTGTTTCCGGTGTCGCCCAACTCGCTGTATGCGTACCTGCAAACCATCGTGGTGGGCATGAGCGGGATGCGCATCAGCCAGCGCGCGCAGTCCATCCTGCGCGAGCTGGATTCGCTGCGTCACGAGCTGGGGAAGCTGGATGAGATCTACGGAACCCTGGGGCAGCACCTGAAGAACGCCTCAGCCCGCTTCGACGATGGAGCGCGGGCCCTGGATCGCCTGGAGGGCCGCGTGAATGCCCTGGCCGGTGGCACGGGCCTGCCGCTGTTCGACGAAGCCGAACGAAGACAGGAACTGGCCAGCGCTGCGCCGGAGGAAGAGCGGCCTCCGAAATCCAGTTCCAGCACCCACGACTGAAACCAACACGCGCAAAAACTTAGGGGAGGCGCTTGCGCGCCCCCCCCTCGTTCGTGGAAAAAGATTGACTAGTGTTTCTTCTTCTTAGCCTTTTTCTTGGCTGCCATTGTTTTCTATTCTCCCTTGTTTCTGTTTTGAAACTTGCAACTAACATCGTTGCACTAATTGAATGTATAGAGACATTGAAAAACGATGTCAAGAAGAAAAAAATACTTTTCACCCGAGCAAGGCCGCTTGCGCGGAGCGGGTACGCCGACTGGGTGATGCAACGGCGGCCAGAGCGACCCTCGGGCGGATGCGCGCGCGACACGACGGCCCTCCGGCAAGCAGAGCCCGAGCGGCGCGCTTTATAATGAGCGATGAAGTCTGCAACTCGAGATGGATAGAGGTAGGACGATGGCATCTTCCAACGAGATCGTGATTCTCTCCGGAGTACGCACGGCGGTGGGCAAGTTTCAAGGTTCGCTGTCGGATCTGAGTGCGCCGCAACTCGGCGCCATCGCGGTGCGTGAGGCGGTAGCGCGGGCGAAGCTGGATCCGCAACAGGTAGACGAGTGCATTATGGGCAACGTGCTGCCTGCCGGACTGGGACAGAACCCGGCGCGCCAAGCCGCGCTGGGTGCGGGACTGGCCAAGGAAGTCGGGGCCATGACCATCAACAAGGTCTGCGGATCGGGGCTGAAGGCGGTGGCGCTGGCCGCGCAAGCGGTGGAGACCGGCAACAGCGGGATCGTGGTTGCCGGAGGCATGGAATCCATGAGCAACGCGCCCTATCTGCTGCTGCAGGCGCGCAAGGGATACCGCCTGGGCCACGCGCAGATGGTGGATTCGATGGTGCACGACGGGCTGTGGGACATCTACAACGACTATCACATGGGCCAGACGGCGGAGAACGTGGCCGAGAAATACAAGATCACGCGCCCGGAGCAGGACGAGTTCGCGTACCACTCGCACCGCAAGGCGGTGGCCGCGCAGAAGGAGTGCCGCTTCCAGTCGCAGATCGTCGCGGTGGAGCTGCCGGCGCGCAAGAAGGGTGAGCCGCCGGCGAAGTTCGACAAGGACGAATCTCCGCGCGAGGATACGTCCGTGGAAGCGCTGGCCAGGCTGAAGCCGGCGTTCAAGAAGGACGGCACGGTGACCGCGGGCAATGCGCCGGGAGTGAACGACGGCGCCGCGGCGGTGGTGGTGACGTCGGCGCAGCGAGCGAAAGAGCTGGGCGTGGAGCCGCTGGCGCGCATCGTGGCCCAGGCCACCAGCGGCGTGGATCCGGCGTGGGTGATGATGGCGCCGGTGGAGGGCGTCCGCCGCATCTGGCAGAAGACGGGATGGAAGCCCGGCGACGTGGACCTCTATGAACTGAACGAAGCCTTTTCGGTGCAGGCGCTGGCGGTGATGCGCGAGCTGGGCGTGGACCCGGCGCGGGTGAACGTGAACGGCGGGGCGGTGGCCATCGGTCATCCCATCGGCGCTTCGGGCGCGCGCATCTTGGTAACGTTGCTCTACGAGATGACGCGGCGCAACGCGCGCCGCGGCATCGCCGCGCTGTGTCTCGGCGGCGGCAACTCGGTGGCCATGGCGGTGGAGCGGTAAGGGTCTTGCCGGACGGCGGCACGTCTCACCAGCCGCCGGGTTTCAACAATCCTTGAGTTGCATCCGCAGCCTTCGGGCCGCGTCTCCTGTGGAGGACTGAATGGATCGTGTGAGCCGCCGGATCGTCCTGCAAACTTCGGCACTGGCTGCGCTGGCGTCGTGCCTGCCTGGTTTGGAAGCGCAAACTGCTCGGCGCAGCTCGCGCAGCGGAATGAGCTCCAGCGTCGTAGCCGACTTCCTGGACGAGGTCCGTCAGTCGCGCGCCTACACGCTGGAGTGTGCGCAGGCCATGCCCGAGGACAAGTACGGATTCCGGCCCGTGGCCGACACGCGCACCTTCGGGCAGCAGATGGTGCACATCGCCGAGTCGTTCCCCGGTCTTTACGAATTGCTCATCGAGGGCAAGACGGCGCCCACGCACGCTTTCAGTGAAGCTGGAAAAGAACAGGTGGGATCGAAGGAAGACGTCGTACGGCGGCTGAACGAGGGCTTCGGATACGTCGAACGGGCGGCGCTGCGGCTGAAGAGTTCGTCGCTGGAGGCGATCATCCTGGGCGTCGGCGGGCGGGAAGTGACCAAGCGGCGGGCGTTGCGCTTCCTGCTGGACCACACCACGCACCATCGCGGGCAGGCGGTGATTTATCTGCGCATGAGCGGCGTGCGCCCGCCTCAATACCGCGCCTGAGGCGGCGCTCGTGCGTGGCCGGTTTGTTATGATTGTCGCCCGCGTTCGCGCGGGCGAAGCAAGGGAGACTGTGGAGCATAAGTTCACGATCGGAGTCGAAGAAGAGTTCCAGATTGTCGATCCGGCAACCTGGAACCTGCGCTCGCATGTGAGCGAACTGGTGGAGGAGGGCACACCCTCGCTCGGAGACCAGATCAAGCCGGAGATGATCCAGTCGGTGGTGGAAGTGGGCACCACCATCTGCGCCGACGTGAACGAGCTGCGCGGCGAAATCATGCGCATGCGCCGCGAACTGGTCAGTGCGGCCGAGCGCGTGGGCATGTGCATCTCCGCGTCCGGCACCCACCCGATTGCCCACTGGAAAGACCAGGTGATCTCTCCCGGAGAGCGCTACCAGAACATCGTGGAGGAAATGCAACAACTGGCGCGTTCGCTGCTGATCTTTGGCCTGCACGTGCACGTGGCCATGCCCGACCGCACCACCATGATCGACCTGATGAATGCGGCGCGTTACTTCCTGCCGCACCTGCTGGCGCTTTCCACCAGCTCGCCATTCTGGATGGGGCGCGACACCGGGCTGAAGTCGTACCGCTCGACCATCTTTCGACGCTTCCCGCGCACCGGCATTCCCGACTACTTCGGCTCGTGGAGCGATTACGAAGGCTACGTGAACACGCTAGTGGAAACCGGCTGCATCGACGACGGCAAGAAGATCTGGTGGGACGTGCGGCCGCACCCCAGCTTCGGCACGCTGGAGTTCCGGGTGTGCGACGTGCCCACGCGGGTGGAGGAATCCATCGCCATCGCCGCGCTCAGCCAGGCCATCGTGGTCAAGCTGCACCGCCTGTACACCCAGAACATGGGTTTCCGGTTGTACCACCGGGCGTTGATCGAGGAAAACAAATGGCGCGCCGCGCGCTGGGGCATGGAAGGCAAGCTGATTGATTTCGGCAAGCGCAAGGAAGTCCCCATGCGCGAACTGGCCCTGGAACTGCTGGAGTTCGTGGATGACGTGGTGGACGACCTGGGGAGCCGCAGCGCGGTGGAGTACGTGCACCAGATCCTGCGCGACGGCACCAGCGCCGATCGTCAGCTCCGCATTTTCCACGAAACCGGCGACCTGAAGGCGGTGGTACAGAACCTGGTCCGCGAGACCCGCGCGGGCGTGGAGAGCCAGTCCGAGGCCGCCCGCAGCGCGTAGGTCTCCGCGCGGCTCAAGCAAGAGCTTCCCCTGAATGGAGTCTGCCATGATGAAGGTTGGCCTGATGTGTGGTCGTGAGTTCAGTTTCCCTCCCGCGTTCGTGGAACGTGTGACCGCGCTGGGCAAGAAGGACGGCGTGACGGGGGAGATGGTGCGGCTGCGGGGAACGAAGATGGGCGAAGCTCCCGCCTACCGCGTCATCGTCGACCGGCTTTCACACGAAGTCGCCTACTACCGCGGCTACCTGAAGCACGCGGTCCTGGAAGGCGCGTACGTGATCAACAATCCTTTCTGGTGGACGGCGGACGACAAGTTCTTCAACTACGCCATAGCGCAGAAGCTGGGCGTGGCCGTGCCCAAAACGGTGCTGCTGCCGCAGAAGTCGTATCCGCACGACGTGGACATCAATGCGGAGTCGCTGCGCAACCTGGAGTTTCCCGTGGATTGGGACGGGCTGCTGGATTACGTGGGGCGGCCGGCCATCCTCAAGCCTTTCTCCGGCGGCGGCTGGAAGCATGTGTACAAGGTCGAGAACAAGCAGGAGCTGATCGAAGCCTACGACCAGACCGGGCCGTACTGCATGACCCTGCAGGAGTTCATTCACTTCGATCAGTACGTGCGCTGCTTCACATTCGGCAAAATGGACATCCTGCCGGTGCACTACGATCCTCACCAGCGGCAGTACGTGGTGAAGCACGACTACCTTTCGCCGGAGCTGGGCGCGCGAGTGGTGCGCGATGCCCAGACCTTGAACCAGGCCCTGGGCTACGAGATGAATACCGTGGAGTTCGCCATCGCCGACGGCGTGCCTTACGCCATCGACTTCCTCAATCCGGCGCCCGACTTCGAGCGCGACCGCATCACCGAGTTTTACTTCAAGGAAGTGGTGGAGCGCATGGCCCGGCTGGTGATTGATCGCGCTCTGAGCGGCGAAGCTTCGAGCCCCTGGCCGCGCTGGGAAGAAATGCTGGGCGTGGGCAAGGCCGCAGGATTCACCGGAGCGCCGCGCCGGGCGGCCAGTTAACCGGCAAGATGATCACGCTGACCAGCGCGGCCGAAGCTTGGCACGGATTGCTGCGGCCTGACGTCGAGATGGGCGCCGCGTTCTGCGACGATCTGGCGGCGCGCATGCGCGCGCTGCGTCTGACCTTCGGCGACCGCGTGCATTGTCCCTTCCTGCGCCCGTTTTTCCTCGACCAGGCCGATGAACAGCGCATCCGGAAGGTAGTAGAGACCATTGCCGCCGTCGGAGAACGGGTAGTGGCGGCAGCGCTGGAGTCACCGCAACTACTGGCGCAGGCGGCGCTGAACGAGGCCGAGGAGAAGCTGGTCCGCATTGATTCCGGTTACCACACGGCGCTCACCGCGTCCCGCCTCGACTCGTTCCTGCTTCCCGATTCTTTGCAGTTCGCCGAGTACAACGCCGAGTCTCCCGCCGGGCTGGGCTACGCCGAATCGCTGGCCGAGGTGTTTGCGTCACTGCCGCTGATGGCGCGGTTTGAGGAGAAGTTTGCGGTGCGCGCGTACCCGTTGTCAGAGTCCATCTTGGAGGCGCTGATGGCCAGCTATCGCGAATGGGGCGGCACGGCGTCGCCGCCGGTGATTGCCATTGTGGACTGGCGCGGCGTGCCCACCTGGACGGAGTTCGAGATCCTGCAGGCGCGCTTTGAGAAGCGCGGGGTGCCCACGGTGGTGTGTGATCCGCGCGACCTGGAGTTCGACGGAACGGGGCTGCGCGCCGGCGGACGCAAGATTGATCTGGTGTATCGGCGCGTGCTCATCAACGACATCGTGGCTCGCGCCGCCGAGTGCGAAGCGTTGGTCGGCGCCTACCGCGCCCGCGCGGTGTGCGTGGCCAACACGCTGCGCTGCAAGATTCCGCACAAGAAGTCGTTCTTCGCCATGCTCACCGACGACGCCAATCGGGCGTTGTTCACGGCGGAAGAGCGCGACATAATCCGCCAGCACATTCCCTGGACTCGTCTGCTGCGCGAAGGCCGCACCGCGTACTTCGGCGAGGCCGTGGACCTGGTGCCTTACACGCGCCGGCGGCGCAACGATCTGGTGATCAAACCCAACGACGAATACGGTGGCACCGGCGTGAACCTGGGCTGGGAGATGGACGAGCGTCAGTGGGACGCGGCCATCCAGAGCGCTCTGACGGACCAGGCCGGCGCCTGGGTGGTGCAGGAGCGCATTGCGGTCCGCCGCGAGATCTTCCCGCAGTTCGAGCCGGGCGCGGGCGCCACTATGCGCGACGTGCTGGTGGACCTGGCGCCGTATATTTTCCGCGGGAAGCTCTCGGGATTCCTGACGCGCTTGAGCGCCACCGGGCTGGCCAACGTGAGTTCCGGCGGAGGACAGGTACCGTTGTTTGTGGTGCAACCCAAATGAAACTTCCTCCGCGGCTGCGGAATCCGAACCTCTCAGCCAGATTGACCGCAGGAAGTAGAATGGTCGAAATGGATTTTGGTCCCGCTGAACCGGAACTGATGCCCGGCGCGCGCAACGCGGTGGAAACCTGCCTGGCGGTGCGTCCGGGAGAAAGCGTTGCGCTCATCGCCGATGAGCCCAGCCGCGCCGTGGCCGCCAGCCTGAGCGCGGCCCTGGCCGAACAGCGTGCCCGGTGGACAGGCATGCTGCTGGAAGATTTTGGAGACCGCCCTTTGCGTGCCGCCCCCGCCGAAATTCTGGAAGCGCTGGAGATCTCCGACGTCGGCGTGTTGTGCATGCAACCGCAGGAAGGCGAACTGGGCGCGCGCATGAGCATCGTGCAGGTGGTGGAGCGCCGCCAGATGCGCTACGCCCACATGGTCGGCGTGACCCGCCAGATCATGCGCGAGGGCATGCGCGCCGACTACCGCCAAGTGGACCGCTTGAGCGAGCGTTTGCGCGAACGCATGCTGAAGGCGAAGACGCTGCGCGTCAGTAGTCCGGCGGGCACGCGCTTCACCGCGTCCTTCGACCGGACGCTGGATTGGGTGAAGACCAGCGGCCTGATCAGCCCGCGCTACTGGTCCAACCTGCCCGCGGGCGAAGTGTTCACCACCCCGGCCAGCGTGGACGGCACCTTTGTCTGCGACGCCACCGTGGGCGACTACTTCGGTCCCAAGTTTGGCGATCTGCAGGCTAGCCCTCTGCAACTGGAAATCGCTGGCGGACGCCTGACGGCGGCCCGCTGCCCGCGTCCCGAGCTGGAGCGGGAGTTCTGGAAGTACTGCCACACCGACGAAAACAGCGACCGTGTGGGCGAGCTGGCCTTCGGCACCAACCTGGGGCTCAAAGATTTTATCGGCGTGCTGCTGCAGGACGAAAAAATTCCTGGCGTACACCTGGCGTTCGGCGATCCCTACGGCAACCAGACCCACGCCAACTGGAAGTCGCGCACCCACGTGGACGTGCTCACGCGCAACTGCGATGTATGGATTGACGACGATCCCGTGATTGCCAACGGCCGCTATCTACTCGACCACCTGGGCCTGGACGGGGCGTAAGAATGTGCGATGTCTGATGTGTGATGTGCGAAGTGAGAACCTGACTTCGCGCATCGGTAACCTTGTGCTCGGGATGACAATCTCCCAAGGTTGTGAGCTTTTCGGTCGTGGCTGGTTTGAAGGCGGTGGTCTTCTAGTGGAGGCCGCCGCCCGCTGATCCTGCTGCCCTGGAATGGGGCGTGAAGGCGCGGGCAACTGCGTCCAGGTCTTCGAGAGTGATGTAAATCTCCGAACCGGTTTTCCCCTCCACGGTCACCGTCAGCAGGTTCTGCTCGCGGAGCTGGCGGCTGACCGGAACCCAGAGGTGCTCAGTCTTGGCGTTGAGGCGCCCGGCGGCGACGATCTCGGTCCCGTTGAGCAGGATCCTGACCGAACGGGCGCGGCGAGCGCCCTCCGGGGAGCCGTTGATCACGCGGAGAACGTAGGGGCCGGTGGAATCCTGGGGCAAGCGAAAGGTTTCCGTGCGCGTGCCTGGCTGCTCCGCTTGGCGCACGAAGTGGCCGGCGTAGAGCAACGGGTGCTCGGAAGCGGAAGACTTCGAGTCCGCGGGAGACTGAGCGGACACTGGAAACGTGACCAGGCCGAGGCACAGCACTGCGCTAGCAAACAATCTTGAGAACATAGGTACGCTGTCTCCGGGGCGAAGACTCGCCTCAATAGAATGAATGTAAATGTTGGAGCGGAAGGCCTACAAGACTACGAAAGTAACGGGTGTGCGGCCAAACTCTCAACCTGCATATTACCAGAAAAGGCCGCAGATTTCACCAGAAAAGTTTTCCGACGTACTCCCGCATCTGCCGTTTCCAGTAGGGCCAGTCGTGTCCGCCTTCCGCGCCCCAGTGGTCGAAGCTGTGGCGGATGCCTTTGTGGTTGAGGATATCGGAGAGGTACTGCGAGGGTCCGGGATTCTCCCAGGGCCCGTTGCCGGTGACGATGTGGATGTCGCAACTGGCGTACTGCTCGTAAAACCAGGGGTCGGAGAGGTTCTGCAGGTAGTCCACCGGGTTGTTGAAGTAGAGGTTGTCGTCGTACATGCCATCCAGGAAGTTGTGCACGTCGTACATGCCGGAGATGGCGAAGCAGCGCTTGATCACGTCGGGATGCTTGAACAGCGTGTTGGCTGCGTGATAGGCGCCGAACGACATGCCCACGGTGGAGATGCCGGCCGGACTCTGACAGTGATTGTGGATGAAAGGCACCACCTCAAAGCGGACGTACTCGTCGAACTGCTTCTGCATCCAGGAGCGATGGAAAGGGTGAGCGCCCTTGTTGTAAAAGCTCTCGTTGTTGATGGAATCAATGGTGAAGATCTTTACGCGGCCGGCGTCAATGAAGTCGGCGAGCGCGCTGACCAGGCTTTGATCGTGCAGCTCCCACTCGCCGCCGGCGCTGGTAGGAAAGCCCAGCAACGGCTGCCCGTAGTGCCCGAAGACCGCAATCCCCATCTCGTGCCCGATCCGCGGCGAATGCCAATGATGATATTCCGTGCGCATGGCGGGGAATTATACGGGAGGGAAGCAATTTGCCGCAGAGGCACAGAGGCATAGAGAAAGGGAGAAAGGCAGGTTCGGTTGTAGAATCACGGATACGAGACAGACCCGGCCGGGCGGCCGCGCTCGATTTTGACGGCATGCTCTTCAAAACCCTCAGCGCCGCGGTCTACGGCATTGACGCCTCGATCATTGAGGTGGAGGTGGATGTTTCCGGCATCAAGATGTCGGAAGACCACTTCACCACGGTGGGCCTGCCGGATGCGGCCGTGCGCGAAAGCCGGGAGCGCATCCGCGCGGCCCTGAAGAACTGCGGCTACGACGTTCCACCCACGCACATCACCATCAACCTGGCGCCCGCCGACATCAAGAAGGAAGGCTCGGGCTTTGACCTGCCCATGGCGCTGGGCATCCTGGGCTGCTACGGCGCGCTTACCCGCAAGGAACTTCCGGACTACGTGCTGGTGGGCGAGCTCTCGCTCGACGGCGGGCTGCGCGGCATCCGCGGCACGCTGCCCATCGCCATCGCAGCGCGAGCCAACGGCATCAAGAATCTGGTCGTGCCCGAAGTGAACGCGCGCGAAGCGGCGGTGGTGAAGGGGGTGAACGTCTATCCGGTGCGCTCGCTGATGGAGGTGGTGCAGCTGCTCAACGGACAGAACATGGCGCTGCCGCTCACAGTGAATACCGAGGAGCTGCTCAACGAGTCGCGCCAGTTCAGTGTGGACTTCAGCGACGTACGCGGACAGCAAACCGCCAAGCGGGCGATGGAGGTGGCCTGCGCCGGCGGGCACAACATCCTGATGATCGGGCCTCCGGGGTCAGGCAAGACCATGCTGGCCAAGCGCGTCCCGACAATCCTGCCTTCGATGACTTTCGAAGAGGCGCTGGAAACCACGAAAATCCACAGCGTAGCCGGAGTGCTCGACGCCCGCCAGGGACTGGTAGGCACGCGTCCATTCCGCTCGCCGCACCACACCATCTCCGACGCCGGACTCATCGGTGGCGGCATCATCCCGCGGCCGGGCGAGGTGTCGCTGGCGCACAACGGCGTGCTCTTTCTTGACGAATTGCCGGAGTTCCCGCGTAACGTCCTGGAAGTGATGCGCCAGCCGCTGGAGGATGGCAGCGTCTGCATCGCGCGCGCGGCCATGTCGCTCACTTTTCCCGCGCGCTTCATGCTGGCCGCGGCCATGAATCCATGCCCCTGCGGCTACTTCAACGACCGCACCCGCGACTGCCATTGCACGCAGCCCATGATCCAGCGCTACATGTCGAAGATTTCGGGGCCGCTGCTCGACCGCATTGACATCCACATGGACGTGCCGGCGGTGGCCTACAAGGAGCTGCGCGGCGACCCGCCCCCGGAAGGCTCGGTGGAAATCCAGCAGAGAGTAGAGCGGGCGCGGCAGGTGCAACTGGACCGCTTCGCTACCGCCCGCGAACGCATTTATTCCAACGCGCAGATGGCGCCCAAACAAATCCGCACGTATTGCGAGCTCTCCACCGACAGCGAACGCCAGCTCGAACGCGCCATGCAGCAGCAGGGACTCACTGCCCGCGCGCACGACCGCATCCTGAAGGTGGCGCGTACGATTGCCGACCTCGAAGGCGTGGAGTCGCTGGCCTCGAAGCATATTGCGGAGGCCATTCAGTACCGCACGCTGGACCGGACGTTTTGGGCGTAGGAGGAAGGGCGAAGCCGTGCCATTTCAAGGCCCTCTTTCGAAACCCCGTGCCTTTGTTTGCGGCTCCTGAAAAACAACACCGAGATCCCTCGCTTGCCCGCTCCCTTCGCTCGCGGCCGCTCGGGCTCGCTCGGGATGACAACCAGTGTTGGACAATTGGGCGGCACGGCCGAAGCCGTGCCCTGATACGAGGCCGTTTGACCCTTGCAGGATGTAAGCAGAGCCAACCAGTTCTAGAAGGGAAAGGCGCGGACCCCAAAGCCCGCGCCGGTATTGACTCCGTGTCAGCGGATGGCTCTAGTCCGAGCCCTTGCTCTCGGCCACGTTTTTCTCCAGTTCTGCCAGCGTTGATTCACGCCCGTGGACGCCTACCAGCTTGTTCACCTGCAAACCCAGCTCACGGATCTTCTGTGCCAGGTGAATGGCTCCGGACTGCGCCCTGCCGATGGGGCCGCTCTCCGGAGGACTGAACATGTCGCCCTGGAACAGGATCTTCTGCTTCGGCAGGTAGACGATCAGCATCTCGTCGGCGTGCGCATACGGGCCGATGTTGATCAGCTCCACCACCTGGTCGCCGCTCTTGAACACGCGCTTCCCGCCCTCGATCACTTCGATGGAAGGCTTGGGCGGAGTCTTGCCCAGTACGTCGCTGTGGTTGGCCGTGCCCACCTCGTTGAACAGCTTGCGATTGCCGGCCGTGGTCACCAGCGTGGCGCCCTCGGCCAGGAAGGCGCGCATGCCGCCGGAGTGGTCGTTGTGATGATGGGTGACGGCGAAGTAGCGAATGGGCTTGTTGGGGATGGCTTCCTTGATCTTGGCAATAGCGGCCTGGGCGGCGCCCGTATTCAACGGCGCTTCGACGACCAGAATGTAGTCGGAGAAAGCCACGGCCAGCACGTGGTAGCCGCCGCCACCCACGTCGCGGACCACGAAGACATCATCGGCCAGCTTGGCGACGGAGAGAGCGCGACCCTGCGGAAACGGCGGCGCTTCTGTGAAATCCGTGGGCTTGGCGAAGGCCGCGTCTTCCAGCTTCGCATTCAGCTTCACGTCGGCGACGGTGTAGTCCGCCACCGGCTGGCCGGCCAGGCGCCAGCGCCAGCTCGAAGGGAACTGCACCCCGTTCACCGCGCGGTAGCCGGAAAAGATAATCTCCGCCGCGCCGGTCTCGGTGAGCGTATCGGGGAAAAGGATTTCATACTTGGTCACCAGGTTGGTTTGCGCGTCCACGTACACGGCGAGCTGGTTGCCGTCGGCTGCGGCAAAGGTGATGACATTCTGCTTGCGGCCGTCAAAAGTGCCCTCCCCCAACGAGCGCAGGGTCAAGGCGCGCTGGTCGGCCATGCGCAGGATTTCGCTGGGCAGGCGGCGGTAGTACTGCCCTACCTGCGGCCCGGTGATGTTGGGCATCTTGGTGATGAGGTGGTTGACCAGGTCGAGGTTGTGGCCCTCGCCGCCGCCCACCAGCACGCGGCCCTGGAACTTGAAGCCGGCGCCATCGCCGCGCTGGTCCGCGCGGATGCGTCCGCCCTTCACGTCCAGCACTGCCTTTTCCTCAAAGAAGCCGTTCTGGTAGGGAGGCTCGGCGCTGGGTGTCTGGAAGCGCGGAGTGGTAGGGCCCGACATGGTGTAGGAAATGTTTTCGACGGCTTCGAGCGCCTTCCTGCCGCCAATGGCCTCGATGGCGGCGTCCAGCACCTGGCGGGCGCGAGCCTGGGAAACCTCGACGGCGGTTTCAGGATTATCGGCGAGGACGGGAAGCACAATCACGAGAGCGAATGCCAGGGCGAGTGCGCGGTAGAGAGCTTTCATGGGTGATCTCCTTTTGCTCATTCAAGCTTGGACGCACAGATGTGGGCGAGGTGAGCGTCCAACGTTACGGACCGGCTTGGAGCGAGGTCAACGCTTGTGGGACGAAAGGCGCTCAACGCGGGACGAGCTGGCGGGTAGGCGTCGGTGGCTTCCCTCGGTATGCTAAGGGCCAACCATGAAGCGCGACGACATGCTGGCGGCGCTGCACGACACCCAGCGCCCGTGGGACTTCCTGGTGATCGGAGGCGGTTCCACCGGACTGGGCACGGCGGTGGAAGCCGCGTCGCGCGGCTATCGCACGCTGCTGGTGGAGCAGAGTGACTTCGCCAAGGGCACTTCCAGTCGCAGCACCAAGCTTATCCATGGCGGCGTGCGTTACCTGCAGCAGGGAGACGTGGGTCTGGTGCTGGAGGCACTGCACGAGCGCGACTTGCTGTGCCGCAACGCGCCGCACCTGGTCCACCCGCTGGGGTTCGTGGTGCCGGCGTACCGGAGCTGGGAGAAGCCGCTGTACTGGGCAGGGCTGAAGCTTTACGACCTGATGGCGCGCAGCCGAGTGCTGGGCACCACCCGGGCGCTGTCGCCGGCCGAAGCGCTGGAGCTGGTGCCTACGCTCACGGCCAGTGGCTTGCGCGGCGGAGTGCTTTACTACGACGCGCAGTTCGACGACGCTCGCCTGGCCGTCAATCTGGCGGGAACCCTGGTGGAGCACGGCGGCACGGCGCTCAACTACATGCAGGCGGTTTCCCTGGTGAAATCCAACGGCCGGGTGCAGGGCGTGCTGGCTCGAGACGCGGAGACCGGCGCCGAGCACGAGCTCCACGCCCGGGTGGTGGTCAACGCAACCGGCGTATTCGCGGATGCGGTCCGCCGCATGGACAACCCCGCAGCCGGCGATTTGGTGCGCCCCAGCCAGGGCATCCATCTGGTGCTGGACAAGTCGTTCCTGCCGGGAGTCACGGCGCTCATGGTTCCGCGCACGGACGATGGCCGCGTCCTGTTCGCCATTCCTTGGCATAACTCCGTTTTGCTGGGGACCACGGACACCGCCGTCAACGAAGCTGCGCTGGAGCCGCGCCCGCTGGAGGAGGAGATTGATTTTCTGCTCGACCACGCCGCCCGCTACCTCACGCGCCCGCCGCGGCGCAGCGACGTGCGCAGCGCCTTCGCCGGACTCCGCCCTCTGGTGCAGCAATCCCGAGACGATCGGACGTCAGCTATTTCGCGCGACCACGAACTGGTGATTTCGCGGTCGGGGCTGGTCACCATCACCGGCGGAAAATGGACCACGTATCGCAAGATGGGACAAGACGCGGTGGACCAGTCGGCGCGCGCGGCCGGGCTGAGGCCGCGTCCTTCGGTCACCCAGCGGCTGCACATCCACGGCTGGCAGGATCCGCCGGAGCGCGAAGATCCGTTTGCGGTGTACGGCTCGGATGCGCCGCGGCTTCGGGCGTTGCTCGCCGAACGGCCGGAGTGGAGCGCCCGGCTGCACCCGGAGCTGCCCTACCGGAGCGGGGAAGTGGTATGGGCGGTGCGCTACGAAATGGCGCGCACCGTGGAAGACGTGCTGGCGCGCCGCACTCGCGCGCTGTTCCTCAACGCGCGGGCCAGCCTCGAGGCCGCGGCGGAAGTGGCTCGGCTGATGGCGCCGGAGTTGGGAAAGGATGCCGCCTGGGCCCAGCAGCAGGTGGATTCCTTCCGGCAGGTGGCGGAGGGATATGTGCTCAGGTAGCCGCACGCTCTCCCACGTTAGCGCCGAACCGCACGGGACTGGTGGCCCACATCTCCGTTTCCTTTCGACGGTGCCCCACATCTGCCTGCAGTTGGCAGATGTGGGTCTTTGATTTCGTCGCCATTCTCGTGAGGGCAACCGCTTACGAGTTCTCCATTCCCGCCGGTCGACGATCCTTTTCAGCCTAGGCCCTTGTTGAGGCAGCAGCACTCAGTTGCGCAAAGACCCACATCTGCCAACTGCGGGCAGATGTGGGGCACTAGCCAAGGAGAGAGCCGCGAGCTCGCGATAGAATGAATGCCGGGTGAGATACAGCGCACAACAGATCCGCGTTCTCGCTGTGCTCACTCTGGTGAATTTTGTCAATTACATTGACCGGCTAATTATCTTTCCCCTGTTTTCGCTCATCAAGGTAGAGTTCCTGCTCACCGACGCGCAACTGGGATTACTGGGGAGCGTCTTCCAGTTCATCCATTCTCCGGCCAACGTGGTGCTGGGGCAGGTGGCCGACCGCACCTCGCGGGTGAAGGTGATGACCTACGGAGTGCTGTTCTGGAGCGCCGCCACCTTTCTCAGCGGGCTGGCCGGCTCCTACTATTGGCTGCTGGTGGCGCGGGCGCTGGTGGGGATAGGCGAAGCCGCCTACGCCCCGGCAGGGACCGCGGAACTCACGGCCACGTTTCCGCAGGCCGCGCGGGCGCGCGTACAGGGCATCTTCAATGCGGGAATGTTCGTGGGTGGGGCTGCGGGGCTGGCACTAGGCGGGGTGCTGGCGGACTCGATCGGCTGGCGCCCGGCATTCTTCGTGGTGGGCGCGCCCGGATTTCTGCTGGCCATCCTGCTGTGGAGGCTGCCGTCGCCTCCACCGCAGCAGCCTGGGGAGCGAATTCCGGTGCGGAAACTGCTGCGCGTCCCGGCGTTCGTGGCCATACTGGTGAGCGGGTGGTTCGCGACTTTTGCGGCGCAGACTTACCTGACCTGGGGGACGGAGTTCGTACGCCGCTACAAGGGCTTTACGCTGGCGCAGGCGGGCGTGAGTCTGGGCGCGACGGTGATCGTGGCAGGCGTCCTGGGAGTGATGACCGGCGCGGTGCTCGCCGACATTCTGGCGAAACGCGCAGCCTGGGCGCGAGCCGCCGTGGTGGCCGCGGGCGTCCTCATCGCGGCTCCGCTGGTGTGGTGGGCCCTGCTCACTCCCAGCCGGACCGCATTCGTCACCCTGTTTGCCGCCGGGAGCTTCTTCCTGAGCTGGTACCACGGGCCGGTGATCGCCCTGATTCATGACCTGATTCCGGATCGCGCCCATGCCACTGCGGTGGGCGTGGCCTATTTCCTGATTAATGTTTCCGCCCCGGCGCTGGCGCCGTGGCTGGTGGGCAAGATTTCGGACACCGCCGGCCTGCTGGCCGGCATGCAGGTAGCGGTGGCGGCCCAGGTGGCGGGAGGGTTGCTGTACCTGCTTGTGATCTACTTCATCCGGCGCGATGGGCTGCACCATCCGGTGCTTGAGGAGTACCGCACGGCCAGCCCGGCAGCAGTGCAGCAGGTGAACTGAGTGATGGACCGCGTTTTGTTCTGCCCTCCGACCTACTTTGACGTGCGCGACGTGAAGAATCCCTTCATGCAGAACTCGGCGCCGGTGGACAAGGAACTGGCGCTCCAGCAATGGGAAGAAGTCCGGCGTGCTTTCGAGGAAGCCGGGTACGCGCTCGCCTCGATTGATGCTGTGCCGGAACTGGAGGACATGGTCTTCGCCAACAACCCGGTGTTCGTAGGAAGCGGGGAAGGGGCGGAGCCGTTCATCGTTCCCAGCCGCATGCGGTTTCCATCGCGGCAGCGTGAGGTGCCCTACTTTGTCGAGTGGTTTCGGGAGCGCGGCCACCGCGTCCTGGAACTCGACTTGGGGAGTGAAGATTTTCTGGAGGGCCACGGTGACCTGCTCTGGCACGCCGACTACTCCTGCGTTTGGGCGGGGCACGGCATCCGCTCGACTCGCGGGGGCGTGGAGAAATTCGCGCAGGCTCTGGCTCCCATGGGAATCGAAGTGATTCCCCTGGAGCTGGTGGATCCGCGCTTCTACCACCTGGACACCTGCCTGGCTCCGCTGACGCCCGAGGCTCTGCTGCTCTATCCAGGCGCGTTTGCTGCCGAGGCCCTAGCCTCGGTTTACAGCCGCTGTCCGCGGGTCCATGAGGTAGGAACTGAGGACGCCCTGCAGTTTGTTTGCAACGGGGTGGCCGCCGGCGGCAGGTTTATTACTCCCCAGTTAACGCCCCGCCTCACCCAGGCCCTGGCCATCGAGGGGCTGCGGCCGGTACGGGTGGAAACCTCGGAATTCGAGAAGTCAGGGGGCAGTGTGTGCTGCCTTAAACTACTTGTAGAATGAATAACTTACGGGGAAGCAAGAATTTTCTCTTGACCGGCCGGGAGAAATTGTCTTAAGCTGAAAGAGCGTTATAGAGCAGTGCTGTCCTTGGCTTAATAGCTCCCCATTTTGAACCCAGCCGTTTCGACGTGAGTTGAGTCGTGTTTGTGGTGGCAGGTTGGACGGGTGCAGGGATGCATCCTCTCAAATGGCTGCAACTCCAGGAAGGGGTTGTGCATCATTATAAGAGGAAGGCTGGAAGTCCCGGCCGGAAGTCCAACCGCATTCAGGAACCGGGGGTCAGGCAGCGGCTCCCGAGATTGCAAACATTCAGGAAGATTCAAGGGAAACTCTGAAGAGAGGAACCAATCATGCGCTCCGATCTGATTTACGATGCCCTGCGAGCGGTGCAGAACCGGTACGTTCTGTGCCAGGTCGCGTCCAAGGCCACCCGCAAGTTCCATCGTCCCAATACCCGCGTGCAGGACACGATGAACGAAGTGTTTGAGCGCTTCGCCAAGCCGGAGATCGCGGAAGGAATTGTGGGACACAGCCAACCCGCGGCGGAAGCGCGCCGGCGCGCCGCCTGAGCGGCGGACGCCGCGCGCCCGCGCGGCGTCCCCCCTTCTCCCTTTCCAACCCAGCCTTCCTGAACCAGATTCCCCGTAGGTAAAAATGACCATCGCAGAACTAAAAGAAAAGAACATTACCGAACTCACCCGCATTGCCCGCACCCTGGAGCTTCCGGGCGCCAGCGGCCTGCGCAAGCAGGACCTGATCTTCAAGATCTTGCAAGCGCAGAGCGAAAAAGAAGGACACATCTTCGCCGAGGGCGTGCTGGAGATCCTGCCCGACGGCTACGGCTTTTTGCGCTCGCCCGATTACAACTACCTGCCCGGCCCCGACGACATCTATGTTTCGCCCTCGCAGATCCGCAAGTTTGATTTGAAGACGGGGGACACGGTGAGCGGGCAGGTGCGCCCGCCCCATGAGGGCGAGAAATACTTCGCGCTGGTGAAGATTGAGGCCGTCAACTTCGAATCGCCGGACGAGGCGCGGAACAAGATTTTGTTCGACAACCTCACGCCCCTCTATCCGCAGGAGCGGGTGAAGCTGGAAACGGTGCGTGAGAACGTGACCGCCCGGGTGATGGACCTGCTGACCCCGCTGGGCAAGGGACAGCGCAGCCTGATCGTCTCGCCGCCGCGCGCGGGGAAAACCATGATCCTGCAGAACATCGCCAACTCCATCACCACCAACCATCCGGAGGTGGTGCTGATCGTCCTGCTGATTGACGAGCGTCCCGAGGAAGTCACCGACATGCAGCGCTCGGTGAAAGGTGAAGTGATCTCCTCCACCTTCGATGAGCCCGCTGCCCGCCACGTGCAGGTTGCGGAGATGGTGATTGAGAAAGCCAAGCGGCTGGTGGAGCACCGCCGCGACGTGGTCATCCTGCTGGACTCGATTACCCGCCTGGCGCGCGCCTACAACACCATCGTGCCGCCTTCAGGCAAGGTGCTGAGCGGCGGCGTGGATTCTAATGCGTTGCAGCGGCCCAAGCGCTTCTTCGGCGCCGCGCGCAACATCGAGGAAGGCGGGTCGCTGACCATCATCGCCACCGCGCTGATTGACACCGGCTCGCGCATGGACGACGTGATCTTCGAAGAGTTCAAAGGCACGGGCAACATGGAAGTGATCCTGGAGCGCAAGCTGGTGGACAAACGCGTGTTCCCGGCCATCGACATCATCCGCTCGGGCACGCGCAAGGAAGAGCTGCTGATGCCCAAGGACGATCTGGCTCGCATCTGGGTGCTGCGCAAGGTGCTGAACCCGCTGTCGCCGGTGGAGGCCATGGAGCTGCTGGTGGACAAGCTGGGCAAGACCAAGAGCAACGGAGAATTTCTGAGCAACATGAGCGCGCTGTAGCGCCCTTCCGGAAAACCGTGACGGCGCCGGATAATTTCTTCGCCGTTGTCCCGGGTTCCGATGCCCTGCGGATGGTGCAAAGAGAAGAGTAAAATCAGCCTGCTCCCCGACTGCCTTTCCAGTTGACAGTGCCATGCGTTTGTAATAGAAAGGTGCCTCATTTTTGGAGGAGTCATGTCTAACACCCCCTTGTTCCGGGCTGTGTGCTGGATGATGATGTTGGTTTTCCCTGCGTCCGTGGCGCTGGCTGACACGCAAGCCGCGATGCTACAGATAACGGGCGCGGTGCGAGTGAACGGCCAGTTGGTCAGCCGTTCGGCGGCGGTTTTCCATGGAGACAGGATCGCGACCGGCAAGGACGGCGCTACGTCGCTGACCGCGCCCGGAGTGAGCATCCATCTGACGCCCGATTCGCAGCTTACCTTCGAGGGAACTCAGGTGAGCCTGGGCGCGGGAGGCGCGCAGTTCACGGCGGCGAAAACGCTCTCCGTGCGGGCCGGGAGGCTGACCATCGCGCCGGCCACAGCGGCGGCTCGCTTTGAGGTGCTCCATCAAAACGGGCAGATCAAAATAGCCGCCCTGGAAGGCAATCTGGCCATCCGTGACGGCAAGCAGACCACGATGCTTGAGGCCGGCAAGGTGCTGACTGCCGGAAACCTGCCTTCGGTCCCCAAGGTCAAGAGCAGCCTTGCCGGAGGTGTGATTCTCGGTCTGGTGATGGCGGCTGGCCTGGCGGTCGGTTTGGGTCTGGCTCTCAGGGACGACAACGTTAGCCCCAACATTCCTTAAGCTTGAGTTGCTGGGATTAGGACAAGGCCCGCCGGTTCGGCGGGCCTTGTTGTTTTTGCGGAAGACTCATCTGGCAAGCGCTGCCTTTGGCTAAAGCCCCTTCGCGCTGTCGCTGACGCGGACCTAATGGCCCGCTCTTCGGGCGACCACTTCCACCAGGCCGGCTTCCTGCAATCGCGCCAGGAGCTCGAGCAAATCGCGCTCGCACTCACCGGCCTGAACCTGATACTCGCTGGTCACGATGTGCACCAGTTGGGCGAGGGTTTTCGGTTCCTGGAGAGCGTTCCAGACCGTGGCCCCGACCGGGTTCAGTCCGAAGTAGACACCTTTTCCCAGATGCAGGACGACGGCCTCGTCTTGCAGGGTGCAGGAGACCTGGTCTCGCACGGCGACCACGGTGTCGGTTGGGGAAATGGGTTTCACGGAGCCGTCGGTTTCAGCAGCGAACGATTTTGGAGGAGGAGATTCCGCGGGTGGCGTTGCGGGTGTCGATGATCAACTGGGACTCATTCACAATGCGGGTGTAATCGTAGTCGGAGTGGTCGGTGATGATAACCACGCAATCAAAGCGCTCCAGGTTCTCGAGCGGTACCGACTGCAGGTGGAAGTCATACTTCCTGCTCTTGCCCAGGGTGGGGAAATAGGGATCGTTATATTGGACGTCGGCCCCTTCCTGCTGCAGGAGCTCCATCACCTTGAGGCCCGGAGACTCGCGCAGGTCGTCCACGTCCTTCTTGTAGGCCACGCCCAAGACCAGCACCTGGGATCCATTCAGCGCCTTGCGCCGGCGATTGAGGGCGCCGGCAATGGCGGAGACCACGTGATAAGGCATGGCGGTATTGATTTCACCCGCCAGCTCGATGAAGCGCGTCTGAAAGTCCCACTGCCGCGCCTTCCACGAGAGATAGAAGGGGTCCACCGGAATGCAGTGGCCTCCCAGGCCCGGCCCCGGGAAGAAGGGCTGGAAGCCGAAAGGCTTGGTGGAGGCTGCGGCAATCACCTCCCAGATGTCGATGCCCATGCGCAGGCACAACAGTTTGAGCTCGTTCACCAGCGCGATATTCACGCAGCGGTAGATGTTTTCCAGCAGCTTGGTCATCTCCGCGGCTGCGGGGGTGGAGACTTTGACCACGCGGTTGAAGATGGTGCCATAGAGGGCATCGGCCAGTTCGGCAGCGGTGGCGTCCATGCCACCGACAACCTTGGGAATGTCGCGGCGAGCCACGGTGTCGTTGCCCGGGTCTTCGCGCTCCGGCGAGTAGGCGGCGTAGAAAACCGGCCCCTGGGCGGCATCCGTGCGCGCGACCTTCAAGCCGGACGGATTCTTGCTCTCCAGCAGAGGGATCAGGACCTCCTCGGTGGTGCCGGGATAGGTGGTGCTTTCCAGGATGATGAGCTGTCCGGGGCGAAGGTGAGGAGCGATGGCTTCGCCGGTGGAGGTAATGAACTGCAGGTCGGGCTCGCGCGATTCGGTCAGCGGAGTGGGAACGCAAATTATGACGGCGTCCATTTCCGCCACGCGGGCATAATCCGCGGTTGCGGAAAAGCCGCGGGCGCGAGCCGCTGCGATGTTCGTGGGAAAGATGCGATAAATATAGGACCCGCCTGCGGCCAGAGTCTTCACCTTGTCGGGATCGATGTCGAACCCGGTGACCTGAAACTTCTCCTCGCTGAAGAGCAGAGCCAGGGGCAGGCCCACGTAGCCCAGGCCGATGATGCCCACGCGCGCCTGGCGCGCCTGAATGCGCTCCTTCAGACGCTCCGGGGAAACGGTCTGGATGGGATTTGCATCAGCCAGCATGGCAGGATTCTATCATTGAGGCGGAAAAGCGCAGGGATGCGCGTTCCGGATCTTCCCTAGTAGAAAGACAAGCTGCCGTTTTGCCGGGCGCGACGCAGCGCCAGCGAAAACAGATAGAAGCTGGCGGGCAGCAGCAGTGCGCAGAACAGTGCCAGGATCGCGATAGGTTCCGCCAGCTCAGAGAATGAAGCTCCGCGCAGCAGGGCGAGCCGCATGCCGCGCAGCGCGTGGGTGAGGGGATAGAGCTGGGAAAGGTTGCGGAGAGGCGCGGGCAGGACATCCACAGGAAACACCGCCCCGCTCAGGAACCAGCCCAGCGAGGCCAGCAGGATCACTGCGCCTCCGCCTTTTTGGGTGACCACCTGGAGGGCAGCCGCCGCCACCCCAGCCGCCACTGCGATCGCCAGCGACAGAGCGTAGATGAGAAGGCATCCCGGCAGATTGGTTTGCTCGGGGGTGACCTGAAACAGAAAAAATCCGGCCGCCAGATAAAGCAGCATGTGCAGGGTCCGGCCGGCAAAGGTGGAGAAAGTGCTGAGGAAGACGATGACGGGCGCGGGCGTGGAAGTGGTCATGAGCACTTCCATGGTGCCCGTGAGCTGGGCGTCGCGAATGGTGTTGACGCAGGCGGCGATGCCCCCCACTACGAAGCCATTCAGAGCCGTCCCCACCAGCAGGAACTGGTAGTACTCCATACCTTCGGGACGAAAGCCGGGTCCCACGGCCCGGGCCAGAAAGAAGAAGGCGGCCAGTTCGGCGACGGCGCTCACCGCTTGCACTACGAAGCCCAGGCGATAACGCAAGGCGGTGAGCAGGTCGCGCCGGCCGATGACCACCAGCTTGTCCAGAAGGAGCGGCAGGTTCATGGCGCGCTCCGGGGGAGTGGCGCCGGGGACCCAGGAGCATCCTCGAGCGCCTGGAAATAGAGGGCGCGCAGCTGGTGGCCGGAAGTCTGGGAGGTGATGGTTTGCAAAGTGGCAAGCCGGCCCCGGCGCAGGATGGCCACCGATCTGCCCACGGCCACGGCTTCGTCTAATTGATGAGTGGCCAGAATCACGGTGGAGTTCTGCGCGGCGGCGTCGCGTACCAGTTGCCAGATGCGGGCCGCGGCCACCGGATCCAGGCTGCGGGTGGGTTCGTCGAGCAGCAGCACCGAAGGCTGCTTGAGCAGCGCGCGGGCAATGCCCAGCCGCTGGAACATGCCGCTGGAAAACTTCATCACCAGAGTATCGCCAGCCTCCTCCAGGCCGGCCACCTCCAGCGCCCAGTCCAGGCGCGCGGCGCGCCGGTGGCGGGGCACTTCGTCCAGGGCGGCGAACAGGTCCAGGTTCTCGCGCGCCGTCAGCCGCGGGTAAAAGGATCGCTCGGAGGCTACGGCAAAGCCCACGGCGCGACGAATCTGGCCGGAGTTCTCCCGGGTGTCCTCGCCCTGCACCAGGACCCGGCCGGCGTCGGGCAGCAGGGTGGAGCAAATCAGCTTCAGCAAGGTGGTCTTGCCGCTTCCGTTGGCCCCCAGCAGAGCCAGGACTTCGCCGGGGGCCGCGGTCAGCGAGACGTCCTCCAGGGCTTGGGTCTCGCCACCCCGTTCCCGGCCCACCCAGTTGAAAAGCACGGGATGATGACGATAGATCTTGCTGACGGACTGGAATTCCACCGCGTACGCGGGCCCGGACGGGCCGGAGGCGGCCAGCGTTTGCGCGGGCATCAGCGGCCGGTCCTCGAGCTTTCCAGGTCGCGCAGGATGGCGGCGCGCACCTCAGGCAGAAGTTCCAGCTTGCGGGGGAACTCCAGGCTGCGGAACAAGGGGACGGCGATGACGCGCGAGAGGCGCACAAACTCGTCGCGCAGCTTCTCCGGGTCCAGAAGATCCAGGCGATAAGTGTGACGCACCAGTTCCATGAACCCCTCCTGCGGAGGCAGGGGATGGATGGCGATGGTATCGCCGGCTCCGTGGGGAGAGGGTTCGGAAAGCAGATAGATTCTGCGCACCAGGGCAGGTTCGGCGCAGAAGCGGAGCTGCACCGCATCCGTTCCCACGCGCATCTTCTCGGTGTAGTGGGCCACGGGAGGGAGCTTGCAGTCCTGGCCAAACAGCGAGGACACCACATCCTCCCAGAGGCGCACTCCGGGATAGCCGGGGATGGCGAGCAGCCCGCGCTCGACTTCTTCCAACAGCAGGCCATCGTCGGCCAGCAGCGAATAACCCTGCTGGCAAAAGCTGGTGCTCAGCGTGCTCTTTCCCATGCCCGACACGCCGGCAAACGCGATGGCTCCTTCCCCGTTTACCACCGCGCTGGCGTGCAGGACCAGCTTGCCGCGGCTGCTGAGGGCCAAGGGCAGCACCTGGTCCAGGAACAAATGACGAAGGGTAGGCTGGGGAACATCCGCCGACGGGTAACAGCGTATCTCGCGGCCATCGGCAGACATTGCAAAATCCGCCAGGGAAGGAAAGCGAAGTACGTAGCCGGAATCCTGCCGGGCCCAGGAGAGCCAAACCCGCCCATCGGGCAGGCGCCAGTGGTGGTTCCACCGCTCCGGGATGCTGCCGGGAAGTGGTCCCGGGAGCAACTGAAAACGGAAGTCCGGCTGCCGGCCGGCTGCCGGGAACAGTTCCGGCAGTTCAGCGTTGCTCTCAAGAACCTGGCGGCAGACGGAGTAGAGTGGCATCCTGATCGTGAAATTCCGGAAGTTCGGGAAGTGCTTCCGGGGCTACGCGCAATAACGGGAAGTCAGCTCAGCGACCAGCCCCGCTGCTTCACCCGGGCTGCGGAAGAGTTCAGGGAAGCGGCTGGCAACTTCCTCCTCGATCCAGCGCAGGGGACGCTGCCCCTGGCAGGAATCCAAAATAAAGTGAACCGCGGCGCCGCGCGCCGTGAGCGAGGGCAAATAGTCGGGCGCATGCTGGCGCAGGCGGTCGGTGGCGAGCAACCGTGCCGCCAGGCTGAAACTGACCGATCGCCCCTTCTCCGCGCCCTTGCGGTCGCTCACCACCATCTCCCAGTGCCAGAGCTTGCCCCAGCCACCCATGCCCGAGCGCAGCCGCACTTGTACCCGGTCGCCAGCCTCCACGGGGATCGGTTGTGCCAGCGGCAGGAACTCGTTGTTCCATTCCGCCAGGGAGAGTTTACAGGGAGGAGCCGTACTCAGGCACACGCTGGGGGTCAGGTACACGCTCCACCACAGGCCCAGGCCATGCAGGATTCCGGGACGGAGGATGGCGCATTCCGCCGAGCCGGACATTAGCGGGTTCTGTACCTCGGCGAAATTCACCGAAAGCAGGGCAGCGGATTCACTCAAAAGCTCGCTGGGCTCGATTCGCCATTCATGAGTGGTGTTCAGCGCCAGGGTGCGAAAGGCGGAAAAACTGAAGCCGTAGTGGGTGTGGTCCCAAAAGCCCACGGAGTTTTCATAGGCCGCGGGAGTTTCCAGCGGAGCGCAGAACAACTCGACGGATGCGGGGATGATTCTTCCACCCTTTTTCAAGAAGCGGTCCCGGGCCGGAGGAATCAGTTCGAGCAACTGGAAGAAGCCTTGATGGGTGATGAGGACGTCCACCGGCTGCGCAAGGACCACTTCGTCGGCGGGCTTGTCGAGAAAGACGATACGGTCAGCGAAGCCCTGGCTGCGGGCGACCGTGCGGGCCAGTTCCAGGATGGCCGGGTTCTGGTCCACGGCGTAGACCCGGCCGGCGCCGGCCTGGCAGGCAAACAGGGCGTGGATGCCGGTTCCAGTGCCTAAATCGAGAACCGTATCCCCGCGCTGAACCGTCTGTCCGATGGCCTGGTGAAAGGCCTGCTGCGCGGTTTGGTCAGCGAGCAGGCCCTGGTGAAGCTCTAGGAGCCGCACTTTGGAACTGACCTATTCCGGCGTGCCCAGCGACGGCGACCCACCTGCGTCGCCGCAGAGCAAAGAGCAGCACGAACCCTCCCAGGGAGAGGGCGCTCGACTGCAGGAGTTGGCTGGGGAAACATCTCTTTGATCCAAAAAGGGCAAGGGAGCTGCTAGCGACCCCTTCGCGAGCCACGCGCTCGCAAACCCGTCTTCTTCGTTCACCGGAAACCAGTAGCGTGTCGCCGTCGCGCCACCGTGGCTTGGAGACTCCCTGGGTACACGAGGCGGGTCCGGGCTAGGTCCCGGCCGGCTTCATCGTGCCGCCGCCTTCGACCACGCCGAGGGAGGCGCCTTGCGTCAGCTTCTCAACGTGGCCATAGCTCACGAGCTGCGGTGCAACGTAAGTCTTGCTCGTTGGCGGCATCTTCCCGCTTTCACTAACCGGCACTTCCATGGCAGCCTCCGTGGTCACAGGTCAATCGGGTGCGCCTGCACCCAAATCAAGGGACGTACTCTACCAGCTAACGCAGTCTTCGGTCAAGGCCGAGGGGGCGTGAGATTCCAGAGGCTCAGGTGGCCCCCTGTTCAGGGTGCGCAGTGCTGGCCGCGCCACAGGCTTCGCGGCACCAGAGCTCCAGCCCGACCAGTTGAAGGAGCTGGCCGGTGAAGGCCGCCCCTCCGGTTACTCGATACTGTTGGAAGACGCGGACCAGATGGTCCCGGTCGGCGAGCCCCAGGGCGGCGATGGCGGATTGGCGCAGCAGGCGTTCGATGCGATCCGCCTGGCGGTGGCGAAACTCCTGGTCCAGGCAGCCCGTGAAGTCTCCTTTGCCCACCCGCCGCCAGACCTGGTTGGGCAAGATGTCTCGCAAACCTTGTCGCAATATGAACCGGGAGCAGCCCCCGCGAGTGAACTGGTCGGGTGGCAGGGCGAGCACGAATTCCACCAGGGGCCGGTGAAGAAAAGGATAGCGACACTCCACGCCGGACTGGGCCAGCATCAAATCCGTCATTTCCCTGGAGACCAGAGAGTTCCAGCCAAAAAAAATGGCGCGATAGATCAACTGCTGTTCTCGAGTGGGAAACCGTGTGATTTGCGGGGGGGGAGGCTCGGCCGGTGTGTCCAACCCATGCTCGGCCGCGAAGCGCGGATCCAGGAGCGGGGTGCTCGGCGTTTGCCAAAGCCGGCGGCTTAGAGGTCGCAGCAGGGCTCGGACCGGCAGAGGAAGCCGCGAAGCCAGGGGCCGGATGCAATAATTCACCAGAGCGTAGGCCGGCGAAACGTTGTAGATCCCCGCGATTACCCGGGCCTCGGAGAACAGCGTCCAGAAGCGCATCTCCAGGGCCAGGGCCGCCAGGTAATGAAAATTGGGCTGCAACAGCTCGTCTCCTCCGATCCCGAAGAGCAAAACTCGCGATCCCCGGGCACGCATGCCTTCCAGGCAAGCCAACAGCATCATGCGCGTCGGATCATAGAACACGTCGGGGAAGGGGGCGGTTTCGCCGATCTGGTAGTAGCGGGAAGCTTCTTCGTAGCCGACCATCCTTCCCGACAGGCCCCACATACGGTTCACCGCCTCGATGTAGGGCTGCTCATCCGATCGCGGGCCCGGAAAGACGATGGAGAACGTGTCGAATCCATTCCGGGCAACGCACCCCTCCTGAAGGAGCTTTCCCGCCGCACCGACGATGCTGGACGAGTCCAGGCCACCGCTGAGGGTGGCAGTAATGGGCTGGTGGCTGCGCATCTGGCGGCGCACCGCCTCCAGGAACAAGTGGCGAAAGTGGTCTGCGTACTGGTCATCGGAACCGTAGCGAACTGTGCGCGCAGGATCTACATCCCAGTACTGACGCTTGCTGATACCTTTTTCGTCCGCCACCAGCACCTGGGCCAGCGGCAGGCGAAGAATGCCCTGGTAGAGAGTCTCCTCGCGCTCGGTGAAAGTGGGCGTCAGAAACGTGCCCAGCACCCGCAGGTTGGGACGCCGGCAAAAAGTGGGGTCGGAAAACAGGGTTCGCATCTCCGATGCGAAGCACAGCGTGCGGCCATCAAAACGGTAGAAGAGAGGCCTGCCGCCCAGCGCATCCCGGACGCAAACCAGGCGCCGCTCCCGCTGGTTCCAGAGAGCGAAAGCAAAGTCGCCGATCATCTTGCTGCCGCACTCCTCGCCCCAGGCCTGGTAGGAGCGCAGCACCAGCTCGGCATCCGTGTCGTCTCGCAAACGCAGGCCGTGGGCTTCGATAGCGGCTTGGAGCTCGTCGCGATTGTCGATTCGACCGTCGAGCACCAGGCAGAGTTCGCCGCTTTCATCCTGCAAGGGCTGGGTTTCCCGGAGCGATTCTGGAGTGGTGTGGAGCATGCGGTGGGCCAGGCCGACGGGGCCGCTGATCCAGAGGCCGGCGCCGTCAGGCCCGCGGTGAGCCATGGACTGGCTCATGCGCGCCAGTAGGTCGCGATCTGCCGGGCGTCCGTCGAGGTGAAAGACGCCGGCGATGCCGCTCATGCGTGGGTGCCGGTTTTCCGCTCCGGTGCAGAGCGGGCTCGAACTGGGGCGGGCGGCAGAGGAACATAGGGCGGGGGACCATCTTCCGCTCCCAGCAGGATTCGTCCATCCCGTTCGAGCCAGGCGTGTGCCTGCAAGCGATCTTTCGGGCGGAGACTCACGCCCAGCCGTACCTGGGAGGCCTGTCCGGCCCGGCGCAGCATGCCTTGCGCAACCAGGGCGCGAGCCAGGCAGGTGGCTCCGGGAACGTAGTGGCTGGCCACGGAGACGGACCAGAGCATGCGCTCCGGCGAATCGGCAGCCGCCGGCGCCGGGTCAGCGCTCGGGCTGCTCTCCATACGACGCTGCCAGAACGAAAACGGCAAGAGCCGCAGTCCCAGGGAAACGGCGCTCAACTGCCATGCCGCTCGGGCCAGCAGCTTCTGGTCGGAAAGCGGCAAGCGCCAAAACTTGCCCAGCCTGGAAGCAAAGGACTGCGAGGGCGCCGAAACGGTCTCCGCAGCCGGCAAGCCGGAGGCGGCAACTGGCGAAGCTCCGCTCCCAATCCCCAGCGCATACTTGCCCGCAAGGCGAAACCAGCGCACCACCCGGTACAGAGGAAAGAGCGCATCGGGCAGGGAGACGGACATCCAGTCTCCGGGAGTGGGCGTGAACGCGAAGCGGAAGAGGTAGCGGACGCGGTCGCTCCAGCTTTCTCGGGCGCGCAGGAAGAACCGGCTGCGAGCGAGAAGGCCAGGTTCCGAGGCCGAGGGATCGGTCCATTGGGCGTAGACGCGCTCTTCAAGGCGGGCGATCTCCGGATGAGAGTCGAGCAGGCGAGTGACTGGCGTCGGCAACGGGGCCTGGAAAAGGCGATGGGCAAGGTGAACGCCCAGGAGAAGCATGCGCTCGATGCGGGCATCTCGGGCCTCGCGCAATATGCCGTCCCAGTCCAGCGCAGGACGCGATGCGATCAGTTCGGCAAGGTCGGAAATCCAACCGATTCTCGACCAGCAGTGTTTGGCGCCGTGAACCGAAAGCCATTGCAGCAGATCTTCGGCGGAGGGCGCAGACACATGGCGCCCGCCTACCGAGACCTCAGAACGGCGGTCCCACAAACGGGCGGGCTGGAGAGCAACGGAGCAATAACGAGCAACCGCCTGCCAGTGGATTTCCACGCGGCAGAGCCGATCGGGACTCAGAAAATCGTAGCTGGCGGCTTCGGTGAGGTAGGCGGATTCTTGCCGCGCGGTCAGCGGCAGCTCGGGCCGGTAGCCCTCGGCCATCAATTGCTCCTTGGCACGGAGCACATCACGCTCGGGGACCAGGATGTCCAGGTCGCAGAAATCGCGGAGCGCCACGTTGCTGTAGAGCAGCGAGGCCAGAGCAGGCCCCTTGTAGGCAAGGGCGGGAATCTGGTGCTGCGCGAAGAGATCGAGAATGCGCACTAATTCCGCCGTCAGCAGCAGACTGCGCGCGGCCGTCTGCTGGGAAAGGGCGAGCAGCCGGGCGGTGACTTCGAGGGGAAAGGCATCCGTGAAATGCCGCTTGATCTGCGACGCAAGCAGAGGCGACAAGCCGTGGTTCTGAGCCGCGGTGATCAGGTACTCCCAGTCCACGCCCTGCGCGAGCAGAGAGCGGACTCGTGCCACCTCATCCGGCGCCAGCCGGAAGCGGGCGCAAGCAACCAGGACGTCGATTTCGCGGCGCAAGGGGGTCATGAGAACAATCCGGCGGGGACTCGGCGTTGCTAGGCCGCTCCCACTACAGATTCCTGCTGAGCAAAACCGCTTTGAAAGCGCTCCAACTCCTGGCGCACGCGCTGCTCGTCGTGGGCCAGGGCCCATTGCTCCAGCGAGCGCAGCGCCTCCGCAAAGCCCGGCGGGCAGAGTTCGGAGGGGACGTTCAGCACGCGGGGGAATTCCGCGCTGGCCACCGGGGCTTCATCCGTCCACACCTGCTCGTGCAATTTTTCTCCGGGACGAGCGCCGATGAACTGAATTTCGATGTCGATGCCGGGCCGCAGCCCCGACATCTCAATCAGGTTGTTGGCCAACTGGGTGATTTTGACCGGGCCTCCCATGTCGAGCATGCACACGGTGCCATCGGTGCCCAGGGTCGCCGCCTGGAGCACAAGCTGGGCGGCCTCGGAGATGGTCATGAAGTAGCGCGTCATCTCTTCATGGGTGATGGTGATGGGGCCGCCGGCGGCGATCTGCCGCAGAAAGATGGGCACCACGCTGCCCCGGCTTCCCGCCACATTGCCAAAGCGGACGCAGCGGAAGCGCGGGCCGGAGCCGGAGGGGGCAGCCGAGGCCAGCGTCTGCACCAGCATTTCCGCCAGCCGTTTGGTGGTTCCCATGGCGCTGACCGGGCGGACGGCCTTGTCGGTGGAGATCATCAGGAAAAGCTCAGCGTCCTGCGCTACCGCCAGCTCGGCCACCAGGCGCGTCCCCAGTACGTTGTTCAGGACCGCCTCGCAGCAATTGCTCTCCATCAGGGGGACGTGTTTGTAGGCAGCGGCGTGCAACACGATCTGCGGGCGCCAGGACTGAAAAACCTGCTCCATCCGCCTGCGGTCGCGGATGTCGCCCACCAAGGGAACCAGCGCGGCCCCGGGCCTGGTTTCCCTGAGCTCGTGATGGATCTCAAAAATTCCGTTCTCATCCTGGTCGAGCAGCAGCAAAGACGAAATCGGAAGCTGCGCTACCTGGCGGCAGAGCTCGGAGCCGATGGATCCCGCCGCTCCGGTAATGAGCACGACGCGATTGCGGAACGCTTCCAGCACCAGCGGCGCCGGGGCCGCCCCGTTGGCTCCGCGTTCGGCGAGCAGATCCTCGGGCTTGGGGACGGTCCAGACCCGCATGTCGCCCTTGATGACGCTTTCAGCGGAGGGCAGCAGGCGAACCGCGACTCCGAATTCGCTGGCCGTGGCGATGGCCGTTCCGATGGGGTCGGGCCGGGTTTCGGCAATCAGAACCAGATCGATCCCGCCCGCTGCCAGCAGACGGGGCAGCGCCGCCGGCTCGCCAATAACGGTGTGGCCTCCAATCTTCAGGCCGAGCAGTTCGGGTTCCGGGGTGAGCAGGCCCACCACGTCCACGCTGGGGCAGGCGCTGATGTGGCGCGCGGACATGGCCAGGGTCTGGTCGGTGCCCACCACCAGCGCTCGCTCACGCTTGCAGTCCTTGTGCGCGGCCTCGAAGGAGACGCGCCGCAGCGCCCGCATGCCGACGGCCATGGTCAGGAAAAGAATCACCTCCATCAGCACCACGCCTCCGGGAACGTATCCCAGCGAGGTAAAGTCCGCCAGGGCGTAACGGAAGAACAGCAGGATGGCCGTAGGCGGCAGCGAGGTTTCCGCCAGGGTCACGCAGTCGCGAAGCGTGAAATAGCGCCAGATGGGGGCGTATCCGCCCAGCGCGCGCAAGGAGGCAACCCGCAGGAAGGGAAGCAGCATGACCCACTCCCACACCGTCGGTCCAAACCCGCTGGGCACGCTGCCATCAAAGCGGAGCTGGAAGGCGATGTAGATGGAGATGGCGCCGGCCGCCGCGTCCAGCCCCATGCGGCCGCCTTGACTGAGAAGGGCAGGAGGGAGGCGGTTGGCCTGTTCCAGGCAGCGCTGAACGGTCTGGGCAAGCGGACTCCCCGGCTTGGCTCCGTTTTGCTCTCCGTTCCGTTTTGGGAGGCGTCGCTGCGTGCTTTCCATGTCTGCCTAGGTCGGTTTTCAGGCTTTTCCTGCCGCGCGCCAAGTTTTTCATAGAACCTGGGGCGGCGCAACCTCGGAAAGCGCAATCCACTCAGGGATTGCCCGGTGCTGTGCTTCCCGGGGCCGTGCGCGAGTCCGGACGGCCGGCGCCGGCGATGGCGCACAGGACAAAGAAGAGAGCGGCGTTGGCCGGAATGTGCAGGTTAAAGTCAAAAAAACTGTGCGCCAGCAGGCCGGTGCAACTGACCAGCGCGCCCAGTCGCAGCAGACTGGCGGTATCCGATCTCCAATGCTGGCGATGCCGAAGCCCCTGACGATAGAGCAGCACCAGAAAGCAGAGTACGGCGGCAAAGCCGGGGATCCCGGTCTCCAGCAGCACTTGCAGGTAATCGTTGTGGGCCTGGTTGGTGAAGTGGTTGCTGTAAAAGGTGCGATAGCCCGGATAGATCACGGGGAACACTCCCAGTCCGCAGCCGGTCAGAGGCCGGTCGGAGAGCATGCGCACGCTGTCCTTCAGGACGCCCCAGCGCACGCCTCCATCGCGCTGACTGACGGAATCGCCCAACCGGTCCAGGCGCTCGATCATCCGCCCGCGATCGAGCCACAGGAAGAAGCTGGCGATCACAACGCCGGCCAGGACAAGACGGGCAATGGCGCCGCGGCTGGTGCGGCTTCGCAGCCAGAAGGCGGCCATCATCAGCCCCTGGACGGCAAGAGCGACCAGGCCTCCCCGGGAGCGGCTGAGGAAAATCGAGCCTCCCATGAGCAGGGCCGCAAACAGGAGCAGGCTTCTGGTTTCTCGTTCCCGGCGGGTGAAGGACAAAGCTACGGCCAGAGGCGCAAGCAGCTCCATCAGGCCGGCATAGTGGTTGCGGTTGACGTAGGGTCCATAGATGGCTCCTCCGAAACGTGGCTCCCGCAGCCAGTAGAGCTTTCCATTGGGAGCCATGTCCTGGACGATGGCGAAAAGCGCGAGCAAGGTGCCGAATACCACCAGCACCAGCGCAAAGCGCTTGAGGTGGGAGCGATCCTGCACGCACTGCAAGGTCAAAAAGAAGAGCATGCCGTAGGCCGCGTACTTCAACAGCTCCGTCCAGGTGTTGTAGGGATAGACGGACAACCCAACCACGAGTTGCAAGCCGACCCAGACGCCGAAAGCGCCCATGGGATAGAGCAGGTGGTTGCCCCGGAGCGGCGCCGGCGAAAGAAAGAACTGCTTACCCAACCACAGCATGAACAGGATGGCCGCGCCGGCCTGCAGCACGAATGTGGACCAGTCCTCCACCGCCCCGAAGGCCAACGGCCCGAACATCAGCAGAGCACACAGTCCCGCAAAGAGGACGCGGTCCACTCCCTGCGCGGTCCCATGCGCCGGCGAGCCGGTCGCCAGCGGCCGGGGCAAGTGCGTGGTGGGAAGGGCGGAGCTGGGCGGCATGTTGGCGGCGCTCACGGAGCCTTCTTCACCAGCGTGATGTCGTCAATCCAAATCTTGCCGCGAACCTGGCTGTCGGGCGGATCGCGGACCACGTGAAACACCGCCAGTTCCGTGCCCGGCGGGGTGCGAAACTCCGCTTCGACCAGCTGCCACTCGCTGGATCCGAAGAGCTCGCGGCTGCGCAGCAGCGTGGCGCCGCCGAAGGCATCCAGGATCTCCAGCCGCGGCCCGCTGACGCTTTCCACGCTCTCGGTGCGGACATAGGCGCGGAACAGGTAATCGGAGTCCGGCTCCACCAGCAGAAACTGCAGAATGCCGGCGTCGGCTTCTCCGGCTCCGTCAAACTCGATGCGCAGCGAGCGGCGGCCGCCGCGGGAAACCATGCTGTCGAGGGTGCGGCGGGCGCTGGAGCGGGTTGCGGTCCGCCAGTCGAAGCCGGCCTCCAGAAAGGGATACTCGAAGCCGCCGTTGATCACCAGGCTTTCCGTAGGAAGATAAGGACGAAAGCCGGGGTCGAAGGCCGGCAGGGCGATCCAGACCTGGCGCGCGCCGCGCGGGTCGCGCTGGTTGGTAAGGTAGTCCACGTAGGGCAGTACCCGCTGCGCCGCAAACGGCTGGCGCAAGCTCACCAGGCGCGACCACACTTTGGCGGCCGCGGCCGTTTCTTCTCTGTCGATCAGGACGCTGAGGAAGTCCAGATAGATTTCACTGTCCCGAGGCACGGTGTGGTCGAGCAAACGGTCCGCATCCTGGGTGACGCGCCAGGCGGTTTCCAGGGCCTGCTTTCGAACCGGAGGATCGTGCTCTAACACCATGGGCAGAAGCCGCAGCCCGTCCTCGGTGTGTCCGGTTACAACGTAGAGCAGCGCGGCTTCCCAGGCCACGCTGGGAGTGGTGGGATCGGCCAGCAGGGCGCGGTCCAAGGCTGGCTTCATCTTTTCGTTCTCGCCCGCTGCATGGTAGGCGTTGGCCAGGTCCAGCCAGTAGCGCGACACATGGGGACTCAGGGCGGTTGCTTTCTGATACTCCCGGATGGCGGCCTGGGGGTCGTAGGCGGCAAAAATAAAGTAGCGGCCCAGAAGGTGCGGATGCCGGGCGTTCTGCGGTTCCAGCCGCGCTGCTCTTTCCAGGCTGGCTTGTTCGCCGCTGGAAGCCGACCGCGAAGCCACCAGAACTCTTAAAGCCAGTGCCAGATAGACGGCCAGCAGGACCACACCGGCCAGGGCAAATGTGCGCCGGGCGATTACAGCCTGGAAGGGCGTTGGCATAGAGTGGAACCGAAGCCGCAGAGCCCGCCGTGGCTCTTCGAGGCAGACTCCGGCTGCGGGAAAACTCTACTGATCGTAGTACTCGCTCCCGTATCGTGAACCGTGGTAGTAGTAATAGTAGTAATCGCCATCCGGAGACGAGGGATTCAGTCCGTTCAGCACCACCCCCTGCAGCTTGGCATTCACCTGAAAGAGCAAGTTGCGCGCACTGTGGATGGCTTCCTTGGTGGTCTTGCCCGAGCGCACCACCAGAATCACCGCGTCCGCCTCCACCGAGAGCGCGACCCCGTCGGTCACGGCCAGGATGGGGGGCGTATCAATCACGATGTGGTCATACTGTTCCCGCCAAGTCTTCAGGTGGGAACGCATCAGGTCGGAATCCAGCAGCTCCGCCGGCCGCGGAGGGCAAGGGCCGGCAGGCAGGATGAACAGGCTGGGCACGTCGGGAGCCGGCAGGATGACGCTCTCGGGGCTGTCGCCACTGGTGAGCACATTGCTCAAGCCACGCGTGGGATGCAGTCCAAAGCAGCGGTTGACGCTGGGGCGGCGAAGATCGGCATCCACCAGCAAGACGCGCGCTCCCTTCTGAGCCAGCACAATCGCGCAGTTGGTGGAGACCGTGGTTTTTCCGTCTCCGGCCATGGGGCTGGTGACCAGCAAAACCTTGGGAGGGTTGTGCAGCGAAGAAAGCAGAATGGAAGTCCGCAGCGCGCGAAACGCCTCGGCGAGGTGGGATTTGGGATGCGTCTGGGTGGCCAGCGCCATGGAGTCGTCCTGAGATTGCGTCTTGGGTTCAGGTCTCAGGAACATGCGGCGCAGCCGGGTACGGGCGGTGGCATGGCCATTGGTGGCGGCCTGCCAGGGAACCACGGCCAGTGAAGGCAGTGCCGCTACCGATTCCACGCTTTCCGGAGTGCGGATGGTGTTGTCCAGCGCCTCTTGCACAAACACGATTACGATTCCGCCGGCCAGACCCAGCAGCAATCCCAGCGCCGTGTTCAGCGGAATATTGGGCCGCGAGGGAGCGAGCGGCACGCGGGCGGGATCCATCATGCGGACGTTGCTGGAGCGCAGTCCGGCCGAAACTCCCGCCTCCTTCAGTTTCTGCAGCAGCCCTTCGTAGAGTTCCCGGTTGGTCTCCACATCCCGCTTGAGGATGTTGAACTGGATGGAATCCTCGTTGAGCAGGTTGGCCTCCTGCTTTTGACTCTCCAGGGCGGCATGCAGCATCTTTTCGCGCTGCGCGGCAGTGGCGAAATCGACCTTGATGCGGCTGCCGATCTTCAGCACCTCTTCCTGCACCGAGGCTTCGGTCTGCAGGAGCTGGTTGTTGAGCTCCATCACCTTGGGATACGCCGCGCCGAACTCGGTGGTCATCTTGGCCAGTTGATCCTTGAGTTCGGCCTGGCGGGCCCGAAGCTTTTCCAGCAAACTGCCGGGCTCCAGGTGGGCGACCAGCTCCGGGCTCCCGATCAGGGTGAGCTGATAACGGGCTTCCTTCTGGATGCGGTCGGCCTGGGCCGAGGTCAGCTCCCGGTTCAATTCATCGAGCTTGGCGGTGGTGATGTTCTGTTTTTCGTCGAGGCCCAGGATGTTGTGTTCCCTTTGATAGCGGACCAGCCGTTCCTGGGAGGTTTCCACCTTGAGCCGCAAATCGGCCAACTGCTTGGAAAGCCATTCCGAAGTCTGCACCATGGCTTCGAAGCGGGTCTTGTAATTGTGTTCGGTGTAAACCTGGGCCAGGGCGTTGACCGCGTCGGCGGCGAGCTTGGGGTCGGGACTCAGAAAGCGGATTTCCACGATGCGGGTGCGAGGAACCGTGGACACGTTCAGGGCACCTCGATAAGCGCCCAGCAGGGCGGCTTCGCGGGCCGGGTCGGCCGAGAGCGGCGGTGCGTCCGCAGCGGTCACCAGCGCCCCGGCAAAGACGGGGTTGCGATCCAGCTCCAGTTTCTGGATCACCTGGGCGGCCAGGGTTTCGCTGCGCAGGACGCGCACTTGCGTATCCAGGGCGACGTTGTAGTCCCAGTCTTCGGTGCTGCTGGCGCCCAGATCCTTGAAGCCGAGAACGTCGGAGGCCTCGCGGTAGATGACGATGCGGCCGGAAGCTTCGTACAGCGGGGTCATGCGCAGGGAGATGAGCAGCGCCAGCGCCACCACCACCACCAGCGTGGTGATCACCGTCCAGCGGCGCTTGAGCAGTACCCGCCAGTAGGTGCGCAGCAGCGGTTCCTGCAGGCCGGACCCGAAGTGGCCATTGGGCGGCAGCAGCTGAGAGTAAGAAGCGATGCCGCCGTTCGAACTCGGCAGGGAATTCTCGCGCTTAACCAGATGTTCCGGCGGCAAACAGAGGCTCCATGCGAATCGGTTGTAGAAACGGTTACAGGCCTAACGGCAGCCCGATGCTGGAGATATGTCGTCTGCAGGGCATGATACCATTTTCTGGCCCGCGCGCTGAAACTAGGTTATCGTAGCCAGCCTATGCTCCGCCTGAACAGGTTCTTTCCTCCTGCTTCCAACCCAAGATGAAGATTCTGGTGGCAGGCCTGGGCTCGATCGGTCAGCGGCACGTGAAGAACCTGCGTGCTCTGCACCCGGATGTGGAAGTGGTGGCCTATCGCGCGCGCGGAAACGATTTGCCCTCCGAGCTGCAGGGCGGCTGGTTGCGGCCGTTTCCGCAGCTGGAGGAGGCGCTGGCCCAGGGTCCGGCTGGCGCCGTGGTGTCGAACGTGACCAGCGCGCATGTGGAGGTATCGCTGGCGGCCGCGCGGGCGGGTTGCCATCTGCTGATCGAAAAGCCGGTGTCGCACTGCAGGGAAGGCCTGGAGGAATTGGCGGCGGAAGTGAATCGCAGGCGGCTGACGGTGCTGGCGGGATTTCAGTTCCGCTTTCATCCGGCGCTGCGCCAGGTGCGGCAGTTGCTGTGCGACGGGGCCATCGGCGCGGTGAAGTACGCGCATGCCCACTGGGGAGAGTATCTGCCGGGCTGGCATCCCGGGGAGGATTACCGAACCGGCTACAGCGCGCGCGCAGACCTGGGCGGCGGAGCTCTGCTCACGCTCTGCCACCCCTTCGACTACTTGCGCTGGCTGTTGGGAGAAGTAAGCTGGGTCACCGCCCAGTGCGCGCGCCTGGGGCAACTGGAGATCGACGTGGAGGACACCGCCAACGTGCTGCTGGAATTCGAGACCGGCGCTCGCGGATTTGTCCACCTGGACTTTTTGCAATCGCCCCCCACGCACTATCTGGAGATCGCCGGCGAAGAGGGCACGATCCGCTGGGATGCTCACCAGCCGGGCTGGTGGATGTTTCGTCGCGGCCGGGAACGGCAGGTGTTCGAGACACCCGCGGGGTTTGAACGGAATCACATGTTCATGGACGAGATGCGGCACTTTTTGGAATGTCTGGAGGGGCGGGCCCGCCCGGAAGTCACCCTGCAGGACGGCATCCGGGCGCTGGCCATCACCCTGGCGGCCAAGGAGTCCGCTCGGGAGCAACGTCCCGTGCGAGTGCAATCATGAGTTCGTTGCCCCAGGCCTTTCGACTCGACCGGCGAACCATCGTGCTCACCGGCGGTGCCGGTTTTCTGGGCCGCGTGTATGCCCGCGCCCTGGCCGAGGCAGGGGCGCGCGTGGTGGTCGCCGATGTGAATGCGGCGGCCGCGCAGGCGCTGGCGGAGGAAATGAAGCGCGAAGGACTGGGCGAGCTTCTGGCGGTGCCCACCGACGTCTGCGATCCTGCATCCGTGCGCGCCATGGTCCACCAGGCACTGAAGTGGTCGGGCGGGATTGACGGCCTGGTGAACAACGCGGCGATTGATCCGAAGTTTGATCCGGGCAGCGCCCAGCAGCACCAGAACAGCTTTGAGGACTTCCCGCTGGATTTGTGGAACCAGGCGCTGAACGTGAACGTGACCGGGCTTTTTCTTTGTGCCCAGGCCGTGGCTCCGCACATGCTGGAGCGCGGCCAGGGAGTGATCGTCAACATCGGCTCCGTCTACGGAATGGTGGGGCCCGACCAGCGGCTCTACGAGTCCAAGGAACCCGGGGCTCCGCGACTGTTCAAGCCGGTCACTTATTCGGTGACCAAGAGCGCCGTGCTGGGCCTGACGCGCTACCTGGCTACCTATTGGAGCGGGCGCAACATTCGGGTCAACACGCTGACGCTGGGCGGAGTTTTCGCGGATCACGACCCGGAGTTTGTCGCCCGCTACAGCTCGCACACTCCGCTGGGTAGGATGGCACAGCCCACCGAGGCGGCCCAGGCGCTGCTCTTCCTGCTGACCGATGCCTCCTCGTACATGACCGGAGCCAACCTGATCGTGGATGGAGGATGGACCGCATGGTAGACCGCCTGAAAGTGCTGGCACTGGTCCCAGCGCGGGGAGGATCCAAGTCGATTCCGCGCAAAAACCTGCGGCGGCTGGCGGGGCATCCCCTGGTGGCCTACAGCATCGCTGCTGCCCGGCAAGCGAGCAGCGTCGGCCGGGTCATTGTGTCCACCGACGATGCGGAGATCGCGGCCGTGGCCCGCGAGTACGGCGCCGAAACGCCTTTCCTGCGCCCCGCAGAACTGGCAGAGGACGATACTCCCGACCTGCCAGTCTTCCAGCACGCCTTGCGCTGGCTGCGGGAGAAGGAGAGCTATCAGCCGGAGATCATCGTGCATCTTCGTCCCACCAGCCCTTTGCGCAAGGTGGAGCAGATTGAGCATGGCATTCGCCTGCTGCAGGCCAACCCAGCCGCGGATTCGGTTCGGTCGGTGGCGGCGCCCATCCAGAACCCTTACAAGATGTGGCGCACCTCGGCCAACGGGTTCCTGCAGCCGCTGCTGTCCACCGAGGTGGAAGAGTCCTACAACCTGCCTCGGCAGAAATTGCCGCCGGTTCACTGGCAGACCGGCTACGTGGACGCCACGCGCTGGCGCACCGTGATGGAACTCAATTCCATGACCGGCCGCAACATCCTTCCGCTGGAGTCGGAGAGCCTGGACTGGGTGGACATTGATACCGAATCCAGCCTGGAATTCGCCGAGCACCTGATTGCGCGCGGCCGCGTTGCCGTACCGCTGCCCCACCCGGGGTCTGCGGCGCTGACGCGCCGGCCATGGCCGGAGAAGGTGCGCCTGCTGGTGCTGGATTTTGACGGCGTGTTCACCGACAACTACGTCTGGGTGGACCAGGACGGCAAAGAGGCCGCGCGTTTCAGTCGCGGAGACGGACTGGGCCTGGCCCGGGTGCGGCAAGCGGGCATCGAAGTGCTGGTGCTCTCGGCGGAAGAGAATCCGCTGGTGACCGCGCGCTGCCGCAAGCTGGGCATCGCCTGCCAGCAGGGGATTTCAGACAAGCGCTCGGCGCTGATACACTGGGCGCGCGAGCGCAACCTCGACCTGAAGCAGGCGGTTTACGTGGGCAACGACGTCAACGACCTGTCCTGCATGGAACTGGCGGGCGCCGGAGTAGCGGTCCCCGACGCCCATCCCGAGGTCCTGGAGAAGGCGGACTGGGTGCTGAGCCGGCCCGGAGGCCGGGGAGCGGTGCGCGAGATTTGCGATCGCCTGCTGGAGAACAAATCCTGAAGAAGCTCGGGCACAACCGAATGGAGCGCATGATTCGCATCGGGGAGCGGCTGGTGGGCGAGGGCCAGCCGGTTTACATTGCCGCGGAAATCGGCATCAACCACAACGGCGACTTGAACCTGGCGAAAAAACTGATCGACGTGGCGGTGCGCTGCGGCAGCGATGCGGTGAAGTTTCAGAAGCGCAATCCGGAGACCTGCGTTCCCCCCGAGCAGCGCGACCAGAAGCGCCAGACGCCCTGGGGATACATCTCCTACCTCGAATACCGGCAGCGCATGGAGCTCGGCGAGGCTGAGTACCGCGAGATCGACGAATATTGCCGCCGGCAGGGCATTCCCTGGTTCGTTTCCGTCTGGGATGAAGATTCGGTGGACTTCATGGAACGCTTTTCCACGCCCTGCTACAAGGTTCCGTCGGCGGCGCTCACCGACGCGGCACTGTTGCGCCGGGTTCGCGCCACCGGGCGCCCCATCATCCTCTCCACGGGGATGTCTACCGCCGACGAGATTCGACGGGCGGTAGACGTGCTGGGACGGGAGAATCTGCTCATCACCCACTGCACCAGCACCTATCCTTGCCAGCCCGGAGAATTGAATCTGCGCATGATTGAGACCCTGCGTCGCGAGTTCTCCTGCCCCATCGGCTATTCCGGACACGAGGTCGGCCTGCCGCCCACTATCGCCGCGGTGGCGCTGGGAGCCTGCTACGTGGAGCGGCACATCACCCTGGACCGCGCCATGTGGGGCAGTGATCAGGCGGCTTCGGTGGAACCCCAGGGGCTGGAACGCGTGGTGAAGTACATTCGGGCGGTCGAAACCGCGATGGGCGACGGGCAGAAGCGACTGTATGACAGCGAACTACCGGTGAAGAAACGCCTGCGCCGTTTCGAGTCAATCGCTTGAGACCACGCGCTCGCCGTCCAGCCCGCCCGGGAACTCATGGAGGTGGCTTCTCCCATGCCGTCGAATCCTAGCTGGGATGCCTACAACGAGTTCCTGATGCACGGGCGGCTGGACCGCGTGACCAAAATCCTGGCGCGCTACGAACTTTTCAAGCGGGTGGTGGAGTTGCCGGGCGACATCGTCGAAGGCGGCGTGTTCCGGGGCACGGGAGTTCTCTACTGGGCGAAGCTGATGCAGATTTTCAATCCGCTGTCACAGCGCAAGGTGGTGGGCTTCGACACTTTCGCAGGCTATCCAGATTCCGACAGCGCCCACGAAAAAGAGTCCGGGCAGAAGTTCGTGGCCGACGCCGGCACCAAGGCCACTTCCATGGACGAGATCCTGGGGGCGGCCCGGGATTTGGGTCTGGCGCAACGCGTGGAGCTGATCGCTGGCGACGCCACGCGCACCATCGAGGAATATGTGCGAAACAACCCTGGGTTTCGCGTGGCGCTGCTCAACCTGGACTTCGACACTCACGATCCCACGGCGGCCGCGCTTCGGCACCTGTATCCGCTGGTGGTTCCGGGCGGCGTAGTGGTCTTCGACGAGTATGCCACCCGCGGGTGGGGCGAGTCCGACGCCGTGGACAATTTCTTCCGCGACCAGAAAATGGTGCTGCGTTCCATTCCCTGGGCCATGAGCCCCTCGGCGTATGCGGTGAAGGAGAGCTGACTCGTGATGCTTCGCCCCTTTCCCAGCTCCATGCTGCGGTTGAAGAGTTCGGTGCGGGGAACCTTGCGAGCCTGGGGCTGGGATCTGCACCGTTACAGTCCCAGGACCTCGTCGTCGGCCGCCTTGCGGCAGATGCTGGCAACGCACAAGGTCTCACTGGTGCTGGATGTGGGGGCCAGCCAGGGTGAATACGGTCGCTGGTTGCGGGACGCCGGTTACCACGGTCGTATCGTATCCTTCGAACCTTTGCCGGAGGCTTACGCCGGCTTGCAAAGCGCTGCTCAAGCAGACCCGTTGTGGACCGTGGCTCCCCGGATGGCCCTGGGCAACCAGGACGGCACCTTGACCGTCAATATCGCCGCCAACCTGGTATCCAGCTCCGCGCTTCCCATGTTGGAGAGCCATCGCACGGCCGCCCCCCAGTCCTTGTATGTCGGCGCACAGGTGGTCCCGGTCGCGAGGATCGACACGGTCGCCCCGGATTTCATTCGTGCTGACGACAATGTCTTCCTTAAGGCCGATGTGCAGGGCTTCGAGGATCGAGTCTTGGACGGAGCCACGCATGTGCTTCCGAAGATCTGCGGGCTGCAGTTGGAACTCTCGCTCGTGCCGCTCTACGAGGGCCAGGAGTTGTTCTGGACGCTTGTGGAGCGTTTGAGAGGTGATGGCTACCAGCTTTGGGGTCTGATCCCCGGATTCGTCAACCCGAGCACCGGACGTTTGCTGCAGACCGACGGCATCTTTTTCCGCGCGGGGAATCCCCGCCTTCCACCCTCTGCATCCGCTGCCGAAAAGATCCCATAGACCTGGAACCGTGGGCAACATGGCTCGAATCCTGACGATGCTCCGGCGCAGCCGGCCTGCCCGACTGGCCATCGCTGCTGTGCGCAACCTGGAGTGGAACGCGGCCGACGTGCTGTGCCGCATGCAGCTCGGTTTGGGAATGGAGCCCACCGTCATCCGCACGGCGCGCGCGGGCCTGGAACAGTGGAAACAGGCGCTTATCGGGGTCCCCACGCCGCGGAAAGGCAGCATCATGGTGGCTGGCCTGCGCAACCGGACCTGGGTGGAGTGGTCGGTGTTCGCCTGCTGCTATTTGTACCGCATGGGCTACCAGCCGGCGCTTCTTTACTCGGGGCGCGAGGTGGCCGGCATCTACTCTTCCCAACGCTTCATGGAGCGCGCGGGCTTCAGCTTCTGGAAGGCGGTGCAGGAACTGCCGCAGTTGAAGCTCGTGAACCTGGATGAACATCTTCCTTCGGAAGACGAAGCCGTACCCGAGTATGCCGACTTCGCCCAGCACCAAGCGCACACCATTGCCGCCTACGACCTCAAGGTGGAGGAGTTCGAGGGCGGTGAGGATGCAGCGGAATACCAACAGGCCGTGGCGCGCGCTCAACAGATGCTCGGGCGGTATGGGAAAGCCGTCGAATCCCTGCTGCGCGGTACGCCGCCCATGCGGGTGGTTTGTCCCAGCGGGTTGATCGGGTGGTCGCTGGCCTTGCGCGAGGCGGCCCGCCGGCTCGACCGAACCGTGGTTTTCGTGGAAGGTTGGTCCATCCGTCCGGGGCACATGATCTGGAACCTGAATCGCCCCGCGTTGCACTTTGATCTCGAGGGTTGGAGCCGGGTGGTGGGAGCGTGGGACGAGGGCAAGGAGTCCGACGCGCGCGACTTCCTGGCATTTCAAGAGCGCGTCGACGTAAATCGGGAAGGCTGGCTGGACGATTTTCATCCGGTGCAACGCAGCCAGAAGCTGGCGCCTCTGCCGGCGGGGCTGCAGCAGTTCCTGCGCCGGCCGGGAGCATGCTTCCTGCTGGCCACGAACGTGGTGGGCGATAGCGCTACCCTGGGGCGGGCCACCATTTTTTCCAGCCAGCACGACTGGGTGCGCCATGTTGTGGCTTTCTTCCAGGGCCATCCCCAGCTCAACCTGGTGGTTCGCGCCCACCCGGACGAAGTCTGGGTAGGCGCCCGGCAGCGCATGGGAGGCGTTGCCCGGGGGATCGCCGGCGAGGCCCCGAACATCTTCGTGATTGACGGCGATGAGGACGTGAATACCTATGCCGTCGTGGACCACGTCCAGGCGGGGCTGGCCTGGGTGAGCACCATTGGGGTGGACATGATCCTGCGCGGCAAGCCGGTGGTTCTTGCGGCTCGCGCCCAATACGCGAGTCTGGGCATAGGACACTCGCCGCAGAGCGCGGACGAGTACTTTCGTTTGATCCTGGAGCTGGCCGCTAACCCGGTGCCCCCGGGCAGGGAAATGATGGTGCGCTGCAAGATCTACCAGCGCATCGTCTTCAAGATGATGTCTCTGCAAGCCAGCGACAAGGGCTACTTGGCCTTCCAATATCGTCTGGGCGGGGAGGGCATGCACCCCGAGCAGGAAGCCTTCTACCGAATTCTTGCGGGAGAAGTCTCCGACAAGGGTCTGCCCTGGGATAACGCGTCGTCCACGGCTGCGCCGGACCCGCCGCGCGGCCAGATCGCAACTTGATGTAGGTTCTTTGGCGGTGAGAGACTTGCTCCCCCTATGACCGAAGCCCCGGCAAACACGCTCCTGGATTCGGCGAAGGGGATGTTGCGCCGCCAGGCAGGCTTCCTGGCGTTTGCCGGCTCCTCGGTGGCGGTAAACGCGGCCACTCTAATCGCGGGCGTGCTTGTTCTGCGCTGGATTGAGCCGGCCGCCATAGGCGTCTGGCAAACCCTGCTGCTGGCCCAGTCCTGGCTGAACCTGATCCGCTTCGGCGTTCTGAACGGCATGAACCGCGAGTTGCCGTATCTGCTGGGACGCAACGATACCGCCGCCGCCTACCGCACCGCACAGATCGCTCAGCTCCATGCCTTGCTGTGCTCCGTGCTGGCCGCGGCAGGCTTCAGTTTGTCGCTCGTTTTTCTCGGGACGTGGGGCGAGGCGTGGCTTTGGGGGCTGGCGGCAATGCTGGTGGTAGCCGCAGCCGGGTTCTATAACGGATACCTGCAGGCCACCTTCCGCTCACACAAGGAGTTCGATCGCCTTTCCAAGGTGCAATGGCTGCAAGCCGCTTTCCTGCTGCTGCTACCCGCGTTTGCCTGGCGCTGGGGTTTTGCGGGCTTCTGCGCCCACGCTGCGCTGCAAGCCATGCTGGTCACGGGATGCGCACATGCGCTCCGGCCCATCCGGCTGCCTCCTGCATTCGATTGGAAGGTTGCCCGGCAATTGCTGGCCACCGGCTTGCCGCTGTTTGTAAGCAGCTATCTGTACGTCGTGGGGCTGGGACTGGAGCGGGTGGTGCTGCTCTATCGCGGACACGTTCAGGCGCTGGGGATGTACGCGCCGGCAGTGGCCGTGCTGAGCGCCATGGCCGTGGTTCCGGCGGCGGTGTCCATGTATCTGTACCCGCGGATTTCGTTTCACCTGGGCCAAACTCAAGATCCGCGCCAACTCTGGAAGCTGTCGCGGTTCGCCATCGCTGCGTCCGTGGGCTGCGGGCTTCCCGTCGTCTTGCTGGGCTGGCCGCTCATTCCTCCTGTTGTAGCGGAGTGGTTTCCCGCCTACGCGCCGGCGGTGCCTGCCATGCGGATCTCGCTGCTGACCGGCCTGATGCTGGGTTTTGCCTCGGGCACCACCCTGCTGGGCAGCTTGAAAGCCTGGAAACTTCAGTACATCTACGTGGGAACCTTTCTGGCCGCCAAGGCCTTCTTTCCCTGGTACTGGTCCAGCGGTCCGGATCCGGTTACCGGAGTGGCCTGGGGCGGATTACTGGCAGCGACGGTGACCGCGGTGGTAGCCGTCTGGGTCGCCTACCGGGCCACCCATCAGGAGACTGGAAGAGCCGCGGCGGCGATGACCGAGGAGGCCGTCCGACTTCCGGGCGGGCCTTCGCTTGACGTATGATTCGTGGCGTAGCGCGCCGGCGATGAGGGTTCGGATGCGCTGATGCTGGAGCCTTCCCTGATGAGGAGACCGTGAGCCTCGCGACCCATAGCTTCGCCCGTCCCTACCCTGTGGAGCGGATTGAGGGGCACCCTGGGCCGAGAATCGTCTTCGCTGCCGGTGTGTGGTCGCTGTTTCTGGCGGGGAGCATCCGCACCATTTCCTATTTCACCGGGGACTTCGTGGATGTTCGCGTTTCCTACCTCTCGGCGTTGGGGATCGGCTTGATCGGCATCGCCACCGTGGTGAGTTTGCCGGGGAGGCAGCTTGGACTGACGGCCTTTCGACCCGCCTATCGCGGCTGGGTCGCCGCCCTGATGGTGGCCTCGCTCGGAATGGCGTTTCTGGGTGTCATCAAAGAGAATCCCATTCTGTATATCGCTCTGGAAGGCCTCACCGTCGCCAGCTTTTTGCTGGGCATCCTCTGGGGAGCCCGGCCCCAGAGCTGGAAGACCATCGAGCCTGCCTACCTGTATGGATTTCTGCTGATTGCCTTGCCCATCATAATGTGGGGCCTGCTTGGAAGCCCTGGCTGGAACCCGCGCGTGCTTCGATTTCAGCCCGTCTACCAGGCCCAGCATCTACTCATGCCGGCGGCATTTTTCGTTTTGCTGGCCGGCATCCGCTGGAAGAGGCTCTATGCGATCGGCGGCGTGGCGTTTCTGGTGTATGCCCTGTTGCAGGTTCTGCTGGAAAAGCGCGCTCCGCTGCTGCGCATCCTGTTTTTCGCGGCGCTGGTCCTGGTGGTTCATTATGTGGGAGGCGTGGCCCGTTCGCGCAACCGGAAGCAAGCCAGCATGTACTTGCCGGCGGTCGTGATGGCGGCCTTCCTCGCTGGCGTGCTGACGATTCTGCTGTTGGTCCGGTTCACAAACATTGAAGACCGGTTCGCCTTGCTGGTTCCCATGCTCGATCAGTTTTCCGAGTTTGTCCTGAACCCGCTGGAAGCCCGGGATGAACAGGCTTTCCGCCTGCTCGAAGTGGGAGTGATTCACTCCAACATGGACACCCTGGAACGCTTGTTCGGAGTCGGGCTGGGAGGGTTCGTCTACGATCCGGTGTTCTTGAGCTGGTCGATCGACGTGGAAGGGCAGCCGGTGGCGGGTGTTCGAGGCAGTGTGCACATTGGATTGTTCTGGGCGTATTTCAAGGGCGGGGTGCTGTACTGGCTCATCTATTACAGTGGAATCATCGCACTGCTGCTGTCCTACCGCCGGTTCCGCAAGGATGCCTTGAGCCTGGCCTGCTGGGCATTCCTGCTGGGAATGGTACTTTTTCAGGTGATGGAAGGGCATTGGATGCTTCAAAGCTTGGAGCTGACCGCTCTGCTGGTGGGAGCGTGCATTGGGCGGCTGGCTGGCTGGCTGCCCGGGGAGCAGGAGGGCCAGCGATTCTCCGCGCAGCCGGCCTCGCCCCGTTCTCCTTGAAATCTCACGTGATCTATGTGGGCGGCTTTCGCATGCCCGAAGGGGACGCGGCCGCAGCGCGGGTGCTGGGAATTAGCAAGGCGCTGCGCGATGCCGGCTACCGGGTAACCTTTGGAGGCGGCGAGGAGTCCGGCCGCCCCGAGGATCGCAACCCCGAGGGCGGCTACAGCTTTCAGGGGTTTCCCTACGTTTCGCTGGGCGAGATTCGCTCCCGGCCTCTGTCTCCGGTCCGCCGGCTGCGGAACTACCTGGCCACGGGATCGAGCACTCGGCAGTGGCTCGCCACTCTGGATGCTGCTCAGGTAGGAGCAGTAGTGATGTACAACCCGGTGGCCGGCTACCACTTTCGAGTGGCATCCTGGTGCCGCGGTCACGGCATTCCCGTCATCGTGGATTGTACGGAGTGGCACGATCCTTCCAGCTATCCCGGCGGACGCTTCGGATTGCACCGCTGGGACGTGGAGTGGAGCATGCGCCGCGGCAACCGCCGCGGAGGACACGTGATTGCCGTCAGCTCCTACCTGGAAAACTACTACCGCAAGCGCGGATGCCACGTCTTGCGAGTGCCGCCGCTGGTGGACCTGGCCGATCCCAAGTGGCCGAAACCGGCACGCCCCCCGGGACAGACCCTGACCTTGCGCTGGATGTATGCCGGCAGCCCGGGCAAGAAAGATTGCCTGGATCAGTTACTGGAAGCATGCCTGATCCTCAAGCAGCAGGGCGCGCCTGCGGTGCTGGAAATCGTGGGCGCTTCAGCGGACCAGGTCGCGGCTTCGGGGCCGTGGGCCGCGGAGCTCATCGGCCGGCTGGGTTCTTCCCTGGTCCTCAGCGGACGTCTGCCCACTCCCGCGGATGCGCTGCAGCGTATGGCGCAGGCGGATTTGCTGGTGGTGGTGAAGTATCCCGGGCGCTCGGCGGAGGCGCAGTTTCCCACCAAGCTGGTGGAGTATATGGTGATGGGGCGCCCAGTGCTGGCGAATCGAACGAGTGACGTGGCGGAGTATGTGCGCGACGGCGAAGAGGGCTTCCTGATTTCTGACTTCCGGACGGAGTCGGTGGCGGCCGCGGTGCAAAGGGCGGTGCAGGCCGGTCCCGATGCCCTGGGCGCGATGGGGCTCCGGGCGCGCCGGCGCGCGGAAGCATGCTTTGACTACCGGCAGTTTGTCGCTCCGCTTTCCGGATTCATGGACAACGTGCTAAAGCGGCCGCGATCTGGCGAAGCGCCGTGAGAGTGGTCCACACCATCGGCAGCCTGGACGCGCAACGGGCCGGCGGACCGGCGGAAAGTGTGCCTTCGCTGGCCAAGTCCTGTTTGGCGCAAGGTATGGACGTGGGGCTGGTTTCTCTGCTGCGTCCCGGCGACCGCGTTTCCCCGAGCCAACTGGGTGGAATACCGTGGCGACAGATTCCAACCACCGACAATTCGCCCTACGGGTATGCTGCGACTCTGCGCGAAGCCCTGGAGGATGAGGCCCGCCGCAGCGATCTTCTCCACAGTCATGGCTTGTGGACGTACGTCAGCCGTCTGTCCGCGCGCGTGGCGCGGTCTCTGGACAAACCGCACGTGATCAGCGTGCGGGGCATGCTGGAGCCGTGGGCGCTTCAGCATCATGGCTGGCGAAAAAAGTTTGCCCGCTGGATGTTTCAGGACCGCGCGTTGCGCGAGGCCGCCTGCCTCCATGTGCTGAACCAGAGTGAAGGTCGAAACCTGCGCGCCCTGGGGCTGCGCAATCCGGTGGCGCTCATCTCCAATGGAGTAGACATGCCGCAGGACAAGGTCCCGCGCGAGGCCCTGGAATCAGCCTTTCCTCAACTCCGAGGGAAAAAGTGGCTTCTGTACCTGGGGCGGGTTCATCCCCAAAAGGGCCTGCTGAATCTGGCTTCCGCCTGGGCCAGGTTGTGCTCCAGCTTTCCTGATCACACCTTGATCGTGGCCGGTCCGGAGCAGTTGGGACACTGGGCCGAGGTAGACCAGGTTCTGCGCTCCCAGGGCGCCGAGGGACGTTACCAGTACATTGGCATGCTTCAAGGGGTACTGAAGGCCAGCGCCCTGGGAAACGCGGAGGCTCTGATTCTTCCCAGTTTCACCGAGGCCTCCAGCATGGCGCTTTTGGAGGCACTGGCGCACGGGCGCCCAGTGGTGGCTACTCATGCGTCCAACTTTCCGCTCATCGGCGAGCGCCAGCTGGGGTTCCTGTGCGAGCCGCGCACCGATTCCATCGCGGAAAGTCTGGCTCAGTTGCTGGCGCTTTCCGACTCCCGACGACAAGCGATGGGGCGCCGCGGCCGTCAGTTGGTGCAGGAGCAGTTTGCCTGGAGCGCCATCGCCACGCAGATGATCGAGCTTTACCGCTACTTGCTCGACGGAGGGCCGCGGCCCTCCAGCCTGCTGCCCGGTGAAAGGTAGGATGGGTCGTGCAGGCTGTTTGATACCATGACCTTGCCGCGGGCGCGAGCAGCGGTTCGGTGGAAATGCATTGGGCACGGATCAATCGGCACGCATCGTCTTCTTCAATCAGGCGGGAGGGCCGTTGTTCCGTGAGTTTGTGCAAGCCGCCGCCGGCGCGGTTCCGCCGGTGAGCTATTGCACCTCCGACCAAAATCTTGAGAGCACCGACGGCCTGCAGGTGGTGCGCACGCCCAGCCACAGCAATACCGGCGCCCTGGCCAGGCTCTCCGGCTGGCTCAGCTACCTGCTGGTCGCCGGCTGGAAAGGATTACGCAAGCGCGGCAAGCCTTTGCTGTTCATCGTCAGCAATCCTCCGCTGGCGCCGCTGCTGGGATTCCTGGGCAGCAAGCTCCGGGCGCAGCGGTATGTCCTGCTCTTTTACGATATCTATCCGGATGCATTGGTCGGCTTGGCGGGCTACTCAGAGAAGTCGCTGGTGGTGCGGCTGTGGCGTCGGTTGAACCGGCTGGCAATTCTGAACGCTGAGCGCGTGATTACCATCTCTCCCCAACTGGCAGGGACGCTCTCCAGCTACTGGCCGGACGGCCAAGCCGCCCGCATTACCGTGATTCCCACTTGGGTGGACACCGAGCGCATCCGCCCGATGCCCAAGGAAGAAAATTGGTTTGCCCGGGAGCACGGCCAGACAGGAAAGCTCACCGTGCTCTATGCGGGGAATGTGGGGCGAGTTCACGATCTGGGCGTGCTGCCGGAAGTGGCGCGCCGCCTGCAGCCCTACCCGGAGGTCCAATTTCTGGTGATTGGAGAGGGGCCGGGGCTGGAAGGACTGAAGTCGGCCTCGCAGGGTCTGGAGAACATTCGTTTTCTGCCCTTACAGCCGGAAGCGACGCTTCCGTTTTCGCTGGCCACGGGCGATATTGGAGTCGTGGCGCTGGCGCGAGGCGGAGAGGGCGTCTCCATGCCCAGCAAGACCTACTACATGATGGCTGCGGGCAACGCGCTGCTGGGGCTCAGCAGCCAGCAGAGCGACCTGGCGACGGTGATTCGCGACCACGGCTGCGGAGTGAACGTTCCTCCGGATGATGCGCAAGCCGCGGCCCAGGCCATCCTCGATTTGTACCGCCAACCCGACCACCTGCGCTTGTACCGCCAGCAGGCTCGCCAGGCGGCGCTCGAGCATTTCAGCCGGGCTAGCTGCGTGGCCCGGATGCTGGACGTGGTGCAGCCGCTTCTCTAGACGGATGAACCTTGTATCGCCGAATGGGCAAACGCGTGTTCGATGTCGCGCTGGCGCTTCCCGCGCTGCTGCTGCTGGCCCCGCTGATGGCGGCGCTTGCTTTTGTGGTGCGCGTCACCATGGGCGCGCCCATTTTCTTTTGCCAGCAGCGGCCGGGACGCGATGGCCGTCCTTTCACGCTGTGCAAGTTTCGCACCATGACCGCGAGCCTGGATGCTGCCGGCAATCCGCTTCCCGACGCCGACCGCCTCACCGCCTGCGGCCGCTTCCTCCGCCACTTCAGCCTGGATGAACTTCCGGAAGTGCTCAACGTGATCAAAGGAGAGATGAGCCTGGTGGGCCCGCGCCCGCTGCTGATGCAGTATCTGGGCCGTTATTCTCCGGAGCAGAGCCGCCGCCACGAGGTGCTCCCCGGCATTACCGGATGGGCCCAGGTGAACGGCCGCAACGCCATCACTTGGGAGCAGAAGTTTGCATTGGATGTCTGGTACGTAGATCATGTCTCTTTCTTGCTGGACCTGAAGATCCTGCTGCTGACGGCGTGGAAAGTCCTGAAGCGCGAAGGCATCGCCGAGCCCGGCCAGGCAACGGCCCAGGAGTTCATGGGAAATGCGAACCGCTCCTAGCTTGTGGGGTGTGGAGAAACATTGACGCAGGTTGCGATTTACGGCGCTGGAGGATTTGCGCGCGAAGTAGCGTGGCTGGTGGAGGACTGCGGTCGCGCCGGCGACGGTCACCAGGTAGTCTGCTTCATGGACGACAACCCGGCCGCGCACGGCAAGACCTTGAACGGAATTCCGGTGATGGGGCTGGAAGCGGCGCGGCGCACCTTTCCTCAGGCCTTGGCGGTGGGCGGCGTGGGCTCTCCCAAAACGCGACAGGGTTTGATGGAGAACGCGGCGGCGGCTGGCTTTTCTTTTGCCACGCTGGTTCACCCCCGGGTCGAGCGTTCTTCCTGGATTCGGATGGGAGCCGGCACCGTGATCTGCGCGGGCAACATCCTGACCACGAATATCGTGCTGGGCGAACACGTGCAAATCAATCTGGATTGCACCATCGGCCACGATGTGATCATGGGCGACTTCGCCACGCTGGCGCCGGGCGCGCACATCTCAGGATGCGTGCAGCTTGGCCGGCGGACCTACGTGGGAACCGGCGCCGTGATCATCAACGGCACCCAGGAGAGCCCGATTGTGATTGGCGACGACGCGGTGATTGGCGCCGGTGCCTGCGTCACGCGAAACGTGGAGCCGGGCGCGACCGTGGTGGGTGTTCCCGCGAAGCCGGTGCAGAGATCCTGAACCCGCCATGACGCTTGTTCCCATGTCCTCTCCCGACCTGTCTGACGACGAACGGCAGGCCGTCCGCCGCGTGCTTGAGACCACTCATCTCAGCATGGGGCCGCAACTGGAGGCCTTCGAGCAGGCCTTTGCCTCCTACCTGGGCGTGCCCCACGCGGTGGGCGTCAACTCAGGGACCAGCGGCTTGCATCTGGCGGTGATCGCGGCCGGCATCGGCGAGCGCGACTGGGTGATCACCACACCGTTTTCTTTCGTGGCCTCAGCCAATTGCATTCTTTACGAACGGGCGGTTCCGATATTTGTGGACGTGCTGCCGGAAACCGGCAACCTCAACCCCGGCCTGGTGCGCGAAGCGGCTGCCGACCTGGCGCGCGGGGGGAAGTCAGCGCAGCGCTGGTTGCCTCCGAGCTTGCGGACCCAGGGCGGCGATGCGGAAAGCAGGCTCAAGGCGATTCTGGCCGTGGATGTCTTCGGTCATCCCGCGGACTTGAGTTCCGTCCTCGAATGCGCTCGCCGGCATGGGATCGCGGTCATCGAAGACGCTTGCGAAGCCCTGGGCTCGGAGCATGAAGGCGGAAAAGTCGGAACCTTGGCCGACGTCTCCGTTTTTGCTTTCTATCCCAACAAGCAGATGACCACCGGGGAAGGAGGCATGATCGTGACCGGGCGCAGCGAGTGGGATGCAATGTTCCGCTCCCTGCGCAGCCAGGGACGCGCCGCCTCGGGCGCCTGGCTGCTGCATGAGCGCCTGGGCTACAACTATCGTCTGGATGAAATGAGCGCTGCCCTGGGACTCGCCCAACTGCGGCGCATCGAAGAACTGCTGGCACGGCGCCGGCAGGTGGCTTCCTGGTATAACCTGCGGCTGGCGGACCAGGAACTCATCGAGATCCCAGCATCCACCACCACCACCACCCGCATGGGGTGGTTTGTCTACATGGTGCGCATCCGGCCGCCGGTCCGGCGCGATGCCGTGATTCAGGCGCTGGCCGGGGCAGGAATTCCGTCTCGCTGCTACTTTCCTCCTATCCATCTGCAGCCCTTCTACGCCAGCCGGTTCGGCTATCGCCGGGGAGACTTCCCGGTGGCGGAGGCGCTGGGCGACACTTCGCTGGCACTGCCTTTTTCCGGCGTCATGACCGAGCAGCAGGTGGAGCTGGTGTGCCAGCACCTGACTCGGATTGTCGGCTCTGCGGTTGTGCGCTAGCTAGCCTACGGTCATCGCGCCAGCATCGGCGGATTCCGGCTTCGCGGACGACTCCACCGACCGAATCACCCTGGCAGGATTCCCGGCCACGACGACTCCGGGGGGCACGTCGCGGACCACGACACTGCCGCCCCCTACCACGGAGCCGCGTCCAACGATGACTCCTTTTAGAATCAGGCAATTCATGCCGATGAAGACGTCGTCTTCGATGATCACGGGGCGGCATGCAGCGCCGCACGGACCTTGCGCTCGCGCAACCGGATCGAGTGGATGGAAATCGGTATCGGTGATCGTGGAATTCGCGCCCACCAGCACACGGTTGCCGATTCGGATGCGCTCCGCAGCCACCAGGGTGGTACCGGTAAATCCACAATCGTCGCCAATCTCAATCACGGCCTCCCGCGTCCGGGTTGCAAGTACGACCGGGTGATTGGGCGCGAGGGGATTCGTGGAAGGCCACGAGCGCAACTCCAGACGGTCGCCCAGCCGGATTGTGCTGCCGCGATGGCGCTGAATTATCGGCATGCCAAACACCTTCCAGCCACTTCCCCACCCCATTCCGTGTAGGGCAAACGCCAGGAAAACGTAGGGAAAGGCAAGAAGTCGCCTGACCTCATTCCCTGCACGCCAGGGAGTATCCAGAGCTTGCTGAAGTAATCCCGAAGGTCGTGTTTCCGATGAAATCGCGCACCACCATCCGGCCGCTTAGGCAGAGCGGCAACCGCCGCCCTTTGGGCCCAACCGAAGGGCACGATTCTACCACGCGCCAGAAAGCCCCCGGAAGAACAGGCGGTGGGGGCAGGTACCGGCGCAAACTACCTTTCAAACACGCACACATTTCCATAACGGTCGCGAAGGCGGAACCCGTGCGTGTCTGAAACTGCGGGAGCTTCATCAGCCAGGGACACTTCGTGTGGTCGTGGTGAGGGTTGCGGCCCTCAGCGGCTAAAGCCGCTGTTCATGCGGCCTGAGGCGGCACGGCTGAAGCCGTGCCCTGATACAAACCAGCGCGATCAGCATTTGAGATGCCGCCTAGCGCGTAGGCCCGAACACCGCCAGGCCCACGGCGATCTGCACGATGGCGTCCAGGGTTTTCTTGGCCACAGACTTGGCCTTGCTGTTGGGGACGAAGACGATATCGTCCGCCTGCAGGGGCAGGTCGGGAGACTTGCCCTCCAGGATCTTCTTCAGCGGGATGGGGATTTCCTGCCATTCTTTGCCGGTTCGACGAATCAGCTTGGCGCCGTCCAGTGCGGCCGTGCTCTTGGTTCCCTCGGCCATGGCGATGACCTGCAGCACCGACATGCCTTCGTTCTGATGCATCACGATCCCGCTGGGGCGGGCTACCTCTCCCACCACGTACACCACGCCCGCGCGCGACACCACGATGGTGTCTCCCGGATAGACGGGCACGTTGCTCTCCGGAAGCTCGGTGGGGTCCTTGCTGAGCAGGATGATTTCGACTTCCTGGGGGCGGTGGCGACGCGTGATGCCCACCCGCCTTCCAGCCTTGTCGGTGAGCCCTCCGGCCGCAGCAATCATGTCAAACAGCCGGCGCGTTCCGTGAGCCGCATAGATTCCCGGCTTGGTCACTTCGCCCGCCACCGAGATGCCCTGCGTGGTGTACTCCCTGATTAGGACTGAGACGTGAGGGTTCTTGAGGAATCCACCTTCCACCAGCCGCTTTTCAATCGCCCCCTGCGCCTCTTCTCCCGTGAGCCCGGAAACCGGGATATAACCGACCAGGGGAAGATAGACCGCTCCCTTCTCGTTGACCCGGACCTGCTGCGTGAGTTCCGCCACGCCGTACACGGTGACGTCGAGCAGGTTGCCTTCACCGATGAGTAATGCGCCCAGGCGAGGGTCGGAATTCTGCGGCCCGGCCGGCGCGGGCTCCTGGGACGTGACCACCGCCGGGGCCTGCGGAGGAGCACTGGCCGGGGTTTCCTGGGCCAGGACGCTGCCCGTAGCCAAAATCATTGCAGGGAAGTATGCCGCTGGCCTGAAGAATTTTCGCAACATTGTCCGGGGAGAACCTCGATGCGCTTGTTCGCGAATCCGCAAGCTTTTCAAAGTCTACCACGGCCCGCAACTGTGTCCTGCAAGGCGAGACGATACACCTTCAGGGTTTCCCGCGCGGTGCGCTCCCAATCGAAGCGCTTCAGGTTTTCCGTGCCCAGCCGAATCAGGCGTTCGCGCAAAGGCATGTCGGTGAGGCATCGCCGGATAGCCGCGGCCATTTGCTCCACCGAGAGTGGATCGAACAGCAGCGCTCCCTCTCCGGCAACCTCGGGCAGGGAACTGGCCTGCGAGCATGCCACCGGCACTCCCGCGTGCTGCGCCTCGACTACCGGCAGCCCGAATCCTTCATAAAGCGAAGGCATCACCAGCAGGTCCGCGTGCCGCAGAATGGCCCGCTTGTCGGGCTCGGGGACATATCCCGGAAGCAGCAGCCGATTCGCCGCGTTCGCCGGCCGCGTGCGCAGCAATCCGTTGACGCCCTGGGGCACCTGGCCCAGCAGCACGAGGGAGTGGGGCAGGTGGTCACTCACCTGGTCGAATGCCTCGATGAGGCGATGGAAGTTCTTGTGCACCGAGGCTCCCCCGACCGCCACCACAAACCGATCCGGCAGGCCGTAACGGGCTTGCACCACCTCCCATGAAGTCTGGTCCTCCTCCAGGGGAGCGGCGAGATGAGTGACTATGACCTTGTCGCTGTCCAGGCCCAGGGATTCCACGATCTGAGCTTTTGAACAGTGGGAGAGAGTGATTACGCGGGCTGCCCGCCGGGCAGAACGGACCGAGAAGAATTCCAGGATGCGACGTTTGGGCTCGGGCATCACGCCCTTCAGCGCCTGGAAGTTGAGATCGGGAAGGGTGACCACTTGCGGGCAGTTCGCAAACAGCGGTCCCACGTATCCCAGCGAATGCAGCAGGTCGAGCTTGTACGCGGGGAGCTGGAAGGGAAGCACGGCCTGTTCCCACAAGTAACGCGCCGAGCGCAGCGTCGCCTTCACCGGGCAGACGACGCGCCGCACGTTGGGGGCGTCGGTAAGCGCCAGGCTGGAGGCCTCGGAACTCAGAAACACGAAAAACTCGCTGGCGGCGTCGACGCGCGCCAGGGCGCGCACCAGGCCCACCGCGTAGGTCTCGGTTCCACCTACGACGCCGGGAATCAGGAAGAGCAGGTTCAGTCCGATGCGCATGCTGGCTGGTTGCGCCGCGGTTCATTCTAATCGCCAGCCGCGTCCCGGCGCGCGCCTTGTGCCGGCCGGAAGCGCCGTGCTACAGTGCGGCACTCATGCCCAAGCGAGCGCTGATCAGCGGCATCACCGGTCAGGACGGCTCCTATCTGGCCGAGTTGCTGCTGTCCAAGGATTACGAAGTGCACGGCATTATCCGGCGTGCCAGTTCGTTCAATACCGGCCGGATCGACCACATCTATCAGGATCCCCACGAGCCCAACGCGCGCCTGTTCCTCCACTACGGAGATCTCTCCAGCGGGGAACAGCTCGCCAACCTTGTCTATAACCTGCGTCCCGACGAGGTCTACCACCTGGGAGCGCAGAGCCAGGTGAAGGTGAGTTTTGAAATTCCCGAATACACCGGCGACGCCACCGGGCTGGGCACAACGCGCCTGCTGGAAGCATTGCACCGCAGCGGCATCAAGTCCCGCTTCTACAACGCGGGGTCGTCGGAAATGTTCGGCAATACGCCTCCGCCTCAGAACGAGCAGACGCCGTTTCGGCCGCGCAGCCCCTACGGCATCGCCAAGGCGTACTCCTTCTGGATGACGGTGTGCTACCGCGAGGCCTACAACCTGTTTGCTGCCAGCGGCATCCTGTTCAACCACGAAAGCCCGCGGCGCGGCGAGACCTTTGTGACCCGCAAGATCACCCGGGCGGTGGCCCACATCCTGGCGGGAAAGCAGAAGAAGCTCTACCTGGGCAACCTGGAAGCGCGGCGCGACTGGGGCTACGCGCCCGAATACGTCTGCGGGATCTGGGAAATCCTGCAGCAGGACCAGCCCGACGACTTCGTGCTGGGCACGGGGGAGTCGCACTCGGTGCGCGAATTCGTCACCGAAGCCTTCGCTTACGTCAACCGCGACTGGCGGGACTTCGTGGAGGAAGACTCCCGCTACATGCGCCCCGCCGAAGTGGACCTGCTGCTGGCCGATGTTTCCAAGGCGCGGCGCCAGTTGAACTGGGACCCCAAGATCACCTTCTCTGAACTGGTGCGCATTATGGTGGATGCCGACATGGAAGCTGCGGGCCTGCAGCCCATCGGAGACGGCGAGCGCATCCTGCAGAAAAAGTTCGGCCACTGGCGCCACTGGGGCGAGGTCCACTCGCGCCTGCAATCCGCCACCGCCGGACGCGCCCTTGAGCGCCAGGCCTAGCTGCTATGGGGTTCTGGGAAAACAAGCGGGTGCTGGTGACCGGCGGCGCCGGCTTCCTGGGATCGCGCGTCACCGATCGCCTGCGCCAGGCCGGCTGCCGGGAAGTTACGGCGCCGCGCAGCCACGATTTCGACCTGCGCGAAAAAGACGCCATCCTGCGCCTCCTCGATCAGGCCCGGCCCCACCTCATCCTGCATCTCGCGGCCAGGGTGGGAGGCATTGGCGCCAACCGCGAAAACCCGGGCCGGTTTTTTTACGACAACGCCATCATGGGCATTCAGCTCATCGAATGCGCGCGCCGGGCCGGGGTGGCCAAGTTTGTGTGCCTGGGAACCATCTGCGCCTATCCTAAGTTCACTCCTCTCCCTTTCAAGGAGGAAGATCTTTGGAATGGTTACCCGGAGGAGACCAACGCCGCTTACGGGCTGGCGAAGAAAATGCTTCTGGTGCAGATTCAGGCGTACCGGCAGCAGTACGGATTCCACGGCATCTATCTGCTGCCGGTCAACCTCTATGGCCCGGGTGACAATTTTGATCTGCATTCCTCCCACGTCATCCCCGCCTTGATTCGAAAGTTCATCGAGGCCCGCCGCTCGGGCGCGAGAACCGTCAGCGCCTGGGGCACCGGCTCGGTGTCCCGCGAGTTCCTTTTCGTGGAGGACGCCGCGGAAGGGATCTTGCTGGCGGCCGAGCGCTACGACAAAGCCGAGCCCGTGAACCTGGGTTCCGGGGAAGAAGTCACCGTCCGCGACCTTGCCGGAATGATTCGCGAACTCACCGGCTACGTGGGCGAAATCGAGTGGAACCCAGCACAGCCCGATGGCCAGCCTCGCCGGCGACTCGACACCACCCGAGCCCGGGAGGAATTCGGTTTCCAGGCGCGCACCAGCCTGCGTCAAGGTCTGCAGCAGACCATCGCCTGGTACGAAGCGCATTCCACCGCAGAGCAGGCGTCGAGCGCGGTTACCCAGTTCTAGCCGCGCCCGGGTGAACCCGCGCGAGCCGGGGAAGCGAGCGCGCAATTCACCGCCAATTCGCTTCCTGTAAAATGTACTCATGAATTCAAGTCGGCGCGCGCGACGACTCGCCGGCTGCCTATTGCTGCTACTGTCGTCGGGCGCGCCTGTCCGTGGCGAAGAGGCGGAAGCCTCCCACCGCAAGCGGCTGGTGAATCCCGCGGCTGCCTCGGCCCGAGAGGAGCAGGAGGCCGACGCGCGCCTGCGAACCAACCCGCGCGACGCCGTGTCTCTGCGGGCGCGCGGTCTGGCCAGACTCCGCCTGGGCAGGTTGGATGACGCAGCCGCAGACCTCAGCCGGGCCGCCGCCCTGGATCCCTCGCAGGCAAGTGTGAAGGCGGAGCTGGCGTTTGCCCTGATGCTGAACGGGCACTGGACGGAAGCCCTGGCGGCAGCGCGCTCCGCGCTCGTCCTCGACCCTCAGAATTCGGCCGCTAACGCCTATGCCGGCCACGTGCTGCTGCGCCAGGGCGAGATCGATCCCGCCATCGCTCATCTGGAACGCGCGGTCAGTCGCCTCCCTGCCAACGTGGACGTGCACTTTGATCTGCTGGAAGCGTACCGCCAGAAACGCAATTTCACGCTGGCCACCGCCCGGTTGCGCATTCTGCGCTTCCTGCTGGAGCCCACGGATCCGCGCTTCCTGTACCAGGAAGGCCTGCTGCAGGCGGACATGGGGAATCACGCCTTCGCCATCGAGCGTCTGCGCGCCGCTTTGGCGACCAGCCCAAGTCTGATGGGGGCGCGGGAACAACTGGGCGCCGTGCTGGTGGAGGCTGGGCGCCCGGCAGAAGCCATCGAGGTACTCGCTCCCTTGACCCAGGAACAACCAGGTTCGTTCGAGGCCGCCTATCTTCACGCCCTGGCGCTCGCCAAAGCGGGACGACTCGCCGAAGCGGAGAGCGAAGCCCGCCGCGCCTTGGTGCTCAATGCCGGGGCGGAGGAGGTTCGTCTTCTGCTGAGCGACATTCTGGCGGCGAAGAAGGAGCCGGCTCAGCCGTGAACCTAGCCACGCGTATCTCTCCTCGGCCGGCCGCGCTTGTTCTTGCCCTGGTTGTGTTCACGGGCGGAGCACTGGCTGTCCCTTTGTTGGCGCAGAGCCGGCGAACGCCGGCGCCGGAGCAGACGCTGCTGCAAAGCGCGGCTTCTCTGCTGCGCCAGGACCAGCTTCTGCCCGCGGAAGCGGCCGCGCGGCGTGCCGTAGCGCTGGCGCCCCGGTCGGCGGATGCGCACAACCTTCTGGGAGTGATCTTGGACCGCCTGGGCCGGGCCGCCGAGGCCGAAAGCGAGTTCCGCGCGGCGCTGCGCCTGCGCCCGGGTTTTGCCCGCGCCCGGACCAATCTGGGGAGTCTGTTTCTGCGGCAAGGCATGATGCAGGAGGCATTCGCGGAGTTTCGGCACGCCGTACAGGCCGACCCGCGCGACGCAGAAGCACACTTCTACTTGGGCACGGCGCTGGACCGAATGGGCCTGTTCGAGGATGCGGCGCAAGCGTACGAGACTTCCCGAAAATTGACAGGGAGCAGGACCGACCCCGCTGTAAGCCTTGCCCTTGTGCGCGCATTTCTGCGGGCCAAGCGCGTGGACGAGGCCTTGCGCACTGCCGACCAGGTGTCGCAGGCTCGTCACACCGATGCCAAGGTGCAGTTCAACCTGGCTGTCCTGCTCGCCGAGCATGGGCATTACCAGCGGGCGAGCGCGGGTTTCGCCAGGGTCAACCAGTTGAGCCCTCGAGATCCGGAAGTGCTGTACAACCTGGGGACGGCTCTGGCCGCCGAAGGACGCCTCGACGAAGCCGCGGAAGCTCTGGCCGATTCCGCGGACCTGGATCCGGGGCCCGCGGAAACGCATTACCGGCTGGGCCTGATCGCGTTGCGGCGCGGCGACTCCGCCAACGCCATCCTCGAGCTGAAGCACGCCAGCGCCCGCGACCCTGGCCGCGCGGCGTACCACTTCGCCCTGGGGCAGGAGTTGTTCCGCACGCGCTACTGGCGGGGAGCAGCCGAAGCTTACAAGCGGGCCAGCGAACTGGATCCGAAGAATGTCGGATACCTGCTGGTCCTGGGCAACACGCAGTTCCGCGCCACCAATTTTCCTCCCGCAACCGAGGCCTACTTGAAGGCGGCGCAGCTTGATCCCGGCATTCCCAACATCAACTTCCTGATTGGATATGCCTACCGGGCCCAGGCCAAATTCGACGCCGCCGCGGTTTACTTCCTGCGCCAACTCCAGGCCGTGCCCGGACACCTGGAGACCCTGGCCAACCTGGGCTACGTCTCGCTAGAAGGCGGCCACCTGCAAGATGCGCAGAACTACCTGGAACAGGTGGTGGCGCGCTCGCCGGATCACCAGGATGCGAACTATGACCTCGGCCGGACCTACATGAAGCAGCGAGAGTACCAGCGGGCGGTGGCCTCGTTGGAACACACCATCCGCCTCAGCCCGGATTACACCCAGGCTTACTACCAGCTCTTCCTGCTCTATTCGCGAACCCGGCAGGCGGCCAAGGCGCAGATCGCCCTGGCCGAATTCAAACGGCTGGAGGAACTGGACAAGCAGTACCGCACCCTGCAGATGCAACTGGAGAGGACGATGCGGGAACGAGCAGGAGAGGCCCCCGCAGAGGGCACGGTAGATCCTCCGGGCGGAAGCCAGCCCTCCAGCGAGCCGCCGGGCCGGCCCTAGAGAAACCCGAGAGACGCCGCGCACCGAAAAGAAAACGGCCCTCCCGTTCCCGGGAGGGCCGAACTGGTTCAAGGTTGTTCTTCTTAGCCCGCGCCTACCAGGTGAAGCGCACTGCGAGTTGGATCTGCCTGGGATCGCGCGCCGACTTGATCCGGCCGAAATCAGGATTCGGCGTGAAGCCGTCGTCGCTCAGGGTGCTGATGGGGTTGTAGAAATTGGCGCGGTTGAGCAGATTGTAGAACTCCGCCCGCACGGTCAGCATCCTTCCCTCGCCGAACACCGGGAAGCCCTTCTGCAGGGCAAAGTTGTAGTTGAGGAGATTGGGTCCGGTGAACTGATTGCGAGCCGTCCCGCCCCGGCAGGCTATTCCTTGCTCGGGCTGGAAGAGATTGGGAATGAAGTTCGCCGACGGCACGAGCGCGCAGAAATCCGGAACACTCACGAAATTGATGGGATCAAACGTGGTGCTGGTGGGCAGCGCGAAGGTGCCGCCGATGGCGCCGCTGGAGTCGTTGGTAACGGTGACATCGCTCAAGGCTATGGCGCGCTGCGAGGCCTGGCCGAAGATGTTGGAGAAGATGGTGAAGGGCTGGCCTGACTGCGCGGCGAAGATGCCGCTGAACTGCCAGTGGCCCAGCCATTTGCCCTTGTAGGGCGCGTCCCAGGTGTAATCCAGCACGAAGCGGTGCTTGGTGTGGAAGTCGGAACGGCCCTGCTCATCGAGCAGGAAGGTGGTGGGATCTGCCGCCACCAGGTAGCGGCTCACCTGCACCTGTCCGCCTCCGGTGGTGGTGACGGCGGCAGGGGAGAAGTCAATGTTGGGAACGCCTATGGGCAGAGCTGCATTTTGGGGAACGAAGTTTCCCGATCCCGGCGGGACCTCGACAAAGATGGTGATGCCGCAGGCCAGGAAGATGCACTCACTGGGGCTGGCTTGGCCCGCGCTCTGGTAGCCCTGCACCAGGTTGTTCAGCGTCAGGGGCACGGTGGGGTAGAAGCCGGTGGAAGCGTTGTCTTCCGAATTGGAAAGGCTGTAAGTGGCGTTTAGCCGCAAGCCGTGCCAGTCCGCGGCCCGCGCCCGCACCATCAGCGAGTGATAGCTGGACTCTGCCTGGTGGGTCATGGTGAAGATGGGGGAGCGGGCAAAAGCACCGCCCGGGGCTCCGGGAGTGGAAAAGAAAGGATTGAATTGCCCCGCGAAATTGCTGTTAAACACCACCGGCAACTGCTTGGCCGAGGTACCGATGTAACCCGTCTCCACCGTCAGGTGGCTGCCCAGGGCCTGCTGCACGGTGGCGCTGATGTTGCGGGAAAAGGGCGCGTTGGAATGGGCGTTGTCCCGCGCATAGGCGCCGAAGGGCGAGGTGGCCTGGCTGAAGGCACTGTTGGGGCGACCGAGCAGATCGAGGGGAGCAATCGCGCTCTGCACCGCCGGGTTCAGGATGGAGATTCCTACGCCGCAGGTAGGGGCTGAGATCCCAAGAGGGCTAGGCGGACAGAAGGCCCCCTGTGCTTCCTGGATGGTGCCATAGAGAGCGTTTCCGCTGGAGGGGCGATTGAACAGCAGCGGGTACAAATAGCTGGTGGGCAGATGGTCGTAGTACCAGCCGACGCCGAAACGCAGAACCGTCTTGCCTTCACCGAACACGTCCCAAGCCATACCGCCGCGTGCGGAAAGATTGAGCCTGTCCGAGTTGATGATGTTCCCGGTTGCCGCACTCGAATTACAGTTCCAGGCGGGCAGCCCGATGTTAGCGATGAATGCCGGGAACATCCCGTTGACGGAGGGGCCGGGGCAGCTCACGCCCAAGGGGTCAAGCACGCTGCCGACGCGGCCCTGCTGCACCAGCCCGCCGGCTCCCGGCTCAAAGTTGTAAACCCGGTCGCCGATCTCCTGGGGCGCGGAGAAGAATTCGTAGCGGATGCCGTAGTTCACCGTCCAGCGGGGATGGAAGCGGTAGGTGTCCTGTAAATAGGCGGCCACGGCGGTGGAGTCAAACCGGCCCTGATAGTCTTCCTGCTGCATCTGGGCAAAATCGAACGAGGGCGCCAGGAAGGCGTCGCCCACCCCGCCAAAGAAGGGATCGGCACAACCTTCATTGCAACTGAAACTGTCGCTGCTGAACTCGCCGATGTTGGAGGAATAGACGAAACCGCGGGTAAAGGCGCCGTTCAGGATGCGGTTGCGCAAGTGCCGGAACTCACCACCCAGCTTGATGCCGTGACGACCGTGAGTGATGGAGAGATTGTCGGCAACAAACAGAGTGGTGTCCGCCCTCTCCGTGGGCGCGCCCAGGGGTGCTCCCAGGCGGGCCATGGGGAACTTGGAATCCAGGGTGGGAAGCATGCTGCAGGCGAAGTCCACCCAGCCGCAGTAAAAGCCGTTCACACCCGGAGTGGCCCCGCTGTACTGCGTATCCAGGCCGCTCAGCAGGATGGTGGGCAGCGCGCTACTGGGCAGATTGAAGCCCGCAACTCCCAGGGTGGTGGCGTCAAGGTCGCGGTCCTGGGCCAGGTCGTCCACCCGGAAGCGGTTGAAGCCTCCCCGAATCTCGTTGATCACGTTGGGCGAGAAAGTGTGCGAGTAGTTGATACTCACGTTCTGGTTCAAGGCCTGGCGGACCCCGCCGTTTCCGGCATAACTGGCCTGCTCGGGCAGGGTGGCGGAGTGCAACTGATTCAATTTCTGGATGGCGTAACGCCCCGTCCAGCGATCGTTGTCCGATGGCGAGTAGTCCAGGCGGAAGAGCGCGTTGTCCACGTTGGTGAAGTTGGGAGCTTCGCCCTGGAAGAATTCCAGCACCCCGGGAACACCGAATACGTTGGCCGCCGGGAACAACGACAGGATGTCCTGGGCCAGGACGGAGTTGGGATCGTTGGCGGGGAAGTTGCGAAGCGATCCCGGCGCCCCCAGTTGGGTTCCATAGGGATCGTAGGTGCGGTCAAAGGTGGAAGGGACCCGCTCGAAAATGGGCGTTGGATTGTCAATGCGCGTGCCTTCGTAGCTGGCAAAGAAGAACAGCTTGTCCTTGCTCAGGGCCCCCCCGGCGCTCACTCCGAACTGTTTGGAATCGAAGGGGGTGTCGCGGCGGTCGTTGGCGGCCAGAACGGTGGCCGGGTCAAAGAGATCGTTGCGGCCGGTAAACGCCGGCCCGCCGCCAAAGAAGCCACCGGTAACGCAGGGAGTCCCGACCGCCCCGGTGGCGTCCAGGGAATTGGTGCAGAAGCCCTGCGACGCGGCGCTGCGCACGTAATCGTTGTAGTTCAGCGGCACTTGGTTGAGCGCCGGCGCTCCCGCGGTCGGGCCGGCATAAGCCGCAGCTTTGTCGAAAGTGCTGCCGTTGTAGACGGACAAGGGACTGTCGGAATTGAACCGGTCGTTGGCAAAATAGCCGTAGGCGCTGCCGTGGAAAGCGTTGCCGCCGCGCCGGGTCACCACGTTCACGGTGCCGCCCTGGTTGCGTCCGTACTCCGCGGCCGCGGTCGAGGAGGTGACGCGGAACTCCTGAATGGAATCGTTGACCTGGAAGGGCACCGCCTGGTTCGAACTGGAGGCGACGTTGTCGGCTCCGTCCAGCAGGAAGTTATTGCTCGAAGGCCGGTTGCCGGCGATGCTGAAAGAAGCTCCCGCCAGTTCCGACCCGGGCTCCGCCTCGCGGGCGTTGGGCGTCAGCAGTCCGAGCACCAGGAAGTTGCGGTTGTACAGGGGCAGCGAGCGCAACTGGTCGCCGGTGATCACGCCGCCGATAGTGGTGCTGACGGTTTCGTTGGTTACAGCTTGGCCGGTCATGGTCTGGGCCACTACCTGGCCGCCGGTGGCCGCGGCCGCCTGCTCCTTCAGCGGAGGCAGAATCACGCGCTCGTCGCCCACGTTCACGGCGATCCCGGCGCGGATGTCCAGCGTCTTGCCATCCTTGCTGGCGGTGAGCTTGTAGTCGTCAGCGGGCGGCACCTCGGCGAAGTTGTAGGAGCCGTCCGAGCCGGTGATGGCGGTGCGCGAGAAGCCCAGCGCAGCATTCTCCAGCGCCACCGACACTCCGGGCATGGCATTGCCGGCCGCGTCGTACACAGTGCCGTAAACCACCGCGTTCTGGGTGGCCGCGTAGGCGGGCACGGCAAAGATTACGACAAGGATCAAAGCGAGGAACCGCGCCTTTGTGCTCACATTGCCTCCTAAGCGAACCTGATGTTGAGCGTCACGAGCGAGCCTTGAAGCATGGCCGGAAGGGACTGAAAATTAGTCCTTTAAGCGGTACCTTCACCCGGCCGGGGCCATTTCGGAGTGGAATGATGTCATAGTTGCCGAGGCGGTGTCTAGTATATTTGTGTTACCCGTGGCGGACCTCGTAGGCAAGTTTTCAGGATTCCCGTTCTGGAGCGTGTCTGTTAGGCTGCGGCCTCCCGGCGGTCCCTTCCGGAATTCGGCTCGCACAAAATCCTGCGCTACCCAACATGTCTTCCCAGGAGGCAAGTTAACAAAGCCCCAACAAAAGATCGCGGTCGCAGCAGATATATTGCTGCGCGGCCTGGCGCACGTCGGCATCATAGGCCTGGTTGACGAAGCAACCGGATACCAAGATGCCCGCGCAAAGGATGCGCTGGCGAAGATTCTTGAGGCCTTCGTGGCTAAGGAACTAAAAAAGTGGGTAAGCACGTTCCCGCTGGACCACTACAAGGAACTGTTTAGGCTGCGTAAGTGGAAGTTCCCTGAGCTTCCAGCCGACCAGCGAAAGCGCCCTGCGCTGGTGGGGAAAATCACTAACGATGTAATCTACGACCGGTTAGCTCCGGGAGTTAGGCAAGAGCTTCACCGACTGACGCCCCGCGACGAAAAAGGAAGGCTCAAGCACAAGCTCTTCCAGAGGTTGACGGATGACGTGGGCAATCCGAAGCTCAGGGAACGCTTGGCTTCCATTGTAGCCCTCATGCGGGCCACAGATACGTGGGGGGATTTTATGCGGATGATTAACAGGTCGCTGCCACGCTACGCGGATACGCCCTACCTGCCCTTTAGGGACTAGGTCTTGGTCGCTTCTCTCACGATCCGTGCAGCGGCTTGGCTGAAGTCCTCGCGCTTGGCCCTCTTGGTGCGATCTGCGGCTGACTTGGCTCTTTCGCGGGCTTGGCGGGCTTTGTCCCTAGCTGTTTCTTTGCTCTTCTTTGGCATGGACACATCATGCCATAGAACTAGGGACTAGATTCAAACTGCACCACTACCGGAGCCTGGCATAGTTATGCCCCCTTAGCGCACACTAATACAAAGGCCAAACTGGGCCAGCACGAAACGATCCGGCTCGGAGCCATCCTCGCGCGATTACCCACTATCAAGTCCAGGCCAATGACGATGTATGGTCCTATGGCAATCCGCACACAGGGTAATCAGGTTTCGGGCCTCGTCGTCCCCACCCCGACTTCGGAAGCGAACATGGTGAACTTGCAATTGGCTAGATCGGCCGCAACATTGACACCGCCAACCGTCGCGCTCTAGGACAAGGCGGCAGAGCCTCCTGTACTGCTCAGGATCGAGCCGAGCCCGCCGCCGTTTTGGCCGAAGTCGAGCCATTAGGCCGCGCGCAACTGATTCAGAAACTTCTGCTGTTGGGGATGGGACAGAAACTGGAAGTATCGGCTCAGCGCATGAAGCAAGATTTCAGGATTCCCATCGTCTAGATTAGCGCCCGCCAGGAAATCGGCGCAGATCATCTCCAGGCAGTAGCCACGGGACTTATCGCTGCCCAGCATCAGGGCGGCAGTCTCGAGGGCCTGTTCGATGACCGGAATCTGGCTCTTGTACAGCTTGAAGTAGATGATCTCCCAGGGTTCGGTCTCCTTGCCGGTCAGGTGCCGTTCTACCTCCTGCTTGAACTCCTCCTTGGGCATATTCTGGGCTTTGTGCATCCAGGTTGCACAATCGAACCGCTGCCCGTCCGAGCGCGCGACTTTGACCAAATCCGTGGCCTTGGTCCAGCCCACCTGTTTGAGGTCTTTGCGCACCTGCCGGGGCAGGTGCTCATGGATGGACATCAGGTAGTAGGCCTTGCGGCGTGACTGCGGGAAGCGCTTTTCCAGGAACTGGTCGAAGGACTTCAGGTTCTCCAGGCGCCAGTACTGTCCAGCACGAACCTCGCATAGATCGCGTCCCAACTCGACGAACCGAGTATCGCGTTCGCGCTCGACAGACTGCTCCCAGGCCAGGATCTGGTCGATGCGTGCTAGAACGAACATGGCCCTGCGCCGGTTGAGCTTGGGTGGTTCCAGGGGCCCGTCCCTAGTAATGAAGCTCGTCAAGCCAACCAAGGTCACTCTCCCCCGACCGTCGGATGAGCCGGCGGTCCACCAAGTCCTGCCTGCCCAGGCACAAGCCCAGGTAGGGACAGCTCAGGCAGGGGTTCTGAGGGAAGCGGATGCCGCTGTGGGGCAGGAACTCGGCGGCCTCGATCTGGCCCAGGGTGTGCTCGACCAGATGGCCAAACTCCTGTCGTTGCTCCTCGCTGATCCGCGTGCGCAGGTACTGGATCTCCAGCAGGCGCTTGCGCACAAACACCACCATGGCAACCTCTGCCAAGCCGGTGATCCAGGAGTAGCAGACCAGCTGGGGATCGAGGGCAACCAAGCCTTGGGGTTCGTCTGGAAAGCGGCTTCCTGTCGTCTTCCACTCGATCAGGCAAGGGGTCCCATCAATTTCACCGACGGCATCCACGTAGGCCACGAACTCGTTGGTCGTTGAGAGTTGGCGAAGGAACTTGATTTGCATGTTGCTCTGGGGTTGGTGGATCTGGACCCGGTCATCCTGGGCCAGCCTACCGAGCAGCTGGATGCCTTGCTGGAGCATCCGGTCCCAGGTGTCATTGTGGGTGTAGTCCAGCTCCAGGCCCCGGTAGGCACTCCATTCCTGGAACAGGGCTACAGAACTGTCTTCCCGCCGGAAGAAGGCCGCCAGTGCCTGCTCGAAGGCCCGGCCGAAAACCATGGCCGCTCTGGTTGGCTTCTCCTGCCAGCCGTCCAGGTAACGATGTCGGTAACGCCTGGGACAGGCCAAGTACTGGCTGATTTGAGTGTAGCTGTAGGTCATGCCGCCCCCGAGTACTCCTGCCAACCGCCGGCCGGAGCGAAACCCTCCAGATTCAACCAGGGGCGGCCGTTGACCATCACGCGCGATATCTTCAGCACGCCGGTGAGGCCGACCAGTGCCCGGTCTTCAATTTCGCCCCGGGCTAGCAGCTCCCGGTCGTAGCCGAAGTCGCGCAGGAACCAGCTCAGCTTCCACAGAGCCTTCTCGGTCGAGTAGAGTCGGCCGGAGAGGGCCTGATTCCGATGCTGACTGGGTTCGAGAATCTGGAAGTGGAGTGTGAGGAAGGGCTTCTGGGCATGATACTTGTACGCGGCGCGCTCTACGCGAACCAGGAAGACGCCTTCCAGACCCTGCACTTCCTCATGGGCCTGGTCATCCAGACCCGGAACGCGGCGTTTCATGCAGCCACCTCCTTGGGTTCGGCTGACTCCGCCGCTTTGGCGTATCTGTTCAGGTGGCAGAGCAGCCCAGCGCGGTCGCGGGCAGCCCACTCGGCAAGCTGATTGACGAAGTCCTCGACCAACTCGCGGCTAGCCTCGCGGAGG
>CAYTIL010000037.1:0-79789 GCA_964437985.1 uncultured Acidobacteriaceae bacterium
AGACGGTGGCCGTGTACAGCGAGGCCGACCGCAACTCGCTGCACGTGCGCTTTGCCGACGAGGCCATCTGCATCGGGCCGCCGCGCTCCAGCGAAAGTTACCTGAACATTCCCGCGGTGATCAGCGCGGCGGAGATCACCAACGCCGAAGCCATCCATCCCGGCTACGGTTTCCTGAGCGAAAACGCGAACTTCGCGGAAGTGTGCGAGACCTCGCACCTGCGCTTCATCGGGCCCGCCCCCGAGGTCATCCGCTTGATGGGCGAAAAGGAGCGCGCGCGCGCGGCCATGAAGCAGGCCGGCATTCCCATCCTGCCGGGTTCGGAGGGAGTGGTGGCCACGCCCGACGAAGCGCTGGAGTGGGCGCGGCAGGTGGAGTATCCGGTGATTGTGAAGGCGTCGGCGGGCGGAGGCGGGCGGGGCATGCGCGTGATTCGCGAGCCGGAGGACCTGCCGCAACTGTTCCAGGCGGCGCAGTCGGAAGCCGCCGCCGCCTTCGGCAACGGCGACCTCTACATGGAGAAGTTCATCGAGCGGCCGAGACACATCGAGTTCCAGGTGCTGGGCGACGTGAAGAACGTGGTGGTGAGCCTGGGGGAGCGCGAATGCAGCATCCAGAGGCGGCATCAGAAGCTGCTGGAGGAGTCGCCCTCCACCCAGGTCAGCCACGCGCTGCGCCGCGAAATGGGCGACAAGCTGTGCGCCGCCTTGAGCCAGATCGGCTACCGCAACGCCGGCACCGTCGAGTTCCTGATGGACGAAGACCGCAGCCTGTACTTCATCGAGATGAACACTCGCATCCAGGTGGAACACCCGGTGACCGAGATGGTGACCGGCATTGACCTGGTGAAGAGCCAGATCCTGCTGGCGGCGGGCGAGCGTATGGAAAATGTGCTGCACCGCAAGATCGAGCACCGGGGACACGCCCTGGAGTGCCGCATCAACGCCGAGCATCCCGAGACCTTCACGCCCTCGGCGGGCCGGATCACCGCCTTCCACACGCCCGGAGGCACGGGCGTGCGCGTGGACACCTTTGCCCACACCGAGGCCGTGATCCCGCCCTACTACGACTCACTCATCGCCAAGCTCATCGCCCACGGCAAGGACCGGGAAGAAGCCATTTCGCGTATGGCGCGGGCGCTGGAAATGTTCATCGTGGAAGGAATTCACACCACCATCCCGCTGCACCGGCGCATTGTGGCCGACCCTGATTTCCACGCGGGCAAGTTTGACACGACGTTCATGGAGAGATTTGCCAAAGCAAAGAAATAGGAGTGCCTAGCCTTGGATGTCTGTCTGGCCATGGGGATTCCTCGACTCGCTCTCGGAATGACAAGACTGCAAAACTCGAAACTGCTTCTCCCCCGCCTCTACGCCGTCGTGGATGCCGCTTCTCTGGGCACGCGGAGCGCGGCGGAGTACGTGCAAGAGCTGCTCGAGGGTGGAGTCACGCTCATTCAGTTCCGCGACAAGACGGGCACCGCGGGCCAGGTATTCGATCAGGCGCGGATGCTGCGGCGGCTGGTGGGAGAGCGGGCAGCTGTGATCCTGAACGATCGCGCTGACCTGGCACTGGCGGCGGACTGCGCCGGAGTTCATCTGGGGCAGGGCGATCTCTCCGCCGAGGGCGCGCGCGCGGTGGCAAGGGATCGCTTGGTGATCGGAGTTTCGACGCACTGCGTCGAGCAGGTGCGCGCGGCCGATGCCGGTCCGGCGGACTACATCGGCATCGGGCCGGTATTCGCTACGCGCAGCAAGGAGAAGCCCGATCCCGTGGTGGGCCTGGAGGGAGTGCGCGCGGCGCGCGCGGCCACGGGCCAGCCGCTGGTGGCCATCGGGGGAATCACGCGGGAGAATTGCCGTGCGGTGATGGAGGCGGGCGCGGACGCGGTGGCGGTGATCTCCGACCTGGTAACCGAGCCAAAGAAAGCTGCCCAAGACTTCCTGCGTCTGCTAAAGTAGCCAGCCAAAGCAACCCGACGGAAAGCGCCGAAATCCAAGGACCTTAGATCCGAAGTACCGTAACCTCGTGACCACCCACACCCAGGTGCAACCCGCCGCGGTTACCGCGCAGGAGACCGACCAGGAATTCGTGAAGGGGCTGGGACTGACCAGCTCCACCACGCTGGTAATCGGCTCCATGATCGGCTCCGGCATTTTCCTGGTTTCCGCCGACATTGCCCGCACCGTGAATTCGCCCGCGCTGCTGATTGGCGCCTGGGTGGTCACCGGCATCATGACCATCATCGGAGCGCTCAGCTACGGAGAGCTGGCTGCCATGATGCCCCGCGCCGGCGGGCAGTACATTTATCTGCGCGAGTCGCTGGGCCCGCTGTGGGGCTTCCTCTACGGCTGGACGCTGTTTCTGGTGATCCAGACGGGCACCATCGCCGCCGTGGGCGTGGCCTTCGGGAAGTTCATCGGTTTCTTTTTCCCGGCGGTTTCCTCCAGCAACTGGATCGTCAAGATCGCGCACGTGCCGCCCATTGAACTCGGTCCCATGGTGCTGGGCAACATGGATGTGGGCTTGAACACCCAGAACCTGGTGGCCATTGTGAGCGTGGTGGTGCTCACGGTGATCAATGTCTACGGGGTGAAGACGGGGGCGCTGGTGCAGAACATCTTCACCGTCGCCAAGACGTCGGCGCTGTTCGGGCTGATCGTGCTGGCCATAGCCGTGGGCCGGAACCCGGAAGCGGTGGCCGCCAACTTCTCCGACTTCTGGCGCAACGCGGCGCTCTCCGCGCAGCACGCGGTGCAGGTGGGCGTGGGCGGGCCCATGGTGATGGTGGGGACGCTGGCCATACTGGCAGTGGCCCAGGTGGGGTCTCTGTTTTCCGCCGACGCCTGGAACAACGTCACCTTCACGGCGGGCGAAATCAAGAACCCAAAGCGCAACCTGCCGCTCTCGCTGGCCATGGGCACGGGCATCGTGATCTTCCTGTACATCGCGGCCAACTTTGTTTATCTCGCCGTGCTGCCGATGAACGGCGACCCGGCGGGCACGACCGTGTTCGCCCGCGGCATCCAATATGCCGCCGAGGACCGCGTGGGCACGGCGGTGATGTTCGAGATGTTCGGCGCAACTGGCGCCGCGCTGATGGCGGTGGCCATCCTGCTTTCGACGTTCGGATGCAACAACGGGCTGATCCTGGCGGGTGCGCGCGTGTACTACGCCATGGCCAGGGACGGCCTGTTTTTCAAGAGCGCGGGCACCCTGCATCCCAAGTACAAGACGCCGGTGGCTTCGCTGATGGTGCAATGCGTGTGGACTTCGATCCTGTGTTTGTCGGGAAGCTACGGGCAGCTTCTGGACTACATCATCTTCGCGGTGCTGGTGTTCTACATCCTGACCATCGTGGGGCTGTTCGTGCTGCGGTTCACGCGGCCGGACGCCGAGCGACCCTACCGCGCCTTCGGGTATCCGGTGCTGCCCGCGATTTACATTGTGATGGCGGTGTACATTGATGTCATATTATTGCGTTACAAACCGCAGTACACCTGGCCGGGACTGATCATTGTGCTGCTGGGCATCCCGGTCTATTTTTTGTGGTCGCGCAAAGCGGCGGGGGCCGCACCGCTGAGCGGGGCGCGCGCCTGATACCCAAAAACTTCGAGGAGAAAAACAAGACGGATGGCCAACTATCTGGCAACCAAGCCGCTCGACCAGCTCATGGCTGAGGCCAGCGACACCGGGGAACACAGCCTGAAGCGCGTCCTGGGGCCGGTCAACCTGGTGATGCTGGGCATTGGCGCCATCATAGGCGCGGGCATCTTCGTCCTCACAGGCTCGGCTGCGGCGCAGTTCGCCGGGCCGGCCATCATTTATTCCTACATTCTGGCGGGCGTGGGCTGCGCCTTTGCGGGATTGTGTTACGCCGAGTTCGCGTCGCTCATCCCCATCGCCGGCTCCGCCTACACCTATGGCTACGCCACGCTGGGCGAAATCTTCGCCTGGATCATCGGCTGGGACCTGATCCTGGAGTACGCCTTCGGCGCGGCCACCGTGGCCTCCGGATGGAGCAGCACCCTGATTGCCTTCCTGCAGGACTACGGCATCAAGCTGCCGCCGCAAATCTGCGATACGCCGGGCGTGGTTTGGGTGCAGTATCAGGACCGCTGGGCACCGCTGACCACGCTGGAGCCGGTGCTGAAAACTGCCGGCATTGACCCCAGCTCGCTGCCCCAGGCTACCGCCGTTTTCAACCTGCTGGCCTTTCTGGGAATTGCCTTCGTCACCACGATCCTGATCATCGGCATCAAGGAATCGGCCAACTTCAACACCGGCGTGGTTTTCGTGAAGCTGTTCGCGGTGGTTACCTTCATCATCGTGGCCGGCGCCTACGTGATCAAGCAGCCGGAGGTGGCTTCGGCGAACTGGGCTGTCTTCCTGCCGCCCAATCAAGGATCGTTCGGAGCCTTTGGCTGGTCGGGCGTGGCGCGAGCCGCGGGAGTGGTGTTCTTCGCCTACATCGGCTTCGACGCCGTTTCCACCGCCGCCCAGGAGGCAAAAAATCCGCAAAAGGACATGCCCATCGGTATTCTGGGATCGCTGGCCGTCTGCACGGTGCTGTACATCGTGGTTTCCGGCCTGCTCACCGCCACGGTGCACTATACGCGGCTGAACGTGGGAGCGCCGGTTTCCCTGGCCATCCATGAAACCGGGGCGAAGTGGGGAGGCTACATTGTGAACGCCGGCGCGCTGGCCGGACTGAGCACAGTGATGCTGGTGATGCTGCTGGGCCAGTCGCGCGTTTTCTACTCTATGGCCCGCGACGGCTTGCTGCCCAAGTGGGCGGGAGAGATCCATCCGCGCTTCCGCACGCCCTGGAAATCCACCGCGCTGGTGGGAGTGTTCGTGGCGATCTTTGCGGCGCTGGTTCCCATCGGAATCCTGGGACAACTGGTGAGCATCGGCACCCTGCTGGCCTTCGTGATCGTGTGCGCCGGGGTGATGGTACTGCGCAAGCGGAGGCCTGACCTTCCGCGGCCCTTCAAGACGCCTTGGGTGCCGTTCGTGCCTATCATGGGGATCGTGATTGCTTTCCTCATGATGGCGGCGCTTCCGGGCGACACCTGGCTGCGGCTGGTGGCGTGGCTGGCCATCGGGATGGTGATCTATTTCCTGTACGGCGTCCGTCACAGCCGGGTGCAGGCGGCTGCCAAGTCTAAGTAAGCTGGGGTTGAGGTGACGCGCTGACCCTGCTGGTCACGGTGTTCTTCGCGGGCGCACTCCATGGGCTGGGGCCCGACCACCTGGCGGCCATTACTATTTACGGCGCTGCTTCCGGAAGCCGGCTGCGCGGCGTGACCCTGTTCGCGCTGCGCTTTGCCCTGGGACACGCTGCGGTGCTGGCGCTCTTCGCCGGCCTTGGGCAGTTCGCGCAGTTCTTGCTGCCTGCCTCCTGGCAACGTGGATTCGAGATGGCCGCCGCCGGCCTTCTGCTGGTGAGCGGCGCCGGGGTGATGATCGCTGTGGTCAGCGGGCGCCTGCTTTTCCACTCTCATGTGCACGATCAAGGGGAAGGGAAGCACGGGCACTTTCACGGTCATCTAGGGAGTGAGCAAAAGCACGGGCACACCCACGGGGTCCTGGCGACCACTCTGGGCGCGTGGTTCGCGCTGGGAGGAGTACGGTCGCTGGCGGCGGTGGCGCCGGTGGCCGTCGCCGAAACTGCGGCGCTCTCCGCGCTGCGCATTGCCGTGTTTGCCCTGGGAATCGTTCTGGCGATGGCGGCGTTCGGCGCCCTTGCGGGAGGCACGTTCGCCCGGGTCGCGGCCAGCAGTTCCGAGGATCTTTCCGGGGCGCGTGGACGGATGCGACTGGCTGGCCTGGCCAGCGGCGCGTTGGCCATGGTGGCGGGATTTGCGCTGCTGGCTTCCGTGCTGGAGGTCTGAGCGTGGCGGGTAGGCTGCGCGATCGCGGCGGAGCCGGCCGGCCAGGCCCAGCCCCTCTCCGCATCGCCATCGATACCGGCGGGACCTTTACCGACTGCGTGTGGATCGAGCGCGGGCGAGGTCGCCCGCTTCGACACCAGCAAGAGCGCGGCCACCTCCGCCTGTTCAAAGTTTTCTCCACGCCGCGGGACCCCTCGCGGGCCATTGCCGGCGCCGTCTCCCGCATTCTCTCCGGCGAGGGGTTGGAGACGCGGCCTTTCGTTTTGCTGCACGGGACCACCGTCGGCACCAACACCCTGCTGGAACGCAAGGGCGCGCGCGTGGCCCTGGTGACCACCGAAGGGTTCGAGGACGCGATTGAGATCGGACGCCAGGCGCGTCCCCGTCTGTACGACTTCTTCTTCGACCGCGTAGAACCGCTGGTGCCGGCAGCGAGGCGCTTCGGAGTGCCGGAGCGCATGGCGCCCGATGGGCGCGCGCTGCGGCGGCCGTCGGCGGCGGAACTGAGTCGGCTGGCCGCAGCCGTGGCGCGCGCGCGGCCGGAGTCGGTGGCGGTGTCGCTGCTGTTTGCCTTCGCCAATCCGGCGCATGAGCGCGCCGTCGCCGCTGCGCTGCGCAAGCTGGGAGTGCCGCTTTCGCTCTCGCACGCCATCCTGCCAGAATTTCGCGAGTACGAGCGCGCCTCCACCGTAGTGGTCAACGCCTACCTGCAGCCGGTGATGGAGCGCTATCTCGGCGGGCTGCAGCGGCGTCTGGGGCACGGGCTGCGCGGCCGAGGACGGCCGCGCCACACGGCCGGGAGCGGAACACAGATCTTCGTGATGCAGTCGAGCGGAGGCATCACGGCGCTGGAGGCGGCGGCGCGCGAACCCGTGCGTACCGTGCTATCCGGGCCGGCGGGTGGAGTGGTGGGCGCAGCCGCCATGGCTGGGCGCAGCGGCTGGGATCGCATCCTGTCTTTCGACATGGGCGGCACTTCGACCGACGTGGCTCTGGTGGACCGCGCGCCCGTTCCTTCCAGCGAGGGCGAAGTGGCCGGCCTTCCCGTGCGCGTACCCATGCTCGACATTCACACCGTCGGGGCAGGCGGAGGATCGCTGGCGCGTTTCGACGCGGCCGGCGCACTGCGCGTGGGTCCGGAGTCCGCGGGGGCCGAACCCGGCCCCATCTGCTATGGGCGCGGAGAATTGCCCACGGTCACCGACGCCAATCTGCTGCTCGGGCGTCTGCCGGCGCACAAATTTCTGGGCGGCGAGTTCACGCTCGACGTGGAGCGCACGCGCAGCATGGTAACCCGCTGGCTGCGGCGCACGCGTTCGTCGCTCAGCCTGGAGCGCTTTGCGGCGGGCGTGGTGCGCGTGGTGAATGCGAACATGGAAGCGGCGTTGCGCGTGGTCTCCATCGAGCGCGGGCACGATCCCCGCGACTTTACCCTGGTGGCTTTTGGCGGCGCCGGCCCGCTGCATGCTTGCGAACTGGCGCAGGCGCTGGGCATCCCGCGGGTGCTGGTGCCGCAGCATCCGGGGGCTCTGTCCGCTTTCGGCATCCTGATGAGCGACGCGGTGAAGGATTATTCGCGCACCGTGCTGTGGCCGGTGAGCTCCGACCTTCCCGCAAGGAAACTGCAAAGCGTGTTCCGCGAGCTGGAGCAGGATGCGGGCGCGGCCTTCCGCCGCGAACAATGGCCGGGTACGGTGCGTTTCACGCGCTCGGTGGACGTGCGCTATCGCGGACAAGGGTATGAACTTTCGGTTCCGTTCACTGCTGCACTGCTCAGCAGGTTCCATCAGGAGCATCAGCGAAGGTATGGTTACAGCCACCCCGGCCGGGAAGTGGAACTGGTGACGCTGCGCCTGCGCGCCGCGATTCCCACGCCCATGCCGCCGTCGAAAGTTCGCGCCGAAGCCAAGCTTAACCAGGCGGCGACCACTGCTCGCGTTTTTGTGGGCGGCAAGTTTGCGCCAGCGCGCATTTACGATCGCGCTTCGCTGCAGACGGGCAGGGGGCACACCGGGCCGGCGGTGATAACTGAGTACAGCGCAACTACGTTAGTGCCGCCGGGAATGCGATTCCGCGTGGATCGCGCGGGGAACTTGGTTGTCGCGAGTACCTAGTACCTAGCGCTGAGTGCTCTAGGCGCGCCCTTTTTGTGTAGTATTGTAATATTGATAACAGTAGTAGTATCAATTATATAGAGAATATAAGAGATGATATACATTAATGATAGGAGCAGGTCCTCTTTTCACTGAGTACCGGGTACTGAGTACTGGGTACTGCATGAGAGTCTTCATCCAAGGCGAACTGGGTTCGTTCAGTCACGAGGCCGCGCAGCGCCTGGTGCGGGGCGCGCGCGTGGTGCCCTGCGCGAACTTTGCGGCGGTATTCGAGGGCGTGGCTAGGGGCGGCGCGGGAGTGATCCCCGTCGAAAACACGCTGGCCGGGACGGTGGGAGAAGTCCTCGACCTGCTGCTGGAGCGAGAGGTCTTCATTCATGCGGAGTTGCCGATGCGCATCGCGCACTGCCTGATCGCTCCCGCGGGCGTCAAGTTCGCCGATGTGCGGCGGGTATGGTCGCATCCGGTGGCGCTCGACCAGTGCCGCGAATTCTTCCGCGAGCATCCCGGCATGGAAGCTATTTCGTTTTACGACACGGCGGGAGCGGTGCGGCACCTGGTCCAAGAACGAATGCGGGACGCCGCCGCCATTGCCGGCCGGGCGGCAGCCGCGAAGTATGGCGGGCGCATCCTGCGCCGGAATCTGGAAGACGACCCGAAGAACTTCACGCGCTTTCTCCGGCTGAGCCGGAGCCGGAGCATTTCGCGCGGCGCCGACAAGACTTCTATCGCATTTTCGACAGCGAACGCGGCGGGGGCGCTGTTCCGGGCGCTGGGAGTGTTTGCGGAGCGCGGCATCAGCTTGAGCCGGATTGCGTCACGTCCGGTGCGCGGGCAGCCGTGGGAGTATGTCTTCTTCGTGGACTTTGTGCGTGGAAACGACCAAGACGCGCGCGCAGCACTGCGAGCACTTGAGGGGGTTACAAGCTTCGTCAAAGTGCTGGGAGTGTACAGGGAAAGGCAAAAGTAAAAAGTAAAAAGGCAAAAGGAAGCAGGAGGAAGGAGGGAGGAGGCAGGAGGTAGGAGGTAGGAGGACGAGACCGTCGCCCGCGTTGCCCAATCTCCACGCCATCAATTACAATCGCGCCCGCGCAGAAGATTGCGCTGAGGAGAGACTTTGACCAAGGAAAAGAGCGCCAGCGCGGTGCCCGCGCAGCCGGTGCAGGGCTTTCCGCCGTATCCGGTGCTGCCGGTGCGCGACACGGTGCTGTTTCCGCACGCGGTGCTGCCGCTGACGGTGGGGCGGGAGAGCTCGGTGGACCTGGTCAACAACCTGGGCGAGGACAAAACCATTGTGGTGGTGGCCCAGCGGGACGCTCGAGTGGACTCGCCGCAGCCCACGGACCTCTACAACCAGGGCACTGTGGCGGTGGTGCACAAAGTGGTGCGCATGCCCAACCAGAGCCTGTTCATCTTCACCGAGGGCCTGGACCGAGTGCGGCTGGAGGAGTTCGTACAGCTCACTCCGTACCTGCGCGCCACCACGCGCACTATTCCCGACGTGGCCGCGGAGAAGACGCCGGAAATAGAAGCGCTGCAGCGCAACGTACTCACGCTGTTCCAGCAGATCGTGGCCGGGTCTCCGACGCTCTCCGACGAGTTGTCGACCGTGGCCATGAACATTGACGATCCTGGCCGGCTGGCGGATTTTGTGGCTTCGTCCATGCCCTCGCTGCCCACGCGCGACAAGCAGGAGATCCTGGAAACCCCGGACGTAATGGTGCGCCTGCGCACCATCAACCGCCACCTGACCAAGGAACTGGAAGTGCAGCAGTTGCGCAACAAGATCCAGAGTGAAGTGCAGGACCAGGTGTCGCAGTCGCAGCGCGAGTACTACCTGCGGGAGCAGCTCAAGGCGATTCAAAAAGAGCTGGGCGATGTGGATGAGACCTCGCGCGACGTGGAGGATCTGCGGCAGAAGATCGAAGCCGCGGGCATGCCCGACGACGTCAAGAAGGAAGCGGTGAAGGAGCTCTCGCGACTGTCGCGCATCTCTCCCATGGCGGCCGACTACTCGGTGACGCGCAACTACATCGAATGGCTGGCAGTGCTGCCCTGGAAGAAATCGAGTGGGACGGAAGTGGACATCGTGAAGGCGCGCGAAATCCTCGACGCCGACCACTACGACCTGCAGAAAGTAAAGGACCGCATTCTCGACTACCTGGCGGTGCGCCGCCTGAAGCCTTCGATGAAGGGCCCGATTCTGTGCTTCGTGGGCCCGCCGGGCGTGGGCAAGACCTCGCTGGGCAAGTCCATTGCCCGTGCGCTGGGCCGGAAGTTTGTGCGCATGTCGCTGGGCGGAGTGCACGATGAGGCGGAAATCCGCGGGCACCGCCGAACTTACATCGGGGCGCTGCCCGGCCAGATCATGCAGGGCATCCGCCGGGCGGAGACCAACGATCCGGTGTTCATGCTCGACGAGGTGGACAAGCTGGGGCGCGACTTCCGCGGCGATCCCGCCTTCGCGCTGCTGGAGACGCTGGATCCGGAGCAGAACAACAGCTTCCGCGACAATTATCTGGACGTGCCCTTCGATCTCTCCAGGGTGCTGTTCATCACCACCTCCAACATGCTCGATCCCATTCCCGAGCCGCTGCGCGACCGCATGGAGATCATCGAGCTGCAGGGCTACACCGAGGACGAGAAGGTGCCCATCGCCTTCCGCTACCTGGTGCCGCGGCAGATCGAGGAGAACGGCATTCAGACCGAGAACATCGAGTTTCCCGAGGACTCGGTGCACTTCCTCATCCGGCACTACACGCGCGAGGCGGGAGTGCGGAACCTGGAGCGCAACCTGGGTACGCTGTGCCGCAAGCAGGCGCGGCGCCTGGCGGAAGGCAAGAGCGACAAGCTGGTGGTAACGCGCGACGTGGTGCAGGAGTTTCTGGGCGGCATCAAGATTCGCGTGGACACGGAAATCGCCGAGCGCACGCAGCGCACGGGCGTGGCCGTGGGCCTGGCCTGGACGCCCACCGGCGGCGATGTGCTCTTCATCGAAGTCAACAAGATGAAGGGCTCGAAGAGCTTCATCATCACCGGGCAGGTGGGCCAGGTGATGCAGGAGTCCATGCAGGCGGCGCTGACCTGGGTGCGGTCGAACGCGGGGAAGCTGGGCATCTCCGACGATTTCTTCAAGGACCACGACCTGCACATCCACGTGCCCGCAGGCGCCATCCCCAAGGACGGCCCGTCGGCGGGCGTCACCATGGCCACGGCGCTGGTGTCGCTGCTCACCGATCGCCGGGTGCGTCCGTACACCGCCATGACGGGAGAGATCACGCTCAGCGGGAACGTGCTGCCGGTGGGCGGGATCAAGGAGAAGGTGCTGGCCGCCAAACGCGCCGGCATCCGCGACATCATCATGCCGGCGGAGAACAAGATGAACGCCGACGAAGACCTTACCCCTGACCAGCTCGAGGGCATCCAGCTGCACTACGTCAACACTATCGACAACGTGCTCGAACTGGCGCTGCCTTCTTCTCCCAGCGATGAAAAGAAGGACGCCGAGGAGCGGGAAAAAGTTCTGAGCCAGCCGTAAGGGTCGGCATCCGTCGCCATTCCGAGCGAGCCTGAGGAAGTCCGCCGTGGCGGACGACCGAAGCGAGTCGAGGAACCCCTCTAGGCAAGAGAGCTTTTGAGGGTAGGGCTTCCTCGACTCGTCTCAGTCGCTGCGCTCCTGCGACTCGCTCGGAATGCGTGAGCTCGAAAAACGTTCATACCTGTTCATTCACTTCCCGCGCCGCTCTGAGTCCGGAGTAAATCGCTCCCTGCATCCATCCCGGCCACGGGGAAGTATGTTCTCCAGCGAAGTGAACCCGGCCTTCCGGGCGCGCGATATACGGAGAATTCGCAAACTCGCCGGGCTTGAACAAACAGAGCGCGCCGCGCGACCAGGGATGCTCGTCCCAGCACCAGGAGGTTCCGGTCTCGCAGTGCTCGCGCAGCCCGGGGAAGACCTTGCCCATTTCCTCCATGCCGAAGGTCACGCGCTCGCCGGTGCCCATGGCGGCCACGCGTCGCGCCAGATCCTCGTACATGTAACTGAGCAGAATGCCGCGCGGGCTCTCGTCGCCATAGGCCGGGCTCCAGATTTCCATGGGATGGTCGGTGATGGCGAATCCGTTGAGGCCGTCGGCTTCCCAGAAGCGAGTGCGGGTCTGGAGGTAAACGCGGGAGACGGAGAAATAGGAGAGCTCGTCAATGGCGCGCTGCTTGGGCGGAGAGAAACGGGGCGCCAGCTCCACGCGCCGCAGCACGGTGAAGGGAAGAGTGCAGATCAGGACGTCGGCGGCGACGGTATGGTGCGTTCCCGCCTGCTGGAAGACGGCGCGCACGCCCTGGTCGTCGTGCTCGATGCGCACGACCGCGGCGCCGTAGCGGATGTACTCGGAAAGTTCGGAGGCGATGGCGCGAGGCAGCAGGTCGTTTCCGCCGCGGATCTTGAACATCTTGCGGACTTCGTGGCTGGCGGCGTCGCGCAGGAAGTCGAGCACCGAGTCGTGCTCGAAGCCGAATGAGAAGTAACGGACCGCGTCCGGCGACGCACCCTGGCGGCGCAGGTATTCGTCGAGGCGCATTTCGCCGTAGGGCAGTACCTCGGCCGACGGCCATTGCTCGGGCGGCACGCTCCACACTTTGCGAAGCAGCGGTAAGTAGTACTTCTCCTTCATGCCGCTGAAGCCCAGCTTGCGTTCCTCAGGCGTGAGGTTGAGCGGCACCTGGGCCATATCCAGGCCGCCGCCGCGGGGCACGCGGATGCGCTTGCCACGCTGGAACTCGAGGTCGGCCAGCGTGGTGGGATAAAACTCGTCGAGCTGCAAGCCGAACATTTTTACCCACGCCCGGGTGATGGCATGGGTATCGGGGATGCGGCCGGCGCCGGCCTCGGCATAGAGGCCGTCGGAGAAGGGTTCGCGCAGCGTGCGCACGCGGCCGCCGGGCATCATCTGCGCTTCCAGGATGGTGACCTCGTGGCCGGCGTCGGACAGTTGGTAGCCGGCGACCAGTCCCGCCAGGCCCGCGCCCAGGATCAGGACCTTCTTGGCCGGGCCGCGGCGCTCCAGTTGCTCGCGCGGTTCTTGCCAGGCTAACGACGGTTGTGCGTACAGGCCTGCGGTAGCCAGAACGCTGAGCTGGAGGAAATTGCGGCGGTCGAGTTTGTAGTCCATGATCTCCACACGGAGTAAAGTGTGCAAAAGCGCGGGCGAGGTCGCCCGCTTCCACACGAGGTCGCCCGCTTCCACACGAGCAGCCGTTTTCCACACGAAGCCTGCTCCGATTGTAGCCTGCAAGCGGCGGGCTGTATTCTATCCACGGGATGCAGATACGCGTACTGTTTTTCGGGCAGCTCAAAGACCTCACCGGGCGGGCGAGTGATTCCATTTCGCTGCCGGAGGGAACGACGCTCTCCGATCTGCTGGCGCATTACGAAAGCGGTTTTCCGCGACTGAAGGCGCTGCTGCCGGCGGTGGCGCTCTCCATCAATCAGGAATATGCGCCACCCCACTCCGCGTTGCGCGACCAGGACGAGGTCGCGCTGCTGCCTCCGGTGAGCGGGGGTTCGGGCGAAGGGAAGTCTCCGCCGCGAGCCTCGATTGTGCGCGAGAAGATTCCAACGCAGCGCCTGGTAGATGCCATCAAGCGTCCTGAAGATGGCGCGGTGGCGGTCTTCGAGGGCATGGTGCGCGACCACACCCGCGGCCGCCGAACACTCTACCTCGACTACGAGGCCTACGAGCCCATGGCGTTGCGGAAGATGGAAGACCTGGCGGTGGAGGCGCTGGGTAAATTTTCCATCCGCGAGGTGGCGCTGGTGCATCGTCTGGGGCGCCTGGAGATTGGCGAGAGCAGCGTGCTGATTGTGGTGGCGTCCGGGCATCGCGCCGCCGCCTTCGATGCTTGCCGCTGGCTGATTGACACCCTGAAGAAGACAGTCCCTATCTGGAAGAAGGAGCACTTTGCGGATGGCGCCGTGTGGGCCGACGGAGAGCCCTTTCCCGCGGAAATTCCCACGGCAGCGCAGGCAGCAGCCCCGACGGGTGGGGGCGCATCCAAGTAGCCGTGCCTTCCATGAGGAGCCCGATCCTGGCTGCGACCATGCTGGCCACCCTGCTGTCGGCGGCTCCGGCGCAGGCTCCGCAAGAAACCGACGTGGACAAGACGCCCACCATCAAGGTGGACGTGAAGCTGGTAAACGTCTTCCTCACCGTGCTGGATCAGAGCGGCGCGCCCGTGGGCGGCCTGACCAAAGAAGATTTCGAGATTGCCGAGGACGAGCAGCCGCAGAGCATCGCGGTGTTCGATCGCGAGTCGGAACTGCCGCTCTCCATCGTCCTCGCCCTTGACACCAGCCTTTCCACGCGCAAAGACCTGAAGCTGGAATTGGAGTCGGCGCGCCGCTTCGTTCACAACACAGTGCGGCGCAAGGACGCGGTGGCACTCTACCAGTTCAGCGAAAGAGTTACCGAGCTGGTGCCGTTTACCTCCGACCTGAAGCGCATTGATCGCGGCATTGCGCGCGCGCGGGTGGGCGCCGCCACCGCACTCTACGACGCCATCTTTCTGGGCGGCCAGGCGCTCTACGGCCGCCAGGGGCGAAAAGTGATGGTGGTGATTACCGACGGCGCCGATACCTACAGCAGCGTGCGCTACGCCGAGGCGGTGCGCGCCGCGCAGATGTCGGAAGCGCTGGTGTACAGCATCATCATCGTGCCCATTACCTCCAGCGCTGGGCGCAACACCGGCGGCGAGCAGGCGCTGATTCACCTGGCGCAGGAAACCGGGGGAAAATACTTCTACGCCGGCACGCCCGCCGAACTGGATGAGGCCTTCGGGAAGGTGAGCGAGGAGCTCCGCACCCAGTACCTGCTGGCGTACTATCCGCGGCAACGCCTGGCCAAGTCTGAGTTCCGGCGCATTCAGGTGCGAGTGAAAGGCGAAGGGTCTAAGGATGAGGGCGGGCCGCAGGGAAGTGAGGGCGCGGGCGATGCGCCGAAAGCGCGCTTCCAGGTCCGCCATCGCGCAGGCTATTACACTTCGAAGCTGAAGTGATGTGTGATGTGCGATGGGTGATGTCTTAAGTTGGCGGCGCCCGCTACTTCGCACATCGGACATCACACATCGGACATCACTTCGTCCTTCCCGCCTCGATTTTCAACTTTTCCGATGCCGCTGCCTGGGCCGCGGCCAGGCGCGCGGTGAGGACGCGGAAGGGTGAGCAGGAGACGTAGTCGAGGCCTACCTGGTGGAAGAACTCCACCGAAGAGGGGTCGCCGCCGTGTTCGCCGCAGATGCCGACCTTGAGCTTGGGGTTGGTTTTGCGGCCGCGCTCGGTGGCCATCTGCACCAACTGGCCCACACCCTCGCGGTCGAGTTGGGCGAAAGGATCCTGCTTCAGAATGCCTTCGGAAATGTAGGAAGGCAGGAACTTGTTGATGTCGTCGCGCGAAAAGCCGTAGGTGGTCTGGGTGAGGTCGTTGGTTCCGAAAGAAAAGAACTCGGCCTCTTTGGCGATTTCGCCGGCCACCAGGGCGGCGCGCGGCAGCTCGATCATGGTGCCGACCAGGTACTCGACGCGGCGCTTCTTCTCGGCGAAGACTTCTTCGGCCACGCGGCGGATGATGGCCTTCTGGTGGGCCATTTCCTTCACGGTGCCCACCAGCGGAATCATGACTTCGGGGAAGACCTGCACTCCATCCTTGGAGACCGCGACCGCGGCCTCGAAAATGGCGCGCGCCTGCATTTCGGAAATCTCGGGATAGCTGATGCCCAGGCGGCAGCCGCGATGCCCGAGCATGGGATTGAGTTCGTGCAGTTCTTCCACGCGGCGGAGCACGCTGCGCAGCCCGCGCAGCTTGGGGGAGCGCGGCTTGGTGACTTCCAGCTTCGCGATCTCGACCATCAGCTCCTCGCGGCGCGGCAGGAACTCGTGGAGCGGCGGATCGAGCAGGCGGATGGTTACGGGGAATCCGTCCATGGCGCGGAAGACGCCGATGAAGTCGGCGCGCTGCATGGGGAGCAGGCGGGCCAGCGCGCGGCGGCGGTCCTTCTCGTTGGCGGCCAGGATGGTGGCGCGCATGTGGGTGATGCGGTCGGCCTCGAAGAACATGTGCTCAGTGCGGCACAGTCCGATGCCTTCGGCGCCGAAGGAGCGCGCCCTAATGGCGTCGCGAGGGATGTCGGCGTTGGCGCGCACCTTCAAGCGGCGGAAGGGCTCCGACCAGGAGAGAATCTTTTGCAGATTGGGATCGTCGGGGGAAGCATCGAGCGTGTCCAGCTTGCCCTTGAGGACGCGGCCGGTAGTGCCGTCCAGCGAAAGCCAGTCGCCTTCGCGCAGGACGATGCCCTTCACGCGCATCTCCCGCGCCTTCTCGTCCACTTCAATCTCGCCGGCTCCAGCGACGCAGCATTTGCCCATGCCGCGCGTGACCACGGCGGCGTGGCTGGTCATGCCGCCGCGCGAGGTCAGAATGCCAATGGCCACGTCCATCCCGTGGATGTCCTCGGGCGTGGTCTCGGCCCGCACCAGGATGACGGGATTTTTCCTTCCGTGGCCAGCCTTGACGACGGCTTCGTCGGCGGTGAAAACGATTTGCCCGACGGCCGCGCCCGGTGATGCCGGCAGTCCCGTGGTCAGCACTTCGACTTTCCCCTTCTTCTCATCGAGGCGCGGGACCAGGAAGTCGTAGAGCTGGTTGGGATCCACGCGGAAGATGGCTTCCTCTTTGGTGATCAGGCCTTCCTCGACCATGTCGAGCGCGATGCGCACGGCGGCCAGACCGGTGCGCTTGCCGTTGCGAGTCTGCAGCATGTACAGGCGGCCGTCCTGGATGGTGAACTCGAAGTCCTGCAGGTCGCGGTAGTGGCGCTCCAGGCGCGTGGTGATTTCGCGGAGCTGGTCGTAAACCCTGGGCATCGATTTCTGCAGCTCGGAAATGTGCACGGGCGTGCGGATGCCCGCCACCACGTCTTCTCCCTGTGCGTTCATCAGCAGTTCGCCAAAAAATTCCCGGGCGCCGTTGGCGGGATTGCGAGTGAAGCCCACGCCGGTGCCGGAAGTGTCGCCCAGGTTGCCGAACACCATGGCCTGCACGTTGACGGCGGTGCCGAGGTCGTCGGCGATGTTGTTGATGCGGCGGTAGGTGTGGGCGCGAACGTTGTTCCAGGAACGAAACACGGCGTCGCGCGCCAGCACCAGTTGCTCCTGCGGGTCCTGGGGGAAATCGCGCTTGGTGTGCTTCTTCACGACTTTCTTGTACTCCGCGATGATCTCGCGCAAGGCCTTGGCGTCGAGGCCGGTGTCCAGCTTGACCTTGCGCTGTTTTTTCTTGGCGTCGAAGACTTCGTCGAATGCGTGCTTGGGAATGTCGAGCACCACGTTGCCGAACATCTGGATGAGGCGGCGGTAGGAATCGGCGGCGAAGCGTGGATTACCGGAGCGGCGCGCCAGGGCCTCGACGCTGAGGTCGTTCAGGCCGAGATTGAGGATGGTGTCCATCATGCCGGGCATGGAGAACTTGGCGCCGGAGCGCACGCTCACCAGCAGCGGGTTCTCCCCTGTGCCCAGGGCCTGGCCTTGCAACTCCTCGAGGCGGCGCAGCGCGTCGCGCATCTCACTGTCCACGGCCGGCGAGACTGTGCCCGTGCGCATGTACTCGCGGCAGGCGTCGGTCTGGATGGTGAAGCCTGGAGGCACGGGCAGGCCGGCGTTGGTCATCTCGGCCAGACCGGCGCCCTTGCCGCCCAGTTCGTCCTTCATCTTGCCGTTGCCGTCGGCCTTGCCGGCGCCGAAGAAGTAGACGTACTGGGTGGCGGATTCGTTCGCGGACTGCTCTTCAGGTAGCGTGTGAGTGTACATTGGGTTCCCCGGGGCTAAAGCCCCTGTTCTCTGCGACCTTGACGCGGGGCTAAAGCCCCGCTCTCCCACCCAAGAAAAAAACGTCTATGCCTTGCCTTCGGTCACAATTTCGGAAAAATCGGCGATAGTGGAGAAATCGTTCACCAGGTTCTGCAACATGGCCAGGCGGTTGGCACGCACCTTCTCGTCCTCCACCATCACCATCACCTTGTCGAAGAAGCCGTCAATCAGCGGCCGGAGCTGAGAAATGTCCGTCAGGGCCTGGTGGTAGTTCTTTTCCGTGCGTAACCGGTGCACCACGCCGACAACTTTGGGCATCTGGGCGGCCAGTTCGCGCTCGGCGGGCTCGGTGAGCGACGCCGGATCGAACGCTGCACCGATGGTTTTCCCGGTCTCCTGGGCCTGTCGAAGGATGTTCTTCATGCGCTTGACGGAAACCGAGATGGCAACGAAGTCGTCCGAGCCGCGTGCTGCGGCCACCGCCCGGACGCGGGCCAGTGTGTCGACAACGTTGCCGGCGAAAGGGAAGGCTGCCAGGTCGCCGTCGAAGGAAATGGCCTGCAATACAGCCTTCACCTCGTCATACTTGAAACCGAGTACGTCCCGCAGGTAGAACTCCACGCGCTCGTGGAAGAAGTCAGCAATCAAGCAGGAAAAGTCTTCTTCGAGCGGACGTCCGGGCGTGACGAACCTTCGTTCCGCTTCCGAGCCACGGTAGCCTTCGAGCGCTGAAGCCAAGACCAGGTCGGTGACCAGTGGCAGCTTGTGCTCGGCAAGTATCGTAACGATGCCGTTGCCGGCTCTCCGCAGGGCGAACGGGTCCTTGGATCCTGTGGGCAGAAGTCCCAACGCGAACATCCCGGCAATGCTGTCCGCCTTGTCGGCGATGGAGAGCACGGCACCTTCGATAGTGCGGGGAACGGCATCCTCCATGGACTCCGGCTTGTAGTGGTCGTAGATGGCGGCCGCGACGGGCTCGCCCAGGCCCTGCGCGCGCGCGTAGAGCCCGCCGACGACGCCTTGCAATTCGGTGAACTCCTTGACCAGTTCCGTGGTGAGGTCGGTCTTGGCCAGCCAGGCGGCCTCGTGCACGGCGTTGCGATCGATCTTGATGCCGGCGCTGGACACATCGGCTGCGATCTGATTGGCGAGCGCAGCCACGCGCTCAGCCTTCTGATAGTAGCTGCCCAGATCCTTCTGGAAGGTGACCGCCTTCAGCAACTCAATGCGCTCCTTCAGCGGACGCTTCTGGTCGGCGTCCCAGAAGAAGCGGGCGTCGGCAAAGCGGGCGCGCAGCACGCGCTCGTGTCCGTGGCGGATGGCGCCGTCGGGGTCGGAGTCGGTGTTGAGCACGGCGAGGAAATGCGGCGCGAGCTTGCCGTTCGAGTCTTCCACGGCGAAGTATTTCTGATGGTCGCGCATCACCGTGACCAGCACTTCCTCGGGCAGAGCAAGAAACTCGCGGTCGAAGCTGCCCAAGATCGCAGAAGGGAACTCGGTGAGGTTAACGACGGTTCCGAGCAGAGCGGCGTCTTCGCGCCAGCGCGCCCCGGAAACGGCGCGCGCGGCGTCGTCGAGCGCCTTGCGGATGTTGTGCTCGCGGGCGGCACGTGAAGCCACAACGCCGGCTGCTTGCAGAGCTTCGGCGTAGGCCGCGGGCGACGCGATCGCAACCGGGCCCTTGGACAGCGTGCGATGCCCGCGTGAGGTAGCTCCAGCACGGGCGCCGGCCAGTTCCAGAGGGATCACCTGGCCATCGAGCAGGGCCACCAGCCAGCGCACCGGGCGCACAAAACGCTCGGCCGCTTTGCCGCGCCAGTACATGCTCTTTGCCCAGTAGAGGCGCAGTATTTCGGCCGGGAGCAGTTCAGTCAGAACCTCGGCGGCAGGGCGGCCTTTGCGAGTGATCCGCGCCGCAAGATATTCACCCTTCGGGGTTGTGACCTTGTCGAGCTTTGAAGGATCGAGGCCAACCTTTTTGGCGAAGGCCTCAGCCGCAGCGGTGGGTTTGCCGTCCTTGAATGCGACCTTGGTGGACGGCCCTAGCACCTGTTCTTCGAGGTCCGGCTGCCCGGTGCGGATGCCCTTCGCGAGCACAGCAATGCGGCGCGGGGTGGAGAAGGCCTCAACCTCAGGACTCTCAGCCAGGCGCTGGGCGACCAACAGCTCGCCCACACGACGGCCCAGTTCTGCGGCGCCGGAGTCCAGCAAGCGCGCCGGGATTTCTTCGCAGCCGAGTTCAAGTAAGAAGTCGGGCATCGGTCCTGTGTCGCCCCTACGGGGCTCGATCATAATTTCCGGCTAACCCAGGGCTTACGCCCTTGGCTACCTTATTCCGCCCCTTCGGGGGCTGGCTTTCGCCGGGTCGGACTATTCTCTATTTTCCCCTGCCCCACAATCGTTCCGCCCCTGCGGGGCCGGTCGGTCTCGAATGTGTGGGCACGGGTCTTGACCCGTGCCGCCCGGCTCAAAGAGCCGGGCCTACACAAGCTAACCGGCCACCACAGCTTGCTGATCTAAATACGCCTTGGCCACGCCCACGGCCAGGGTGCGGATGCGGGCGATGACGCCCACGCGCTCGGTGACCGAAATCGCACCGCGCGCATCCAGAATGTTGAACAGGTGCGAACACTTCAGGCAAAGGTCAAACGCACTCAGGACAGGGAAGCGTGCGGCGACGGCGCCAGGCTTCCCGTCAGCAGGTTTTTCGGCAGCGGGCTTGCCGTCCTTGGACTTGGCGGCGCTTTCGCGCGCTGCGGAGCAGGCTTCAAGCAGCGCTTTGCACTCGGCCTCGTAAAGCCGCAGGTGCTCCCAGGTTTTATCCACGTCGGCGGCGTCGAAGTTGTACACCGAGAACTGCAACTCCTCGGCGTGGCGGACGTCGCGATACTTCACGCCCGGCGCCCACACGATGTCGTACACGCTGTCAACATCTTGCAGGAAGGCAGCGATGCGCTCGAGGCCGTAAGTCAGCTCCGCGGAGATAGGGTCGAGGTCCTGGCCGCCGCACTGCTGGAAATAGGTGAACTGGGTGACCTCCAGGCCGTCGAGCATCACCTGCCAGCCGATGCCCCCGGCGCCCAGCGTGGGCGACTCCCAGTTGTCTTCCTCAAACTTGATGTCGTGGCGGCGCAGGTCAATGCCGATGGCGGCCAGCGACTCGAGGTACAGCTCCTGCACGTTGTCCGGCGGCGGCTTGAGGATCACCTGGAGCTGGGTGTGTTTGTACAGGCGATTGGGATTGTCGCCGTAGCGGCCGTCGGCAGGCCGCCGCGAGGGCTGGACGTAGGCGACGTGGTAGGGCCGCGGCCCGAGCACGCGCAGGAAAGTTTCCGGCGCCATTGTGCCCGCGCCGACTTCGACGTCGTAGGGTTGCTGGATCACGCATCCGCGCTCCGCCCAGAATTGCTGGAGGCGGAAGATGAGGTCCTGGAAGGTGGCCGGATTTTGTGAGCCGGTGGGGGTCATCATTCAGGAAGCAGCTCAAAATGAAAAATTAACAATGAAAAATGCGGCACGTGGTCGCTGGCATTTTGCATTTTTAATTCTTCATTTTGCATTTAATCAATCTTCTCCAACATCGCAGCTGTTACCAGCTTCTTCTCGATGTGGCGCTCGATGCGCTGGGCCAGGAAGCGGCGTAGCTCGGCGGCGCGTTCCCGAGGCCAGGGCGGTCCGGCCAGCGACTCCAGCGGGGCGCGCGACATCTCCGCCGCCAGGGCGCGCGATTCCGCCGTCATCTCCCGCGAGGCCAGGCGCTTGTCGCGGACGCACATCAGCCCGTCGGCCAGAGGGTGAAAATACGCCCGGCTGCCGTTCAGCGTAGCGCCGCACTTCACGCAGGCGCGCAGGTCGGGCAGCAGTCCCATCAGCCGCACCATCCACAAGTCGAAGTAGGTGAGCGGCATCCAGATGGCGCCCGCTTGCAACTGACCCAGCACCGCAACCGCGAGGCGAAAGACCGGGTCGGCAGCCTCGCGCTCCGGCAGCAACTCGTCCAGCACCTCGGCCACGTACCCCAGGGCCACGGCGCGGGGATAGTCCACTTCCGTAGCCAGCGGCGACGAAAGCACCTCGCAGGAATCCACGCGCGCCAAGTCGCGTCCTTCGCGGTCTTCGTAGTAGAGGCGGACCAACGTGAGCGGCTCCAGCGCCCCGCCGAAGCGTCGCCGCGACTTCTTGGCGGCGCGCGCCACTCCCTTAAGCTTGCCCTCGGCGCGGGTGAAGAAAGTAACCAGCAAGTCGGCCTCGCGCAGCGGGTAACTGCGCAGCACGATCGCTTCCGACTGCTTCAAGGCCACAGTGTGCGATTGTAACGGACGGGCGTGGAAATGAATACCGTTGGAGGTCGCAGAGATTCGCAGAAGAAAAGCGAACCACGAAGGACACGAAGAACACGAAGGGTAGGGACAGGCTGCGCGCAATCCGAGGGCGTGAGGCGGCTAGCGGCCGAAATAGGCGGCGTTCTTGGCCGTGTACTCTTTCCACTTCTCGGGCAGATCGTCGAGGGCGAAGATAGCGGACACCGGGCACACGGGGACGCAGGCGCCGCAGTCAATGCACTCCACCGGGTCAATGTAGAGCATGGTTTCGGCGGCGAACTTCTCCGAGTCCTTCTTGGGATGGATGCAATCCACCGGGCAGGCGTCCACGCATGCCACGTCCTTGGTGCCGATGCAGGGTTCCGCGATCACATAGGCCATGGGTTAGGGTTCTCCCTTACCGAACCTCTTATTCTAGCCACAAGAAGCGCAAGCTGCCAAGAGGAGACGTTGCCAGCAACGTCTCTACGGTACGTTTACGCCGGAACCAGTTCCCGCTGTTCCGCCGGCTCGTATTCGGTGATGTAGCCGGCCACGGCGGAGGCGGCCACGGTCAAAGGGCTGGCCAGGTACATCTGCCCGGGGCCGCTGCGTCCGGGGAAGTTGCGGTTCTGAGCGCTGATCACGATCTGATCCGGGCGGGTGGAGACGCCCGGGCCGGCGTTGATGCAGGCTCCACAACTGGGCTCGATGACGATGGCGCCCGCCTTCCTGAAAACCTCCAGGTAGCCCATGCGGATGCAGTATTCGCGGGTTTCCTGGGACCCGAATTGCAGGTAGAACTTCACCGAATCGGCCACACGCTTGCCTTGGCGCAGGGCGTCGGCGAGGACGCGGGCGTACATGTCCATGTCCTCGTTCTTGCCGGCGGTGCAGGTGCCGCCGTAGGCGATCTCGACCGGCACCGGGGCGCCAAGGTCGCGGACAAACTTGCCGTTGCCAGGATCTCCGGGCGTGGCCACCATGGGCGTGATTTCATCGGCGTTAAGCTCGATGACGTGCGCGTACTCGGCGCCGGGGTCTCCGGCGAGGCCTTCGATCAGCTGCGCGGCGCTCGCTTTGCTCATGGCGCGGCGCTCGACCAGGAAGTCCACAACTTTCTGGTCGGGGGCGACGATGCCGGTGAAGCCTCCAATTTCGGCGGCCATGTTGGTCATGGTGGCGCGCTCGTCCACGCTGAGCGCTGCGATGGCTTCGCCCGAGTACTCGATCACTTTGGCCAGCGCCTGGCCGCTGCGCACGTAGTCGAGGGCCAGGATGGCGAGGATGAAATCCTTGGCCGCGACGTTGGGCTTCTTCTTTCCGCGCACCACCACCTTGAGCGATTCCGGAACCTTCACGCGGACGTCCTTGGTGGTCCAGGCATTGAAGACGTCGGTGGTGCCGATGCCGAAAGCGATGCAGCCCATGGCGCCCACGTGCGGGGTGTGCGAGTCCGAGCCCACGTTGAGCTGGCCGGGCAGGGCGTAGGTCTCGAGCACGATAGAGTGGCAGATGCCCTCGGAGCCCTTGCGGTCGGTGAGCTCGCCGTGCAGCTTGATGCCGCGGGTGCGGGCGAAGTCCTCCTGGCGCAGCTTAAGCTGGGTGGCCAGGTCGAGCAGGCCCATCTTGCGCTTCTGCTCGGAGAGCACATCGTCAAGAAAGGTGAGGTGGTCGCGGAAGAAAATCACGCTCGAGGGATCGTTGACGGGAGCGTCCTTGCCCACCAGGCGTTCGAAAAAGATGGAGGCCATGGGAGTGACGTACTCGTGGCTGAAGCGCAGATCGGTGCGGGCAAAGCCGGAGTCGCCGGGCTTTACGGCCGGGACGCCCATTTCTCCCTGCTCGTTGAGCATGTGGCGGGCGAAGATTTTTTCCGCCAGCGTCATCGCGCGCGGCGCGGTGCGGAGGGGCGGCAGGAAAACTTTCTTCTGCAGGCGGGCTACGTTGAAGGGGAACAGGCCACCGTACTCGATGATCTGGCGGGTGATGTGGTCTTCGCCGGAGGTGAATTCGGCCAGCGGAATTTCTTCGCCGCGGCGGATGCGGTCCACCAGGCTGAAGTCGGTGGAGGTGAATACGCCCAGGTTCTGGCAGTTCTGCTTGTAGATGCGCTCGTGATTTTCCGCGATCACCAGCTTGATGCCGGCACACAATTCGGCGTAGGGCGACTGCTCGCGGCTCGACCCTTTGCCGCGCCGCTTGCCGCTGACGCAGGCCACAAACCCGCCCTGCTTCACGTCGCCGCGCTGGATAGGAAGCTCGGCCCCGCACTTCAGGCCGGTGTAGGGAAACTCGCCCAGGGTCTCGTCAAAGAAAAAGCAGATGTGCGCGGGAGTGATCTCGTCGGTGGAGATGTCGTCGCGCAGCTTGGGGTTGGCCGCAGGATCCTTCGTATTCCAGGGCAGGTCTTCGCCCGCGAGCTGCCGCTTGATGAGGCCGGGATCCTCGGTGAGGAAGAGGATGCGACCTTGCAGAAGAACCCGGTCAGGACGCTTCTCGACGGTGCGGTCCAGCAGGCTTCCCACAACTCGATTCTAGACCAAGGTGGCGAGTGCTGCGACGCCCAACATCAGCGCCCGGGAACATCCTCCGCGCCGGTCCAGGTATGGCTCGGTGTGGCGGCTGGTTCGGAAGCTTGCTGGACTGGCTCGCGGTCGAAGGAGCTGCGACGCTCGATGCGCGCCACCTCCATGCGGTAGTACTGATACCAGCGTTCGCGGCCGGCGCTCTGGGCTACGCGATGGCGCGCCAGCTCGCGCCACTGGAGCAGCGTCTCCGCGTCCTTCCACCAGACCACGGTGAGCCGCTCGCCGTCGGCGGCGGTGAAACTCTTCACTCCCGCAAAGCCCGGAGCTTGCTGGACTAGCTGCGAGAGCTCTTCGTCCATGCGGTAGTAGTCTTCGCCGGCCTGGCCGGTGAGCTGGGAGAAGAACAGGATCACGAGTTCAGGGACTTGGGGATTGCTCATGGTAGACGCTAGGGATGCGCCGGCGATGGGGAAGGATTCGGCAAATTCATGTGCAGCCCGCGTCTTCTATAATGGCGGTTGCTGCAACCCGCGCCCGAGAGCGCCTGGAGGAACCCGATCATGCTCAAATTTCTGCCGACACTGTTGCTGCTCACTTTGCTGACCGTTCCCGCTGCTGCCGATTCCAAGGTGTCGCCCGAAGACGAAGCCGGCATCCGCGCCACCGCCCTGGATTACGTTGAGGGCTATTACGAGGGCAACCCGGACCGCATGGAGCGGGCGCTGCATCCGCATCTGGCCAAGCGCATTGCTCTCACCGACGCGAACGGCCGCACGCGCCTCGACCAGATGAGCGCGATGGAACTGGTGCAGATTATCCGCACCGGCAGCGGCAAGAATATTCCCAAGGACAAACAGGTAAAGAACGTGACCATCCTCGACGTATTCGGCTCGACGGCCAGCGTGCGCGCGGAAATGCTGGAGTGGATTGACTACATGCACATGGCCAAGGTGAACGGACAGTGGAAGATCATCAACGTGCTGTGGGAAATGAAACCCAAACCGCAGTAGATTTCCATCCTCATTGGAGAAAACCTCATGAAGGCTTGCCGCCTGGCCGTAACCCTGGTGCTGTCGCTGCTGATGCTGTTGACGCCTGCGCTGGGTGCTGAGAAGAAGAGCGCTCGGAAGAAGTCCGCCGCTGCGCCTGCGGTGGACGTCAAGAAGAAGGACGAAGCCGCGGCTTCCATCGAGAAGCACCGCGGCGAACTGGTATCGCTGAGCGACCAAATCTGGGCATTTGCGGAGACCGCGCTGCGCGAGAAGAAGTCCGCCAAGCTGCTGGCCGACTACGCCGAGCAACAAGGTTTTCGGGTGGAGCGCGGAGTGGCGGGCATGCCGACGGCGTTTATCGCCAGCTACGGCGAGGGCTCGCCGGTGATCGGCATCCTGGGCGAGTACGATGCGCTGCCCGGCATCTCGCAGAAGGCGTCGCCGGTGAAGGAACCCCTCGAGGCGGGCGCGGGCGGGCAGGGCTGCGGACACAACCTGTTCGGGGCCGCCAGCATGGGCGCAGCAGTGGCGGTGAAGGAGCTGATGGCAGCGGGAAAGCTAAAGGGCACGGTGCGGTTCTACGGGACGCCGGCGGAGGAATCGGTGGGCGGCAAGGTGTACATGGTCCGCGCTGGATTGTTCCGCGACGTGGACGCGGTGCTGGTGTGGCATCCCGACGACGAGACGGAAGTGGACACGCAGACCGCGCAGGCCATCGTGGACCTGGTGGTTGAGTTCCACGGCAAGGCGGCGCACGCGGCCTCCGATCCCTGGAACGGACGCAGCGCGGTGGACGGCCTGGAGCTGTTCACCCACGGCCTCAACATGATGCGCGAGCATATCCGTCCCACGGCGCGCATTCACTACACCATCATGAAGGGCGGCGACGTCCCCAACGTGATTCCGGAATACGCCAAGCTGTGGCTGTGGCTGCGCGACACCGATCGAGGGCGGGTTGCTGACATGCTGGAACGCACGCGCAAGATGGCCGAAGGTGCGGCCCAGATGGCGGGTGTGACGGCCAGCGTGAGAGTGCAGGCGGGCAGCCACGAAATGCTGCTCAGCCGCGTCGGCGGCCGGGCGCTCCACGCCAACCTGGTGCGGCTGGGTGCAATTCCGTTCACCGAAGAAGAGCAGGAGTTCGCGCGCACCATCCAGCGGGCCACCGGGGTCGAGCCCAAGGGCCTCGACGGCAGCATCCATCCGTTTGATGAGAACCAGCAAATGGAAGGCGGCTCCACCGACGTGGGAGACGTGAGCTGGAATGTGCCCACCATCCATTTCTCGCTCACCACCGCTCCCGCGGACGCCCCCTGGCACGCTTGGCCGGTGGTGGCGACGGGCGGGATGTCCATCGGGCACAAGGGCATGACCCACGCCGCCAAAACGTTAGCCATGACGGCCGTGGACCTGTTCGAAGACGCGCCGTTGCGCGCCACCATGCGCAAGGAGTTTGAGGAGAAAACGAAAGGGACGGTCTACAAGCCGTTTATCCCCGATGGGCCGCCGCCCCTGCCCGCGGAGTAGGGAGGCAGTCAGCACTCAGCAATCAGCATTCAGCAATTACCATGCTGACTGCTGACTGCCTTCTCCTACCGCGCCTCGTACTTTTCTCCCGCCTCGATCCTTACTGGGAGCTTGTTTTCTTTCGGCGGCAGCGGGCAGGTGGCGTAGGCGGTGAAGGCGCAGGGTGGGTTGTAGGCACGGTTGAAGTCGAGTACCACTTTGCCGTCCACGGGCGGGTCGGCGTAGAGGTAGCGGCCGGCCGGGTAGGTCTCCTTGCCCTTGGTCTGGTCTTCGAGGATGAAGAACAGGCGGGCGTTTTCGGAAGGCAGCGGCGCCAGCGTGAACTCCCGGCCGTGGAGCTGGAAGCGCACCACGCCCGGCACTTCCACTTCATTCACGTCGCCGGTGACGTCGGGAATGGTGACCTTCTTCCCGGGCGAAGGCTCAAAGGTTCCGGTGATGCGGTAGCCGAGGCCGACCGCGAAGTATGAGAGCCCGGCGAACTTCTGTGTTTCCGGGCTGGCCAGGTCCTTGATGCGGATGCCGTAGCGCTGGTAGCGTTTGATCACGTGGATGCGCAGGCCTCCCAGCTCGAGCACGGTTTCCGGGCCGGGATCGTCGGGAAGCAGCTTCAGTTCGCGCACGGCGCGTCCCTTAGAGGTCACGCGAACTCCATCGTGCACGCGCACTGTGATCTGGTCGCCGCTGAGCAGGAAGACGCCGGCGTGCGCGGGCGTGGATGACGATTTGGGCAGCAGCACGCGGCTGGAGGCGTCGCTCCCGAAGGTGTTTTCTCCCGGCTTCAGCCATGCGAGGCCGGCCAAGGGCAGCCAGTCGCGCTTGAGGTCGGCGATCCGTTCCTGCTTCCACTTCGCCAGAGACTTCTGGTATGCATCGTCCTTCGCGGCGGCAGACGGCACGAGCGCGGCGGAAAAAAAGAAGCCAACCACAAGGACGAGTACCGAGTTGCGAGTGCCGAGTTCCGAGTTAGGAGTTGCCAGCCAATCTTCCTGAGTGCAACCCGCAGCTCGCACTCGTGGTTGGCGGTTGCAGTTCCCCCAATTCACGACGTTCTCCCCTTCGCGTACTCCACCGCTGAGGGCAGCTCTTCCAAGCCGCGCCCGGCCATGATGGCGGCGAACTCGCGCAGCAGATCGGCGTGCAGCAGGCCGTTCGAAGCCACCGTTTCGCGGCTGTCAATTGTGAACGGGCCGCCGGAAAAGTCGGTTACCTGTCCGCCCGCCTCCTCCACCAGCAGGACGCCCGCGGCCGTGTCCCAGGGATTCAAGTTGAACTCCCAAAAGCCGTCGAAGCGTCCGCAGGCCACGCCCGCAAGGTCCAGAGCCGCCGAACCCGCGCGGCGCACTCCGTGGGTGCGCAAAGTAATCTGATGATAGAAGTGGATATTGGGATTCTTGTGGCGCTTGTGGCTGGGAAAGCCGGTGGCCACCAGGCTCTCCGCAAGGCTGGCAATCTTTGAAGCGTGAATGCGGCGCGAGTTCAGGTAGGAGCCCGAGCCGCGCTCGGCGGAAAAAAGTTCGTCGCGAGTGGGATCGTAGATCACGCCCGCCGCGAGCTTTCCCTGGTGCTCCACCGCCAGGGAAACGCAGAACACGGGAAAGCCGTGGGCGAAGTTGGTGGTGCCGTCGAGCGGGTCCACGTACCACTGATATTCTCCGCTGCCCACGGTGCGCGTGCCTTCTTCCGCCATCACGCCGTGGCGCGGCCAGCGCGCGTGGATGCGGTCGGTGATGAGCGCTTCCGAGGCGCGGTCGGCCTCGGTGACCAGGTCCACCTCGCCCTTGTATTCGATTTTTACGCGGCGGGCGAAGTAGGTCATGAGCAGCGCGCCGGCCTCGCGCGCGATTTCGGTCATGGCGGGGACGAACTCGTGGCGGGCGGCGATCACGACCGTTCCCGGCGGCCGGCGTCCTCGGCGATGTACTGGATCTGATCCTTGAAGATGAACAGGTTGGGAGCGCCCTCGCGGGTCAGGCGGACCATATTGTGGTCGTAGTATTCAATCCATCCGCGCACGGTCTCACCCCCGGACAGCTTGATGACCACCGGAGTTTGATTCTCGCCCAGTTGCTTGAGATAGGAGGCCTCGGCGCGGGTCTCCTCCGGCGGCGGAGTCTTGCCCTTGCGCGGGCCCTGCCCGGGACGCTGGCGGAACGGCATGGAGACATTGTAGCAATTTGCGATTGGTGATTTGCGATTTGCGATGTGTGATGTGCAAGCGAAGGGAGCCTCCGAAGGGAGGGAGACATTCGGGCAGATGGGCGTTTATAATCTGAAATTGGATTGTGTGATCGAGTAGTTGGGCGATGGAGTCGCGGCTTGCAGGGCGCACTTCGCACATCCCACTTCGCACATCGCACATCTTCCGTCCCCGTCGTCTAGCCCGGCCTAGGACATCGCCCTTTCACGGCGGTAACACGGGTTCGAATCCCGTCGGGGACGCCAAATCCTCCTTTCGCCTCCATTTGACTGTAAGATCCCGCAAAGCGGCCCTTTGCGGTAGGCTAGTAACCTCACTTCAGCCAAGGAGAAGAAAACTGCATGTCAGGTCCCAGTCGCCGTCCTGAGATTCGCCGCCGCCGGGTACGCAAGGAAACCATTGCCAAGCTGCGCCGGAGGTATGCCAAGGCCAGTTCCGAAGCCGAGCGCACCCGCATCGTGGAAAAGCTGAAAAAGGTGTCGCGCGGTCTCACGGTAGAGGAATTCGTGAAGTCCGCAACCGCGAAGAAGGCCTGACGCGGCGCCATGGGCATCCGCACCCGGGCGCGGCATTTCGTGCTGGGCCGCGCCGCCATCAAGCGCCACGCCGCAACCCTGGCGGCGCTGGAGCGCACCGCTCAGCCGCCGCGCAAGCTGCTGTTCCTTTGCTACGGCAACATCTGCCGCAGCCCGGTGGCCGAGGCCCTGGCTCGGCAGTTGCTGCCGCGGGCGGAAGTGGCGTCGGCGGGATTCTTCGAGCCCACCGGCCGTCGCACTCCTGCCCACATCCACGACGCCTGTCGCAGCCTGGGCCTGAGCCTGCCGCCGGGCTCGTCGAAACGGGTCACCGCAGACATGGTGCGCGGCTTCGACCTGGTGGTGCTCCACGATTTGGAGAATTACCAGATGTTCGCCGGAGAATTTCCCAGCGCCCTGGACAAGATGCTGATGCTGGGAATGTTTCTGGATCCTCCGCAGCCCAACATCCAAGATCCGTACATTTCCGATCCCGAAGAGACGCTGGCCATCATGCAGCAGATTCGCGACGCGGTGACCCGGCTGGCGGCCCGGGTATCGAAGTCGTCAAGCTGAGCCGGGCTGGGCCCGCCTTACAATCGTCCCTAAGAGGCAGAAGCACGGCCGTGGGCGAAGGCAAGAGCAGGGTGGGCACGTGGGTGGTGATGGGAGCGGTGTTCGCCGTGGCTGCTTATTTCGTGTGGCAGGATCCGCAGGGGGTGTACATGCGCCTGCGCTCGGTGTGGAATTCGCTGCCCGACCTTTTTCCGAAATTCTGAATCCACTCTTCCCAAAATCCGCAGCCCGGTTACTGCGCCGAGATATTGAAGTCCACGGTAATCAGGGTTTCGGTTTCGACCGGCTTGCCGTTCTGCAGGTAGGGTTTGAAACGCCAGTGGCGGGCGGCTTCGATGGCGGCTGCGGCCATGTCGGCGGGTCCGCGCACCACCGCCAGTTCGCGAATGTAGCCCTGGCGGTCAATCACCGCGCGCAGCACCACCGAACCCTGCACGCTGCCCTCGCGCACCAGCACCGTCGGCGGCCGCGTAGACATACGCTCCAGGTTGCTCGCGTCCACGGGCACGCGCTGGGTCCGCCCTCCCTGCACGCTTAGGTTGACGGTGCGATCGGTGTAGCGCGGCTCCAGGCGGCGCTCGCTGTCCACCACCTCCACGTTGAAGGGCCGAGGAGGCGCCGGCGCTGCGGCCAGAGCCTCTGGCTCGCCCTCGGAGTCTGCCGGCCCCAGCTCCGCACTGCCCGTCCCCTGAGCGGTTCGGGAGCCTGCGCTCCCTGCGGGACGCTTCCCACGCTTGGCATGCTTGGAGTCGGCGGGAGCGGGTTCTTCCGAGGAAGCGGGGATGATCACGGTTGGCTCAGTTGCGACACCGAGGCTGGATACCATGCTCTCGACCTGAATCATCAGGTCGCTGATGGTGGAGGTGGGCAGCAGAAAGGCCTTGGTGGTCCACACCATCCCCAGCAGGAACAGAAGCAGGACGAGCGCCAGGATAGGGGCATAGCTGGGTCTGGGCGCCGGAGACTCGGCCTGCTCGCGACCGGCCGTGAGCTCGCGCAGGCGCCGAATTTCGCCTTCGTCGCCCTGGGCAGCAGACCCGTAGCCGCCTAAGCCTAAGCTCCCGCCGCTGTACTTTTCGTCGTCGGACAAACACTCACCTCTGCGCCCTGGGGCTCAGTGCAGGTTCCTAGTATGCGCCTAAATCGCGGGCGGAGGGAAGGGGAAGAGGAAGGCAAAATGAAAAATGAAAAATGCAAAAATTAGGAAGAAATGCTAAAGCAACCCGTCAAGTTCAGGCCGGAATAAAGCGGGGAGGAGAACTGCGTACTAGCGGGACTAGGAGAGTCCCAGGGCGCGGGCGGCTTCCTCGAAGAAGCGGTTCACAGTGCGGCTGATCAGGCGGGCCATTCCCAGCACCACCACCAGACAAGTCAGTAAAACGAGCAGGGCCTCGGCCAGGCCTTCGCCCGGGTCATCGAGCCATTTTTTCCAGCGTGGCTTCTTCATGCCGCAGGTCCGGCTCCCGGAGATGGTGCGGGACTGTGCTGGACTATAGACCGGTTCGCGGCACGCGGCCTAAATGACTCGGTGGGAGTCAGAGCTAAGAGCTACGAACCCACACTCACCCGCTGCCGTGCCTTGAGCAGCGGCCACGCCCAGTGCAGCAGGCGGTAGCCCAGGAGCACGGTGAGGATGCTGGCGTAGATGCCGGGCTCGGTGTGGTCGGCTTTTACCTTCCACCAGAAGTGCACGCAGCCCAGAATGCCGCTGGCATAAATGAGGCGATGCACCGCCTGCCAGCGCTTTCCTCCCAGGCGGCGCACCCATCCGTTGGTGGAGGTGAGGGCCAGCGGCACCATCAGCATCAACGCCGCGAATCCAAAAGTGATGAAGGGGCGCTTGGTGACGTCGTCGATCATGTCCTGCCAGTCGAAGAATTTGTCCAGCCACACGAAGATGGTCAGGTGCAGGCATCCGTAGAAGAAAGCGAAGAGCCCGAGCATGCGGCGGATGGAAATGAGCCACGCCTGGCTGGTCAGTCGGCGCAAGGGAGTGATGCTTAGCGTGCACAGCAGGAACACCAGCGTCCAGGTGCCGGTGGAGAGGGTGATGAACTCGATGGGATTCGCGCCCAGCTCGTCCTGACGAAAGAGCCACAACAGGCGCGCCAGCGGACCGAGGCACGCCAGAAACACCGCACTCTTCAGCCAGGTGATGGGCTTCACGGGAGGCCCGTCCTCAGTAGTTCCGTCCCAGGTCCATGCCCGTGTACAGGCTGGCCACCTGGTCGGCGTATCCGTTGAACTTCGCGGTGGGACGGCGGCGGAATTCACCGATGCGGCGCTCGTTCTTCTGGCTCCAGCGGGGATGATCCACGTCGGGATTCACGTTGGAGTAGAAGCCGTACTCGCTGGGCGCCATCAGGTTCCAGGTGGTGGCGGGCGGCTGCTCCACGAAGCGCATGCGCACAATGGACTTGATGCTCTTGAAGCCGTACTTCCACGGCACCACCAGGCGGATGGGCGCGCCGTTAGGATTGGGCAGCACTTGCCCGTAGAGCCCGACGGCCAGAAGCGTCAGAGGGTGCAGGGCTTCGTCCATGCGCAGGCCCTCGACGTACGGCCACTCCAGGATGCCACTCTTCTGCCCGGGCATTTGCGCGGGGTCGTGCAGGGTGACGAACTGGATGTACTTGGCCTTGGACGTGGGCTCCAGTTGCTTGATGAAGGTGGCCAGCGGAAAACCGATCCACGGAATCACCATGGACCAGGCCTCCACGCAGCGCAGCCGATAGATGCGTTCCTCCAGCGGGTTTTGCTTGATGATGGAGTCGATGTCCAGAGTCTGCGGCTTCTTCACGTGGCCTTCGACGGAAATGGTCCAGGGCCGCGGGCGCAAGGTGCCGGAGTTTTTCGCCGGGTCGCCCTTGTCGGTGCCGAACTCGTAGAAATTGTTGTAGGTGGTGATGTCCTTAAAGGAGTTCGCCGGCTCGGTGGTGCTGAACGGCCCCTTGGTGTAGTCCAACTTCAGTGCCGCATTCACGCCCTCGGAGGGATCGTACATCTCCTGGACGTACGCTCCCGCGGCCAGCATCCCGCCGGCTGCGGCCGCGCCCAGAATAAACTGCCGGCGGTTGGTATAGGTGCTCTGGGGCGTAATCTCCGAAGACGGGATGTCGGCAGGCTTCTTGATTAACATGAGTTCGGTTCCCGCTATCCTTATATTCTAGAACGGAAGGGCCGTCGGAATGGATGCTTTCGCCGGAACGGACCCCCTGCTGCAAGATGGGACGCCCGGGGCAGGGAAAAGTTGCAAGCCAGCCGTCCCAAAAGCGTTGGATACCGACTGGCCCAAACGGTAGAATTGCTGGTTTTCAAGGAGACTTATGCGATTTCCAAGAAGGCACACACTGCTCACCCTCCTGGCCATCATCATGATGACCTGCATTTCTTCCGCTGCCGACGCGCCCCCTGCGCCACCCACCGCCGAGGAGGCCGCGGCCTTCGTGGAGCAGGCGGAAAAGCGACTGCTGGAGCTCGGCAACAAGCTGGCTCGCGCCGCCTGGGTGAAGGCCAACTTCATCACCGACGATACCGAGCAGATGGAAGCCGATTTCACCAACGAGCTCACCGCCGTAGGTGTGGAGATGGCCACCAAGGCGGCGCGCTTTAACGGGCTGAAGCTGCCCTACGACGTGGAGCGCAAGCTGAACCTGATCAAGCTTGGACTGAGCCTGCCCGCGCCCAACAACGCCGCCGAGCGCGAGGAACTCACAGGCATCTCGGTCTCGCTGGACGGCGACTACGGCAAGGGCAAGTACTGCCGCACGGAGGGCGGGGTCGAGAAGTGCTCGTCGCTGAACGACCTGGAGCGCACCATCAACACCAGCCGCGACTATGACCAACTCCTGGAGGCGTGGAAGGGCTGGCACAACACGCCCATGGCCTTTTCTCCGCCTGACCCTAACATGCGCGAGCGGTACGTCCGCCAGACGGTGCTGGCCAACAAGGGCGCGCGTGAACTCGGGTTCAAGGACCTGGGCGCGATGTGGCGCTCCAATTACGACATGCCTCCCGACGAGTTCGCCAAAGAGGTTGACCGGTTGTGGGAACAGGTAAAGCCGCTCTACCTCGCGCTGCACACGCACGTGCGCGCCTCCCTGGCCAAACACTACGGCAAGGATCGCGTAAGTGAAGATGGTCCCATCCCGGCGCACCTTTTGGGCAACATGTGGGCGCAGGAGTGGGGAAACATCTATCCGGTGGTGGCGTCACCGCCCGGAGCCCGAGCCTACGATCTGGGCGAATTGCTGAAGCAGAAGAAAGTGGACGAGCGCGAGATGGTGCGCTACGGCGAGCGCTTCTTTACCTCCCTGGGTTTCGAACCGCTGCCGGAGACTTTCTGGAAGCGGTCGCTGTTTACCAAGCCCGCCGACCGCGACGTAATCTGCCACGCCAGCGCCTGGGACGTGGACAACGACCAGGACCTGCGCATCAAGATGTGCATCGAGATCCGGGCGGAAGACTTCGTCACCGTCCACCATGAACTGGGACACAACTTCTACCAGCGCGCCTACCGCAAGCTTCCAGTCCTGTACCGCGGCAGCGCCAACGACGGCTTCCATGAAGCCGTGGGCGACGCGGTGGCCCTTTCCATCACGCCCGAGTATCTGCAGAAGGTGGGGCTGCTGGAGAATGTGCCCGACGCCTCCGCCGACCTGCCCTTACTGATGCGCCAGGCCCTGGACAAGATCGCTTTCCTCCCCTTCGGATTGCTGGTGGACCAGTGGCGCTGGAAGGTGTTCTCCGGGGAAGTGAAGCCGGAAAACTACAACCAGGCGTGGTGGGACTTGCGGCTCAAGTACCAGGGCGTGAAGCCTCCGGTAGCTCGCAGCGAGAAGGACTTCGACCCCGGCGCCAAGTACCACGTGCCCGGCAACGTTTCTTACACCCGCTATTTCCTGGCGCGCATTTTGCAGTTCCAGTTCCATCGCGCGCTCTGCCGCGAGGCCGGCTTTGCCGGCCCGTTGCACCGCTGCTCCATCTACGGCAACAAGAAAGCCGGGGAGAAGCTGAACCAGATGCTGGAGCTGGGACAGAGCCGTCCCTGGCCCGAGGCTCTCGAAGCCATGACCGGCGAAAAGCAGATCGACGCGACCGCCATCCTCGACTATTTCGCGCCGCTGAAGACGTGGCTGGATGAGCAGAACAAGGGAAAAACGGTCGGCTGGTAGGGCGGGTGCTCAGGTCTGTCGATTACGCATCTGCAGAATGACCCGAGCGGGGTCGTACCTTCGCCGGGAGGGTGCCCCACATCTGCCGTAGTTAGCAGATGTGGGCCTTTGCGGCCACCTGAATACTACTGCCTCGACACCGCCTTAGGCTGTAAGGACTGTGGACCGGCGGGAATGGAGAACTCCCAAAGCGGTTGTACTCGCCGGAAACGAGGATGCAATCAAGAACCCACATCTGCCAACTGCGGGCAGATGTGGGGCACCGGCGCGACGCAACGGAGATGTGGGCCACCAGCCAAGAAAAGTAAGGAGGGCACAGATGGAAGGGAATCTGTCCGAAAATGTCTCGACTGCGGCCTATTACTTGCGGGACTTGGGCTTTCTGCTTAAGGAAAGGGCCCTTGCGGCAAAGAAGCAAAAGTGTCAGCCCAGTCGCCACCTGAACGCGACTTCGAAGACGGAAGGCTAATGGCATATTACGAGGTCGTCAGCCTTATGCAAAACCAGGCCATATCATTTGGCTTGCCGCTTGAAGATGTAGGACTCCATGGGATTGATCCGGACAAGGACCTCATCTGATGTTTCGGGGGGCTGGCCCAGTCTTTCCGTCATGCCGAGGCTGCCCCGTCCTTCTGGCTCCCGCTTTTGAAGCGACAGCGTGGGACGGCGTTCAAGGAACCGCACGTGTCCACCGAACTTAGACGAAAGATTAGCGAATTTACTCTTGACAGGCATTCCTCTTTAGTGCTATCTTGTAGATGTAATGATTACCGTACAGCTAAGTAGTTCAGAATCAAAGACCGTTCCTCCAACCCCATTAGCTGTCAATAATTTGACTCCAGATATCCGGCTAAATTCCTTGTTCTCATCAAGACAAAACCCTGGGGTAGGCCACCCCCTTGCCCATGCTCACCACCATCCCCAAGTTGTCTGTACTCGGTACTCGCAACTCTGTACTCGCAACTCGGTACCTGCAACTGGGTACTGGCAACTTACAACACCTAACTCCTTTGCGGACGGGACTTTACCCATAAGCCCTTTAGATGTCGGGACCGCTCGGGATCTCCCGCCGTAACCCCATGATTTCATTAGCGGCCAGGGGAGGGGGGGGTTGGGGTATCTGTTGGCCCTGCTTACTCGTATCTCAGCGCTTCAATCGGGTCCAGCCGCGCCGCCTTCCGCGCCGGGTAGTAGCCGAAGAAAATTCCCACTGCGGCGGAGAACACCACGGCGATGGCGATGGCCAGCGGCGAAATCAAGACCGCCCAGCCCAGCAGGTCGGTAATCAGGAAGGAAGCTCCCAGGCCGACGGCGATGCCCACGGCGCCGCCGATCAGGCTGAGCACCACAGCCTCGATGAGGAACTGGCGCTGCACGTCTTCTTCGGTGGCGCCGATGGCCATGCGGATGCCGATCTCGCGGGTGCGCTCGGTAACCGAAACCAGCATGATGTTCATGATGCCGATGCCGCCCACCAGCAAGGAGACACTCGCGATCGAAGCCAGCAACATGGTCATCACCTGGCCGGCCTGGTCGGCGAGGTCGGCCATATCGGCCAGATTGCGGACCATGAAGTCGTCGTCCTGCCCCGGCCGGATGCGATGACGTTCGCGCAGCAGTTCGGTGATCTGCTGCTGCGCCGAGTAGCTGGCGTCGCGCGATACCGCCGACACGTGGATGAAGCGCAGCCAGGTGTCGCCGGTGAGTTTCTTCTGATGTGTGGTGAGTGGGATGAAAATGGCGTCGTCCTGGTCGTCGCCCATGGCCGCCGACTGCCCCTTGGACGTCAGCACGCCCAACACTTTGAAAGGCAGGTTCTTGATGCGGATGGTCTGGCCCACGGGATCGGTGGCGCCGAACAGGTTCTTGCGCACGGTGTCGCCGATGACGGCCACGTTGGTGGCGCTCTGCACATCCCCCGGCCCAAATATGGTCCCGGTCTGCAGCGGCCAGTTGCGGATGTCGAAATACTGGGGCTCGGTGCCGTTCACGCGGGTGAACCAGTTGTCATTGCCGAAGACCACCTGGGTGTTGGTCATGGTGCCGGGAGCGGCTTCGGCCACCGCCGGACACTCCGCCTTGATGGCCAGCAGGTCGTCGTAGACCAGGGTCTTGGTCTGGCCCCAGCCCATGCGCAGGCCGCCGCGGTTCACCGTGCCCGAGCCCACGAACAGCATGTTGGAGCCCATGGCCGCGATCTGTTGCTGCACTTCCTGCTGCGCGCCCTGACCCAGGCCGACCATGGCGATTACCGCCGCCACTCCAATAATGATCCCCAGCATGGTCAGGCTGGAGCGCATCTTGTTGCGCGCCAGCGCCCGCATGGCAATGCGAATGACGGATATCAGGTCCATGGTTTCATCCTCAGGACTCAGCCGGTTTTGATTGACGATTGAATCATTGAATCATTGAGTCATTGAATCATTGGGTAGGCTCGGGCCGAATGTGGCGCTTCGAAGCCGTTGTTCAAATGATTCAATGATTCAATCCCTCAATGATTCACTCGCTCAATGATTCAATTCCCTCAGTCTTCCAGCTTGGGCATCAGGTTCAACACTTCCGCGGCGCGCGGCGGGTCGGGGTTCTCCTCGTCGCGGCGGATCCTGCCGTCGCGAAAGATCACCGAACGCCGGGCGAACTGGGCGATGTCGTGCTCGTGGGTCACCAGCACGATGGTGAGCCCGCGCTCCTCGTTCAGCCGCTGAAAAATCTCCATGATTTCGACCGCGGTGCGGCTGTCGAGGTTGCCGGTGGGCTCGTCGGCCAGCAGCAGCGACGGGCGGTTCACCAGCCCGCGCGCCACCGCCACGCGCTGCTGCTGTCCGCCGGAAAGCTGGGAAGGGAAGTGGTGGGCGCGGTCGCCCAGGCCCACCATGGCCAGCGCCTCCAGCGCGCGCTGCTCGCCTTCCTGCTTCGAGATGCGGGCGTAGAGCGTGGGCAGTTCTACATTTTCCAGCGCGGTGGTGCGCGCCAGCAGGTTGAATCCCTGGAACACGAATCCGATTTTGCGGTTGCGAATCTCGGCCAGCGCCTTCTTGTCGAACCCGGAAACGTCGTGGCCTTCGAGCTGGTAGCGGCCGCTCGAGGGTTTGTCCAGGCAGCCCACGATGTTCATGAAGGTGGACTTGCCGCTGCCGCTGGCGCCCATCAGCGCCACGAACTCGCCGCGGCCCACGTCCAGGCTCACGCCGCGCAGCGCGTGCACCCGGGTCTCCCCCAGGTCGTAATATTTGTGGACGGCCTCAATGCGCAGCAGAGGATCCTGGACCGCGGTGGCGGCGGGGCCGGCATCGAGTTGGATAGTCGTGGCCACGAGTTGGAAATCTTCCACAGCTAAAAGCCGCTGCTGGTCTGCGTCGGGACGCGGGCCTGAAGGCCCGCTCTCCCACCGGTGCGGCCAAAGCCGCGCCTGCTGCTACCTCCGCTGCTGGCCGCCGCCCTGCATGGGCGAGCGCGGCGCGGCCGACGTGCGCGTCGCTCCGGTCACCAGCATGTCGCCTTCCTTGAGTTCGCCCTTCAACACTTCCACCAGCTCGGTCACCGTGCGATCGGTAATGCCAACGCGCAAGCGCACCGGCTCCAGGGTCTTGTCGAGGCGCAATTTCCACACGATGGCCACGTCGGGGCGCGGCTGCGGCGGGCCTTCGTCGCCGGCGGCGCCGCCCGGCTGATCGCCCGCCGGGGCAGCCTCGCGCCGGGGGCGGCGTGCTTCGGACGCGGCCTCCTGGATGCCGTAACGCGCGTACAGCGCGCGCACTTCTTCAGGCTTTAGATCAGGCATGTAACGCAGGGCCCCGTTGGGCACCTTGAGCACCTTGCTCACGCTGGCGACCGGAATGGTGACGTAGGCGGTCATGCCGGGAAACAGCTTGAGCTCCGGGTTCTCGAATTCGATCACTGTGTCGTAGGTCACCACGTTCTGCACCACGGTGGCGTTCATGCGTACCTGCACCACGCGGCCTTCGAAGCTGTCGCGCGGAAAAGCGTCCACCTTGAAGGTGGCGCGCTGGCCCACCCGGATCTGGCCCACATCGCTCTCGTCGGTCTTGGCGTAGACCTGCATCTTCGTGAGGTCCTGAGCGATGGTGAAAAGTGTAGGAGCCTGCAGGGATGCGGCCACGGTCTGGCCTACGTCCACGTTGCGGCTCACCACCACACCCTCCACCGGAGCTTCAATGGTGGTGTAGCTGAGGTTGGTTTCCGCCACCTTCACCGCGGCGGCGCGCTGGCTTACCTGGGCCGCGGCCTGTGTCACCTGCGCCTGGGAAGCGGAGACCGCGGCCTCCGCCGACTCGGAGTTGGCGCGCGTGACCTCCAGTTGTTGCTGGCTCATCACGCCTTCCGTGGCCAGTTGCTGGGTGCGCTGATACTCAGCGCGCGTTTGTACTGCGGCGGCGCGCGAGCGCTCCAGGTTGGCGCGGGACGCGGCCAGGTTGGCGCGCGCGTTTTCCAGGTCGGCCCGCGCCTGCAGCAGCACGCCCTCGAAGATGGAAGGCTCGATCTGCGCGATCACCTGGCCCTTCTTCACGCGCGAGTTGAAGTCGGCGTTGAGCCGGGCGACGGCGCCGGAAACCTGGGAGCCCACCTGCACGGTGGTGACGGCGTTGATGGTGCCGGTGGCTTCGACCAGCTCGCGGATCTCGCCGCGTTCTAGGGGCGCGGTGAAATATTCGGCGGAATTCCGGTTGCGCAGGCGGAAAGCGGCGAAGACGGCAACCGCCAGCAGCGCGCCGGCCACCAGAAACCACTTGTTGCGCAGCAGCTTCAACCCTCGTCCTTTCCGGAGAGCCCGCTCAGGGCTTGATTCTACCTGAGACGGTCCTCTCCGCAGGAATAGAAACCCGGGCGGCAGGGAAGAGTTGCTCACGGGGGCGGTCGATCGCGACATTGAATATCGATGTAATACGTATTGAAATACCGAATATAATCGCAGTATACTGTTCATCACTATGGCGGCTCCCGAACTAGTCCGGCCGCGGGACGCGGCGCGCCTGCTGGGCATCAGCTATCCCACGCTGAAGCAGTGGATCTACAAGCGCAAACTGCGCACCTTGAAGACCGCGGGCGGACACCACCGCATCCCCCAGGCGGAACTCGACCGCTACCTGCACCGGGCCGGACAGAAGCCCGGCCCCGGGCTGCGGCGCGGTTATCGGCGCATCAGCGGGCGCAACCAACTGGTGGGGCGGGTGCTGGAAGTGAAGCTGGGCGGACTGCTGGCCCAGGTAACGCTTTCCATCGGCGAGCAGCGCATCACTTCCATCATCACCGCGGATGCGGTCCGCGAAATGCGGTTGTGTGCCGGCGATGTGGCGGCTGCGCTCATCAAGTCCACGGAAGTGATGATCGTAAAGCCGTGAAGCAGGTGTCAGGTCTCAGGTGTCAGGTGTTGGGATAGAAGATGAGCCGGTTCGCTACATGGTTGTGGCTGTTGGTCCTGGTTCTTTCCTCCAGCGGGCACGCGGATGAGGTCCGCGTGGCGGCAGCATCCGACCTGAACTTTGTCTTTCGCGAAGTCGCGGCTGGATTCGAGAAGCAGAGCGGGCACCGGCTGCGCGTGTCCTACGGGTCGTCGGGAAATTTCTTCGCCCAGATTCAGAGCGGCGCGCCCTTTGACGTTTTCTTCTCCGCCGACGCCGAGTATCCGCGCAGGTTGCAGGCGGAAGGACTGTCGCAAGAGGGGTCGCTCTATGTCTATGCCATCGGACGCATCGTCATTTGGGCGCCGCGCGGTTCGCCCGACTTGCGGAAGGAAGATTTGGGAAAGGATGGGATGCGCGCCTTGCTGAACCCTGCAGTGCGCAAGATCGCCATCGCCAACCCAAAACACGCGCCCTATGGCCGCGCCGCGGTGGCTGCGCTGAAGCATTTCGGGATCTACCAGCAGGTGGAGTCGCGGCTGGTGTACGGGGAGAATGTTTCGCAGGCAGCGCAGTTCGTCGAGTCGGGAAACGCGCAGGCGGGCATCCTCGCGCTCTCGCTGGCGTCGGCGCCGCAGATGAAGGATCGCGGCCAGATGTGGCTGATTCCGGAAGAAGCGCATCCGCGCCTGGAACAAGCAGCGGTGGTGCTGCGCGCGGCGCGCAGTCCCAAGGCGGCTGCCGCGCTGCTTGATTACCTGCGCGGTCCCGACGGGCAGGCCATCCTGAAGCGCTACGGATTCCAGCTTCCGGAGCCCCATCTTCCGGAACCCAAGCCATGAACTGGCAGGCCATCGCGCTTACCGCCAAGCTGGCGATCGTAGTTTCCGTTTTGCTCCTGATCATCGGCATGCCCATCGCCTACTGGGTGGCGTTCACTCGCTGGCGGTGGAAGTTTCTGGTGGAAGCGGTGGTGGCGCTGCCGCTGGTGCTGCCGCCCACGGTGCTCGGATTCTATGTGCTGGTGGCGCTGGGCCCGCGCAGTCCGCTGGGGCGCTGGTACGAATCCGCAACCGGACAGGGACTCGCCTTCACCTTCGAAGGCCTGGTGGTGGCCTCGGTGCTCTACAGCTTGCCCTTCGCCGTGCAGCCCATGGCGGCGGCGTTCGCGTCGGTGGACCCGAAGCTGCTGGCCGCGTCGGCCACGCTGGGAGCTTCGCGCTGGCGGACGTTTCGCCGCGTGGTGATGCCGCTCTCGGTCGGCGGTGTGGTGACCGGATTCGTGCTCAGCTTTGCGCACACGCTGGGTGAGTTCGGCGTAGTGCTGATGGTGGGCGGCAACCTTCCCGGCGAGACCCGCACCGTGTCCATCGATATCTACGACGAAGTGCAGGCGCTGAATTACGCGGGCGCCAATCAGACCGCGCTCTTGCTGCTGGTAGTGTCGTTCGCGGTGCTATCGCTGGTGTACGGGCTGAACCGCAGGATGTGGAGCGCATGGCCGGTGAAGTGACTCGAAGCCATCGGGTTGCGCCAGGCGAGCCGGGTCACAGACCCGGCTCCACACGGCCCGGAGCGCCCGGCGGGCTCGAGATCCGCGTCCGCAAGCGCTTTGGCTCCGCAACGGCGCCCAGCTTCGTCCTCGATGTGGATTTCTCCACACCGCCAGGAATCACGATTCTGTTCGGACCGTCGGGAGCAGGGAAAACCAGCGTGCTGGACGCCGTGGCCGGACTGGCCACGTTCGACGAGGGGCACATTTCGGCCAACGGCCGCGTTTTCTTCGACGGAGGCGCGAGCGTCTGCATCTCAGTCGCACAGCGTGGCATTGGCTACGTGTTCCAGGATTTGGCGCTGTTTCCTCATCTAACCGTTGAAGAAAATGTGCACTACGGACTGGTCGCGCTGGATGCTACCGAACGGCGCCACCGCGCTGCCGCCGTGCTCGATTCGTTTCGCATTGCGCATCTAGCCGGGCGCCGGCCGGACGCCATCTCCGGCGGCGAGCGCCAGCGCGCGGCCCTGGCCCGCGCGCTGGTCATCGAACCCTGCGTGCTGCTCCTGGACGAGCCGCTCTCCGGCCTGGACTTCGCGGTGAAGTCGCAGATCATCGCCGACCTGCGTTCCTGGACCGCGCGCCGACCGGTGCCCGTGCTCTACGCCACCCACGACCGCGGTGAAGTGTTTGCGCTGGGGGAGCAGGTAGTGTTTCTGGAGCAGGGGAAAGTTGTGGCCCAAGGCACGCCGCGCGAAGTGCTGGAAGCGCCCGAGCAGCTGGTGGTGGCGGAAGCGTCGGGTTTCGAGAACATCTTCCACGCGACCATAACCGCGCGCCACGATGCGCAGGGCACCATGACCTCGAAACTGGAGGGCGCCGAACTGCAGCTCGAAGTTCCGCTCACGCGCCACCAGCCGGGGGAGCGGGTGCGCGTAGCGGTGCGCGCCGGCGACATCCTGCTGGCCACCGCGCCGCCTTCGCAGATCAGCGCGCGCAATATTCTTTCGGGTCGCATCGGTTCGCTGGAACAAGTGGATGCGACTGTGATTGCCAGCGTGAACGCCGCCGGCGCCCAGTTCGTGGTCCACGTTACCGCCGGCGCCCGCGAGTCGCTGAAGCTGGAGGTCGGAAAAGAAGTGTGGCTGGTGATCAAGACCTACTCGTGCCATATGGTGGCTGCGTAATTCACTCCCACGGTTGACGCTGTCCGATTCGGAGAGCACACTGGGCAGCGCACAACCGGGCCCCGCACCATACAGTCCGCCGGACGCCGCCCAGGTGTTCCGGCAGCGGAGGATGCAATGCGCACGAGAACTCTTCTTCAGGGGGAGCGCCGGCTCCGAAAGTTTCCCAACATTCTGATTGTCCTGGCGTGGCTGGTGTTGATGCCGGCGCTCTGCCTGGCGCAAGCCGACCTGATGGCGGCCTACGAGCAGTTGCGCGGATTCGCGCTGGCGCCCCAGGCGGTGCCGGTGAGCAACCTGGTGTTGAAGCGCGACCGCGTGGAGATGAGCTTTACCGGCGAGTTCTATTTGGCGCAGCCGGTGCAGGGACAGGTCCTCGGCGCGGTGTTTCTGGGCGAAGGACGGATGCGGGTCGAGCCCTGGAGCTTCTTCGAGAAAGACAACGTGCAGCGCTTCCTGAAGTCCGATCGAGTGGAGGTCGCCTTCCGCAGGGCGGTGCTCCGCTTTGCCGATGATACTTCTTCCCTGATCACCGCCGGCCGCGGGGCCAGCCCAGGTTCGCGCGCGGATGAGGCGCAGAAGCTGGCGGCGGAACTGGAAGACCGGATGGTGCGCGAGACCGGCGCCAACCTGAGCGCGCGCCTGCTGCTGGCGCTGGCCCACCGGGAGGCTCCGGGCTTTTTTCTGGCGGAGTTTGAAGGTGGCGAGAAGGGCCGGTTTGCGGTCCTGCTCGACTACCAGGCGCGGACTCCGGCCAATGTTTTTGGCCTCGACGGCGGAGAAAAGGGGATGGTCTTTCAGTACCGGGGAGCGGCGAACGGCACCGACATCTGGACCACGTTTTATTCGGAAGCAGAACATCAGCAGAACCGCGTGGACTACTCCGATGTGTTCGATCTGGTGGCCATTCCCGACTATCGCATGGACATTGATTTGCGCGAGCCCGGCGACTGGTTGCGCGCCGCCGCCGAGCTCGACCTGCTCGCCCTGAACGACGGAGTGAAGGTGGTCCCGTTAAACCTGAATGAAGCCCTGGACGAGTACGAGCAGGAACGATTGAAGAAGGGAGTGCGCGTGCTGAGCGCCAAGCTGCGAGACGGGACGCCGGTGGGCGTGATCCAGCATCCCTGGGAGGCCGGGCTTTCGCTGGTGCTACCGCGTCCGCTCAAGAAAGACGAGAAGGTGACGGTCGAGTGCCAGCTTGAGGGCAAGGACACCATGTGGTCCTGGGAGAACTCGTTTCACTATCTGCGCTCGAACACCACCTGGTACCCGCGGCACGGCAGCTTGCAGCGCTCCCGCTTCGACCTGACCTTCCATCACCGGGAGAAGGCGCGGGTGGTTGCCATTGGCCTGCGCGAACGCGAAGGGCCCTCCGACGACAACCCCAAAGAGTGGACCACACAGTGGAAGATGAAGGACCCGGTGCATTGGGCCAGCTTCGCCATCGGACCTTTTGAGCGCCACACGGAAAAGGCCAAGGTGGGCGGGGCCGAAGTCCCCATCGAGTTCTACTCCGCGCCCGGCGGGTACACCGCTATCAAGGAGGACTTCATCACCGCCGAACTGATGAACGGCGTCCACTACTTCACGGCTCTGTTCGGCGACTATCCCTACCCCCGCATGGGCGCGGTGTTCTTTCCCTCGGGCTTCGGCCAGGGACTGCCCAGCCTGCTCTTCCTGCCGGTGCGGGGCTACGCTCGCACCCACGAGTTCGCTTTCGTCTCCCATGAGATCGCTCATCAATGGTGGGGCAACCGCGTGGGCTGGCGGAGCTACCGCGACCAGTGGCTTAGCGAAGGGTTTGCCGAGTACTCGGGTGTCCTCTACACCGAGATGCGCGACAAGCCGAAATATGCGCTCGACCTGGTGAAGGAAATGCGCCGCAGCCTGCTCGTCCCCCCGGCCACCGATATGGGCATCGGCAGCGGCAAGATGTACGACATCGGTCCGCTGGTGATGGGCCACCGGCTGAGCAGCCGCAAGTCCCGCGGTGCCTACAGCACGCTCATCTACAACAAGGGCGGGCTGGTTCTGCGCATGCTCCACTTCCTGTTCAGCGATCCCAGCAACGGCAACGACAAGGCCTTCTGGGAAATGATGAAAGACTTCGTCACTCGGCACCACAACAGTTGGGCGACCACGGAGAGCTTCATGGCGGTGGCTTCCGAGCACTTCGCCAAGACGCCCATCGCCCGCAAGTACCAGATGAACGACCTGGGATGGTTCCTGATGCAGTGGGTGTATCGCACCAACGTTCCTCGTTACCGGCTGGAGTACCACTTCACGCCCGGGCAGGGCGGAGGCGTGGTGCTGGAAGGCACGCTCTTCCAAGAGGGCGTTCCCGACGGCTGGTTCATGCCGCTGCCGCTGGTAATGGAGTACGAAGGCAATCAGTCCGCGCGCGGGACCATCCATGCATTCGGACCAGCAACCCCGGTCAAAGTGCCGCTGCCCGGACGCCCCAGAGCCGTCAAGCTGGATCCGGAACTGTGGGTGCTTTCCGAAGAAACCGAAGCCAAGGAAAAGCGGTAGGGCTGATTGATTCCTGGTCGGGCGGCGGCAAGAGGCCGCCGCGACAGCCGGCGGGACGCCGGCGCTACGCGGTGCTACATGGTCACGAACAGCCCGGTGGTGTACATCACCGCAAGTCCGGCCGCGAAGCCGGCGAGGCTGTAGCCGCCGACCAGCGACGGCGCACCCGCCCGCCGGATCTGGTAGCGCGTGATTTCAATCACCACCTGGATGATGGCTCCGGCTCCGATGGCGAGGAAGAGCACGGCCCAGAGGGCGTCGTAGGCGAAAGCGCCGAGCATGGCCCCGGCAATGGTGGGCGCGCCGGCCAGCAGTCCCATCCACAACAGGTGGATCCAATTGAATTTTGACCGTACGACCGGCGCCACCACGGCCACGCCTTCGGTGAGGTTATGGACCGTGAAGCCGACAATCAGCAGTGTTCCCGTGGAGATTTCGCCCAGCGCGTAGGCGCCGCCGATGGCCAGGCCCTCGCCCAGGTTGTGCAAGCCGATGCTGAGCGCGATGGTGTAGGCGAGCAGCAGTCCGCGGCCGGCTTCGTCATGGGCGTCGCCACGGTTGCGGCTGCGGCGCTTCAGCCATCCAGAAACGCCGTACAGCCCCAGCACGCTCAGGCTCACGCCCATCAGGATGACGGCCAGTCCCTGAAACGGTCCGGGCACGCGCGCGGCGTTCTCCAGGGCTTCATGCAGGGCGTCCACTCCCAGGAACACCAGCAGTCCCGACGTCAGGCTGAGCAGGAAGAAGTACCAGCGCTGCGGCAGCGCGCGCAGGAAGGGAAGCCATCCGATGCCCAGAAACACCGGCAGCACGCCCACGTAAACGCCCAGCAGCGCCAGGCTGCCCAGCAGGGCGGGGCCGGCGGTGGGAGTTTCGGCGGCGATTGCGACTTCGTGCGAGAACACCAGCGTGTTCTCGCTAATGAGCGCGACCTCGTAGGGCTCACCTGCGATCCACGGATAGGGAATCGCCACCGTGGCCCGCTCCAGGCGCGGGATCACGGGGCTGGGGAAGACGTTGAACTGCCAACTGGCGCGGTTGGTCCAGCCCACCTGCACCTGGGCGATGGTGAGCGTTTCCGGGCCGGTGTTGATGACGTGCGCGCGGATCTCGCCGGGCACGAACTCCACCCGCTCAAACTCCAGCTTCTCGATGGGAGCGGGCGGAGCGCCCAGGTTGAGCCCCGTGCCGGTGCGGGAAAACAGGTACAGGATGCCGCCCAGCAGCAGCAGCGGCAGCAGCGCGCTGGCCACTATGAGCGCGCGCCCGGGTCGAGCCGGCTGCTCGGCGGGTTGGCTGGCGGCTTTTTCCACCGCTTCGGTTTGCGAGACGGCCATCCTTATTTCCCCTTGTGCGCGATGTGTTTCGATTCTTCGACGTGGAACCATCCCATCAGCCCCTGCTCCATGTGCTCGCTCACGTGGCACTGGAACATGTAATGCCCGGGTGAGTCGTACTGAAATTCCAGGATGGCGCGCTCGGCGATGTTCAGCGACTTGACGTCGGTGTACTCGGTGGGCTGCAGCGAGGTGCCCGTGGGATACAGGTGGTACATGTTGCCGTGCAGATGGGGCACCATGCTCTCCTCGAAGGTATTGACCACGTACATGCGCACCGGCTCGCCCGTGCGCAAGGCCAGAGGATGGTCGGCGTACTGGAAGGCGCGCCCGTTCCAGGCGTAGAACTCGGCCTCGCCGTCGCGGTCGAGGTCAAAGGCGCTCATCACCATGGCCAGCTCCTTCATCGGCTTGCGGCCCTGCTTGGGATCAATGATCAGCATGCCGTAGAGGCCGTTCTGAATATGCTGCGACGTGGGCATGGTGTGGCAGTGATAAGGCATGATGCCGAAGGGCGCGGCGACGAATTCGTAAGTGTAGGTTCCGCCCGGCGGCACCAGTTCAAACACTCCGTCCATCTTTGCCGGATGGATGCCGTGGAAATGAATGGTGTGCGGCAGCGTGCCCTTGTTCACAAACTTCACGCGCACCAAGTCGCCTTCGGTGGCGCGCAGCACCGGTCCGGGGACGGTGCGGTTGAAGGTCCAGCTCGGGACCTTCACGCCGGGCGCGACTTCGTGGAGCACGTTCTCCTCCAGCACCAACTCGAACTCGCGCACCCCATTGGGCGCGGGCGTGGGCGGCGGCAGCACCGGGTCGTAGACCTGCGCGGCGTCGAAACGGCGCTGGCCGGGATGGTCGTACTGATACAGCCCGCTGCCCTTGCGGGGAGGCAGATGGCGCTCATGCTGGGCGTAGACCGCCTGCACGTTCGACGATGGGTTCGTGTCTCCGGCATGCACATCGCGTCCTAACACCAGCAGCAGCCCGGCTGACGCCAGAAACGTGATCGTCAACAGAATGGCCAGAATGCGCTCCCACCGCTTCATAAAGACCTCCTCGGAACCTGCTTGGAACTCTATTATGTTAACATAGGTTAAGCTTTACGGAGAAACAATAATTAATATCATGAATTTGCCCATGACTTACAAGCGGGCCCTCGGCCCCGCCCTGCTCGCCCTGATTCTGGTTCCGGTGGTTTCGGTCTTTGCGCAGACGCAGGGCGCACGACCGGGTGGACAAGAAGAAGTCAAACAGGATCCAACCAAAGCAAAGCCGGCCGAGGCGCCGCCGGCATCCCCATCGCCGCAGCCCCCTGCGGTGGCCGAGGAAGAAGCGCCTCCCATTCAGGACAACAGCTTCCTCATCGAAGAGGCCTATAACCAGGAGCACGGAGTGGTGCAGCACATCTCCGTTTTCGGGCGCTTCTGGGACAGCCGCGACTGGACCTACACCTTTACCCAGGAGTGGCCGGTGAACGCGGCGCCACGGCACCAGTTGAGCTACAGCATTTCCGCGGCCCACGCCGGCGCGCTCAGCGGATCGGGAAACGGCATTGGCGACGTGGCTTTGAACTATCGTTACCAGCTTGTGGGCAGCGGCAAGGACCGCGTGGCCTTCGCGCCCCGCTTCAGCGTGCTGCTGCCGACCGGCGATTCGCGCCTGGGGCGCGGCTCGGGCGCCGTGGGCTTCCAAACCAATCTTCCGCTCAGCATTGCCGCCACCAAAAAACTGGTGACCCATTGGAACGCGGGCGCCACGTTCACACCGTCAGCGAAAAACGAGCTGGACCAGAAGTCGTTCACCGCCGGCTACAACCTGGGGCAGAGCTTCGTGTGGCTGGTGCATCCGCGCTTCAATGCCATGCTGGAGCTGGTGTTCGACAGCTCGGAGATCGTGGTCGGACCCGATACAACTCTGCGCGAGAACAGCCTGCTGCTCAGTCCCGGCTTCCGCTGGGCCCACAACACGAAGAGCGGCCTGCAGATTGTCCCCGGCTTCGCCGTGCCCATCGGAGTGGGACCCAGCGCGGGGGAGAAGGGAATCATCTTTTATTTAAGCTTTGAGCATCCGTTCAAGAAGGGCGATTGAGAAAGTCTGAAATCCGCGTCCATTCGCGCTAATCCGCGGTAAGCAGCTACTCGAATCCCACCATCACCGGCTCCGGCACCAGTTCCACGCCGAACTCGGCGGCCACGCGCATCTGGATTTCATCCTTGAGCGCGACCACCTCGGCCGCGGTGGCGCCGCCGCGGTTCACGATGGCCAGTGCGTGTTTCTTCGAGATGCCCACGGCACCGCGGGTGTAGCCCTTCTGAAATCCTGAGTGCTCCACCAGCCAGGCCGCCGGCACTTTTACCTTGCCGTTGGGAGTGACGAAGCGCGGAGGTTGCACCCCGCGGCCCGCCGCCCGAAAGCACAGCTCCTCGAACTTGGCCGCCGTGAATACTGGGTTCTTGAAGAACGATCCCGCACTGCGGCAGTCTTCGTCGCCGTCCACGATGAGCATGGCCTTGCTTAAGCGGATGCTGCGCACCGCCTCGCGAGTCTCTGCCAGCGTGGGCGGTGCGTTGCGCGAGGCAAAGTGTTTCTTCAAGTCTGCGTAAGCGAGGTGCGGCTCGCCTCCGGGACGCAGCGCGAAGCTCACGCCCAGGACGAGATAACGTCCGCGGTCGCTGGTATTGAAGATGCTGGTGCGGTAACCGAAACCGCAGGCGGGATTGCACAATTCAAGTACCTGGCCGTCGGTGAGGTCGAGCGCGCGGACGGCGTCAATGGCCTCGCGCACTTCCTGGCCGTAGGCGCCGACGTTCTGCACTGGCGTCCCGCCCACGGTTCCCGGGATCCCGCTCATGCACTCCAGGCCGGCGCATCCTTGGGCGATGGTGTGGGCCACGAAGCCGTCCCAGTCCTCGCCGGCGGCGGCCTCGAAGATCACTTTGCCGTTTTCGCGACGCTCTTGAATCCCGAGCAGCGCCATACGCAGCGCGAGGCCGGGAAAGCCGCGGTCGGCCACAACCAGATTGCTGCCTCCACCCAGCACGAACAGCGGCAGCTCGCGGCTGCGCGCGAAGTCGAGTGCCGCGCGCGCGTCGTCGAGCGAGGCTGCTTCCGCAAAGTAGCGCGCCGGGCCGCCCACCTTCAGCGTGGTCAGCGGCGCAAGCGGAACCTGTTCCTGGATTTTCACCGGGACTCAGAATATACCGGAACCGAGAATTGACGATTGACGATTGATGATTGACCATGGCAGGCGAAGACGATGCCCAATGGGTCGACCTCTAGCCGCCGCCGTGCTTCTGCTGGGTTTGCCGCTGTTGGTCGCGGACGAGCCCGAGCCGCGCGTCGAGCAGCGCACCATCTCCTCGGGCGGGAGCCAGCGCCAGTATTACTTCTTCGCGCCAACCGGCGCGTGCCGCCAGGGTGCCGAACCAGTTCCGGCGCTGGTGCTGCATCACGGCACCGGCGGCGACGGATCGGAAATGGTCAGCGCCTGGCTGCCGCTGGCCAAGTCGGAGCGCATCCTGCTCATCGCTCCGACGGGAACCGGCCGCTACGGATGGCAGGCACCGGGAGACGGCCCCGACCTCGAGCGCGACATTGTGGAAGCGCTGCGGCGCGAGTGCGCGCTCGATCCGCGACGGCTGTACGTCTTCGGATACTCGGCGGGAGGAGACTTCGCGTTCTTTTCCGCTGCGTCGCAGTCGGAGTATTACGCGGCCGCGGCGGTGCATGCCGCCGCGCTGCGTCCACGGCAGTTTGCCATGCTTGACCGCATGCCGCGCAAGCTGCCGGTGGCCTACTCCATCGGCACGCGCGACCCGGTGTATTCGCTGGCGGAAGCGCGCGCCACCCGCGACGCGTTCGACAGCCGCAGATTCCCCTTGCTCTACACCGAGTACGAGGGCGAAGGCCACACCTACCAGACGGACGTGGTCAACCGGCGCGCCTGGGAGTTCCTGAGCCGGCATCGGCTCGCCGCGGAGCCCAAGTACACGCCCCTGGATGATGCGTGGCTGGGGTTTGCGTTGAAGTAGAAAACTACTGCGGGTCGCTGATCGCGCCCGGGGAGAGCACGGCGCCAGTCTGCTGGTTGCGTTGGCTCCGGGATGTGACCGGAAAATGGGGCGAGCTTAATCCGCCACAAACGCTGCTTCACTCTTCGCGCCGTAGAACTCGTACCAGGGCGTGGCCGCTTTCAAGCGGTCATTCACGTTGCTGATGTTCTTGACGCCTTCGTTCTCCAGCCACTTGCGGAAAGCCGCGCCGCCCTCCTTGCCGTACACCGGGATGCCTTCTTTCCAGGTGGCGCGGCCGCAGAGCACGCCCGCGAACTTCACGCCCGACTCCGCGGCCAGCTCCAGGGCCTCGGTGAACTCGGCGTTGCTCACGCCCGCGGATAGATAAATGAAGGGCTTGGTGGCCACGGCGGCAGCCTTGCGGAAGTGGTCCATGGCCTCGGCTTTCGAGTAGGCCTTCTGGCCGCCGTAGGCGCGCGCGCCCTCCACGTATTTCATGTTGATGGGCACTTCCACCTTCATCACGTCCACGCCGTAGCGGTCCTTGGTGAACTCGGCCATGCTGCCGATGACCACCTGGGGCTTCTTCTTTGCGAAGTCCAGGCCCTTTTCGTCCGCGCCTTCTTCGTAGCCGACGAACTCCAGGAAGAAGGGAATGTCGTTGGCGCGGCATTCGTCGCCCAGGCGCTCCACCCAGGCGTGCTTCTTGTCGTTGATGGCGGGGCCGTCGAAGGGCGTGTAATACAGCAGGATCTTGATGCAGTCCGCGCCCGCTTCCTTCAGCCGGCGCACCGACCAGTTGTCCAGCAGGTCGGGCAGGCGCCCGGGGCCGGTCTTGTCGTAGCCGGTTTTTTCATAGGCCAGCAACAGGCCCGCGTTTTTGGAGCGGCGCTTGGAGGCCGGCAGTCCCCACTCCGGATCGAGCAGGATGGCGCTGGCGTGGTTGGTGAGGACTTCCGTGACCAACGACTTGAACTCTTCCATCATGGCGTCGGAAATATCGGCGCCCTTTTCCTTGGCCAGGGCTTTTTGCAGCGAGCCGCGCTGGTCCATGGCCGCGGCCGCAATCACGCCGCGCTGGTTGGAGACCGCTTTCATGCCGGCGAGTTTTCCGGGAGTGAGCTTCATACGTGCCTCCGTGTGTCAGGTGTAACCGGGAATTTTATCATCTGGTCATGTGGTCATCGGGCCATCGGGTGATGGTTTGTCGCTTTTCGTTTCTGGTTTCTCGTGCCCTGGGTTGCGGCGGTTCATATGGAGTCAGAGAGCAAGATACGAGAAACGAGAAACCAAAAACCACAAACCGACTCAACTCACTGTCTCAACAGCAAATTGCTCAGCACCGCCCGCTGCTTGGCAATCAGCGACTCGATGCCCTTGCCGGCCAGGTCCATCATCTTGTGCAGCATGGCCTCCTCGAAGGGGCGCTGCTCGGCGGTGGCCTGCACCTCGACGATGCGGCGCGCACCGGTCATGACGAAATTCAGGTCCACTTCGGCGCGCGAGTCTTCTTCATAGCTCAAGTCGAGCATCACTTCGCCGTCCACGATGCCCACGCTGGTGGCGGCGACGAAGTCGCGCACCGGAGCGGCGCTGAGTGTGCCCGCCTCCACCAGTTTCTGAAAGGCAAGACCGAGGGCGACGAAGGCTCCGGTGATGGAGGCGGTGCGGGTGCCGCCGTCGGCCTGGATCACGTCGCAGTCCACCCAGATGGTGCGCTCGCCCATACGCTCCAGGTCGGTCACCGCGCGCAGCGAGCGCCCAATGAGCCGCTGGATCTCGTGCGTGCGTCCGCGCACCTTACTGGTTTCGCGCGGGGTGCGCGTCAGCGTGGAGCGCGGGAGCATAGCGTACTCCCCGGTGATCCAGCCCTTTTTGGTGTTGCGCAGGAAATGCGGGACCGCTTCTTCGATGGAGGCGGTGCAGATCACGCGCGTATTGCCCACCTCGATCAGCACCGAGCCTTCGGCGGTGGAGATGAAGTCCGGAAGGATGTTCACCGGACGCATCTGGTCGAGGGCGCGATTGTCGGAGCGGTAGATCATTTCAGTCGTTAGTCGTTGGTCGTTAGTCGTGAGCCCGCAGCGGTCGCATTCTAGCAGCAGATTCGGGTCCACGTTCACGACTAACGACTAACGACTAACGACCAACGACTAACGACTGCTTTTGACCGGCGCTACCGCGTCCGCGGTGACGAACACCGGCGTGATGTCCACGGGCACGTCCTTCAGCTTGTCAATCGCGGCCTGCACTTCGGGGCGGACAACGCTCAGCCGCTCCAGCATTTTCTTCGCGCCCGCGTGGTCGCCGGTGGCTTCGAGCATGAGCAGGTCGTGATCCAGGTCGCGCACCGCCTGCTTGATCTTGCTCATGTCCACGGCGAAAGTTCCGTCGGGGCGAAGCAGGAACGCGCCGCGATCGCGCAGATAGTTGAACTGCATGGCCATGCCGCGGGCGTGCGCCGACTTCACTCCGAAGCGCAGGGTGCGGAACGCGGAAGCGAGATAGGTGGTGTAAAGACGGCGCTCCGCGGCTTCGCCTTGTCCGATGCCGTCGCGCAGCAGGCCCTTGTCCATCAGGTACTGGAGAGCGAACAAACCGGTGACGTCGGCTTTGGCCTCCTCAATCGAGCCGTACACTTCCTTCAGTTCCTGGCGGACGGAAGTGTCTCGCCCGCCGACTTTGATCTGCTGCGGGCCCAGGCCGTGGGTGATCTCGTGCGCCAGGATGTGGGTGAAGAAGGCGTCAAAGTCCAGGTGCTGCTGGTCTTCCGCGGAGAGCACGACGCGGGAAATGGGCACCAGCGTCTTGTGAAATTTTGCCTGCTGGATGTTTTTCAGCAGGATGCGCTTGGAACCCTTCTGTTCCACCACGCGTTCATCGTTGGGCAGGTTGTAGGCGGCGGTGGCCACGCCCTGGTTGCCGTCGCCGGAAGCGAAGACTTCGTTCACCACCACGATGGGCGCCAGCGCGCCAATCTTGGGACTGCGGTGCTCGGAGGGAATGGGCAGGTTGTCTTCGATGGATTGAAGGTGCTGGGCGAAGAACGCGAGCTTCCTGGTTTCCTGCTCATCGCGCAGATTCACGTAGGCTTCGAAGGCCGCCTTGTAGCCGAAGAGCTCGTCGTTGTAGGTCTCGTAAGGGCCGATGGTGACGTCGAGCGGCGAGTCCAGGTCCATCCAGGCCACGTCGCTCTCGAAGTAATCGTTGGAGAGAAAGGCGTCGGCGCGGAGGGTGAGGAACTTCTTCAACGAGTCGTTGTCAGTGGCCGCGGCGGCCTGGCGCAATAACACCACAGCTCTTTTCAGGCGCAGGCCGTACTCCTTGCTGTAGGGAACCAGAGCGAACTTGCCGGCGGCGTCGCGGCGCACCACGGTGAAAAATCCAAGCGCCTGAGCTTTCTGCGATTCGGGCAGGGAATTCATCCACCTCTCCAGCTCGTCCTTGCTCGCGTCCATCGGGTAAAAGTTGCCGCCGGGCGGCCGGTGAGCGGGCACTCCGGCGACAAAGGCGCGGTGCTCGTCCAGTTCCGACCACGGGCCCTTGTTGATCCAGAAATAGCGCAAGCGGGTCTGGCCGAGCGGCGAGCGGTCCCGCTCCAGCTTCGTCACGAGGGCGTGGTTGCCACTCCAGATCTGCTCCAGCTGCAATTCGTCCATGATGCGGGCCGCCTGAATCAGCTTGACCAGCGTCTTGCGGTCGCCCGCGGAAAGCGACGACACATCCACCCGCAGTTCTGTGGGCGCAAAACGCGCCGCCATCTTTTCCAGCTCGGCCTGCGCGGGAAGGCCGGCGTCCTGGGCGGAAAGGGTGAGTGAAAGGAAGAGGAGAAGGGCAGGAACAAGTTTTTTCATGGAGGAAGATGGTACAGCATGGGTGATGTGCGATGTTTGATGTCTGCTGTGCAATCCTGAACATCGCACATCACACATCACACTTCGCCCATCACTCCAGGTCCACATGCGCCACGTGCTCCACCCTGTGCCCCAGGAAGCGTTCGCCCAGGAGGCGGAATTTCTCCACCGAATCGGTGGCGAAGCATTGCAGGCGGGGGATGTTGCGCCGTTCGTCGCCGGGGGAGGGAGGCGGCAGAGGTTGGAGCGAGAGCTTGTGGGCAACGGCCAGGGCGGTGGACTCGGCCGAGTCCACCAGCGTGACCTGGGGCGGCGCCAGCCTCTCCAGCAAGGGCCGCAGCAGCGGGTAATGAGTGCAGCCCAGCAGGAGCACGTCGGGCGCAGCCTTGCCGCCGCCTGCGCCGGCGAAGGCTTCGCTGAGGTAAATGCGCGCCACCTGCTCGGTGACCGGATGCTCCAGCCATCCTTCTTCGATCAAGGGCACCAGCAGGGGACAGGCTTTTTCGCGGGCGTCCATTCTCCGGGCGGCGAGTGCTTGCTGGTAAGCGTGGCTGGCAATGGTGGCTTCGGTGGCGATGACCACCGCGCAGCGGCTGCGGCTGACGGCGGCAGCGCGCTCGGCGCCGGGCTCGATCACTCCCAGCACCGGAATATTCACTGCAGCCCGGATGGCGTCAAGTGCCAGCGCGCTGGCGGTGTTGCAGGCGACGACCAGCAGTTCCGCGCCCTGCTGTTCCAGATAGCGCGCGCTGGAGGCGGCGTAGCGCCCCACGGTGGCCGCCGACTTGGCGCCGTAGGGAAGCCGGGCCGTGTCGCCGAAGTAGAGGTAGTCGGCCTCAGGGAGATGGGCCATCACTTCCTTGAGTACGGTGAGTCCGCCGACTCCCGAGTCAAACACGCCGATGGTAGCGCGCCGCCGGCTCATCGCACGCGCTCCACCATGTTGCGCACCTGGCTGACGTGGTAGACGGACATCAGGTCCGCGTGTCCGGCGAGCGTGTCGCGTTCGCGGCCGTCCACCAGGATTTTCACCCGGGTGACGCCGGGATGGTTGGCGGCCAGGGTTTCGACGATGGAAGCCACGGTGAGCGATTCCACCAGGATGCCGGAGCGATGGCCCTCGGCGAAGGCGGCGGTGGTGTCAATGACGGCCAGGTCGCCGCCCACGTAGTAGACGTCGCGCACGTCGGAGCCAGGGTCGAGCGGATGCGGCGAAGGCCGCTCCACGTAATGCGCCAGCAGGGCGCGGAGAACTTCGCGGTCGCGGGAGGCGGCATCGTCGGGCAGCACCACGCTCTGGCTCTGCGAACGCAGCACGCCTTCTTCGTCGTAGGCGATCACCAAAGTGGCGGGGCGCGCCGTGCCTTGCACGGGCGGCTTCACCGGCCGCGAGTAGGCGGCTTGGCGCGCCTGCTCCTCCTCCTGCCGCTTGACGCGGAGAATATTCAGGCCCACCAGCACCGCTCCCAGGAGCAGCAGCGCGAAGGCGATCTGCAGATGGCGGGGGATCATGGCGCGATCTCCAATTGCAGCCGGGCCTGGAAGACGGCGGCGGCCACGGCGGCGGCCACCTGCTGCTGGTAGCTGGGCGAGTTGATGGAACGCACCTGAGCGCCGGGCGGCATAACCTCGACCGCGATGGCGGCGGCGGTGACGTTGTTCAGCGGGCGGATGGGCGCCGCCAGCGACACCGCGGCAATGCGGCGCTTGGCCAGCTCCGCCACCACTGCGCCGGAGAGCACGCGGCTGGCCTCCACGTATCCGGCCTGGGCCATCTCCCAGGGAAGAAAGCTGGATGCTTCCGGCGCCGCCGGGGCCAGCAGCGAGGTGTAAATCCGCACTCCGCGCCCCAGCACGGCAGCGTGCAGCGTGATGTACACCGCGGCGCGCGAAGTGTTGGCAAGGGCGGCGCGCTCGTCCGTCTGCAGGGTGGCGTCGTGCTCGCGCACCATCAGGGTCTGCACCCCGCGCAGTTCCAGCTCGTCGCGCAGCCGCCGGGCCAGGGCCAGGGTGACGTCCTTCTCCGCCACGTCGCTGCTCAGCGCGGCCCCGCGTTCCGGGCCGCCGTGGCCGGCGTCCACCACCACCAGGTAGCGCGGCCGCGCGATGGGAGCGGGCAGCCCGGGAGGGCCGGAGGGAGTGACGGCCGCATCGAGCGATAGCGGCGGAAGCAGCGCGTCTGCTGCGGCTGCGGCCGGATCAGCAGGCGGCGCCGGGGGCACGGCTGCAGACTGCGGCGCCGCCGGCGCGGCGGTGATGACCAGCGTCATCCCGTTGTCGCGCGCGGCTGCCAGCAGCGGGGCCTCTCCATGCAGTGTGAGTTCGGCCACGCCGCCGGATTCGTGGAAGCTCGCGGAAACCACCGGGCCGCCCTCGAAGCGGAAATTGGGCGTGCCCGAAACCACCGGGTCGCGCCGGAACACCATACGCAGAGTATTGTGCTCCGTGCTGATGCTGGGACTGACGGCGCCGGTGAAGTGCAGCACCAGGGCCGCCTCCGCGCGCGCCACTTCAGCAGTAAAGCGGGTGGCAGAACTGCCCACAAAGATGCGGCGCGCGGATTCGTGTTCGTCCACGCGGGCATCCGTCAGCCGCCCCAGGATCCGCGCCAGCGATGCGGCCGGCACCAGGCCGCGGCCCTCGTCAATCAGCAGGGGCTGGGAGAGTTCCACCCGCGCGCCGGCGATGCGGCTGCGGGTCTTGCCCTCCTCGAACTCGGCTTCCAGCTTGCCCACGCTGGCCTTCCAGGCGCCACCTTCGCGCTTCACGCGCAGCGGCCCCAGAGCGCTCATCACCTGGGCCAGGTCCACGTACTCGTGCCCGTTCCGATCGAGCACCTGGACCGCGATCATCTTTCCGGGAAAATAGATGGAGATGCGCTTCTCCTGCCAGAAAAACGCAGGCGCCGGCAGCAGCGCACCGGCCACGAAGACAGCCAGCGCAACCGCAGTCCGCAGCCGGCGGCTTGTGGGAGGGCGGCTAATCCAGTGCATAGATGGCGATCCCGCTGAGCAGCTTGGGATAAAAATCAGTGGACTTCTGAGGCATCACCTCGCCGGCGAAGGCGACTTCGCGGAGCTGGGAAATGGTCACCGGATTCATGAGGAAAGCCACGTCGGCCCCCTGGCGAACGCGCGCCATGGCCTCCTCGGCCTCGCGCAGGTAGGCGATGTTGCGCAGCGCGCGCACCGCTTCTTCGTTCACGCCCAGCACCCGCCCGATCAGCAACTGGTGCAACAGGACCACATCCAGCTTCCGCTGGCGCGGGGAAAGGTGGTGCAGCGCGAGGTCTACAGCCTGGGGTTTCGCGCGCAGCAGGAAGGCCCCGCTTGCGGTCCCCGCCAGCAGCGCGCAGCCCTCACGGCCCGCGGCCGCGAGCAGCCCGGTTGCCTGCGACGCGTCCACAGGCCCGCCGGCGGCGCTCACCTCAAACCACTCGCGGGCGCCGCGCAGCAAGTCCTCGGTGTGAAAGCGCTCCAATCCGAAGAGCACGCGGTGGGTGGGCAGGATGACCAGGTCCTCGCTGTCCATGTTGACCAGGGTCATCATCACCATTTCCCAGGGAGCGTTCGGCGGCAATCCATTGCATTCGGCGCGGCGCTGGTCGCGGTAGGCCATGGCGGTTTCGTAGCGATGATGGCCGTCCGCGATGAGCAGCTTCTTCTCCGCCAGGGTGCGACGCGCGAACTCGATGGCTTCGGGGTCGGACACTCTCCACAGGCGGTGGCGGACGCCGTATTCGTCGAGCATATCAGTCTGTGGTTCGCCCGCTTGCTTCAGCCGGGACTCCAGTGCGCGCTGAGGATCGCTGTAGAGCATGAATAACTGTCCCAAGTGCGCGCGCGTAGCTCGCAGCAGGCTCAAACGGTCGGCCTTGGGGCCGGAGTGGGTCTGCTCGTGACGGAAAACTACTCCCGCGTCATAGTCTTCGATGCGTCCCAGGGCGATCAGGCCGCTGCGTTCGCGCGCCGCTCCGCCGCCCGGGAGCGGAAAGCGCTGCGCGTAGACGTAGAGCGAGGGCTCAGCGTCCTGCAGCAGCACGCCCTGCTGCCGCCAATCGCGGAAGCTGGCGGCGGCACGGGTGTAGACGCTGGAGGCGTCGGAGTCGCTGGGCTGGCTGCGCCCCAGCTCGATGCGCACCAGGTTCCAGGGGCTGGCACGGTGGTATTGCTCCTGCATGGCGGGCGTGATCTTGTCGTAGGGTTGGGTGAGAACTTCAGCAGGGCGCACGCGGCCGGGGTTGTAGCGCCACGCGCGGAAGGGAGCAATCATCGCCATGGAGGCTTGCGGATTCGATTGTAGCAAGCCGCGCCGGGTAACCCCGGAGGGACCGGCTGCGTCTAAGCAGAGGAGGAAGGCGGTTCCCCCCGATCGTTACCTTCGCGCCGGCTTTTCTGTGCTAAGATTCTGCTCCCTGAGGATGGTTTGCATGGCCCGCAGCGCTATCGGCGGGCGAAGTCGGGCCCGCTTGGTTCTAACCTGCGTGGTGACCGCCCCGGATACCAGCCCGGAGCCAGCGCAGTGGCGCGTCCTGCGCCCGGCCTTCCTGCTGCTTACCGTTTTCCTGGTCATCGCTCAACCCGATTTCCTCCGGGCGCAAGGCGGAGGCGGGAGCAATAATAATAATGAGGTCCACGTTACCCCGCGCAAGCTGCCCGAGCCGGCCACCGTGCCCACTCCGGGGAATCCTGCGCTGAAGACGCACACCCGGCCCATCAAGGTGGATGTGGACCTGGTGCTGGTGAACGTGACCATTACCGATCCGCTCAATCGCCTGGTGACCGGCCTGGAGAAGGAGCACTTCCTGGTGTACGAGGGCAATCAGGCGCAGCAGATCCGCCACTTCTCCAGCGAAGACGCTCCCATTTCCCTGGGCGTGATCTTCGACCTTAGCGGCAGCATGGAGAGCAAGATCGAGAGGGCGCGCGAGGCGATCGTGCAGTTCTTCAAAACCGCGAACGTGCAGGATGAGTTCTTCGTGGTCACCTTCGCCGACAAGCCGGAAGTGCTCGCCGCGTTCACCCAGTCCATCGAAGACATCCAGGGCAAACTGGTGCTGGCCCTGCCCAAAGGGCGCACCGCGCTGCTGGATGCCATCTACCTGTCGGTGAACCGGATGCGCGACGCCCGCCACAACAAGAAGGCGCTGCTCATCATTTCCGACGGGGGCGACAACCGCAGCCGCTACACCGAGCCGGAAATCAAGTCGCTGGTCAAGGAAGCCGACATCCAGATCTATGCCATCGGCGTGTTCGACATGTTTCCCGCCACCGTGGAGGAGAAAAGCGGGCCCAGCATGCTGGCCAACATCACCGACGTTACCGGCGGCCGCACCTTCACCATCAACAGCCCCAATGATCTGGCCGACGTGGCCACCAAGATCGGCATCGAACTGCGCAACCAGTATGTGCTGGGCTACCGTCCCGCCAATCCGCAGCGCGACGGCAAGTGGCGCAAGATCAAGGTCAAGCTCACTCCACCCAAAGGGCTGCCGCCCCTGCAGGTCTATGCCAAGTCGGGTTACTATGCGCCTGCGCCCTAGCATTCTTCTCCTGGGCGTTCTGCTGCTTCCGCTGGCCCTGCAGTCGGGGCCGCAGACTGCGCCTGCCGGCCCGGCCAGCGGGTCCAGGCCCGCCGCCCAATCGCGGGATGACGCCGAGTTCACCATCCGCAAAGACGTGGAAGAAGTGGTGTTGCACGCCACCGTGCTCGACCACAAACAGCGCATCGTCAACACCCTGACGCGCGAAGCCTTCACGGTTTACGATGACGGCAAGCCGCAGACCATTACCTCCTTCCGCCGGGAGGACATTCCGGTTTCCCTGGGCATTGTGATTGACAACTCCGGCTCCATGCGGCCCAGCCGCAAAGCCGTGAGCCAGGCCGCCCTCAACCTGGTGCGCGCCAGCAATCCCCAGGACGAGGTCTTCATCGTCAACTTCAACGACGAGTTCTGGCTCGATCAGGACTTCACCAGCGACATCAACAAACTCAAGGAAGCGCTGGAGCGCATTGACTCGCGCGGCGGGACGGCGCTCTACGACGCCTTGATTGCCTCCGCCGACCACCTGAAAAAGAACGCCAAGCTGGGCAAGCGAGTGCTCCTGGTCTTGACCGACGGCGAGGACAAGCTGAGCGCGGCAACCCTGGAGCAGACCATCGTGCGGGTGCAGGACAACGAGGGGCCCACGGTGTACACCATCGGCATTTTCGAAGAGAAGCCCCCGAAACGCGCCAAGCGGGCGCTGAAGGCCATCGCCGAGCAAACCGGCGGCATCTACTACTTTCCCGATGACCTCGACGAAGTGGACTCGATTACCAAGGCCGTGGCCCACGACATTCGCAACCAGTACACCATCGGCTACAAACCCGGCAAGCTGGACCGCGAGGGCTACCGCGGAGTGCGCGTCGAAGCCAAAGCCAAGGGCTTCAAAGGACTCCAGGTACGCACGCGCAGCGGCTACTACGTGTCCGCCCGGCGCCCGGCTTCCTGAACTCCGGCGGCGCGCAGGATTCCTTGCAACCTCCGCGCCCGCGCGCGCGTCCACTCCTTGACGGGTTGAGCACGCACCCGTACCCTGAGGAACGCATGAAGACTGCCGAGGCCGCCCGGCTGCGCGTGGCCGACGACATTACCGAACTGGTGGGCGATACGCCGCTGTTGCGGCTGCGCCGCGTGGTTCCTGCGGACGCGGCTGAGGTCTTCGCCAAGCTGGAATACCTGAACCCCGGCGGCAGCGTGAAGGACCGCGCCGCCATCGGCATCATCCGCCGTGCCGAACAGCAAGGGCTGCTCCGCCAGGGCTCCACCATCATCGAAGCCACGGCCGGCAACACCGGCATCGGGCTGGCGCTCATCGGCATCCAGAAGGGCTACCGCGTGGTGCTGCTGGTGCCGCAAAAGTTCTCGGAAGAGAAAGTGAAGATCATGAAGGCGCTGGGCGCCGAAGTCATCCGCACCCCGGATGAGGAAGGCATGCAGGGCGCGATACGACGCGCCCGGGAGATGGCGGCCACCCTTCCCGGAGCCTTCACCGCGCTGCAGTTTGAAAACCTCGCCAACCCCGAGTACCACTACGAAACCACCGCCCGCGAAATTTTCGAACAGATGCAGGGACAAATTGACGCTGTGGTGCTGGGCGTGGGCACCGGCGGAACCTTCAGCGGCGTGGCGCGCTACGTGAAGGAGCGGCTGCCCCGGGTTCTGGCGGTCGCGGTGGAGACGGAAGGATCGGTGCTGGGCGGCGGACCGCACGGGCCGCACAAGGTGGAAGGCATCGGGTCGAGCTTCATTCCCAAAGCCTATGACGGCAGCCTGACGGACGAAGTCCTGATGGTCACCGACGTCGACGCCTTCGACATGGTGCTTCGCTTGGCGCGCGAAGAAGGCGTGCTCTCGGGATCGAGCGGTGGGGCCGCCGTCTTTGCGGCCGTCCAGGTGGCCAGCCGGTTGGGAAAAGGGAAGCGGGTGGTCACCGTGATTCCCGATTCGGCCGAGCGCTACCTCTCCAAGAAAATTTTTGAAGGCGGAATCTGAAAAGACGGTTTTTCGTTTCTGGTTCCTCGGGAAACAAAGAACGAAAAACGAGAAACCAGAACCGAGTAGCTGGAATCTTATAAGCCATGAAAAGCCCCGGATTTGCCACGCACTGCATCCACACCGGCCAGGAGCCCGATCCTTCGACCGGCGCCGTGGTCGCGCCGATTTTCGCGACCTCGACCTTCGTGCAACAGGGCATCGGCAAGCACAAGGGCTACGTTTACGCGCGTGTCCACAATCCCACGCGCACGCGCCTGGAGCAGAATCTGGCCGCGCTGGAGGGCGGGCGCTCGGCGCACGTCTTTGCCAGCGGCATGGCCGCCATCAACTCGCTGTGCACGCGGCTCAAGTCCGGCGACCACGTGGTGTGCTCGCACAACGTCTACGGAGGCGTCCCCCGGCTGTTCAACCAGGTGCTGTCGAAGTTCGGACTGCAGTTCACCTATGTCGATACCTCGGACGCCGGCGCGTTCGAGCGCGCGCTGCGACCTTCGACCCGGCTGGTGTTCGTCGAAACTCCCACCAATCCGCTGATGACGGTGAGCGACATCCGCGCCATCAGCCGCATTTGCCGGCGGCACGGCATCGAGCTGGCCGTGGACAACACCTTCGCCTCGTCCTACCTGCAGCAGCCCATCGCGTTGGGCGCCGACATGGTGGTCCACTCCACCACCAAGTTTCTCAACGGGCACAGCGATGGCCTGGGCGGCGTGGTTATCTGCACGCGCCCGGAGCAGGCGGAACAGTTTGCGTTTCTCCAGAAAACTGCGGGAGCGATCCTCTCGCCGTTTGAGTGCTGGCTGGTGCTGCGCGGAGTGAAGACCCTGCCGGTGCGCATGGTGCAGCACGACAAGAACGGCCGCGCCGTGGCCGCGTTTCTGGACCAGCATCGCAAGGTGAAACATGTGTTCTACCCCGGCTTGCGGCATCATCCGCAGCATCAGCTTGCCAAGCGGCAGATGAAGGGGTTCGGGTCCATGGTCACCATCGACCTGGGCTCTCTGGCCAACGCCAAGCGCATGCTGGCCAAAGTGCGCGTGTGCTCGCTGGGCGAGTCGCTGGGCGGAGTGGAGACCCTGATTTCCCATCCCGCCACCATGACCCACGCCGCCCTGGGCAAAGAAGGAAGGAAAGCCATCGGCCTCACCGATGGCATGGTGCGACTCTCCGTCGGCATCGAGGACGTGGAAGACATCATCGCCGACCTGGAGAACGCGCTGAAAGCCGTGTAGAGACGTTGCTTGCAACGTCTCCCGGCGAGACGTAGCGAGCTACGTCTCTACCGCCTCTCCCAGCCACTTCAAGTAAGGCTCACTGCCGTCTTCGATGTTCAGCATTACGCATTCGGGCACCTCGTAGGAATGGAGTTCCCGAATCGCGTCGCGGACGCGTGCGAACGCCGCCGCCGTGGTCTTGATGACCAGCAGGAATTCGGGCGCGGTTTCCACCTTGCCCTGCCAGCTGTACACCGATTCCATCGGCCCCAGGATGTTCACACACGCGGCCAGCCGCCGTTCCACCAGGGCCTGCGCAATCTTTCGCGCTTCCTCCTGTGAACCCGCGGTGCTGAGCACGATTCGCTTATCGGTCATATAAAATCAGTGGCCAGTGGTCAGTGTAATTCCTTATCCGCGTTCATCCGCGTAAATCCGCGGTAAGCATCTATGACGCAAATCAAGTTCGGCACCTCAGGCTGGCGGGCAGTGATGGCGGAAGAGTTTACGTTCGCCAACGTGCGCCGCGCTGTTACCGGTATTGCCCGCTACGTCTCGGCGCAAAAGCCCCAGGGGGCGCGCATTATCGTAGGCCGCGATCCCCGTTTCCTGGGAGAAACCTTCTGCGCCCAGGCTGCCGACATCCTCGCCGCCCACGGCATCACTCCCCTGGTGGTAAGCGAGCCCGCGCCAACGCCCGCCATCGCTTTTGAGGTCATCCGCTCCCAGACCGACGGCGCCATCAACTTTACGGCGTCCCACAATCCTCCGGAGTACAACGGCATCAAGTTTTCTACTTCTGACGGCGCTCCGGCGCTGCCCGAGGTGACGAAGCGGATCGAGGCGGAGATACAAGAGCTAACCACAGAGGACACAGAGGACACAGAGAAAGGCAAGCCAGGGGGACCGGCTACGCAAGAAATTGAAGTGCGCGGCCCGTACCTTGCCCGGCTGAAGGAAATTGTGGATCTGGAAGCCATCCGCAAGGCCGGACTGAAAGTTGCCTTCGATCCGCTTTACGGAGCGGCGCGCGGATACGCCGACTCGCTGCTGCGCGACGCAGGCATCGAGGTAGCAACCGTGCACGACCGCCGCGACGTGCTCTTCGGCGGCCACGCCCCCGAGCCCGAGGACCATCTGCTCGAAGACCTGCGCCGCAAGATGCGCGAGACCGGCGCGCGCATCGGCATTGCCACCGACGGCGACGCCGACCGCTTCGGCATCGTGGATGAAGACGGCACCTTTCTCGCCGCCAACTACATCCTCGCCCTGCTCTTCGACTACCTGGTTGAAAGCCGGGGATGGAAAAACGGCGTGGCCAAATCGGTCACCACCACCAACCTCATCAACGCCCTGGCCAAGCACCACGGCGTGGAGCTGCACGAAACTCCGGTGGGCTTCAAGTACATCGGCGAGCTGATCAAGCAGGACAAAATCGCCATCGGCGGCGAAGAGAGCGCGGGGCTCTCCATCCGCCACCACGTTCCGGAAAAAGACGGCGTGCTCGCCGGGCTGCTGTGCTGCGAGATGGTAGCCCGCCGCGGGCGGCCTCTGGGCGCACAATTACAGGAGCTATTTGTCAAAGTTGGTTCCTTTTACCCGCTGCGCGAGAACTTCCGCTTGACGCCGGAGATTCAGTCGAAGTTCACTAGCAAGCTGGGGACGGAGCCGCGCCAGTTCGCGGGCCGGGCGGTGGCGGAGGTGGTGCGAACCGACGGCCTCAAGCTGGTGCTCGACGACGGTTCCTGGGTGTGCTACCGCCTCTCCGGCACCGAACCGGTGGTTCGCGTGTACTCGGAGGCACGCAACGCCGGGGACCTGGAGAAGCTGAGCGCCGCCGCCAAGCAGTGGATTTTCGCGTAGAAGCTTTTCAGAAATGTCCGAACTGGCGTTCGGTGGGAGAGCGGGCCTTTAGGCCCGCGTCGGCGCAGCTTCCGACAGGGGCTTTTAGCCCCGGGTTTGGAGAACAGAGCCGAAGACAATGGACGCACTCAACCGCATTCACGATTGGCTGCATCGCTCGCGGCGCAAGCTCGCCACGGCCGGCATCGCCGCGCTGGCCGGGCTTCTGGCGGTGCACGTGGTCTTCGGTCCCAACGGCATGCTGGTTTACCACGGGAAGCGTGCCGAGTTCCGCAACTTGACCCGGGAAGTGGAAGCGTTGCGCGAAGAGAACCAGCGCCTCAGCCGCCAGATTGATTCCCTGAAGAGCGACCCGCGCACCATCGAGAAGGAAGCGCGCGAGCAACTGCGTTACACCCGCCCCGGCGAGGTGGTCTACATCACGCCGGCGCCGGAGCAGGCTCCCCAGCCTCCGGCGGACGCCTCGGCGAAGAAGTAGCTGCATTACAATCGTGTCCATGCACTACTCCGAACACCGCCCCTCGGCCAGCCTCGCTCCCTGGGTAGAGTCTTACTGGGTGCTGCGCGGCCGGAGCAAGACGCCGGAAAGCGTGGCCACCGACGGGCGCATGGAGATCATCCTCCACCTCGCCGACCCGTTCGAGGAACTCACTCCCGCAGGCTGGCGGCGGCAGCCGCGACAACTGGTTTCCGGACAAATCACGCGACCGGTCACGGTGCGTCCCGCCGGAGAAGCGCACACCGTGGGAGTGCGCCTGAAGAGCTGGGCCGGCAGCGCTGTCTTGTGCGACGCTGCGTCGCAACTTACCGACCGCCTGGTGGAGCTGGAGGCGGTGAACTCCCGCCTGGCGCGCGCGCTCCGCCCGCTGCTCGACCTTCGCCGCGCCACACCCGAGCGAATCGAGGCTCGCTTGCAACCCTGTCTGGAAAGGGAAGGGAGCAAACTCGATGCTCGGATCCGTTCCGCCGTGAGCTACACCGAACTCACCGAAGGTCGCGGCGCCGTGGACGCGCTGCGGCATCACACCGGCATCAGCAACCGGCAACTGGAACGGCTTTTTCGGCAGCACGTGGGCGTAGGTCCCAAGCTGTTCGCACGCATGGTGCGCTTCCGCAACGTGCTCAAGGCCATGAGCAGGACGCCGAAACCGAACTGGGCCTACCTGGCCGCGGATTGCGGTTACGCCGACCAGGCCCACCTGATTCGCGACTTCCGGCAGTTTGCCGGCTGCACCCCCGGCAGCTTGTCGGGAGAGACCGAACCCCTCAGCCTGCAATTTGCTTCCGGCGGCTGATGTCGCATTTCTTCAATCCCGCAGTTCTGCAGCTGCTGTAGGATTCCCGCACTTCAACTTCGTGGAGGAGAAATCATGCGAACCTTGTTGCTCGTCATCCTGATTGGTGCTGTGGCCTTGTCCGCTCCCGCAGCGCCCGATGCAGTGCCTGACCTGGCGGCGGTTTCCTGGATGGCGGGGAACTGGCGCCTGGAAAGCCCCAACGTGACCATTCAAGAACAGTGGATGGAGCCCGCGGGGAAGCTCATGCTGGGCATGAGCCGCACCACTTCGAAGCGAGGTTCGTTCTTCGAGTTCCTGCGTGTTGAGGCCCGCGCCGATGGCATTTACTACGTCGCTCAGCCCAAGGGGGCACCGCCCACCGACTTCAAGCTGGTGCGCCACACCGCGAAGGAAGCCGTATTCGAAAACCTGGCGCACGACTTCCCCAAACGCATCATCTACCGCTCGGACTCGCCCACCGAACTCACCGCCCGCGTGGAGGGCGACGCCAGCAGCAAGGAACCGGCGGAGGAGTTCAAGTACCACCGGGTGATGGGCGATTGCAAATGAGTAATGTGTGATGTGCGATGTGCGAAGTTTCGGAATTCACATCGCACATCAAACATCAAACATCGCACATTACTTCACCGCTCCCTCCAGCGGCGAACTGGCGGTGGCATAGAGCTTCCTGGGCATGCGGCCGGCGAGGAACGCGGCGCGGCCCGCGATGACGGCGTGTTTCATGGCCTCGGCCATGAGCACGGGATCGTCGGCGTGGGCGATGCCGGAGTTCATCAGCACCGCGTCATAGCCCAGCTCCATGGCGATGGCGGCGTCCGAGGCCGTGCCCACTCCCGCGTCCACTACCAGCGGCACTTCCGTAATCATCTCCCTTAGGATGCGCAGGCTGGCGGCGTTCTGGATTCCCAGCCCTGAGCCGATGGGCGCACCCAGCGGCATGATGGCAGCCGCGCCCGCGTCGAGAAGGCGCTTCGCAACCACGATGTCGTCGGAAGTGTAGGGAAGTACGGTGAAGCCTTCCTTCACCAGCACGCGCGTGGCTTCGACGGTGGCGACCACGTCGGGGAACAGCGTGCGTTGGTCGCCGATCACTTCCACCTTCACCCAGTCCGAAAGTCCCACCTCGCGCCCCAGGCGGGCGGTGCGGATGGCGTCGTCGGCAGTGTAGCAACCCGCGGTGTTGGGCAGCAGGAAATATTTCTGCGGATCGATGAAGTCGAGCAGGGATTCTTTGGAGCGGTCCAGGTTCACGCGCCGCACCGCCACCGTAACCATCTCCGCGCCGGAGGCTGCGATGGCGCGCGCCGTCTCCTGGCCGGACTTGTACTTGCCCGTGCCTACAATCAGCCGCGAGCGGAATTCGCGGCCGGCGAGAATGAAGGAATCCATCCCTCTATTCTAACAACCGCCCATGTGGAAGCGGGCGACCCGCCCGCGCAGGCCTTATCTCTTCTCCCGCAGCCTCGCCCGCAGCAGCTTCGCCCCAGACTTCGACTGCCGCTTGTACTCGCGCGCCGCGAGCGCGTCCTGGCGGCGCTCCAGCGCGGCCAGCTCGGCCTGCGCCTTGTGAAAGTTCTCCAACCTGCGCGAATCGAACCGGCCTTCGCGGACCGCTTCCAGCACCGCGCACCCAGGTTCCGCCCGATGAGAGCAGTCATGGAAGCGGCAGCCGGAGGCCAGCTCTGCCAGATCGGCGAACGCGGTGTTCACCCCTTCGCCCGCCGACCAGAACTGCAGCTCGCGCATGCCGGGCGTATCGATGATCATGCCGCCGTCCGGCAGCAGCACCAGCTTGCGGTGCGTAGTAGTGTGGCGGCCGCGGCTATCGTCTTCGCGCACCGGAGCGGTGCGCAGCGCCTCGCGTCCCAGCAGGCAATTGATGAGCGTGGATTTCCCCACGCCCGACGATCCCAGCAGCGCCGCGGTTTTTCCCGCGGTGAGATAGGGAAAGAGCGCGTCCATGCCTTCGCCAGTCGTGCCGCTGACGGCGTGGATAGCGACGCCGGGCGCAACCGCCTCCACTGCCGCCAGCTTGCCCGCAAGATCGCCGCCGTCGCACAGGTCGCGTTTGTTGAGCACCACCACCGGGACGGCGCCGCTCTCCCACGCCGTCACCAGATAGCGCTCCAGGCGGCGCAGGTTGAAGTTGCCGTCCAGGCCGGCGACCAGGAAGACGGTGTCCACGTTGGCGGCGGCTACCTGCTCCGCCGTGATCCGGCCCGCCACCTTGCGCGAAAACTGTGTGCGACGGCGGAGCACGGCGTGAATGGTGGCGCCCCGCTCACGGGGGCGGACCGCTACCCAGTCGCCGACCACGGGGAAATGCTGTTGTGCCGCAGCCTCGCGGCGCAGGCGCCCGGAGACCGCGGCCACCACTTCGCCCTGCCCGCAATAGACGCGGTAGATTTCGCGGTGCTGCGCGGCAATGCGCGCCGGAGCCAGCCCTTGCGTCGAATATTCCTCAAACTGTTGTGCAAAGAAATCGTCCCAGCCCAAGTGATGCAAATCCATGGAAGTGTTCCTCTGTCCGCCCAGGCGGACCGGCTTGCAAACTTGAATCAAGAGGAAGGAAAGGCGGCCCGGGGATTCACGGACGCGTGCGCGTCCTGGGCATCCTTACCAGGATGAGCTAAAGGCTGGCGACAATGGCGGACTTGACCATAGGCTCAAGAATAACCAGCCCGGCGGGAAGTTGCAAGCCGGTCGGGTATTGTCTTCCGGCAAACTGAGAGGTGTATAAATATGAACATGGCGTCCGACTGGGTGACAGCGGAAGAGATGGCCAAAGACGCCAAGATTGACCCAAAACGATTCCGCGATGCGCTCCGCAAAGCACGCTTTGAGTGGCATGACCACTACGACCGCTGGACTGTTCAGCGCGACAGTCCGCAACACGAAGCCATGCTCCGCGTTTTGCGTCAGCTTTCAGACTGACGCAGTACCGCCGGTCGTCAGGGGAGCCATGTTCCAGCACCTGAACGCTGTGGAAATGCCCCAAGTCGCAAACGCTTCACGACTCCAATCTTGGGAATTTGTGGATGATCTCGGCCATCTTGGAGCGGAAGTTGCCTTGCTGGCCGTTGCCCGGGAATGGCGTCGATTCGAACGGGAGATCCGACAAGCCAGCCTCGGCCATCGCCGCTCGGACCATCGGATCGATAGCCTTCATCAGGGCCACCACCATGGCTGGCTGGTAGCGTGACAGGCGTTCAGCAAGCGAGGGTACGCTGTCCCAGCCGAGTTGCTGCCGTTCACGCTTGTCGGCTATCTTGTTGGCCGGAATGAGAATGAGATCGTCAAGGAAGAATCCATTCGTCTTGAACCACGCGAGAAAATCTTCCCCGCCACCAAAGGCTTCTTGCATGTACCAATAGACTTGGCTATTGCCTAGATAGAAGAACTTCCCGCTCTGTGGTGCTGATTCACCCACAAACAGTGTAGTGATCCGTGGCGGGCGGAAGCTCTCGCGGATTCTCTCGATTTCACTCACGAAATGCTCTCCCTACTGGGTATTGCGCTCAGGAGCCAACAGGCTGCTTCGCTACGGCCGTCGTTTCCTCGTAGATGGCTTCAATCTCGCGGCGGTACTTTTCCTCGACGAAGCGGCGGCGGACCTTCTGCGAAGGCGTCATGGTGCCGCCGGCGATGGTGAACTCCTCGCCCACCACCAGGATTTTTTTCATGGTTTCGAAGGGCGCCAGCTTCTGGTTGAGCTCGGCGACGATGCCCTCGTAGAGCGCCCGTACTTTCGGATCGGCCGCCAGTTGCGGGTGCGAGGTGAAAGCGATGCCGTTGGCGAGCGCCCAGTCTTCCAGCGCGGGGAAGTGAGGAGCCAGAATGGCCATGGCGAAGCGGCGGCGGTCGCCCACCACCACCGCCTGTCCCACCAGCGGGTTGGCCTTCAGCAAGGCTTCGATGGGCTGGGGCGCGACGAACTTCCCGCCCGAAGTCTTGATCAGATCCTTCTTGCGATCGGTGACGGAGAGGAAGCCGTCGGCGTCGAGCGCGCCGATGTCGCCGGTCTTGAACCAGCCGTCCACGAAGGCGTTACGGGTTTCCTCGGGCAGGTTCCAGTAGCTGGAGAAGATGCTGGGGCCGCGGGTGAGGATTTCGCCGTCCTCGGCGATGCGCACTTCCACGTTCTCCAGGGGGCGGCCCACGGTCCCGATGCGGTGCTGCCGGGGCGAGTTGATGCACATGACCGGCGAGGTTTCGGTAAGGCCGTAGCCTTCCAGAATGCGGATGCCCACGTCGGCAAACCATTCGGCCAGCTCGCGGCCCAGGGGCGCGCCGCCGGAAATAAAGGTGCGCACGCTTCCGCCGAAGGCCTTGCGGATCTTGGAAAACAGGAGCGCGTCGGCCAGCTTCCAGGAAAGCGAGTCGGGACGCTTCCCGGCCAGGGCAAGGTCGCGATGCGCGCGCCCCACGCCCATCGCCCAGTTGTAGACGGAGTGCTTGAAGCCGTGCGCGGTGAGGCGGCGGGTAACCGCGCGCACCTTCTCGTACACGCGGGGAACCGCCACCATGAGCGTGGGTTTCACTTCCGCGGCTACGTCGAGCACGCGGTCGGGATTCGGGCAGTAGGCGATGGTGATGCCCCGCTGCAAGCACACGTGGTCGAGGTGGCGCCCGGTGACGTGCGACAACGGCAGATAGGAAATCGAAATTTCGCCGGATTGCAGGTCGTGCTGCTCCAGCGAGCACCACACGTTGGACGCCAGGTTGCCGTGCGTGAGCATGGCGCCCTTGGGCGTGCCGGTGGTGCCCGAGGTATAGATGATGGTGGCCAGGTCAGCGGGCGAGATGCTGCGCGCGCGGGTGTCGAATTCGGAGTCGCGCCCCGGCGGCTGGTTGTGCATCATGCGGTGCATGGGCAGGCCTTCGGTGATGCCCACGTAGTCCATCACCACAATTTTCTCGATCTGCGTCTGGCCCTGGATGGAAAGGATTTTCTTGAGCTGCTCGGTGGAAGAGCAGAAGATCACGCGCGCGCCCGAATCCTTCAGGATGTAGGCCACCTGCTCGGCCGGCAGCGTGGTGTAGACGGGAACCACCACCGCGCCCAGCAGCAGGGTCCCGAAGTCGGCCACCGCCCACTCCGGCCGGTTCTCGCTGAGGATGGCCACCCGGTCGCCCTTGGCGATGCCCCAGGAGGCCAGGGTGCGCGCCGTGCCCACCGCGTCGCGGTAGAGTTCGTGGGAGGCAATGTCGATCCAGCGGATGCTCTGCTTGAAGGTCATCACCCGCGCGGAGTTGCGGTCCACGGCGTTGTAGAAGACGTCGATAAGGGTGGAGGGCTTGCTTCCGCTGGCTTCCATGCTCTAGTTGCGAGCCTCCATTCCTCGGAGCACCACGTCCACCACCGCGTCGGCGGCGCCGGCCAGCGGGTAATCGTGCTCGCTCAGCACCCAGGAAGTCACCATTTCGTCGAGCGCGCCGAAGAAGCAGTTGGCGGCGATCTTGTCGGACATCTCGCGGCGGAACATGCCCGCCTGCTGGCCGTCGCGCACCACCTGGCGGATCAGGTCAAAGTACTCCACCAGGCGCCGGTGGGAGAATTGTGCCAGAAAGCGCGCGCTCTGTCGCAGTTCGGTCTGGAAGACGATGGCCAGACTGCGGTTGGCGCCCAGTCCTTCGAGGTGCAGCCAGGCGATGCGCTGCAGGCGCTCGCGGGGGTCGCGCGTCTTCTCCATTTCGGCGCGCGCCCGCTGCAGGAAGGCGGCGAAGGCGGCGTCGATGGCCGCCATCAGAACCTGCTCCTTGTTCTTGAAGTAAAGATAGATGGTGCCGTCGGCCACGCCCGCCCGGTCCGCGATTTCGGAGACTCGGGCGCGGAAGTATCCGTGCTCGGCGATCACCTCCACCGCCGCGTCCAGGATGCGCTGATGCTTCTCCGCGCCATTCACGCTGCGCCGCGAGCCGCCCGCGACCTCGATTTTGACTTTGTTCTTCGCCAAGAAGTTGTTCCGCACCCTGAGACCTGACACCCGATACCAGCTACCTGTCTCTTGAATGTACTGGCTGAATGGCCATTCATGCAATTGTGTGTGATTTCCTGCCCTTGCCCTTGCCGGCTCGGCAGGGCGCCGCACTCGTCCGATTGACGCCCGCCGCAGCAGCAGTTAGGCTTGCGCTGCTCTTCACGGAGGATCCATGCGCAAGCCATTGCTCGCCGCGCTGCTGCTGTCGCTGGCGGTTTCCACCTCAGCTCAGCAGAAGGAAGCGAAGAAAGACGCACCGCCGCCTGCTCCCAAGATCAAAGTCGGCGACCAGGCGCCCGACTTTACGCTCAAGGACCAGCACGGCGCCGACGTTTCCCTGGCCAGCTTCCGCGGCAAGAAGAACGTGGTCCTGGCGTTCTACGTCTTCGCCTTCACCGGCGGTTGACAGAAGGAAATGGAGGCCTTCCAGCAGAACCTTGCCCGGCTGGAGGCCGCCGACACCCAGGTACTGGGTGTGAGCATGGACAGCCGCTTCGCCAACGCGGCGTTTGCGGAAAAGATCAAAGTCACCTTCCCGCTGCTCAGCGACTGGGGCGGCGACGTCACCAAGGAGTACGGCATCTACAACCCGCAGTACAAGGCCGCGCGCCGCGTCACCTACCTGATCGATAAGCAGGGCAAGGTGGTGGAGATGCAGCTCGACCGCGACGCCATTGATCCGGAGAAGGTCGTCATGGCCTGCGAGCGGAAGAAGCTGAGCAAATAGGAGGGACCCAGCGCCTCATGGTGCATATTGGTGCACTGTGGTGTAGAGTAGAGGCATGGGTGCAACCAAGAGAAGAATGAGGGCGGTGCGGCGGAGCATCTCCCTGCCCGCGGAAACCGACACGCGCGTGAAGCAGCTCGCCCGGCGCGAGAACCGCAGTGCGAGTCGTGTGCTTGAAAACCTGATCGAAGCTGGACTTCAAGCTCGGGAAGCGGAGCGCCGGCACTTTTTCGAACTGACCGAAAGGCTCCGCGCCTCAACGGACGCCATCGAGATCCAGCAAATCAAGAGCGAACTGGCGCGCATCACCTTCGGAGTGTGAATGCCGAAGATCCAGTGGACGGATCTGCCGGCCACCTTGCGCGATCATCTTTTCGAACGGTTACGCGACCGGCAGATTTCGGCCGAGGATCTGTACCAATTGAAGTTGTGGCGCGATACCGAGCCGGAAGCGCCGCAAGGGCCGTGGTACAAGGATTTCGGTTCCTTCAAGATCTGTGGCCAAGGCAAGTACCCCAAGACCTTTCTACTCCGCGGCCAGCCTGCCATGGGGTCCGAGCTAAAGTAAGGAGCTCTCAGGCCAACCGCACAATTTCAAACAACCCTGCGAAGGCCCGGCCGAAACTCCCTCAGGGTGTCGAGAGGCCTCGAATTCCAGGCTCCCGTTCAGGTTCGCGCTCCGGTCTGCCTTTCGCCAACATCTGGGCGGCCAGGCGGAGGGTTTCGGCCATGCGCAGCTTTTCCATCCAGGATAGCTTGGCCCGCGATTGCTGCCAGCGCGCCTGCCGCTCGAACATTTCCTGGACGTCAGAAAGGCAGACAGAGATTTCAGGTCGCCGGACTGCGCCGAGTTTCGGTTCCGGTGTCTGCAGAGAACCTCGGCTAGGTAGCGAGCACTAGCGGATTCACAACCCGCACGCCGCGATAGGTCTGACCACTGGAAAGGTCTTCGGAATAAAGGACGGTAGCGCCCGAGGCCTCCGCGGCCTGAATCACGAGCGCATCCCAGAATGAAATCCCGTAGCGTTCTTCCACCTCCAGCGCCTCGAGTACGGATTCGCCCGTGTTTACGTAAACATCCCAGGTCAGATAGTCCGTCACGATGTCGCGGGCAGTCTTAAGATCCACGGGCCGGCCCGCCTTGCGCCGCAAGGCCACGCACAGTTCCTGGAGAACCTGGGTGCTCACGACGCCCGAGCGGTTGCGCCACAGCTCCTCCACCAGCGCCCGGGCGCGCTCGTGCTTCGCGCCGGCGGCCGTGTCGTGTGCGTACATCAGGATGTTTGTGTCCAGGAAACACTTATCGCTCATGGAGTTCATCTCGCGACTGGGGAGGTGTCCATTGCAGGTCAATCCCCTGGCGGAGCCGCGCCAGGGCCCTTCGCCGGGCACGGTCAAATGCTTTGCGTTGGCGGACCAGCGCCTCTAGGCGGTCGCTCAGCAGGGCGCTGATGGAGCTCCCCTCCTCGGCCGCGAGAACGCGCGCCTCCCGGAGCAGATTGGCGTCGAGTTTTAGGGTGACGTTGGTTTTCATGGGCCTGAAACCATCGAGCACATTAATGCGTGTAGCACAATTTTACGTGCTTGATAAACATTTTACAATGGTAAAGTTTTATGGTCTCCAAATCCATGGCCAGCCTGCATTTACTGGCTTTGCATGCCGCTCGCCAGCTCGTTGGTTCAAGGTTGAGGATCCACGGGGTTGTAGAGTCGCGTCGTTCAGCCATCGGCGTCGCGGCGTCGTCCGGCGAGCCGGCGCCACCGCAGTGCTGGTGAGCTCCCGGAGCGCGTCCTTCCCCACCCAACGCGCCGCGGTCTGCGGGAAGGCCGACAGGCGCCGGGCCACCTTCAGCGCGGCGGCGTGGAGCGCGGCGCTGCGCCTGCCAACCCGGCGCAGAGCCCAGCTCACACCCTTCTTGATGAAGTTTCGTTCGTCGCGGGCAGCGCGCTCGATGAGCGGCAGGCAACGGGCGAAGCGCTCGTCGGCGGCGCTCTTGTCGTGCCCGGCGAGACTGGCGAGCAGCGCAAAGGCCGCGCGCTTGGCGAACTCGTCGCGCCGGTCGCTCCACTGCGCCACCTTGTCCCAGGCGTGCGGCGTGCGGTCGAACAGGCAAAAGCACGCGGTTGTCGCAGATTCCCCAGTTGTCGAAGTCGCGGCACCAGCGGTCCATCTGCGCGGGCGTGACCCGTGCCGGCTCGTCGACCAACGAGGCCAGCATGCGGGCCTCGTACCAGCCGGTCGCCCAGAGGCCGGCGGCCAGCTCGTGGTTGCGCCCCAGGCGCTTGGCCAGCACCTGCAGGTTGGCCATCGACACACCCAAGGCCTTGCTCGCGGTGATGCCGAACCGCGCCAGGTTCTCGCGGTTCGTGCTGGGTGCTCATCTGTTTGAGCGACGAAAGCGCCGGCCTGACTTGCTCCTGGAGTGGCCGCTGCGCTCCCTTCGGGGATGCCCGGGTGGGCGCGCTCTTTTGGGCGCTCCCGGGGGCGCGCTTGGGTGCGCTCTGGGGCGCGGTTCTCCTCGCGGACTTCCCGACTTTCTTCGGCCCTTTTTTCATCGTCTGGGCAGGCATGCGGATTCTCCGTGGTGCTACGCCGGCGAGGCCAGCAGTTCGGCCAGCCGGTCGTAGCTCGCAGCCACTCCCGACTCCATGGGAGTCTTGAGGACCATGTCGCGAACCTCCTGCGACGCGTATCGTATCGTGGTGGTGAGCGTGGTCTTGCCGTCCTTTTCGGCCAGGACGCTGGTCACCGTGGTTTCGCCGTCGGTCCAGTCTTCGTCGAACACTTCGGTATGGACGATACGCCCGGGCGGCGAAATCTCCCGATAGACGCCGCGCATGCCCATGTCCCTTCCTTTCTCGCTACGCCACAGGTAGCGGAAGGCGCCGCCCACCCTCAGGTCGATCTCGCAGACCGGCATGGTCCAGCCGGGCGGTCCCAGAAGCCAGCGCTGGACCAGTTCGGGCTTGGTCATGGCTTCAAAAACCAGGTTGCTGGGCGCGTTGAAGACGCGCGTCAGCGCGATCTCGCGCTCCGTGGGCGTCGTGATTCGCAAATTTCCGGGGTTGGTCATCGGGAATCTCCTCCCGGGCGTAAGTGTTTGCAACCTTCCGGTGTTCTTGATCGGTGATTTCCTCTATCGCTGGGTGCGTCCACGTTTCTTCTTCTTGTTCTTGGCCTTCATTTGGTCGAGCAGGGCGTCCAGGCGCTGGAAGCTGGCCTCCCAAAACTGCCGGTAGCGCTCCAGCCACTGGTTGGCCTCCGCCAGCGGCACCGCCTCCAGCCGGCGAGGCCGGCGCTGCGCGTCGCGGCCGCGCGAAATCAGCCCGGCGCGCTCCAGCACCTTGAGATGCTTGGAAATGGCGGGCTGGCTCATGGCGAAGGGCTCGGCCAGCTCGGTCACCGCGGCCTCACCCGCGGCCAGCCGGGCCAGGATCGCCCGCCGCGTGGGATCGGCGAGCGCCGCGAAGGTGGCGTCGAGGCGGCCGGGGGTCAGTCGTCCATAACTATTCGGTTGCATAACGTATGAGTTATATACACGAGGACAAATCGGCTGTCAAGCCCTGCGCCTCTGGCGCTGTGAGTGGGGTATCCGGCGCTGCACCTTGGCCGCTCATTCCCCGGTTTCTGGGCTACTCCCCAGGATGTACGAGAATTACCGTTTGTCGGAGACCCGAGACATTGGTAGACCGCTGATTCGCGGACATAAAAAACAGGAAGGACGCTTTCGGGTCTGGCCCGTCAGCGTCCGTTGGTTGCGGGGGCGGGATTTGAACCCGCGACCTTTGGGTTATGAGCCCAAGAGGTCAAACCTAAGTCCCGTTGAATCCATTGCCCTTCCCCGCCTCAAGCCGCGAAAATCGAGCGAAAGGAGCCGGATTCTGCACGTCAGTTGCACGCAGAATCTCTACCCGAACTGAACTGTGCAGGAAACGAAACGTTTCGACACTCCGGCACCCTCAGGTGTGCCAGGGGGAGCGGCACTGTGTTGCAGTAAGAATGACTTGGTTGTGAGTAAATCTCACTGCATTTGCAGAGCCTCATGTATTCGACGTAGCATGAATACATCTTCGCGGTTGTATTCCAGCAATTCGTTCAGGAATTTCTGATCCCTAATTGTTTCGTATTTCTTCCAGACGGCGTCCGCCCAGGCCCCATCCCTTCCGGGCAGCCTTCGCTTCAATCCTAGCGATCTCTCAATTGCCTTTTGGCCTCCCCAGAGGCCGCGCTGCCAGCAAGCTGGGCAAAGGTCAAGATGTTTAAATTCCTTGTCCAGCACAACGCCAAACTGGGAGACGATCACTGGAAAATCGAAACCAATGTGTCCTTTTACTTTGTCAGGAATCGAGCGGCCGTTGTATGTCACGATTAGGTCTATCCCCATAAGCGCACTTAGGAATGCGACCTTAGAAATCTCCTTGTCTACGAGCTGTAAGAAAGAATCTTTATCCTTCTGAAGGACACGCAGACCAAGAACAGTAATGCGGTGATTCTTGTGGTCGCTGAATCGCCGTTGATCGCTAAATTTGCCAGTGTAGTTTGTTTCGATGTCGAGGTAGGCGATTTTCATGCCTCTGCCTCCAGCGGTCGGAACGGGGTTTATATATTAGCGGATACGAATCGTTCTTCGTTTTCCTATCCCCACGCGCGTGGGGAAAACGCCCTACCTCCGACCACGTGCGGGTGCGCTGGCGGACCATCCCCACGCGCGTGGGGAAAACTCGAAGCGGGCTTCGTCGGCAATCTCCCTGCCCGGACCATCCCCACGCGCGTGGGGAAAACTCAAGAACGACCAGAACACGATCAAGCCAATGCGGACCATCCCCACGCGCGTGGGGAAAACATCTTCCGTCCGAACCTGGGGGACCACGTTTTCGGACCATCCCCACGCGCGTGGGGAAAACTGGCCATCCCCCGCCAATCAACAGCGTCATAGCGGACCATCCCCACGCGCGTGGGGAAAACTCAGAGACACAAGACCCTAGCCCCAAGCCAATCGGACCATCCCCACGCGCGTGGGGAAAACGTGAACGCTGCGGGAGTGGCGTGGTCGAAGAACGGACCATCCCCACGCGCGTGGGGAAAACGCTACGGCGATGATCGGGCAAGCCATGCAGGACGGACCATCCCCACGCGCGTGGGGAAAACCCCGCAACGTGGCAGGAAGAAATCGGCAAGCGCGGACCATCCCCACGCGCGTGGGGAAAACAAGCCAAAGTCAAGCAAATAATTACGAATTTGCGGACCATCCCCACGCGCGTGGGGAAAACGGTAACGCGCTCTGTGCGCCCCAAGCGGAAGCCGGACCATCCCCACGCGCGTGGGGAAAACGCCACCTTGTCCTGCGTGAGAATGTCCGCGTTCGGACCATCCCCACGCGCGTGGGGAAAACACCTCCAAGATCGTAACGCCGGAGAAGGTCAACGGACCATCCCCACGCGCGTGGGGAAAACGAACCGGAGCAAGAGCCTGAGCCGGTGTACGGCGGACCATCCCCACGCGCGTGGGGAAAACGTAGTCAGGCCGGTGACGGCCCGTACTCCTACTGGACCATCCCCACGCGCGTGGGGAAAACAACCGGGGCCGGGAGAGATTCCGGCCCCGAATCGGACCATCCCCACGCGCGTGGGGAAAACTCATAGAGGGCCAAACCTACATCCCGTAGCCACGGACCATCCCCACGCGCGTGGGGAAAACC